>NC_008278.1:3124139-3748967 GCF_000058485.1 Frankia alni ACN14a
ACCTGCTTGACCAGATCGCCAAGGTCGCCCCCGACGACTCCCGGGTGCGCCGCACCGCCCGCTCCGCGATGGACGCGCTGCGCCGCGGCGTCGTCGCCTACGCCAGCAGTGTCTGAGCCCGCGCCGGGGGGCCGGGTGGCGAATCGGCGCTCGGCGGCCTCGTCCGGTGGTCGGGGGCGTGCGGGCGTTGCCGGACCTGCGGGTGGTGGTGGGCGTCTCGGCGGTGGTGGGCGTCGGCGCGTGGCGGCGCGGGCCGGCGGGCTGATGCTCGGGGCGGCCCTCGACGCGCTGCTCGCCGATCCGGCGCGGCGGCACCCGGTCGCCGGCTTCGGCCGGGCCGCCGGCCGGCTGGAACGGCTGCTCTACCGGGACGACCGCGCCGCCGGGGCCCTGTACACCACGCTGCTGCTGGCCGCGGTCGTCGTGCCCGCCGCCGCCGCCGAGCGCGCCGGCGCGCGGACCCGTGGCAGCGCCCCGATCGCGCCGGCCGCCCCAGTCGCGCCGGCCGCCCCAGTTTCGCCGGTAGCGCCGATCGCGCTGGCCGATTCTGTCGCGCCGTGGGCGCCGGTCGTGATGACCGCGGCGCTGACCTGGGTGGTGCTCGGTGGGGCGTCGCTGCGCCGGCAGGGCAGGCGCCTCGGCGCGGAGCTGCGCGCCGGCGACCTGGCCGCCGCCCGGGCGCGGCTGCCGACGCTGTGCGGGCGGGACCCGTCGCGGCTCGACGAGGCCGGGGTCGCCCGCGGCGCGATCGAGTCGATCGCCGAGAACACCTGCGACGCAGTGGTCGCACCGCTGTGGTGGGGTGCGTTCGCCGGCCTGCCGGGGCTGGCCGGCTACCGGGCGGTGAACACCCTCGACGCGATGATCGGCCATCACAGCGACCGCTACGAACGGTTCGGCTGGGCGGCGGCCCGCCTCGACGACCTGGTGAACCTGCTGCCGGCCCGGCTGTGCGCGCTCGCGACCTGCGCGTGCGCGCCGGTCGTCGGGGGCAGCGTCGCCGACGCGTTCTGGGTGATGCGCCGCGACGGCCGATCCCATCCCAGCCCCAACGCGGGGATGGCCGAGGCCGCGTTCGCCGGGGCGCTGGGCCTGCGCCTCGGCGGGGAGCTGCGCTATCCGTACCGCGTCGAACACCGGCCCGAGCTGGGGTTCGGCCGCCCGCCGCGGGGCGCCGACGTCCTCGCCGCCGCGCGGCTGTCCGGGGCCGTCAGCGCGCTGTGCCTCGCGGTGACGGCACTGGCCGGCGGCACGGCGGGCGCGCTGCTGGCCGCTGGCCTGCGGGGCCTGCGTCGGGCGTGCTGCCCACGTGGGGTGGGCGGGACGTGCCCGGCCCTCAGGCAGGGGGGGTCGCGCCGGTGAGCGGGGGACTGCTGGTCGCCGGGACGGCGTCGGATGCCGGCAAGAGCGTGCTGACCGCGGGCATCTGCCGGTGGCTGGCCCGCGAGGGCGTGCGCGTCGCGCCGTTCAAGGCGCAGAACATGGCGCTGAACTCCACCGTCACCGCGGACGGCGCGGAGATCGGCCGGGCGCAGGCGATGCAGGCCGCGGCGGCCGGGGTGGAGCCGGAGGCGGCGATGAACCCGGTGCTGCTCAAGCCGGGCGGCGACCGCCACAGCCAGCTCATCGTGCTGGGCCGCCCCGTCGCGGAGGTCGACGCGCTGGGCTACCGCCCCCACAAGGAACGGCTCGCGAAGATCGTCCTGGAGTGCCTCGACGACCTGCGGGGCCGGTTCGACGCGGTGATCTGCGAGGGCGCCGGGTCGCCGGCGGAGATCAACCTGCGGTCCACCGACATCGCTAACATGGGACTGGCCCGCGCGGCGAACCTGCCGGTGATCGTGGTCGGTGACATCGACAAGGGCGGGGTGTTCGCCGCCCTGTTCGGCACCCTGGCGCTGCTCGACCGGGCCGACCAGGCCCTCGTCGCCGGCTGGGTGATCAACAGGTTCCGCGGCGACGCCCGGCTGCTCGAACCCGGACTGCGCCAGATCGAGGCGCTGACCGGCCGGCCCGTGCACGGCGTCGTCCCGTTCCGCTCCGGCCTCTGGCTCGACGTCGAGGACTCCCTCGACCTGACCTCCTACCCCGACGCCGAGCCGGACACCGACTCCGGACTGGCAGGGGAGGACGCGTCGGCGGGGGAGGGCGCGTCGGCGGGGGACGGGGTGCGGCGGGAGAGCCTGCGGGTGGCGGTGGTCCGGCTGCCCCGGTTGTCGAACGTGACCGACCTGGACGCGCTGCGCGCCGAGCCCGGCGTCGTGGTGCGGCTGGTCACCGGGCCGGACGAGTTGGCCGACGCCGACCTGGTGGTGCTGCCCGGCACCCGCTCGACGGTCGAGGACCTGCGCTGGCTGCGCCGCCGCGGCCTCGCCGACGCCGTCGCCGCCCGCGTCGCCGCCGGCCGGCCGGTGCTGGGGATCTGCGGCGGCTACCAGATGCTGGGCCGGCGCATCCACGACGACGTCGAGTCGGGTGCGGGCGAGGTCGCCGGCCTCGGCCTGCTGCCGGTGACGACCACCTTCGAGGCGTCGAAGCTGCTCGGTCGCCGCGCGGCGACCGACGCCGCCGGCCGGCCGGTGACCGGCTACGAGATCCGCCACGGCCGGCTGGCCATCGCCGACCATCCCGCCGCGGAGCCGTTCGCCGCCGACGGGGTCCGGGTCGGCGCGGTCGCCGGCACGAGCTGGCACGGGCTGCTGGAGAACGACGAGTTCCGCCGCGCCTACCTCACCGAGGTCGCCCGCGCGGCCGGGCGGGCGTTCGTCCCCGCCCGCACCCGCTTCGCCGACGTGCGCCGACGCCGCCTCGACGTCCTCGGCGACCTGGTCGCCGAGCATCTCGACACCGCCGCCCTGCGCCGCCTGCTCGACGAGGGAGCCCCACCCGGCCTGCCCTTCGTCCCGCCCGGCGCGCCGTGACGCCGCCGGTCGTCAGACTCCCAGCAGTCAGGGCGGTCGGCGGTCAGAGCCGGTTGCGTAGGAGCTGCTTGCCCTGCTCGGCGCCCTTGCGACTCTCGGTCTGCGCCCGGCGGAACAGGTCGTGCAGCTCCCGGTCGCCGTCGCGTTCGGCGTCGGCGGCGTAGGTCTCCAGCCGCAGCGCGTTGCTCAGGCAGATTTCGGTGAACCACAACAGGTCGTACTGAGCGTCCTTGGTCCCGGTGATGCTCCCGTGCTCCACGGTGGTCGTCATCTGGATCGACCTCTCTCCTGCGCTGTCGAATTTTCTGCGCTGTCGGATCTCCTGCGCTGTCGAATCTCCTGCGCTGTCGTGAACCTGTGGCCCGTCGCACGCCGTGAACCCACGCGCCGGCTCGCACACGGCCGGACCGATGATCGAGCCCTCACACGCCCCGGTTCGGCGGCACAGGGCAATCACCATCGGTGCCTATTCCCGCACCGAACGTTCCTACCCGTGTGCTCGCCCGATCGGTCTCGCCGCCTCCGCGGAAGACCGGCGGCGGCCGGGGGGTTCCCCGCAGAAGACAGTGGCAGGGTTCCCGGGAACAACCGAGATCCGCAACCAACCGAGATCCGAGATCGATTGACTGGAGACCACGCGATGGACGGGCGAACGATTCTCATCACCGGTGCGACCGACGGCCTGGGCGCCCATCTCGCCGAGCGGTTGGGCGCGGCGGGCTGGCGGGTGCTCGTCCACGGCCGGGACGCCGAGCGCGCCGAGCGGGTGCGCGCCCGCATCGAGGCCGCCGGCGGCCCCGAGCCGACGGTGCTGCTCGCCGACCTGGCCGACCTGGGCGACGTCGCCCGCCTCGCCGCCGACGTCGAGCGGCACACCGACCGCCTCGACGTGTTGGTGAACAACGCCGGGGTCGGGTTCGGCACGCCGGGCGCCCCCCGCGAGACCAGCGCCGACGGCATCGAGCTGCGCTTCGCCGTCAACTACCTGGCCGGCCACCGGCTCACCCGGCTGCTGCTGGCGCCGCTGACCCGGTCGGCCCCGGCGAGGATCGTCAACGTCGCCTCCGCCGGGCAGGAGCCGCTCGACTTCGCCGACCTGCTCACCACCCGCGACTACGACGGCGTCCGCGCCTACCGCCGCAGCAAGCTGGCGCAGATCATGGGCACGTTCGACCTCGCCGAGGAGCTGGCCGGCACCGGCGTCACCGTCGACGCCCTGCACCCCGCGACGTTCATGGACACCACGATGGTCCGCCAGGCCGGATCCCCGGTGAGCAGCACCGTCGCCGAGGGCGGCGACGCCACCCTGAACCTGATCGACGGCCCCGCCGCCGCCACGGGCACCGGCCGCTACTTCGCCGGCCTGCGCGAGGCCCGCGCCCTCGCCCAGGCCTACGACCCCGCCGCCCGCCACCGCCTGCGCCAGGGCACCGACGAGCTCCTCGCCGCCTCCGCCCGGCGCTGAGAGCAAAGTAGCCATCGGTGTTCGGACGGAGGGTTGGCGGTCAGGTCAGGGAGCGGGCCAGGGCCTCGGAGTCGAGCAGCAGGCGGCGGACGATGGCGTCGAAGCGGTCGCCCTTGGCCTTCGGTGACAGCCCCTGGATCGCCTCGGCGACCTTGTACTCGATCATGCAGGCCGCGCGCCACTTGGCGAGCACCGAGTAGTAGCCGATCGTCGAGACGTCGCGGCCGGTCCGCTCGCCGTAGTAGGCGATGACGTCGTCGCGGTGCGGGAAGCGCCCGGGCGCGAAGTACCGCATGGCGCCGTCGTCCTCCGCCTCGGTGACGAGGTTGTTCGCGAAGGCGGCGAGGTCGAGCAGGGGATCGCCGATGGTTGCGGTCTCCCAGTCGATGATCGCGGCGAGGCGGGCCGGCGGGCGGTGGTGGAACAGCGCGTTGTTCGGCGCGTAGTCGGCGTGGATGAGCGCGGGACGCGACCCCGCGGGGACGTTGTCCCGCAGCCAGTCCGCCACGTACGTCAGCCCGGGCAGGTCACGCCGCTCGTACTTCGGGTAGCGCCGCTGGTAGCCGTCGACCTGGCCCAGCCAGCGGTCCGGCTGGCGCTCGAGGAACCCGTCGGGCCGGCCGAACCCGCCCAGCCCGACCGCGGTGTAGTCGAGGTTGGCCAGCGCGACCAGCCCGTCGGTCATCGCCCAGCAGATGTAGTGCTGGTCGGGGCCGCCGTCGAAACCCGCCGGCCAGATCGTCTCGTTCTCGGCGGTGATGGTCGCCGCCCAGCCGTCGACCAGCTCCATGACGTAGAAGCTGACCCCGAGCAGCGACTCGTCCGCGCAGAAGCCGAGGAACTCCGGGCTCGGCACGTCCGTCCCGGTCAGCGCGCGCAGGACGGTGGCCTCGCGCTGGATCGTGCGCGCGCCCTGCGGGCTGCCCGCCAGGGGCGGGCTGCGGAAGATCGCCTTCCGGCCGCCCCGGTCCAGGCTCAGGATCAGGTTGGTCGACCCGCCGGAGACCAGGGCCGTCGTCAGGGGCCCGTCGCCCAGACTCGGGACGTGCTCGTCCAACCAGCCGGTGAGCGCCGCCACATCGATCAGATTGTTCGCATCCGCCACAGATGCAGCGTTCCACACCTGCGACGGTGACGTTCTCATCAGTGCCCGACGGCTCGACCTCCCACGATCACGTACAGCACGACCGCGGGTTCGTCGCGGCGGTTGCGCCAGCCGTGCGCGGCGCCGTTGTGGACCAGCACGTCCCCGGCTGCAAGCGCGCGTTCCGCGCCGCCGGCCAGCACGATGCAGATCTCACCCCGCAGCACCACGCCGTAGTCGACCGTCTCCGTCGTGTGAAGCAGGCTGTCGTCGAACGGGGCGGCAGCCGCGTCGTCGACGTCCGCGGGCGGCCTCGCGGCGGGCTCGCGAAGCCCGAACCCGGGCGGATACGTCACGGAGATGAGGCGGGTTCCCCCCGCAGGCGGGACGGGCTCCTGGTCGAGCCGGGTGCTCTCCGCGCCGCTGCCGGGCACCGAGGGCGGCTCCTCGGTGGACCACAGGTAGCTCACCTCGAGGCCCGGCCGGCTGTCGTTGGTGATCACATGGGGTGCCGGCCCGTCCTGGACGAAGATCCCGGCACCGTCCGGGCCCGCGCCCGTCACCACGCGTCGTAGAGCCACATCACATACTTACTCGTCGACGAGGCTCAGCGCGCGCTCGGGGCAGGCGGCGACGGCGTCGCGCGCACGCCTCTCCTGGCCTGGCGGAATCTCCGGGTCGGTGACGGCGAGGTAGCCCAGATCGTCGAGGGGAAAGAGGTCCTCGGCGGTGGCGTTGCAGCGGGCGTGGCCCGAGCAGAGCCCGGTGTCGACCACGATCCTCATCGGTCGTCCTTTCCGCCGGGTCAGGACCCGAACTCCGCCAGGGGCAGGGAGAAGATGCCGTGGACGTTGCCCCAGTACGCCTGGGGCGCGGTGCCCTCGCCCAGGGCGTAGGCCGGGATGACGCGGTGCCAGCCGGCGAGCGCGACGTTCATCTCGATCCGGGCGAGGTGGGACCCCAGGCATCGGTGGGGGCCAGCGCCGAACGCCAGGTGCGGGGCGGGCGGCCGGGAGACGAGGTCGACGGTGCCCGCGCCGGCGACGAGCGCCTCGTCCCGGTTCGCGGCGACCAGCGGGAAGAGCACGAGATCACCGGCTCGCAGCTGCTGCCCGCCGATCTCGATGTCCTGCTTCACCTTCCGGCCGACCTCGGGCACGGCGTAGAAGCGGAGCAGCTCCTCGACGACGCCGTCGAGCGGCTCGCCGGCGGCGGCCAGCCCCGCGACGTGCCGGCGGTCGGCGTCGTGCGTCGCGAGGTGGTGCATCGCGAAGGACAGGCTCATCGCCACGGTGTCCAGGCCCGCCAGGAAGAGCAGCAGGGAGCAGTTGACCAGCGCGTCGTCGGGGGCCGGCGCACCGTCGAGCTCCCAGTCGAGCATCGCGCCGAGCAGGCCGTCCCCCCGCTCGCCGCTGTCCCGGCGACGGGCGATCTCGGCCTGGAAGTACCCGACGACCGAGAAGATCCCGCCGATCTGCCGGTCCTTGTCGAAGTCACCGCTGTCGGTCGGGGCGAGCGCCTGCTTCTCCCACTCCAGGAAGGTCGGCAACTCGTCGATCGGCAGCCCCATCAGCTCGAGGAAGACCACCGTCGGCAGCTCCAGCGCGAAGTCCTCGACGTAGTCGCATTCTCCCCTGGCGCGGATCGCGGCCACGAGCTCGGTGGTGCGTTCCTCCAGGCGCGGCCGCAGCAGCCCCATCGTGCGCGGAGAGAAGTACTGCGCCAGCAGCCGCCGCCACTGCGTGTGCTCCGGCGGGTCGAGCTGGATGGGAATCATCGACAGCGGCGGGTCCGGGCTGAGCGGGGTGATGACCTCGCTGGAGAAGACCGCCGGATTCTGCAGGCACTCACGCGCGAGATCGTGGTCCAGCACCATCCAGTAGGAGCGGTCGGGTTCGGTCACCCTGACGATGCGGTGTAAGGAACGCAGCGCGTCGAAACGGTCGCCTGCGTCGCCGACCGTGCCGACTCCGACGATGCGGTGGTCGGTGATCTCGGTGGTGGGCGTTGTCATCGCGGATTCTCCTCAGTCGTCCCGGGCCGTCAGCGGACTGTGAAGCCGGCGTCGAGGGCCCACTGGGTCCCGGTGATGAACCTCGCCTCGTCGGAGACCAGGTACGCCACGGCGCCTGCGATGTCCTCGGGCTGAAGAATGGGGATCGGCAGGGCGTTCTGCATCGCGGAGATGTTGGTGTCCGCCTTCGCCATCGCCGCCTGCATCGCGGCGTTCATCGTCATGCCCGACACGACCCCGGTCGGGTGGATGGTGTTGACCCTGATCATCTCGGCGGCGTACTGGTTGGCCAGCACCTGCATGTAGCCGACGAGCCCCCGCTTGGCCGCCGTGTAGGCCTGGGCACTCGGCTCCTCGCTCGCGGTGCCCTTCAGCCCCGCGCTCGAGGAGGTGATGACGATCGAGCCGCCACGCCCACCCTCCCGCAGGCGCGGCAGGGCCACCTGGACGGTGTTGAACGTGCCGGTGAGCAGGATGTCGATGGTGTCCTGCCACTCGCGTGTCGGGTCGACGCTGTCGCCGACCCGCAGGATGCCGGCATTGGCCAGGATGATGTCGACCCGACCGAACGCGGCGTACCCCTCGTCGAAGACGGCCCGAAGCGCGGTCTGGTCACGGACGTCGGCCCTGCCGATGATCGCCCGGCGGCCCTCCTTCTCGACCAGGTCTGCGGTCTCCGCCAGCTCGGCCCAGGTGCCGCACGGGTAGTTCATCGACGGGATGTCCGCACAGATGTCGACACCGATGATGTCGACGCCCTCCCGGGCGAGGCGCACGGCGTGCGCGCGGCCCTGGCCGCGGGCGGCGCCGGTGATGAAGGCCACGCGCCCTTCGAGCTTTCCGGTCATGTGTTCCTGTCCTGTCTCGCGTGCGGAAGAAAAGGCCGGGGCCGAGGTGAAGTCGGGGCCGAGGTGAAGTCGGGGCCGACGGGGAACCGGGCCGAGGGATGGCCGGCCGAGGTGAGGCCGGTGTCAGACGGTGATGCCGACGCTGCGGATGCGCAGGAACTCCTCGATGCCCTGCCGGCCGCCCTCCTTGCCGACGCCGGAGAGCCCGAACCCGCCGAACGGCCGGCCGACCTTCAGATTGGTCGCGCCGTTGACGAGCGTCTCGCCGGCGTCGAGTTCGGCGGCGACCCGCAGCGCCCGCTGCAGATCCCGGGTCTGGACGTAGGAGGACAGCGCGTACCGGGTGCCGTTGGCCAGCGCGACCGCTTCTTCCTCGGTACGGAACTTGAAGATCGTCAGCACCGGGCCGAAGACCTCGGTCTGGGCGAGCTCGGAGTCCGGGTCGACGTCGGCGAAGACGGTCGGCTGGATGAAGTAGCCGGCCCGGTCGATCCGGCTCCCGCCGGCCAGCAGGGTCGCGCCCTGCTCGGCGGCCCGCTCGATCATCCCGAGAATCCGCTCGACGGCCGCCTGGTTGACGACCGGACCGGAGGCGACGGCGGGATCGAACGGGTCACCGACCGGGATGTTCTGCGCGATCAGCGTCACCCGCGCGACGACCTCGTCGTACACGTCCTCGTGGACGATCATCCGGGTCGCGAAGGCACAGCCCTGGCCGGAGAGCGCGATCAGGGAGAACGTCGTCCCGATCTGGCAGGCCACGTCGAGGTCGGCGTCGGCGAAGACGATGTTGGCGGACTTGCCGCCGAGTTCGAGGACGGCGGGCTTCATGCTGGGCGCGCACGCCTCGAGAATCCTGGTCGCCGTGGCCGGGCCACCGGTGAAGGTGACCTTCCTGACCAGCGGGTGGGAGACGAGTTGCGCGCCCGCCTCGGCGGTGCCGGGCAGGACGTTGACGACGCCGGGCGGGAACCCGGCCTGCTCGACGAGGTCCATGAAGAGCTCCCCGCTGAACGGGGTGAGCTCGGAGGGCTTGACCACCACGGTGTTGCCGGCCGCGACCGCGGCCGGGATCTTCATGGCCAGCGAGATGAGCGGCCCGTTCCAGGTGATGATGATCCCGACGACGCCGTACGGCTGGGCGAGGGTGTAACCGAGCTCGCCGTCCTGGACGGGGTTGCCGGTCAGCTCACCCTGGATCTTGTCGGCCCAGCCGGCGTAGTAGCGGGTCCACTCCGCCGAGAGCACCGGGAAGGCCGCCCCGACGGTGAGCGGTGTGCCGTTGTCCAGCGCCCCGAGCCGGGCGAACTCGTCCGCGTGGGCCTCGATGAGGTCCGCGAGCCGGACGAGCAGGGCGCGGCGCTGGGCGGGCGGGGTCCGCTTCCAGCTCTGGAACGCCTCGTGCGCCGCGGTGACGGCGAGGTCGATCTCGTCCTTGTCCGCGAGCGGGATCTGCGCGTCGACCTCGCCGGTCGCCGGGTTGACGTGACCGTAGGTGCCGCCCGAGCCGGACGCACGCCTCTCACCGTTGACGCGGAGGTGGACCTTCGGCGGGGTGCGGTCGATGCCTGACATGGCGCTCCTCGGGACGTTCCCGCTCATACGACGGAGGTGACTAAGTGACCTCAGTGAACTGTGGCGGTGCTCACGTGTCAAGGTATCGGACAAAGTCGTCCGTAAACGGTGCGCGGAGATCGGCTCCGCGGGGCCCGCGGCTCGCCGCTACGGTGAGGATCGGCGCGCGGACACGGCGGGGGGAGATCCATGGGTGACGGCGTGACAGCCGCGCGGCGGTCCCCCGGCCGGCCTCGCCGGGCCGACGCCGAGCGGCGCATCCTCGACGCCGCCATCGACGAGTACCTCGAACGCGGCGCGAGCGGCTTCACCATCGACGGCGTCGCCCGGCGCGCCGGGGTCGGCAAGTCCACCGTCTACCTGCGCTGGCCCGACCGCGACACGCTCCTCGTCGACAGCGTCCTGGCGCGGTCCCGCGCGATCGAGGACGTCGACACCGGATCACTGCGCGGCGACCTGGTCGCCCTGAGCGTGAACATGTTGCGCTTCCTGCTCGACCCCGTCGGGTTCGCGACGCTGCGCCTGACGGTCGAGGCCGTGGCCAGCGGTTCCACCCGCGAGGTCACCACCGGGGTGGCCGATCGCCATCGCCGGGCCGCGGGCCTGGTACTCGCCCGGGCCGCCGAGCGCGGGGAACCCGTCAACCCGGGCACCCAGGCCCGCGTCGTCGAGTGCCTCTACGGCGCGATCACCATGAAGGCGCTGGCGCACGGTCTCGAGACGGACGCGACCAGCGAGGCGACCATCGTCGCGGCCTGTGTCGAGCTGGTCGACCTGCTCCTGCCGCTGCTGCTGGAGCACGTCCGACCCCCGCCGGACCCGGCCCGGTGACGCCCCCGCCGGCCCCCGCGGTCCGGGCCGCCCGCGGTCAGGGCGGGCCCGCGCCGCGGCGGTGTTCGGCGGCGGTGACCGCGGCCCGGTCGGCGAGGCGGGCGAGGCCCGCGAGCGGGCGGCGCAGGCGGGGGTTGGCGGCCAGCGCGCCGGCGTTGCGGTCGAGGAAGGCCCAGTAGCCGGCGGTGAAGGGGCAGGCGTCCTCGCCGAGGCGATGGGACGGGTGGTAGCGGCAGCCGCCGCAGTAGTCGCTCATCCGGTGGATGTAGGCGCCGCCGGCGGCGTACGGCTTCGTCGCCATCAGGCCGCCGTCGGCGTACTGGCTCATCCCCACGACGTTGGGCGCCATCACCCAGGCGTAGCCGTCGACGAAGCTCTCGTGGAAGAAGTCGGTGAGCGCCCGCGGGTCGTAGCCGCGTTGCAGCGCCCAGTTGCCCAGCACCATCAGCCGGGGGATGTGGTGGACCCAGCCGCGCTCGCGGACCCCGGCGAGCACGTCGGACAGGCAGGCGGCGCCGACCGCGTCCGCGTCGAGGTCGTCGAACCAGCGTGGCAGCGGGGTCCGCGCGCCGAGGGCGTTGCGGTCGGCGTAGTCCTCGCCGGCCCACCAGTAGATCCCCCAGACGTACTCGCGCCAGCCGAGGACCTGGCGGACGAACCCCTCGACGCTGGCGATCGGCGCCTCGCCGCGCCGGTACGCCTGCTCGGCCGCGGCGACGACCTCCAGCGGGTGCAGCAGGCCCAGGTTGAGCGCCGGCGAGAGGGTGGAGTGCGCCATCGCCCAGTCGCCGGCGAGCATCGCGTCCTCGTAGGGGCCGAAGTCGGCGAGGCGATGGCGGACGAACCAGTCCAGCGCCTGGCCCGCCTCCGCCCGGGTCGCGGCGAACCGGCGCGGGCCGTCGACGCCGCGGAACTGCGCGTGGCCGTCGCGTTCGAGCCGGTCGAGATGCTCCCGGACCTCGGCGTCGACCTCGGTCTCCGACGGCGACCACGGCTCGGGCAGGTCGAGGTGGGCGCGCCGGGGCGGGGGGTGGCGGTTGTCGTGGTCGAAGTTCCACCGGCCGCCGGCGGGGGAGTCGCCGTCCATGAGCACGCCGAACCGGCGTCGCTGCCAGCGGTAGAAGTCCTCCATGAGCAGCCGTCGACGACCGCCCGTCCCGCCACGAGCACCGTCGCCGTGACCGTCCCACCGGCCGTCGCCGTGGCCGTCGCTGTGGCCCTGGTCGGTGCCGCCGTGGGCCCAGGTGGAGAAGTCGTCCCGGCTCGTGGCGGTGTAGGCCGTCGGCACGACCGTCACCCCGGGCAGGTCGGTGACGAACCGCCGCGCCGCCCAGGAGGTCGGGTCGGGCACCTCCAGGGGCTCGCCGTAGTCGGCGACGGCCTCGCCGTAGGTCGCGCCGATCCGGTGGTCGCAGCGGTCGCCGAGCTCGCGCGCCCGGTGGCGCAGGGCCGAGAGCAGCAGCTGCGCCTTCTGCCGGTGGAAGCGCCGCCGGGCCAGCACCCGGGTCGACTCGACGAGCAGGACCGGCTGGTCGGGATCGTCGAGGAAGTGCGGCCCGAGCTGGTCGGCGAACAGCCAGCGGCGCATCATCCGACGGTGACACACCCGCCGCGACCGGCCAACTCGATCGTGCGCCGCCCGCGCACACTCCGCCTCGCCCTGCCACGAGGTCGGCCAGGTCCCCCAGCAGCCGCGGCGTGCCATCCACCGCCTCACCAGATAATCAACGTTGTTGACGACGTGTGATCGGCACTGATGATCATGGACGGTCGGTGGGCACCACGGTGACGGTCGTTACCGGGCCACCGGGGCGGGTTGGCGGGCGAGGACGGTGTCGAGCAGGATGCGGGCCGCGGCCGAGGTGGCGCCGGCCGGGGTGACGATTCCCGTCGGGAAGGTGGGGACGGGCGGGGCGAGCGGGATCAGCCGCAGCTCGTCGCGGTGGCGGGGGTCGAGGCTCGGCGGCAGGACGGCGACGCCGAGCCCGTGCGCGACGAGGTCGAGCAGCGTGTCCGTGTCGCCGACCTCGCAGGCCAGCCGGCGGCGCAGGCCGTGATCGGCGAGCACAGCGTCGACGACCGTGCGCGACCCCCAGCCGGGCGGGTAGTCGACGAAGTCCTCGTCGGCGGTCTCCGCCAGCGACACCGCCGCCCGGCCGGCCAGCCGGTGCCCGCCGTGGCAGGCGAACACCATCGGCCGGTCGTCCAGCGGGGTCAGGTGGACGCCGGCCGGGGCCGTCCGCGCGCAGGCGAACGCGAGGTCGAGGGTGCCGGCCGCGACCCGGTCGAGCAGGTCCGCGCTGGGCGCCTGCACGAGCCGTAGCTCCACCCGCGGGTGCTCGGCGTGGAACGCGGCGAGCGCCTCGGTGAGGCCGCGGCGGAAACACTGCATGATTCCGATGGTCAGCCGGCCCCCCATGCCGCCGGCCACCCCGGCGACCGCCGAGCGCGCCGTGGCGGCGGCGGACAGGATCCGGCGGGCCTGGGTGAGCAGCACCTCGCCCTCCTGGGTCAGCCGCACGGCGCGGGTGCTACGCACGAACAGCTTCGCGCCGAGCTCGCGTTCCAGGGCGCCGATGGACGACGACAGCCCCGACTGGACGATGTTCACTCGCTGCGCGGCCCGGGTGAAGTGCAGCTCCTCGGCGGCGGCGACGAAGTGTTCGAGCTGGCGGAGCTCCATACATCTCCTACACAGATGAAGCCAAGCTGATTGTTCTGTTGGACAGGTTACCCAGGGTGCGGCACGCTGGCCCCATGATCGACGGCGGCGTGACGACGCACGGATCCTCCGACGGCGCGTCCGAGGGCGGCGCACCCGGAGGCGGCAGGTCCGGGGGCGGCGCGTCCGGGGGCGGCGCCTTCGCCGACGGCACCTCCCCGGCGGCGGGGACGGGTCTCGGCCGCGGCCTCGTCGGGCTGCTCGCGGTGAGCACGGGCATGTGCGTGGCGGCGATGTACTACGCCCAGCCGCTGCTCGGCGAGATCCGGGCGGCGCTGGGCCTGTCCACCGGCACGGCCGGGCTCGTCGTCTCGGTGACCCAGGCCGGCTACCTGGTGGCGCTGTGCCTGCTGGTCCCGGTGGGCGACCTCGTGGCCCGCCGCCGCCTGATCCCCGCACTGGTCGCCGCCCAGGCGGTGGGCCTGTTCGTGCTCGCCACCGCCACCTCGGCCACCCAGCTCCTGATCGCCGCCGTCGCGGTCGGGGCCCTGTCGGTGACCGCGCAGATCGGCGTTGCCTTCGCCGCGACGCTGGCCGGCGACGCCGAGCGCGGCAAGGTCGTCGGGACGGTGATGAGCGGACTGCTGCTGGGCATCCTGCTGGCCCGCACCGTCGCCGGCTACCTGGCCGACCTCGGCGGCTGGCGTACCCCGTTCTGGGTCGCCGGGGCCGCCCAGCTCGTGCTGTGCGCCGTGCTCGCCGCCCGCCTGCCGGCCGAGCCGCGCACGGCGGCGCCGCGGCTCGGCTACCGGGCGCTGATCGCGTCGGTGGTCGGGCTGCTGCGCGACGAGCCGGTGCTGCGGCTGCGCGCGGCCTACGGGGCGGCGTCGTTCGGGGCGTTCAGTGCGCTGTGGACGCCGCTGGCGTTCCTGCTGTCCGCGGCGCCGTACCACTACTCGACCGGCGTCATCGGCCTGTTCGGCCTGCTGGGCCTGATGGGCGTGCTGGCCGCGTCGTTCGTCGGCCGGGCCGCCGACCGCGGGCGCGCCGGGGCGGCGACCGTGGGCACGGCCGCGCTGCTGCTCGCCGCCTGGCTGCCGCTCGGCCTCGGCGGCCACTCGCTCGCCGCGCTGATCGTCGGCATCCTCGCGCTCGACCTCGCGGCGCAGGGCCTGCACATCGCCAACCAGAGCGAGATCTACCGGCTGAACCCCGCGGCCCGCAGCCGGCTCACCTCCGCCTACATGGCGACCTACTTCGCCGGCGGCCTCGCCGGCTCGATCGCCTCGGGCACCGCCTACAGCCACGGCGGCTGGACCGCCGTCAGCGTCACCGGCGCCGTGTTCGGCCTCGCCGCCGTCGCCCTGGCCTGCTGGGACGCGCTGCGCCGCCGCTCGGCCGCCGTTGCGGTGTGATCCGCCGGGCGGCGGCGACAGTCCTGCACCGGCCCGTACCCGAGCCGCCCGCAGTGCCACGTCGGCCGTCGCGAGCCCGATCAGCCACGGGTGGTCGCCCGGATTCACGGTGTCCACAGCGTAGGATGCCGAGACCGACCGAACAGCCCGTATCGTCGGCGCGAGGCTCTGGTTCGGCCCCACCGGGTCGGTGAGTGCGCGTGCGGGGTCGAGTCGGGACGTGGGGGCGAGGCGGATGGACGCGGCGGCGTGGGATGCCCGGTACGCGGCCACCGAGCTGCTGTGGGGCTCGGCGCCGAACCGCTTCGTCGCCGCCGAGATCGACGGGCTGGCGGTGGGGCGGGCGCTCGACCTGGCCTGCGGCGAGGGGCGCAACGCGATCCACCTGGCCACCCTCGGCTGGCACGTCGTCGGCGCCGACTTCTCCGCCACGGCGGTGGAGCGCGCCGGGCGCCTCGCCGAGCACGCGGGGGTGGCGGACCGGACGACCTTCGTCGTGGCCGACGCCGTCGCCGGCCCCCTGCCCGCCGGCCCGTTCGACCTGGTCCTGCTCGCCTACCTGCAACTGCCCGCGCAGCGTCGCCGGACGGCGCTGCACCGGGCCGCGGATCTGCTGGCACCGGGCGCGACGCTGCTCGTCGTCGCCCACGACTCGGCGAACCTCACCGAGGGCGTCGGCGGCCCGCAGGACCCGGCGGTGCTGTACACCGCCGACGACGTGACCGCCGACCTGGCCGACCGCGCGGAGCTCAGCGTGGACGCCGCGCGGCGGGTGCACCGCCCGGTGCCGACCCCGGCCGGCGAGCGCACCGCCGTCGACGCCCTCGTCCGCCTGCGCCGTCGGGTGGGCCGCGGGTGAGGGCCGTCGTGTGAGGGCTTTCAGGTGACGGCGTCGCCGTGGAGGGCGGTGCGGCCGTAGACGGCGGTGCGCAGGGTGGGCAGGCTGGTCAGGTCGGTCAGGACCGCGTTCGGGCCGGCGGCCCGCAGGGTGTCCGCGGTGGTCGCGCCGGTGGCGACCGCGACCGCCCGCACCCCGGCGTCCCGCGCGCCGCGGACGTCGTGCACCGTGTCCCCGATGACCACGACGCGGGCCGGGGAGAAGGTCAGCCGGTGGGCGGCCTGCGCGCGCTTGATGGCCAGGGCGACGAGCACGGCGCGGTCGGTGTCGTCGTCGCCGTAGCCGCCGACGGCCAGGTCGAGCAGGTCGGTCAGCCCGCAGCAGGCCAGTTTGAGCCGAGCGAGGGACGGCAGATTGCCGGTGACCACCGACTGCACCACACCGTCGCCCGCCAGGCCTTCGAGGGCCGCCCGCGCGCCGGGCAGGACTCGGCCGGTCCGACGCATCCGATCGTCGAGCGCGACGGCCGCGGCCGGCAGCGCCGCGTAGAACGCGGGCAGCAGCGACTCCGGCCGGTCGATCCCGTTCAGCCGCAGGGTGTCGACGACGATGGCCCGGTCGGTGCGGCCGGCGAGGTCGGCGATCTGGTCCGCGGGCCGGCCGACGACCGCCTGGAAGGCCCGGGCGTGCAGCTCGCGGCCGAGCCCCGGGAACGACAGCAGCGTATGATCAACATCCCACAGGATCAGCGCAGGTTCGGCGGGCATCCGCGCACGATCTCACAGCTCGCCGACCCGGCGGGTTGCTCGGTGGAAGTGAGCGGCCGGCAGGGAACGGATGGTAGGGCCGGTCAGGGAAGGGCCGCTCAGGGTAGGGCCGGTCAGGGCAGGAAGGACTCGACGGCGTCGGCGGCGGCCTCGATTCCGCCGTGGGCGCGCAGCACGGACGCGAGCCCGGTCAGCCGTCCGGCGATCTCGGCGTCGGCGGCCACGGACGCGACGGCGGTGCGCAGGAGCTGTGGGTCGACCCGGTCCGCGGCGAGCTGCTGGCCGACGCCGAGGGCGGCGAGGATCGCGGCGTTGCCGAACTGCTCGGCGGCCAGCGGGATCGCCACCGTCGGCACGCCGAACCACAGCGCCTCGACGCAGCTTCCCATCCCGGCGTGGGTGACGAACGCCGACGCCGCGGCGAGCACGGCGAGCTGGGGGACGCTGCGGTGGGCTTCGACGTTGGCGGGCAGCGGGCCGAGCGCGGCGGTGTCGACGCGCCGGCCAAGCGCCATGACCACGTGCCAGTCGGTGCCGGCGAACGCCTCGGCGGCGGCCCGGTAGATGTCGGGCCGGTCGTTGTAGACGGTGCCGAGGGACACCAGCAGCACCCGGCCGGCGTCCGGCGGCGCCGTCCAGGTCCGTTCGGCCAGGCGCGCGGGGTCCAGGCACGGCCCGACGAACCGCACCCCCGGCCGGACCCGGTTCAGGTGCGGCTGCAACACCGGAGGGATCAGCGAGACGGTGGGCCGGTCGGCGCCCAGCCACTCCCAGGGGTCGCGGTCGAGGCCGTTGTCGCGCAGCCACGCGCTGAACCTCGCCTGGTACTCCTTGCCGGGCACGGACGTGCGCAGTGCCGACAGGGCCTCGGCGTTGTCCTGCTCGAAGCCGTCCCACGGCACCCAGGTCGGGGACAGCAACACCGCGGGGACGTCCCACCGGGCGGCGAGCACCGGTCCCGCCTGCGCGGCGACATCGTGGATCAGCAGGTCGGGCCGGTCGTCGTCGAAGTGGCGGGCGAGCGGCGGGAGGGTGGCGATCCCCTCGTTGAGCAACATCCGGGTGGCGAGTTCGGCGGCCGGGTTGTCGGGCCAGTCACCGTCCTGCGCGGGCAGCGTCGAGGGGTGGGTGACGGGCCGCGCGCCGGTGGGCTCCACCAGCGCGGCGAGCCGGTCGCCGATGGCGTAGCTGACCCGGTGGCCGCGGCGGACGAGTTCGGCGATGACGCCGAGCGAGGGGTAGACGTGGCTGGGCGTGGTGCAGCCGATCATGGCGATGTGTCGCGGGGTGCGCATCGGGTCTCGTGTCCTGCCGTTCAGCGTCGTCTGGTGGCTGCCGGTGACGGCGGGTCTGGTCCGGCCGGGTCGGCGCGTCCGTTTCGTTGTCGTCCGGGCCGGTCGGCAGGTTGCCCGCCGACCCGGAAGAGGCTCCCGGTTCGGGGGGTTGCAGAGGCCATGACCACTCTCGGCACCATCGGCATCGCGAGTTCGACGATCGCCTTCAACCCGGACGTCCCCGCCGCCGTCGCCGCGGCCGCGGAGCTCGAGGACCTGGGCTACTCGACGCTGTGGCTGCCCGGCGGCCAGGGCAACAACGTCCGGCTCGTCGAGCAGGTCGTGCGCGGCACGGGGAGCCTGCTCGTCGCCAACGGCATCCTGTCCGTCGACCAGGTCCCCGCCGCCGAGGTCGCGGCGACCTACGCGGCGCTCGCCGCCGACCATCCCGGCCGCTACCTCGCCGGCCTCGGCGGCGCGCACGGCGCGGGTCCGCTGGCCACCCTCGGCGCCTACCTCGACGAGCTCGACGCCGCGCAGCCGGCGGTGCCGGCCGCCGGGCGCATCCTCGCCGCCCTCGGCCCGGCCATGCTCCGCCTCGCCCGCGACCGCGCGGCCGGGGCGTACCCGTTCCTCGTCACGCCGCAGTACGTCACCGACGCGCGCGCCGTGCTCGGCCCCGACCGGACGCTGGCCGTGCTCGTCACCGTCGTCCCCGACCGCGACCCGGCCGCCGCGCGCGGCACCGCCCGCGAGGCGATCCGCTTCCTGACCACCGTCCCCGGCTACGCCAACAACCTGGTCCGGATGGGCTTCACCGCCGACGACGTCGCCGACCTCTCCGACCGGCTCATCGACCAGGTCACCGTGTGGGGCGACGTGGAGACCATCGGCAAGCGGGTGGCCGAATACCTCTCCGCCGGCGCCGACCAGGTCGTGCTCCAGGTCAACGACGCGACCGGCGGGGAGCCCGAGTCCACCTGGTGGCGACGCCTCGCCGACGTCCTGCTGCCCTGAGCTGCTGCCCTGAGCTGCTGCCCTGAGCCGGCCGACCGGCCGATCGGCCGATCGGCCGGCGGGCCCGGCGGCCGGCCGCTTTCGCGAGTCCAGGTCCACCACGGCGGGCGCTGTCCCGGAACGCCGAAACCGAGGCACGTTCCTCTGTCGATACCGCATATTCGCCGCGATGGTGACCGGACTCGGCGCGGCATTCTCCCTTCCGGTGATACCGGTTCTCGGGTGTGGAGCGGGCCGGCCGGATGGTGCGGGCCTGTCACCCGACGAGGGGAAATGCGGTGCGAGTCGGGTCCGGCCGGTCGACCGGGTCCACGGATACTGGTCGTCCCCGTTCCCCGAAGAAGGAGTTCCCACGTGCCGTCCCCGCTACGTCCCTACCAGTTCGCCGCCGCAACCGCCGTCGTGACCGGTGCCGCGAGTGGCCTGGGGGAGGAGATGGCCTACGAACTCGCCGGCCGCGGCAGCAACCTCGTCCTGCTCGACCGCGACGCACCGCGCCTGGCGGCCGTGGCCGCCAGGATCTGTGCCCGCCATCCGCGGCTGCTGGTCGACTGCCTGACCGTCGACCTCGCCGACGCCGACGCCGTCGACGCCGCGGCGACCCGCGTGCTGGCCGAGCATCCTGGGGTGTCCCTGCTGGTCAACAACGCCGGCGTCGCGCTCGGCGGCGGCTTCGAACACCTCACGCTGGAGGAGTTCGACTGGGTGATGGACATCAACTTCCGCGCGCCCGTGCGGCTCACCCGCCTGCTGCTGCCGGCCCTGCTCGCCAGCCCCGGCAGCCACATCGTCAACGTCTCAAGCCTGTTCGGGCTGATCGGACCCCCCGGCCAGACGGCCTACTCGGCGAGCAAGTTCGCCGTGCGCGGCTTCACCGACGCGCTGCGCCACGAGCTGGCCGGCCGCGTCGGCGTCACGGCGGTGTTCCCCGGTGGGGTGCGCACCCGCCTCGCCGAGACGGCCCGGGTGGCGCGGGCCGTGCCGAGCCACGAGGCGGAGGCGGGCCGCCGCGAGTTCGCGAAGATGCTCAGCTACCCGGCGGACGCCGCCGCCCGGGAGATCCTCGCCGCGGTCGAGGCCCGCCGAGGCCGCGTGGTCATCACCCGCCAGGCCAGGACGATCGACGCCGTCGCCCGCCTCTTCCCGGCGTCCCACATGTCGATCCTCGGCTACGTCCTCACCCGCGCCGCCCGCCTGACCGTCTCCGCCCGCCCCGCCCCCGCCAGCCCCGCCAGTCCCACCCCCGAAGGTGCCGGTCCCACCGTCCCGGTCCCCACCGTCCCCATCCCTGGCGGTCCCGTCCCCACCATCCCCGCCGCCGGCAGCCCTGCCGCTGGCAGCCCCGTCACCGGCAGCGAGGCCACCACCGGCTGACGGGTGGTCCGCACGGGGGACGACGGCTGGGTCGTGGATCGATGGTGAACGCGTGGCGCTCGGCAGGCCGCCGCCGTCAGGCCTGCCGGACCAGTTCCAGGACCGCCGTGAGGTCCCCGACCTCGGCGACGAGCGACGCCCCTGCCGGCCGTTGCCGGTGCGTGCGGTTCATCCAGACGGCGGGAATGCCGAGCGCGTTGGCGCCGGCCACGTCGCAGGCCAGGGAATCGCCGACGTGCCAGACCTCGCCCGGAGCGAGGCTGTGCTGGCCGGGTCCGTGCTGGCCGGGTCCGTGCTGGCCGGGTGCCAGGTGGTCGAGGGCGAGCCGGAACGGTTCCGGTCGCGGTTTGTACTCGCTTGTGACGATCGCGTCCACTCGGAGCCCGTGGGCGTCGAGTGCGGCGTCGAGATCGACACGGTCGATGTCGGAGACAAGGCAGACCGGCAGTTCGATCTCGGCCAGGAAGGCGGCGGCGCCGGGCAGGAGCGCCGGCCGACGCCAGTAGTCGAACAGCCGCCGGCTGAGCGACTCCTCGTCGGCGTCCGAGCCGAAATGCCGGATCGTCTCCCGCAGTGACCGGCGTTCCAGCTCCCGCTGGGTGGCGAACGCGGGGCCCGCCGCGGCGGCGCACAACCGGGCGAAGGCGTCCGACCAGTACCGGCCGATCGTCGCCGGATCGCGCACTCTGGCCGTCGCGGTCTGCTCGATGCTGCGGCAGACCGCGGCCACCACGTCGTCGTCCTCGGCGACGACGGTGCCGTAGAAGTCGAGCAGGATCGCGCGCGGCCGGCTTATCCGTCTTCCCCCGGAAGGAATGGTGGGTGGTGCTGATCAGTGGTAGGTCGTGCACCACCTCCGCCAGCCAGTGTCCGCCGCCGACCGCCGCGGCAACAGCCGGACAGGCCGCCGCGGGCCGGGCGGGTCAGCCGGTGGGGACGAGGAGCTGGGTCGTCGCCAGGTCGCGGTAGAGCGGGTCGGTCTCCAGCAGTTGCGCGTGGCTGCCGAGGGCGCGTACCCGGCCCGCCTCCATGACGATGATCTGCCGGGCGCCGACGACGGTGGACAGCCGGTGGGCGACGACCAGCACCGTCGTCGTGCTCGCCGCGGCGGCGATGGTGTCGCGCAGCGCGAGCTCGTTGCCGGCGTCGAGCGCCGAGGTCGCCTCGTCGAGCAGCAGCAGCCGGGGCCGGCGCAGCAGGGCGCGGGCGATGGCGATGCGCTGGCGTTCACCGCCGGACAGGGTGCCGCCGCGGTGGCCGATCCAGCCGTCGAGCCCGCCGGGCAGCGCCGCCACGAACAGCTCCAGCCGGGCCAGGCGCAGCGCCTCGTGCAGGTCCTCGTCGTCGACGCCGGTCAGGCCGAGCGTGAGGTTCTCGCGCAGGGAACCGGCGAGCACCGGAGCCTCCTGCTCGACGTAGCCGATCGAGCGGCGCAGCTGTGCCAGCGGCCAGTCCCGCACGTCGCGGCCGTCGACGAGGATCCGCCCGGCGGTGGCGTCGTAGAACCGTTCGAGCAGCAGGAAGATGCTCGACTTGCCGGCGCCCGACGGGCCGACGATGGCGGTCATCCCGCCGGGCGGGACGGTGAACGACACCCCCCGGTGCACCGGCGGGAGGTCCTGCCGGTAGGCGAACTCGACGTTGTCGAAGGCCACCGTCGCGCTGGCGGCCCGGCGGTTCGGCCCGGTGTTCGTGGCGGACGCGGCGCGCCTGGTCAGCGCGGCGCGGCGGACGACGACGGGCCCGCGCCTGAACATGGGGCCGCTGGTGGCGGGATCGCGGTGGCCGCCGTTGGCGCGTCGGCCGGCGGTGGTGCGTCGGCCGCCGTTGGTGCCTCGGCCGCCGTTGGTGCCTCGGCCGGCGGTGGTGCGTCGGTCGAGGGAGCTGCGTCCCCGGGCCGCGGTGGGTTCGGCATCCAGGCGCAGCACCGCCTGGATGCGTTCCGCGGCCGCCCCGCCCGCCCTGAACTGACCCCAGGCGCCGACCAGGGTGGTCACCGGCTGGGTCAGGAAGAACATGTAGAGCAGGAACGCGATCAGGTCGGCGATCGGCAGGTCCCCGGCGGCGACCCGGGCGCCGCCGACGCCGAGCACTCCCAGGAACGACGCCTGCATGAGCATGCCGGCGCTCGCCCCGGTGCCCGCCTGCCAGGCGGCGACGCGCAGCCCCCGGCGGAACGCCGTCTGCGCCGCGTCGGCGAGCAGGCCGATCTCGTGGTCCTCCGCTCCGGAGGCCTTCACCGTGCGCAGGGCACCGAGGTCGCGGTCGAGCAGGGTGGCCATGTAGCCGACGGCGGCCTGCGCCTGCCCGGTGGCCTTGCCGATCCGCGACGCCGACCAGCGCACGCTGGCACTCATCAGCACGACCGACGACAGCGTGACGCCGAGCAGGACCACGTCGATGAGGGCCATCATCACCAGCGCCCCGACCAGGGCGATGGTCGCCGTGCAGCTCGTCACCAGGGCCTGGGTCGTGACCTGGCGCAGCAGCGTGGTGTCGCCGACGAGCCGCGACATCAGATCACCGGGCTTGATCTCGTCGGTCGCGGACAGCCGCAGTCGCAGGATGCGTTCCACCAGGCGGATGCGGACGGTCCGCACGAGGGTCTCGCCGACCGACTCGATGAGGAAGAATCCGCCGGCGGACACCGCCGTGCCGAGCAGGACCGCGACGGTCAGGACGCCGAGCAGCCGCCCGACCGGCTGGTCGGCGGTGAGCCGGGCCAGGATGTGCTGGGCGATGATCGGCTGGGCCAGCGACATCGACGTGCCGAGCAGGGTGAGCACCCCGCCGGCGAGCAGGACGCGGCGCGAGCCCGCGGTGAAGCGGAGCACGAACCGCCCGGCCGGCAGCGGCTGGCGGCGCGCCGCGGCGGCGCGGCGGGCGCGGCTCATCCGACCGGGCTGCGCGCCGCGGCGAGGCGCTGCAGGTGCTCGGCGGCGGCCGCGGCCCCGCCCGCCGCCTGGAACGAGGCACCGACGCGGGCCGCGGCCGACCGGTAGCGGGGATCGTCGAGGACCTCGCGGACGGCCGACGCCACGATCGTCGGCGTGGCCCGGGCGAAGCGCAGCCGGATGCCCGCACCCGCGTCCACCACCTGCTGGGCGATGACCGGCTGGTCGTCCCGGATCGGCGCGACGACCAGCGGCACGCCGTGCCCGAGCGCCTCGCAGACCGTGTTGTGCCCGCCGTGGCAGACGACCGCCGCCGCTCGCGGCAGCAGGTCGACCAGCGGCAGGAACCGCGCGGCGATGCCGCCGTCCGGCAGGGCGGCCGGGTCGACGGCGCCCAGCGGGTCGGCGATGACGGCCTGCACGCCGTCGCCGAGCGTGCGCAGCGCCGCCGCGCACGTTCGCAGGAACTCCCCGCTCACCTGGCCGTTGACCGTCCCGAAGCTGGTCACCACGAGCCGGCGTCCCGGATCGAGCCGCCCCCACGGGAATGCCTCGGCCGCCGCCGAGCCACCCGGTTCCGGCCGACCCGGTTGCGGCCGACCCGGTTGCGGCCCACCCGGGCCGCTGCCGAGGGGAGCTGGACGTGGCAGTGGCAGCGACGGGCCGACCCAGGCGGTCGGCGGCCCGTCCGGGCCGATGAGCGAGTCGCCGCCGGGCGGCCCGGCCAGCGCCTGCGTGGTGAACGCGACGACGAGATGAGGGGACAGCCGCAGCGTGCCCGGCGTCGGCGATCCGCCGGCCGCGGCCGGGTCGGCCCGCACCGGGCTGGCGGTGGGGGCTGCGTCGGCGAGCCGGGTCGGGGTGGCGAGCCGGGTCGGGGTGGCTGTGCGGGTGATGAGCCCGTCGAGCAGGTCGTCGAACCACCGCTGGACCTTCGGGGTGGCGGCGAAGGTGTCCCGCAGCGGGCCCGACGTCGTCGCCGACGTCGCCCACGGCCGGCCCAGCCGCGCCGCCGCGAGCGGCCCGGCCAGCGCCTGCATGTCGCAGACCAGCACGTCCGCGGCCGACCGGACGGCCGCCTCGACGACCGCCGGATAGGTCGCCTCGGCCAGCGGGACGAGGAACTCCTCCCACAGGAAGCGGACCCCGGCGTAGCCGCGCAGCTCGGCGCCGCGGATGTCGACGTCGACCGGTCCCGCCAGGCAGGGGTGAATCTCGGCGCCCGATCCGGCCAGCCGCCGCACGATCGACTCCTCGCCCGACCAGACCACCCGGTGGCCGCGGTCGCGCAGCCGGTCGGCCACGGCGACCAGCGGGGTGATGTGCCCGGCCAGCGGCGGCACCACGAACAGGAAGGTGCTCACGCCCCCTCACCGGAGGGGACGCCCACCGCCTGGTGCCGGTGCACCCAGTCGATCGTCAGTTCGCGGACGCGCCGGTGCGACTCGACGAGCACCGAATGGTCCTGATCCGGCACGATCACCGTGTGGCAGTCGGGAAGAACGCTCTGTAACAGATAGGGGTCCTCCGCCTGGAAGCCGTCGCTGCCCAGGATGCTCAGCACCGGCTGCTGGATGCGGGCCAGGTCCTCCAGGTCGAGCAGCGGGCCCTGCGGGATCTCGTCGGCCATCGACGTCTCCTGCAGGCGCCGGTAGGCCAGCCGGGACAGCCGGACGTAGTGGGAGCCGAAGGTCTTCTGCAACCAGGCGTAGGTGTCCTCGCGGCCGAGGTCGCGCCGGGTGTTCTCCAGCATCAGCCCCACCCGGTCGGCCCACGGCTGCGTCGGCGGCTCGGCCTCGATCGTGACGATGCTCGCCACCCGGTCCGGGTGGGCGGCCGCGAAGGCATAGGCGATCGTGCCGCCGAAGCTGTTGCCCACCAGGTGCACCGGCTCGTCGATGCCCAGGGCTGCCAGCAGGCCGGCGAGATCGGCGACGAAGTCACCGACGGTGTAGCCCCGCGCGGGCCGGCCGCTGTTGCCGTGCCCGCGCAGGTCGTAGAACACCGCGTCGATGCCGGCGGCCGCCAGTGGGGCGGCCATCGTCAGGTAGAAGCTGGCCAGGCTGTCGGTGCCCAGGCCGTGCACGCAGACCAGCGTCGGCGCCGCGCCCGCGGGCCGGGCCGGGTCGCCGAGGTCGGTGCTGGTGGTGGTGGCGGCGGGGGCGGGGGCGGGGGCGACACCGGGGCCGGGCGCTGCGAGCTCGCCCCGCTGCTGGCGGCGTTTGCCCCGTTCGTGGAGGTAGTGGAGGTCGTTGCCGTTGACGTCGATGATCGGCACGGTCAGTCCACGCCTGCCGGGGCGCCCAGCCGGGAGCGGACGAACGCCACGATGTCGCCCACGGTGAGCGCGATGACCTCGGTGAGATCCTTCTCGGCAAGGAACTCGGCGAGACTGACGTTCTCGCCGTACCGCTCGGCGAGCATGCCGCCGAGCGTGACCAGGTCGATGCTCTCCATCTCCAGGTCGTCGTGGAAGGCCGTGGTCATCTCGACGCGCACGTCGCCCAGGCCGTATTTCTCCAGGATGCGGGCGATCATCGCGCCGATCTCGGCGAGCAGCGTGCCGGACAGCTCGTCATCGTGCGTCATGGTGCGATTCCTCTCGACTGGGGGTGCCTGTCGTCCAGGCGACCACGTACCGGTGCCGCGTCCCCGCGGTGGCGTGCCCCTGCTGCGCGGCGGGCGCGTCGATCTCGGCGTAGCCCACGGCGTACCGCTGCGGCGGCGGCGCGCCAGGACCGCCGTCACCGCCGTCCGGGTCGGCGCCGACCGCGACGATCAGCGTGCCGTCGGGGCCCGTGGCCACGACCCGGGCAACGGCGTGACCGCCGGCCCGGCTCGCGGCCTGCCGGGCGGCGGCGAACCGGGCCCGCCAGCGGGCCGCCGCCTGGTCGCCTTCTGCCCGGCACTCTCCGCGCAGCCGGCGCAGCAGCTGTCTCTCCGCGGTGTCCGCGGGGTCCGCGACGGCCGGCCCGGCCGGGGGATGGGGCGTAGCCGGAAGGGCGGGGTCGGCCGGGTCGATCCTGGCGAGCGCGATGCCGACGCCACCGCCGCGTCCCTCGCGCGCGGGGCGGGCGAGGGCCACGGCCAGTCCGGCGTCGTGGGCGACCGACAACGCGAAGGGCGCCAGCGCGCCGCCGTGAGCCCCCGTCACCGTCGTGCTGGCCACCACGTCAGCGGTCCCACCGGCGCCGGTTCCACCGGGGCCGGTCGCACCGGGGCCGATCACCGCGTCGGTGACGTGCAGCTCGGCGGGGAACAGGGGGCCGTGGCCCGCCGCCCACAGCCGGGTGCGCACGGCGTCCTTCGCCGCGATCCGGCGCAGCAGCCAGGCGCGCCGCGCCGGCGGCGGGGTCGCGTCGTGCACCGCCCGCTCGGCGGCGCCGGTGACGCTGCCCAGGACCAGCTCCCGCGTCGCCAGATCGGGCCACTGTTCGGTGACGCGCACCCAGCCGCCGGGCTGCGCCAGCGCGAACGGGTGCCGGTCCGGATGGCGGAACGCCTCGTCGAGCGCCGGATCGAGGCCGAAGCGGCGGTCCACCCAGCCCTCGACCTCGGCCCAGACCTCGGTGCCGTCGACGAGCTGCAGGTGGGCGTGGACCCACTGGTCGTCCATCCAGGTCACCCACGCCTGGCAGGTCACCGGGGTGCCCGGCGCCGGCTCCGGTCCGTACAGCCGCACCCCGCCGATGCGCACCGGGAACAGCACCAGCCCGTCGCGGGCCTGGGTGCGGATCCAGTAGCCGAGCAGCTGGCCGGCGGCGTCGAGCAGCGAGCCGGGTGCGCGGGTGCCGGTGAGCACCGCGCGCACGCCGTGGGCGCTGTGGCCGAGCAGGGCCGTCACGCCCTGGAACGCCGGGCCGTGGAACATCCACCGTTCGCGGTAGAAGTCCCGCGCGTTGATGATCGGCGGCTGCTCGGCGGCCGGGTCGACCGGCCAGCGCGCCGGCCGGGACGCCGGATAGCGATCGGCGACGACGACCTGGGCGCTGGCGTAGCCGGCGAACGTGACCTGCAGCCGGTCGGGCCCCGCCGGCGCGATCCTGACCGCCACCTCCCGGGTGGGGGTGGCGGGCAACCAGGCGTCGAAGCGGGCGTCGGCGACGCCGACGGCGATCAGCCCCGACGCCCGCTCGGCGGCGTCCATCATCAGCCGGACGGTCGTCGTCGCCGCCACCACCGGGCGTCGGTCGGCGTCGTCGGGCCAGCCGGGGCGCTGCGCGTGCAGTGCGTGGTCGAGCAGGTGGGGCATCGCCTCCAGGGAGACTCGAAGGATCGCCTCCCAGCCGGCGCCGCTGCGCGTCGGAGTGCTCAGCGCGGGTTCGGTCGGCCGCGGTGGCGCGGCGAAGGCGCTGGCCAGCACGGACGCGGCGGTCTCGGCGGTGTCGTCGAGCAGGGCCATGAGCTCGCCGGCCAGGGGATCGCGGGCGGCCCACGCGGCCAGCGGGCTCGCCGACCGGGCCGGCTCCAGCCTGGGCAGCGCCGACGGGTCGAGGTGGACCGACGCCGCCCCCAGATCGAGGCGGACCAGCGGGCCACCGCGGCGACCCGTCGCCCCCGCACCGCCCGCGCCGCCCGCGCCGCCCGCGCCGCCCGCGGGGGTCTCGGGGGTCGCGTCGACCGCGGGAGTCGCCGGGACAGCCGCACCGCCGGCGGGAAGGGGAGCAGGCGGCGCCGTACCGACGCCCGGGGAGTCCAGGGCGGCGAAATCGGGGTCGCCGTGCTCCACCCACAGGGCGACGGCGAGCCGGCGCAGCTGCCCGAGCCCGTCGCGTTCGGAGCTGTTCGCCGCGATCGTCAGGTGCGGTGTCGACTCCAGGGTGGCGTCGACGAGCCCCCCGAGTCGTCCGGGCCCGACCTGCACGAACACCCCGACGCCGGCGGCGGCCATCGCCTCGACGACCTGCCGGAACAGCACCGGTTCGAGCAGGTGCCGGACGAACAGCTCGCGGATCGCGTCGGTGTCGTCCGGATACGGCGAGGCGGTCGTGGCCGACCACAGCTCGATCTGGGGCGCCCGGCGGATCCGCATCCGCTGGGTGCGTTCCCGCAGTCCGGCGAGGTAGGGCCGCAGCATCGGGGTGTGAAAGCCGGAGCGGAACGGCAGGATCTGCACGACGACGTTGCGTCGGCGCAGCCCGCGGGCGAGCTCGGCGATCCGCGCCGGCGGTCCGCACACCACCGTCTGCGTCGGGGCGTTGTCGTGGGAGAGCACGACTCCGGGATGGTCGGCGATCGCGGCCAGGGCGTCGTCGTGCGAGCAGCTCAGCGACGCGTAGTCCACCTCGGGCACGGCACCGTCGTACGGGTCGGCGCCGAAGATGTCGGCGTCGACCTCCGCCTCGTCGAACAGGCCCGCGGCGAACATCGCGCTCCACTCGCCGATGCTGTGCCCGGCCACGGCGTCGGGCTCGACGCGCAGCCGGCGCAGCGTCCGGTCGAGCACGCGACTGGTGGCCAGCACGCTGGTGCCGTGCGTGCCCAGGCCGTCGGCGGACAGCCGCGGCGGCGCGAACCCGAAATGCGCGCACACGTCGTCGAGCCGCGGGGCGAACTCGGCCTCCAACCCCGGGAAGACGAACGCCACCCGCGCCGGCTTCGGGCCGGCGAGCAGGCCGGACGCGCTGTACCAGACCTCGCTGCGACCCCGCCAGGCGTCCCAGGCCCCGGTGCGGGCCCCGCCGGCGGCGTGCCGGGCGGCGGCGAGCCGGCGCGGGGTGGGATGGACCAGGCCGAGGCGGGCGCCGGGACCCGAGTACGCGGGCGTGCCGCCGGCCGTCGCGCGCAGGGTCGCGTCGTCGGCGTCGAGCTGGCCGGCGAGCTCGCGCGGCGTCGCCGCGGCGAAGCGGAGGACGATGTCGGCCTCGCGGACCGTCGCCGTCGCGCTTGCCGTTGCCGTTGCCGTTGCCATCACCGTTGCGGCCGCGGCGGGTGCGGCGGACTGGCCCGCGGAGGCCGGGTCCCGCCGCGCCCCCGGCGAGTCGGCCCCCGCGGGGGATCCGGGTGCCCCGGCCCCGGCGCGCGGGGCGGTGGGGGGCGGTGCCTCCTCCAGCAGCACGTGGGCGTTCGTCCCGCCGAACCCGAAGGCGTTCACCCCGGCGCGCCGCGGCCCGGCGCTCTCCCACGGCGCGGCCGTCAGTAGCGGGCGAAACCGCGTCCGGGTCAGCGCCGGATGCGGATCCTCGCAGTTGACCGCCGGCAGCAGGACGCGGTTGTGCAGGGCCAGCGCGGCCTTCACCAGCCCGGCGACACCGGCCGCCGCCATCGCGTGCCCGATCATCGACTTGACCGAGCCGAGC
Source organism: Frankia alni ACN14a (assembly GCF_000058485.1). Classification (NCBI taxonomy): domain Bacteria; kingdom Bacillati; phylum Actinomycetota; class Actinomycetes; order Frankiales; family Frankiaceae; genus Frankia; species Frankia alni. The sequence goes on from NC_008278.1 coordinate 3,153,418, forward strand.
ACGCCGATGTCGTCCCGGTCGCTGCCGAAGACCTGGGCCAGGGTCGCGAGTTCCGCGGCGTCCCCCGCCGGCGTCGCGGTGCCGTGCGCCTCGATCATGCCGACCGAGTGCCGGGCGCGTGGATCGAGTCCGGCCGCGGCCCAGGCCCGTTCGACGGCGAGGGCCTGCCCGGCCGGCTCCGGATTCACCAGGCCGCCGCCGCGCCCGTCGCTGGACGTCCCGGTGCCGCGGATCACCGCGTACACCCGGTCGCCGGCGCGCTGGGCGTCGTCGAGGCGCTTGAGCACGACGACGCCGGTGCCCTCGCCGATGAGGATGCCGTCCGCGGCGCGGTCGAACGGCCGGCTCTGCTGGCGCGCCGACAGCGCCCCGAGCTGCGCGAAGGTGCTCCACAGGGTGATGTCGTGGCAGTGGTGGACGCCGCCGGCGAGCACCGCGTCGCAGCGCCCGGCGGCGAGCTCGGCGACCGCGCTGTCCACGGCGATCAGCGACGAGGCACAGGCCGCGTCCACCGTGTACGCGGGGCCGCGCAGGTCGAGCCGGTTCGCGATCCGGGACGCGGCCAGGTTCGGCACCATCCCGATCGCGCCGTCCGGGCGCTGCGGGCCGAGTTGGTCGGTGAAGGCCGCCCGGATCCGGTCGAGCTCGCCCGCGCCCAGGGCGGGCAGCAGCGTGCCGAGGGTGGACACGAGCTGGTGGGCGGTGCGCAGCCGCTGGTCGAGGCGGGCCAGGCCGGCGCCGAGGTAGCCGCCGCGGCCAAGGATGACGCCGACGCGGGCCGGGTCGCCGAGCCGGGCGGCGCCGCCGGCGTCGTCGATCGCGCTCGCGGCGACCTGCAGCGCGAGAAGCTGGTCGGGTTCGATGCCGGCGACGTCGGCGGGCGGGATGCCGAAACGCAGCGGGTCGGCGTAGGCGTACTCGTCGACGAACCCGCCGCGGCGGCAGTAGATCCGCTCCGCGTGGTGGTCGTCGGCGCCGGCCGGGTCGTAGAAGCGGGGATCCCAGCGGTGCGGCGGCGCCTCGCTGATCGACTCGATCCCGCCCAGCAGGTTCTGCCAGTAGGCGGCGAGGTCCGGTGCACCCGGCAGCAGCACCGCCATGCCGACGACGGCGATCGGTGGCTGGCGCCAGCCACCGGCGGCGGGGCCGGGCGGCGCGACGGCCCGGGACGGGCGCGCCGGTAAGGAGGGCGGGGCCGGCGAGGGCGTCATCGTGGTCGGACTCCTTGGACCGGGAGGGACGGGCGGGGACGGGGCCGCGGCGGCCGGTTACCAGTCCGATGCCGTGTAGACGACCGCGGGGGCGTCGCGGGGCCCCCAGGCGAGCTCGCGCAGCAGGCACAGGTGACCGGCGTCGGGGTCGATGAGATCCACCCCGCGGCGCGCGAACTCCGCCTCGAGCCCGGGGTCGACCATCCCCGGATGCGCGGCCGACGGCGCCCACGGACCCCAGTGCACGGTGATCGTCCGGGTGTCCCGGTGGCGGGCCCAGGCGGCCCCGAGGGTCTCCAGCGCGTCGTTCGCGGCGGCGTAGTCCCCCTGACCGCGGTTGCCCAGGACGCCCGCGATGCTGCCGAAGAAGGCCAGGAACCGGGGCGCGACGGGCAGTTCGGCGAGCGCGGCCAGCAGGGTCCGGGCCCCGGCGACCTTGGTGTCGAACACCCGCCGGAACGACTGCGGATCCTTGTCCGCGACGAGGGCGTCCTCGATGACCCCGGCCGAGTAGACGACGCCGTCGAGGCGGCCGTGGCGGGCGAAGACCTGCTTGACCGCCTGCTGGACGGCGTCGGCGTCCAGGACGTCGAGCTGGCGGTACCGGGCCTGGCCACCGCGCGCCTCGACGTCGGCGAGGGTCGCGGCGATCTCCCGCCCGGCGAGGACGGCGGCGACCGCGCGGCGCGCCTCCCCGGGCGTGCGGTGCCCGAGCTCGCGTACCGCCTGGATCAGACCGGCGCGGTCGACGATCCCGGCGGTGCGGGGATGCTCCGCGGCCGGCGGGGCGGTGCGCCCGGCGAGTTCGAGCCGGCAGCGCGCGGCGCCCGCGAGCAGCGTCGTGAACCCTGCGGTGATGCCCCGGGCCCCGCCGACGAGCAGGATGACGGCGTCGCGGTCGAGGCCGAGCGCCGCAGCCTCCGCCGCGCCGTCGGCGGCGGGCCCGGCGCCCGCGGCGGCCAGCGGTCCCGGCGGCACCGCCGTGAGCCGCTCTCCGAGCCGGACGCCGCCGCGGTGGACGACGACCGCCCCGGACCCGGTGGACCGGCCGAGCTCGGCGACCAGGACGTCCGCCGCCGCGCGGGCGGCGTCGAGCTCGACGAGCCGCACCAGCCGATCCGGATATTCCCTGGCCAGCGTCCGGAACAGCCCACGCAGGCCGGCGGCGCGCTCGGTGGGCAGCGCCCGCCCCGACCCGGCGGGACTGGTCGCGTCGGTCGCGTCGGTTGGGTCGGTTGGGTCGGCGGCGAGTGAGCTGACGGCGAGCACCCAGCGGGGCCCGGCGCGCAGCACGGCCTGGATCGCCGCGAAGGTCTCGGGCAGCTCCGGCTCGCCCTCGGCGCGACCCCAGCCGCACAGGTAGACCACCCCGTCGACTCGCTGCGGCGCAGCCGTGGCCAACGCGGAAGCGGTGCGCATGGTGACCGTAGCTCCGAGGTCCGCCAGCCGGGTGACCACCGCGTCGGCGACGTGGTGCGCCGTCACGTCACCGAACACCGTCCACTCGGTGCCGGTGAGGTCGACCGAGGCGGCGAGCAGCGGCGCGGGGACGGTCGTGAGCACGAACCGGGTCGGCGCCCGCCCACCAGCGCGCCCGCCGGGCTCGCCTGGCCCGGAGCCGACGGCCGGTGCGACCGTCCCCGTAGCCACCGCGGGCGCCATGGCGGTCGGGGACGCCGGAGGCGCGCCGGATGCTGGGGACGCGGTGGTTGCTGGGGACGCGGTGGTTGCTGGGGACGCGGTGGTTGCTGAGGGCACGGCGGGTGCGCCGGGGCCAGGTGCTGCGGCCCGTTCGGTGAGCCAGGTGGTGATGGCGCGGACGGTGCGTAGTCGGCTCAGTTCCTCGACGGCGCGGGGGCCGTGTGTGTCGGTGAGGTGGAGTCGTTGGGTGAGCTGGCCGGCGATCTCGGTGCGTTTGATGGAGTTGACCGACAGGTCGGTTTCGAGGTCCAGGTCGGGTTCGATCATCTCGGTGGGGTAGCCGGTGCTGCCGGCGAGGAGATCCAGCACGACGCCCTGGAGCTCGGCCTCACCCGGCAGGGCCTCGCCTGGCACGGCCTCGCCTGGCAGGGCCTCGCCTGGCACGGCCTCGGGGGCCGGCGCCGCGGCCGCGTCCGCCGTCGGGGTGCGTTCGGTGAGCCAGGTGGTGATGGCGCGGACGGTGCGTAGTCGGCTCAGTTCCTCGACGGCGCGGGGGCCGTGTGTGTCGGTGAGGTGGAGTCGTTGGGTGAGCTGGCCGGCGATCTCGGTGCGTTTGATGGAGTTGACCGACAGGTCGGTTTCGAGGTCCAGGTCGGGTTCGATCATCTCGGTGGGGTAGCCGGTGCTGCCCGCGAGGAGATCCAGCACGACCGCGCCGAGGTCGACCGCCGCGGCACCGCCACCGTTGCCGACCTCCCCGCCGACCCCGCCGGTCTCCACGCCGACCCCGCTGTTCCCCGCGCCGACCCCGCTGTTCCCCTCGCCGACGCCGCCGTCTCCGGCGCCGGATCCGCCGTCTGCCGTGGCGAGTCGGCCGTCTGCCGTGGCGAGTGGGCCGTCTGCGGCGGCGGGTCGGCCGTCACCGCCGCCGGGCCGGCCGGTCCCTGCCGGGGCGATGGCCGCCGCCGGGCCCAGCAGCGGCGCCGTCGTCCCCACCGCGGCGAGGGCCGACGGCACCGCTGGGCCGGCTCCGGCCGGGGGGGTGGCCGGGGTGCCCAGGTAGGACAGCAGGACGTCGCGCTGAGCGGCAAGCATGTCTCGTGCGGTCGTGAGGAAGTGGCCGACCAGTGCCTCCCGGGTCGGCGCACCCGCGTCCCGTCCCGCGCCAATCTCCTGCCCGCCCAGTCCCGGCTGTGGCTGGTTGAGTGTCCCCGGCTGTGCGAAGGCTGCCGCCTGGACGAACGCCCCCGGCTGCGCCGGTGCGGCGGGCAGGCCGCCGCCAGAGGGCTGGGCGAGCGTTGTGGGCTGTCCGGACAGCGACGTCCGGGCCGGTGCGAGGGGGACCCGTCGGGCCGGTGTGAGTCCGCCCGGCAGCGGCTCGCCGTCGGCCGTCAACACCGCTCGGCCGGTCACGCTCCATCGCGGGCGGGCGGGCGGCCGGCTGCCCCGCAGGTCGGCGGCGTCGCGTCCCTCGACCAGCCAGTCCGGGCGCAACGCGACCCCGGCGACAGCGAGCTCCGCCACCGCGTCGAGGAAACCGCGCAGGCCACCGCGGCGCCCGTCGCAGGCGACCGCGACGTGCGGGCGCTCGCCGAGGATCTCGTCGACGAGCCCGGTCAGCACCCGACCTGGACCCGCCTCGACGAACACGCGCGCCCCGGCGGCGTACATCGCCTCGATCTCGTCGACGAACCGGACGGGCGCGCCCACCTGCGCCGCGAGCTCCGCCCGCACCCTCGCGCCGCCGTCCAGGTCCGTGCCGCCGTTCGGGTCTGTGCTGCCGTGCGGGTCTGTGTCGCCGTTCGGGTCTGTGCTGCTGTTCGGGTCTGTGCCGCCGTTCGGGGCCACGGCGGCGTGCCGGTCCGCGTGCCCGTCCGTGTCTGCGGGTGTGCCGGTCGCCGAGTTCCCGTCGGCCTCGACCGCGGGCGGCTCGGTGCCGCCCTGCGGGTCGGCGACGGGGTAGAGGGAGGCGGTGCGGTTCGCCCACACGGGCAGGCGCGGCGCCGTCACCCGGGTTCGGGCGAGGACCTCGGCGAACCGGTCACCGGCCGCGGCGACCAGGGGACTGTGGAACGCGCACGCCACCGGCAGCCGCACGGCGCCCAACCCGGCCGTGCGCAGCAGTTCGACGGCTCGCTCAATACCGGCGGTCGCCCCGGAGATCACCGACTGTCCGGGGGAGTTGTGGTTGGCCACGACCACCTGGGCGGCGAGCCCGGCGTCCGCGAGCACTGCCTCGATCTCGGCCGCGCCGGCACGCACCGCCGCCATCGCCCCCGGATCACTCACGTGCCCGGCTGCCTCCGAGCCCTCGCCGCTGTCCGCCGTCTCCACCGCAGCCATGATCGACTGGGCGCGGGCGGCGCTGAGCTCCAGCAGCGTCTGCGGGTCGAAGGCACCGGCGGCGGCCAGCGCCACCAGCTCTCCGTAGCTGTGCCCGGCGAGCAGGTCCGGTTGCACACCGAGCCGGGTCAGCAGGTGGTGGACGGCGAGCCCGGTGATCCCGAGCGCCGGCTGAGCGACCCGGGTATCGCGCAGCCGCGTCTCGGCGTCCGCGCCCGCGTCGCCTCTCTGCGCGTCGCCTCCTCGCGCGGCGGGGCCCGCGTCGCCTCCCACCGTGGTGACGAACGCGGACGGCGGGTGCAGCAGGTCCGCCCAGGCGTCGCCGGCCCGCAGGTAGTCCTGGAGCTCGGGGAAGGCGACGAACAGATCGGCGAGCATTCCCGGCCGCTGGCTGCCCTGCCCCGGGAAGAGCACCGCCACCCGTCCCGGCGCCGATCCGCCCAGCCCATCGGAGCTGCCCTGCGTGGGCGCGGCCGCGGCACCCTCGCCCGGGGCGAGGAACAGGCCGCGGCCGGGGCGCGCGTCCGGGGCCGCCGTCCGGGCCAGCAGGTCGGCGAGATGGTCGAGGTCGTCGGCGACGAGGGCGAAACGCACCGGCCCACGGCGCTCCGCCGCCATCCGCGCCGCGGTGGCCGCGAAGTCCCGCAGCGCCCAGGGCCGACCGGCCTCGTCGTTCGCCGCGACCAGGCGACGCAGCTCCTCGACGGTCTCCCCGGCGGCGTCGAGGTCGGTTCCACGGATCAGCAACAGCTCGGCGGGCCAGCGGTCCAGCGCGTGCCGGGCCCCGGCCGTCGCCGGGTGGCCGGCTATCACGGCGTGGTAGTTCGCCCCGCCGAACCCGAAGGCGCTCACCGCCGCGACCCGCCGCGCCGGCGGGACCGGCCACGGGCGGGCGGTGGCCGAGAACGAGAACGGGCTGGTCGACGCGTCCCAGGCCGGGTTCGGCTCGCGCACCCCCAGGGTCGGCGGGCGGACGCCGTGATGCAGCGCCAGCGCCACCTTCACCAGCCCGGCGAGGCCCGCGGCCGTCTTGGTGTGGCCGATCTGCGACTTCACCGAGCCGAGCGTGCAGGCCCCCGGCGCCGCGCCCGCGGCCGTGAACACGTCGGTGAGCGCGCCGAGCTCGGTACGGTCCCCGACGACGGTGCCGGTGCCGTGCGCCTCCACGAGGCCGACGTCGGCGGGGGAGACCCCGGCGGCGCGGTAGGCGCGTTCCAGCGCCACGCGCTGCCCGTCGGCCCGCGGCGCGGTCAGGCCGAGCGAGCGCCCGTCGCTGGCCGCGCCGAGCCCCTTGACCACCGCGTACACCCGGTCGCCGTCGCGCTCGGCGTCGGCGAGCCGCTTGAGCACGACGCAGGCGACACCCTCGCCGAGCGCGGTGCCGTCCGCGGAGGCATCGAACGGCCGTGGTGCGCCCGTGGCGGACAGCGCGCCCACCGAGGAGAACATCAGGTAGTCGAGGATGCCGTTGTGCAGGTCCGCACCGCCGCAGAGCATCACGTCGGCGGTGGCGAACCGCAGCTCCTTGCAGGCCATGTCCAACGCGGTCAGCGACGAGGCGCAGGCCGCGTCGACGACGTAGGCGGGGCCGCCGAGGTCGAGGCGGTTCGAGACCCGGTTGGCGATGATGTTGCCGAGGATGCCGGTGAACGTCTCCTCGGTCACCCTGGGCAGCTGGTCGTCCAGTTCGGCCGGTACCCGGCCGTAGTAGGCCGGCAGCAGCCCGCGCAGGGTGATGGCCGCGGACAGGTCGCTGTTGGTCTCGGTGCCGAACACGACGCCGGCGCGGGCGCGGTCGAAGCCCCCGGGGTCCAGGCCGGCGTCCTCGAGCGCGCACCGGGCGGTCTCCAGGGCGAGGAGCTGGACCGGTTCGATGCTGGTCAACGCGGACGGGGGGATGCCGTAGCGGAGCGGGTCGAACGGGATCCGTGGCAGGAACCCGCCCACCTTCGACCGGGTCCGTTCGCCGCTGGGGCGCGACTGACCGCCGTCGCCGGCGTCGAAGTAGATCTCTGGATCCCACCGGTCGGCCGGTACCGGGCCGATCGCGCTCGCCCCGGCGACGATGTTCGACCAGTAGCTCGCCAGGTCGGGCGCGTCCGGGAAGACGCAGGCCATTCCCACGATCGCGATGTCCATCGGACCGGGGGAGGCGGCCGTGGACAGGTTGGCCGAGGGTAGGGCGGCCGAGGGTAGGGCGGCCGTGGACGCTGCGGCGTCGGCCATGCGGATGCCGGTCAGCCGGCGGACTCGGCCCGCCTGGTCGGCGAGGAACCGGCGGGCCCGGATGGTGACGTCGTCGTGCAGGTCGGCGATGGTGGTCGCGGTCGCGCGCAGCACGGCGACCTGGCCGGCCATGAACAGGCCCTCGGCCCGCTGGCGTTCGGCGTCGACGCGCAGCAGCTCGTCGCCGCGGCGCTCCAGGCCCTTGCTCGCCAGGCGTAACCGTCCGACGTTGAACTGTTCGAGCCGCTCCCACGCCTCGTGGTCGGCGACGCCGTCGGCGCGTAACTGCGCGCGCAGCTCGTCGAACCGGTCGACGAACGGGCTGGTCACGCAGCGGGTGAGGTGGCCCGGCGCGGTGGCCAGCAGCGCCGTGGCGCGGGCCCGCAGCGCCTGGCGCTGGAACTCCGCGCCGATGGCGCCGTCGCGGACCGCCTCGCCGGTGAACAGGTAGGCGGTCCCCATCAGCAGGCCGACCTCGACGCCGCGGGCGGCCAGCGGCCCGGCCAGCGCGGCGACCATCGCCGCGGACCGGGCGTCGTGGATGCCGCCGGCGAACAACACCTGGACAGGGGCCCGCGAACCCACCGAACCGCCTCCGGCACCGGGCCCCCCGGCACCGGGCCCCCCGTCGTCAAGGTGGTCGAGCAGGACCCCGACCTGGGCTTCCCACAACGGGAAGCTGCCACGGGGGCCGACGTGCCCGCCGCACTCGGCCCCCTCGAACACGAACCGGCGCGCCCCCGCGGCCAGGTACTGGCGCAGCAGGGTGGGGGAGGGGACGTGCAGGAAGGTGGGGATCCCGAGCTGTTCGAGCTCCTCGGCCTGGCCCGGCCGTCCCCCGGCGATGATGACGCACGACGGCCGGATCTCCCGGACGGCGGCGAGCTGGGCGGCCCGGAGGTCCTCGGCGACGAACCCGAGGACGCCGACCCCCCAGGGTCGCGCACCCAGCGCGTCGCGGGTCCTGGCGAGCAGCCGGCGGGCCTGCTCGCCGGTGGCCAGCGCCAACGCGAGGAACGGCAGCGCGCCGTCGCCCGCGACGCTGCGGGCGAACGCCGGCGAGTCGCTGACCCGGGTCATGGGCCCCTGCGCGACGGGGCGGGTGAGGCCCAGCGTGGTGCACAACGGCGAGTCGCCGGTGAGGATGGCCGCCGCGGCGGCGGCCTCCGCGCCGCCGGCGGTCGCGGCGATCGCGCGGCGCACCGCCCTGACGGCACGCGCCGCCGTGCCGTACCGCTCGGCGAACGCGCGGGCGAGGTAGCCGTCCTGGCCGACGGGGAGGAGCCGCCCCTCGCCGTGGCCGCCGAGCCGGTCCAGCACCCGCGCGGACGGCCAGGTCGCGGCGTCGCCGTGGGTGCGGCGGTCCGGCGCGGACTGCAGGACCCGATGGCCGGCGGCGACGATGGTCTCGGTGCCGTCCATCCGGCGCAGCAACGCGGCGGTCTCGGCGGGCACGTCGGACTCGGCGAGCAGGGCGAGCTGGCTGTCCAGCACGACGCCGGCGGCGCCGCCCACGACCGCCGCCGCCGCGGTGCGCACCCCGATCCCACCCCAGCACCACACCGGCAGGTCCCGGCCGTCACCGTCGAGCAACTGCTGGAGCAGGACGAACGCGCCGAGCTCACCGACCCGGCCGCCGGCCTCGTTGCCCCGGGCCACCAGCCCGTGCGCCCCCGCGTCCGTCGCCGCCCGGGCCTGCTCGACCGTGGTGACCTCGACGAGGCGCCGCGCGCCCGGCAGCGCGGCGAGCTCCGCCCGGCGCGGGCCGTCGCCGGGCGGCGGCGCCGGGAGCAGGACCAGACCGATGCGGTCGGCGAGGGCCGCGAGATCCGCCGGGGCGACCAGCCCCGGGTCCGCCAGCCGGATCCCGAACCGGCCGTCGACCAGACGCGCCGTGGTGCGCAGTGCGGCGAGCGCTGCGACCGGGTCCCGACCCAGGTCGAGCACGCCCCAGGCGCCGGCGTGGCACAGCGCCGCCACCAGCCGGGGATCGGGCTCGCCGAACGGGCTCACCCCGAGGACGAGATCGCGCCGGTGACGAGCCGCGGCGGACGCCGGAACCGGGGCCGGGGCCGAGAACGGGGCCGGAACCGGTGCCGGTCCCGGTGAGCTGCCCAACGCGGCGGCGGGAGGCTGCGCGCTTGCCTGCATGGACTCACTTCTCCAACGATGATCGGCCGCCGGGCGGACGGCCGCCGGGCGGACGGCTGGGTGACGGGCGGGACGGGCCGGGGCGGCGGGCGCGGGCCATGCCGCGACGGCGGTGCCCGCGGAAGGGCGTCAGGAGGCGGGGACGGCCGTGGCCCGGCGGTGCCGGACGAGCCAGCCCTCCGGGTCGGCGGCCTTCTCGGCGTACGCCGTCGCCGTCTGCGCCTGGGGCATTATCAGAAACCGGCCCTCGGCGACGCCTTCGATCGCACATCGGGCGACCACGTCGGCCTCCAGCACCGGGCCGGACGCCACCACCGCGCGGGCCGTCTCGTGACCGGCGTTCAGGGCGTCGACCAGCATGTCCGTGCGGACGCCGAGCGGGCACAGGACGCTGATCTGCACGCCGCGGCCGCCGTGGGTCAGCGCCAGCCATTCCGCGAGAGCGACCGCGGCGCCCTTCGTCACGGCATAGGGCGCGTCCCCGGGGATATTCAGCAGGCCGGCTGCGGACGCGGTGATGACAAACGCGCCGCTGTCCCTTTCCAGCATGCTCGGAAGCACAATGCGTGCGGCGTGGACGTGAGACATCACATTGATGCTCCAGGCGCGGGCCCACTGGCGCGCGGTGGCATCGACACCGGCGCCGGCCGCGATTCCTGCGTTGGAAAAGAACACATCGACGGAACCGAACATCTCGCGGGTTCGGCGGGCCAGCTCGTCGAGGTCCGCCGGTGACCCGACGTCGGCCCGGACGGCCTCGACCGCGGTGCCGTTCAGGCCCACACGCTGGGCTGTCGCTCGTGCGACGGTAAGATCGATGTCGGCGACGACGACGGCCCGGGCGCCGGCCCCCGCGGCCTGGTCGGCGAGCGCCGCGCCGATTCCGCGGCCGCCACCGGTGACGACGACAACCTTGTCCGCGAGCAGCATGGAAACCTCCCTGCCGATGATGACATCCCAATAAAAGGGCAGTCGGCGGTGCCGCGAGATGATATTCGGGTGAATTGATTCGCCGAGAGATGGCGAGCTCGCGGGTCCGGTCCTGCATGGTCCGGATTGCTGAATCCTGCCACTTGTTGATCTGAGTCAGCAGGAACACTAGGCAGTGCCCGAACTTCGTGCAAGTGCAGCGGAAGGGCGATTTCCACCAAGGAGCTACCCCGGGCATCCGCCTCCGGGGGGACTCGGGGCGCCAAACGAGCAGGTCGGACGGTGTGCGTGGATCGCGTCCGGTACGTCTGATCTGTCCGGTTTTCGGTAGTCAAAGATGACTTGTTCTTTACAGTCGGCGACGGGCGGGAGGGGGACAGGCGCGAACGCCTCCACCGCCGGGAGGCACCCGAGCTCTCGGCACCTCATGAGCACTGGTTCTGGAAGCCATATGAATCATCTGTTGGACTTCTGGCCGCCGTCCCGGAGATCCTGGAACCGCACAGATCGGCCCGGATCACAACCAGGCTCCCAGGAGCAGGCTCCCCACGGAGGAGGACACATGTCGGAGCGCGACAAGGCGTGGCAGCCCGAGGACCTCACCCGGCTGTTCGTCGAGCGAGTCAACGCCCGCGACGCCGAGGGCATCGCGGCGCTCTACGAGCCGGACGCGGTGATGGCCTACCCGCCGGGCAGCGTGACGGTCGGCCGCGAGGCCATCCACGCCTTCTGGGCGAAGGTCCTGCCGCAACTGCCGCCGTTCGAGCAGGAGGCGCCCCTGCCGACCCTGGCCAGCGGCGACATCGCCCTGACCTCGACCCCGCCGAAGGACGGCGCGGGCGCCCGCGCCCAGGTCGTGCGCCGCCAGCCGGACGGCTCCTGGCTGCGCCTGATCGACCAGCCGGAGTTCACCACCCCGCCTGCCTGACCCCTCACCCGTCCGCGCCCACCCAGGTGCGTCCGGCTGACCGCGTCCGCCCTGCCCGCCCGCCTCATGGCGCGGGCGGCTCATGGCGCGGGCGGCTCGCCGGTCAGCCGGCGAGGGCCGCGGCGAGCGTGTCGAGCTGGCCGAACGCCCGGGCGAACCCGACGGGGTCGGTGTAGTCGCGGGACTCGATGATCCGCCCGGCGCGCACCCGCAGCACGAAGACGCATGCGACGTCGAAGTCGCGGGCGTGCGCGCGGCCGACGTAGTGGAACTCGCCGATGACGACCTCCGGGTCTGCGGTGGCGTGCACGGTCCGCTCGACCGCGGCGAAGGTCTCGATCCCGTCGGCCTCCGTCGTCGCCCCGCCGAAGTGTCGGCGCAGGTCGTCGCGGGTGCGCAGCGGCTCGGTCGGGAACGGGGCGAACGGATGGCGGACGTCGGTGGGCTCGGCGTACAGCGCGATGAGTGGTTCGAGCTGGGAGCGGTCGCCCAGCACGAGCCGCGGCACCGCGTCGGCGAGCGCGTGGAAGACCTCGGCGGGGGTGGGCGTAGGGGCAGGGGCGGGCGTAGGGGTGGGGGTGGAAGTCATCCCAGGCCTCCGGGCGACGTAAGCGAAGTGACGACTTCGCATCCTAGCCGAAGTGGCGACTTCGTTTACACCCCTTGGCGGCGGGGGTGATACGACGGACGGGGGGCTGTCGTCGTCGGTGAGGGAGGGTCAGCGGATGCGGGTGGACGCCCGGCTGAACCGTGAGCGCATCCTTGCCGCCGCCGAGGAGGTGTTCGGCGAGCTCGGCGCGCAGGCGTCGACGGAGGAGGTGGCCCGTCGGGCCGGGGTGGGCGTCGCCACGGTGTTCCGCCACTTCCCGACCAAGACCGACCTCGTCGAGGCGACGCTGGTCCGGCATTTCGACGACCTCGTCGCGCACGCCCGCACGCTCGCGGCCGCGCCCGCACCGGGTCCGGCGCTGGGCGATCTGGTCACCGCGATGGTCGAGCGGGGCGCGACGAAGGTGACGCTGGCGAACCTGCTAGGTGCCACCGATCAGGTCCCCTCGGGCGCGGCGGACGCGGCTCGGCGGCTGCGCGACGCCGTCGACGCCGTGCTGCGTCGCGCGCAGGACGCGGGGGTGGCTCGTCTGGACGTCTCCGTCGACGAGCTCTACTTCCTGGTTCGGGGCCTGACCCAGGCGGCGGCCGCGATGCCCGTGCCCACCGCGGTCAGCCGCGGGGCGGTCGCGGTCGTTCTGGACGGTCTCGCCGCGCGTCGGTGACGGTCCGGGCCCGGTTGTGATCCTGGGCCCGGTCACCGTTCGTCGCGTTGCGTGGTGTTCCGTTGTGATGTGGCGCGTTGTGCTCGCGATGTTCGTGTGTCGATGGTCGACGGTCACTGGTGCGGCGTGCGGCGTGCGGCGTGCGGCGTGCGGCGTGCGGCGTGCGGGCTGCGAGGTGCGGCGTGCGGTCAGTGGGCGTTCTGTACGGCCGGCGCGGGCAGGGCGGCTGCCCAGGCGGTCCGGGTGATCGTGTAGATGGCGTGGTCCTCGCCGTGGAGGAACTCCAGGCGCTGCGGGGTCATGCCGAGCTGCTCGGCGACGCGGACCGAGGCGGTGTTCTCCGGCAGGATGACCGACACGACCTCGTCGAGGTCCGGCCGCTGGGCGAAGACCCAGCCGATGGCGGCGGTCGCGGCCTCTCGGGCGTAGCCGCGGCCCCAGCGGTCGCGGCGGATGAACCAGACGGCCTCGATGCCGGGCCAGCCGGGTTCGGTCCACAGCCCGGCGCGGCCGACGAGTGAGCCGGTCGACCGCTCCACGACCGCCCAGGGACCGACGCCGGTCAGTGCCCAGCAGCCGATGTTGCCGGCCATCGCGTGCCACACACTGTCCGGATCGCATCGTCCCCCGATGTAGCGGGTGAACTCGGCATCAGACCAGATCTCGACGAAATCGGGAACGTCGGAACTGTCGAGCGGACGCAGTGTCAGGCGATCCGTCGTGAGCGTCGGGATGGCCGTTTCGACCGTCTTTGTCGCCGTCATACCGGCGTTCCGGCCGGCAGCGTTCGGCAGGCCTCAAGAAAGGACGAGACCGCGGGCAGTCGATGATGCTGCGGCGAAAACGAGGAGGCGCACTGCCGCAGCCGTGATTTCACGGTGTGGGTTAGTTCGGCCGGTGCGCTCGCCATCACCTGCATTGCTATGCGGGCCGCCTCCTCAGGTTCCGGGTCGGGACCGATGAGATGCCGCGAGGCGTCGGACATGGAGGCGTGGTGCGATTCCTCGACGGTGAAGTCGGCACCTCTGCGGCGGTAACCCGCCACCGCGATGGGTGCCCATTCACGAGCCATGTCGGCATCGCCCATCGTGATGGCGACGCCGGACCGGAACATGGCGACCGCCGCAGGACCGACCGGGGTTTCTCCCGGCATCGGCGCCATCGAGCAGGACGCCGCCTCCATCCGGTTCAACGCCCGCCGGGCGCTGTCGTTGTCGCCCGCCTTCGCGTAGGCCCGCGCCTCGTACGCGGCCATTCTGGCATCCATGTACGGATGATTCACGTGGCGGACGACGCTCAGCGCGGCAATGGCCTGGCGGTAGCGTTGTGTGTGATAGGCGATGGAACTCTGCAGTGCCGCAACCGACATGATGAGAACGGGTTCACCGATCTCATTCGCATACGTTCCGGCGAGCCCGGCGAAGCGGCGGGCGGAACGGAAGTCGTCGGTATTGAAGGCCAGCCGGCCGAGGAAGTAGGTGAGCTGGCCGCCGAGCAGGGTCACCCGGCTGCGGGTGCCCGCGGACATCCGGCCGTCGAGGATCGCCTCGATCTGCTTCCAGCGTCCGGCCACCTCGCCGAGCAGGGCGGCGTGCGGGGCGGAGCCGTAGACCTGGGCGATCTCGTCGACGTCGGACTCCAGCTCGTCGAGCGTGCGGTCGGAGGCACTGCCGGTCTCGATGCGCTGGCGGGTGGAGACCGCCAGCGCGGACAGGGCGGGCAGCGCGGGCAGGGCCGCGAACTCTCGCCGGTTCGTGGAAATCACCCCTTGGTCGATCGTCCGCGCACCATTGGCTACGAGCATCCCCTCCGGTGCGGGAACGTATTCATCGGTCGGTTTTCTCATGGGGGGCACGACACCGAGGCGTCGCGCCCTCTTCTCGCGGTCGGCGGCGTCACGCAGCCGTCTGATTGCCCCCCCGCACGGGAGAACGACATCCAGGGCGTCGGAGAGGTCCGGCGAAGGCACCTCCCGGCCGTTGACCGCGCGGGAAACCTGCTGCCTTTTGAATCCGGTCCTTTCTGCGAGTCTGCTGATGTTGGTCTCGTTGTCTCCGATCAGGGATTGGAGCATGGTCGCCAGCTGGTCCAGCGCATCATTGCGTTGCCGTTCAGCCTCCACCGTCAACCTCCGGGCCGCATCCGTTTCGAGGGGCGCAACAAGTCCTTGCGGGACGAGCACCCATCTATTGCACTCTGTCGCTGAGCTGGGGTCGAAGTGTGTCATGGCACCAGTCGAGGCACGCCCGGGCCACCCAGTTGGGTACCGCGGGAGTGCCCCCGGCACCGGTGATCCGGTTAACGCCGTTTCGAGGAGGTTTCGTGACACCATCGAGCCCTTCGGCAGGAATACCGAGTTCCGTATCCCCTCCCCTCGGGGACGAAGAGGTTGTGCACGCCACATCGCGGACCCCCGATGGGGGTGATTCGTCCTCGACTCTGCCGGGGTCTACCCGGGATGGGGGGGACATTCCGCCGAATCTGGCTCAGACGGGTGGCGCGACGGGACCTTGGTCCCGATACCGGCGGCACGCCGACTACCGATGTGGTCCGTGCACACCGACCACTCGGGCCCCCCGTCCCTCCCCGATTCGGGTACCCCCGAGGAGCCTGCCGGTCCGTCGGCCGGGTCGGCACTGGATCCCGCCCCAGGGCCCGCGGGCGTCGGACTTCGCGATCACGGTGCTCGATGCGGACGGCGGTCCCGTCGAGACCCTCGTTGGCTGGTCAGAGGCCCAACTCGCGGAGGAACACGCCCGCACTCTCGCCGGTATCGCCGGCTACCGGATCGTGCCCTGCCGCCGCACCGGCGGTCGCTGAGCGGTGGGGCACCGCCCCTCGGCGGGTGGCAGCGCCAGCGCCCGCCGAGGGGCCCAACCCCCGAACGGATCGCCGGTCGGCACCAGAGCCCGTCCGGACTCCTCCAGTAGTCCGGACGACAGGCTCGCGTGGCCCGAAGTGACCACAGGGGCCCCCAATCGGGCGCACAATCGTCCGGTCCGCGTTGTCTGTCAGATGTGTGCTGTCTGACCGTTGCGCCCGTCTTGCCTGACTTGCTTGACTTGTCGCTCTGTGTAACCTGCCGGCGTTCGCGGATGTCGGCCGGCCGGGTCGGGCCGGGCCGCAGCCGTGCCGTGACTGTGCCGTGCCAAGTGCTGGGTCGAGGGGGTGCGGTGCCCCGATGAGGCGCTGGGCCCGTGGGGGTGCCGCGCCGGCGACGTGCGCGGGACTGCGATCCGCGCACGTCGGTGATGTGTGCAGGCGTGGAGGTGCGCGTCGGTGAATTGCGCGGCCGATGAGATATCCGGGTCGGCTGAGGGTCCAGGTCGGTGAAGTGCGGGCTGGTGAGGTACACGGCGGAAGCGGGTCCGCGGTGGCGCCCTCCCGGCGGATGATTTTCCGGCGCGCCGTCCGCCCGTCGTCACGATTCGCTCGAATGCATGGAACGCGGAACGATCCTGTCCCGACCGGATTGACCGCCGCCGTGCCGGGCCCGCCGCGAGGGGTGGCCGCGGTGCCGCAATCCGGCCGGCGTCACCCACCGTCCGGAGTGTGCAGAACAACGCGACACCTTTGCGGTCGACGTCGGATTGTCTGGAGGTATGTCCGTACGGCCAACACGGAGCAATGGATGCTCACCTGTTGTGCGAATGTCGCGATGTGGCCCGCTCGCGCTGGTTCGTCAGCCCACCGACTCCGCCGAGTGCTCGAATCGGAGAGACAACGGCCTGCCGCGGTCGAGCCCTGTCATCGCGTGTGGCCGCGGGCCTGGGAGCCCGAGACCGTGCCGGCGGGCGGGCGCCCTGGCTGCCCCTGGCCGGAAGGGGCCGTCTGCCTGTTGCCTGCGGCCTGGCACGACCCGACCTGCTGGGACGACGTCGTCGCCGACCTGCGCTCCCGCGGGCACCTGGTGCTGGCGCCGGACCTGCCGCTCGGCGACCCCGCCGCGACCTACGCCGAGCGCGCCCGCGCCGCCGTCGCCGTCGCCGTCGCTCTGCCCGTCGTCCGGGCGGACGACAGTGGCCGGTCATGGTCGTCGGACACTCGATGGGCGCCGCCTACGCCCCGCTCGTGTCGGCGACGACACCCGGGCCGCTCACCGTGCTCCTGTGCCCGGGACTCGGCCCGCCGCGGGCGGGCTTCCCCTGGCCGCCGCCCGGTGCTCACCGACCCGACTGGCCTCTCCGCGCTGCTGGACGGCCTCACCCGCCGGGCCACGCCGTGGCCGCCGTACCGGTGAGGGCGGCAAGCGCCTCGAGGAGCTCGCCGGTGTCGAGCACCCGGGCGCCGATGTCGCGACACTCGGCCAGTCCCCGCGGGTAGATCCGGGAGATCGCGTCGGCGACGACCACGACATCGAAGTCGCGCTCGCTGGCCTCGTAGACGGTCGTCCGCGGGCAGTTGGGAAAGTTGGCGCCCACCACGGCCACGGTGCCGACGCCCAGCGCGCGCAGCTCGTCGGCGAGCCGGGTCGCGTAGAACCCGCCCCACCGGGGCTTGAACAGGACCCATTCCCGCGGGCCCACCCGCTGCGTGGCGCCCGCCAACAACGCACGCTCGTCCAGCCGCACGCCACCACCTGGCGGCGCCAGCGTGGGGTGGAGCTGGCTGCCGTCGCTGCCAGGGCAGACCAGGCGCAGGCCGGCGGCGATCGAGGCGCGCCGGCAGCGCTCCGCGTTCGAGCCGTCTGGCAGGTAGAGCCGGACCAGATGAAACACCGGCAGCCCGGCCGTGCGGAAACCGGCGGCTGCGCGGGCCATCGCCGGCAGCAGGGCCTCGGTGCCCGCGATCGTGCCGGGTCCATCCGCGCGGACGAAGTCGTTCTGCACGTCAATGGTGAGCAGCGCCCACCGGTTCGGATCCACCGGCCCCCCGTCGCCCGTCGCCCGTCGCTCGTTGCCCGTCGCCGCCTCAGCCGCCACGATCGACCCTGCCCGCGGTGGCCGCAGGTGTCCAACGACGAGCGGTACTGATCGTCAGTGACGACGCTCATGGCCGGCGTCACGGGTCCGCCCCGCGATCGGCTCTACGCCAACCGCGATCGGCCCCCACGCCAGCCGCGGTCCGTCCGTGGTCGATCCGTGGTCCATCCGCCTTGTGTGGTCGATCCGCAAGCCGGCGGCCAGCGGGCGGCTGCAGATGCTCGCCGTGCGCGGCGAGCCGACCTACGACACCGCCACCGGCCAGCGCGCCGGCGAGTGCCTGCCGGTGACCTGGGTCGATATCGACCACCCCGACGCGCCGGACGCCGAGTCCCACCCCGCTTCGATGTACAGCCAGGGTCGGACCCGCGGCGGCGCCCGCTTCCTCGGCCTGGAGGGCGCCGACTGGGCCGGCGGCCAGCTCACCTTTGTCGCCTCCAGGCCGGGGACGCCGAGGAGGGGACGGTGTGGACCTACCGACCCACCGGTCTGCACAGTCATCACCGGCCCCTGGGGCACCCTCGCCTACTAGCCGGTTCTGGGCGTGGATATCGGTGATGGCCGCCCCTTGGGGCTTCTGCTCGGACGGGGGGAGCACCGATGTCGCCAGGCTGGCGGGATGGCGATCGGTCGGAGCGAAGGCCGGCGCCGCTGCTACGGCGGTAGGTCATCGCACCTCCACCGTCCTCTGACTCGCCGGGACTCCGCACGGATCCGCGCGGATGTCCGGCCAGGCTCGATCTTGACGCCACCGGAGTCCCGTCACTCCGTGATGCGCCGTCGGCGAGGGATTCGACCGCGGGGCGGGGCAGGCGTCGGGTGGGGGGCTGGGCCGACCACCCCTTGTCAGGTGGCGCTGGTGAGGAGGTCGGGTGGGTGGGTGTAGGGGTTGCGGCGGGGTGTCTGGTGGGGGTCGATGCGCCAGGGTGGGGTGTAGGCGGGGTGTCCGTCGTCGGTGAAGATGATGGTCCAGCCGTCGTGGTGGACTTGGCGGTGGTGGTGGCCGCAGAGCAGGACGAGGTTGTGCAGGGCGGTGACACCGCCGTGTGTCCAGTGGATGACGTGGTGTGCTTCGCACCAGGTGGGTGGCCGGTCACAGCCGGGGAAGCTGCAGCCCCGGTCGCGGGCCACGAGTGCGCGACGCAGCTGTGGCGGCACGACGCGAGTCATACCTTGTTGAGACAATAGCTACATGGTGGACAAGGGTAAGGATGCGGAGCGTCTGGCGTATCTGCGCGGGTTGGGTGCGCGTGGCCGGAGCCTGGCCCGCCGGTCACGGATGGAGTGGGAGGGCGAGCCGGCGGCGATCTACTGCCGGATCTCGCATACCGCCGATGAGGATCAGACCGGCGTGGACCGGCAGGAGGTCATCTGCCGGAAGACCGCGGAGCATCTGGGGTTGGTCGTGGCGCCGGAGCATGTGCTGGTCGACAACAACCGGTCGGCGTGGTCACGGTCCCGCAAGCGCCCGGGATGGGACACCATGTTGGAGCTGGTGCGCCGTCGGGAGGTCCGGCATCTGATCGCCTACCATCCGGACCGGTTGATGCGCCAACCCAAGGACCTGGAAGCACTGTTGGATCTCGCCGACGAGTGGGAGATCACGGTGCACGGGCAGGCGAACCGGCGGGATCTGTCCGACCCGGATGACCGGTTCTTCCTCCGGTTGGAAGTCGCGCATGCCTGCCGCACGTCGGACGACACCTCGCGGCGGATGGCCGACGATCGGGCCGACCGGGCCCATGACCGGCTCCCGCGCGCCGGGGGTCCGCGCCGGTTCGGTTACAGCCCGAACGGGCTGACGCTGGTACCCGCCGAAGCGACGATCGTGGAGGAGGTGTTCGCCGCCTACATCGACGGCATGAGCCCCTACAAGATCGCCCGGATGCTCAACGATCGGGGATCGCGGCGGGTTCGGGGTGGCGCGTGGAGCGCCACGGCGATCCGGGAGATGTTGGACAACCCGTATGTCGCCGGTATCCACATGTTCCGGGGCGAGGAGATCGGGGACGGCGCCTGGCCGGCGATCATTGACCGGGGGATGTGGGACGAGGTCCGCCAGGCCCGCACGGTCCGTGCGGCCCGCTGGCATGCCGAGCACCCCGGCGAAGGCCGGTACTACCTGCTGCGTGGTCTGATCACCTGCGGGAAGTGCGGGGCTCGGATGGTGGGCCAGGCCGGAGTGACACCGCGGTACGTGTGCAGCCGCACGACCCTGGAAGACAGCGCGCGGTGTCTGCGGTCGATCCGCGCGGACAAGACCGAAAGCTTCGTCGCCGACGCCGCGGTGACGTTGCTGGAGACCTTGGACCTCACCGGCGCGGCGAACGTCGTCCTGTCGTTGTCCCAGGCCGCGCAGGAGGCGATCAGCAAGGCCGAGCAGGACATTCGTGATCTACGGGTGATGTGGCAGAACAAGGAGATCACCACGGTCGAGTTCCGGGAGATGCGCGCGACCCGGGAGAAGGAGATCAGGACTGCCCGGGGCAGCACCCGCCGCCGCCCCGCCGGGAAGGTCCTGGACGGCATGGCCGGGCCGAACGCCCGCGCGAGCTGGACCCGGTTGGAGCAGGCCCAGGACTACGAGCGGATGAACGCGATCCTGCGGTTCCTGTTCGCGACGGTCACGATCGGCGAGTGGACCCACGTCTCACGCACCTTCGAGTACACCCGGATCAGCATCACCCCCGCCGAGCTGTAACCGCCGTCCGGTGCCGGACCCTGCACACACCCGGGGTCCGGCACCGGGCGACCTCAGCCGTCGGACGCCAGCAGCCGCGCGAGCCGGACAGCCGACCGTTCACTGATCTTCGTCGGGAAGGAGGCACACACCCGGGCCAGATGCGCCGCCCGCTCCGCCGCCTCACGCTCCCCGGTAGCCCGCCCACCCACCTCTGCCACCGCGGCATCCCGGGTGATCACCTTGCCCCCGTGGCGGGCGTTCGCGGGCGGATCGGAACCTTCGGTACTCATCGCTGGCACGGCCAACACCGGGGACGTGTCTACCGGGCCGCTATCTGCTTGCCAGTCGTCAAACGGAAGCATCGCGGCTACGCCACTCATGACCCGGCCCGCCACGAGCCAGGCACCCGAACAGCCGCCCGTGACGGATCGTCCGGAGGCGGCCCGGTGGAATCGGACGCACCCCCCGAACCCCGACCCGCGTACGTCCAGGCCCCGATGACGACAGTGCGAGGATCCCCGTCCGGCCGCCCGAACGCATCGACGGGCAGACCACCGGAGAGCACCGCCGCCACGGTGCGCGCGTAGACCCGACGGGCCCCGCGCAGCGCCCCGAACGTCGTGCTGTATCGCCTCGACTTGGTGATCCAGTGGCCGCCGAAACCGAACCCGTGGGACCAGCGATGCAGCCCAGGCAGCCGCCCAGGCTTACGACCGGCCGCATCGTCGAGTACCGCCGCGAAGCCCTCGACCGCGCCGAGGGACCAGCAGGTTTCGACCATCCGCCGCGCATGCGGATCGAGAACGAGCCCGGCGAGGTGCACGAGGCTACGTACCGGCCGATCCAGCAGCCCGGAGCCGGTCACACTTTTCGTCAGGTACTTTGCCAAGTAGTTCGCGATCTTGCCGGAGGTGTCGGGCCCGTCGATTGCGAGCGCCCGCACATCCATCTGCGCACCCCAACGGACCGGGACCACACCGGCCGGGTCTGCCGGGTCCGGTGCGTCGACGGTGACGCTGGCCGTGACGTCACGCAGGCAGTCCGCGACCAGGGCGCCGGTGGCCCAGCCAGGTGGAGCAACGATGTCCTCCGCGGTTGCACCGCGCCCGTCCACGCGGATGACCACGTGCAGGTGCACCAGCCCGCGGGCCTGCATCTCCGCCGCCTTCACGAACGTCACCCGCAGTTCGCGGCGCAGCGCCGCGACCGACCGGCCCGACGCCGCCGCCAGGCCGCTTTCGAGCCGGTCACGCGTGACCTTCCACAACATCGGCAGCATGGCGTTCCACACCACCGCCCCGGCATAGTCGAAGCAGTCCGCGCACAGCGGTGTACCGAGCTGGCGGTCACCGTCGCCGTGCCGGGCGTGGCAGCCCGCCGGCCGACCATGCGGACAGGTTCCCCGCCGGGGCCGGCACGCCCGCGCCTGCCCGTTCTTGCCCTTGCTCCGCCGGGAATGCACCGGCCCAAAGCTCGGCGCGGTCAACGTCACGAACAGCGCCGGATGGTCCACGACATGGGCGGGTAGGCCGTCACCGCCCGTCAACCCGGCCAGCACCAGCCGCCGCGCGTCCCGCTTGTACGTCTGCGAACACGCCGGACATACCGACTCCCGCCGGTTGTTACACCGCACATGCGCCACACGGCCCGGCTGCCCCGCCGAGGAGAACGCCCGGCGCACCTCACCCGACGCCCGATCCACATGGTCGGTATGGCCCTTGAGCCGGATAGGCGACGAGCAGCCACCCGCCACCCGTCGATCGTCAGACGGTAGTTCGACTGTCACTGTAAGTACCTCGCGGGGGCAGGGTTCAGCGCCCCGGTGTCCCACGAGGTACGACCGGGGGCGAACGGAGGCAGCGGGGCCGGGGCGATCCCGGCAGGTAACGCCGTGTCAGCGGCGGCGGAGCTGGGCTTCCCATGCGCGCCAGGCCGCCTCAGCAGCCGGACTCCCGTCATCGAGCGCAGGCGGCGGAATCAGTCGCGGCGCCGGAGGCGGAGGCAACACCCAGCCGCGCAGCGGGATAGTCGGCCCATCCCCGTCCCCATACCCTTCGGTCGCCGCCGGCCGGGGACGAGACGCGGGGGGCCGGACGGGTGGGGTGGTCGGGCCCGCAGCGCACGGCAGGTCGGGAGTCCAGCCGGGGGCCCGTGGCGCTGGCGGAGGACCCGGGCGCGACGGGGGTGGCGGGGGTGGCGGGGGTGGCGGGGGTGGGGTGGCCGGTTGCCGCTGCTGGGTGGCCATGGCTCGAATGTCGTCGTCGGTCAACCACCCCGCCCGCACCCGCACCGGGGTCGGGTCGCCATCGACCAGGACATAGCCGACGCCGGGAAGGCTACGGGGAATCCGTTCACACACCGCCCCGCGGTCGTGGGCCCCGCCGCCCAGCACCATGTCCGCCTGCCCCTTTTCAGTCATGCGCAGCGCGACCCGCACCGGGAACAGGTCCCGCAGCG
The DNA here is from genome assembly GCF_000058485.1 of Frankia alni ACN14a. Taxonomy (NCBI): domain Bacteria; kingdom Bacillati; phylum Actinomycetota; class Actinomycetes; order Frankiales; family Frankiaceae; genus Frankia; species Frankia alni. Next base: position 3,176,184 of record NC_008278.1, read on the forward strand.
GCAGCACCTCTTTCCTCGGGTCCTGCACCGCGCCGACGACCACCACCCCAGCCGCCCGCCCCTGACTCAGCAGCAACGACAGGTTCGCGCCGATCTGCTTTTTACGCTCCGCATCAGCCACATAGGCCGTCAGCGAAGCGATTTCGTCGACCAACACCACAACGAGGGGATCGCCGGGCGAAGGCGTATGCAGCCGGGACACCCCGCGTAGCCGCCCCGTACGCCGGTTCATGGTCCGCACAGCGTCGGCAAGAAGATCGTTGATGCTGTCGACGTCGACCGCGAACCGCTCGAACAACGGCTCCCCGAAACCGAGTTCCATACCGCCTTTCGGATCGCAGGCCCACACCTCGACCAGGCCCGCGCGGATCGCCGGGGCCAACGCCCGCACGATCGACCACAACACCGAGCCCTTACCGGCACCGGTCGCCCCGGCAACGAGGACATGCGAGCCGCGCAGCGGCAACAGCCACGCCGTGCCGTCTTCCCGCGCGCCGACCGGCAGCCGGTCCAGGTCCCCGGGATCACCCGGCGGCAGCAGGTCCGCGCGGACCGGACGGCCGAGGACTTCCCGGCGGACCAGTACCAGCCCGACCCGATCGGCGCGGTCCAGATCAGGGGAGATACGCAGTTCCCGCAGTTTCAGCGTCGAGGTCAACCGGCCCGCCACCTGATGCAGGTCATCGACGGACTGACCGGCCGTGAGAGTGATCCGGATGTACCAGCCGGCCGCACCGCGCCGCGCCCGGCGGACACGCGGAGTGCGCCCCACGATCCGGCCGGGGGTCTCCAGCCGGCACGCCCGGCACGCCGCCGCCCACCGCCGTCGAAGCCGCCCACCAAGCAGCCAACCCAACGCCGCCCGCCGGGTCACCGGCACCACCGCGACGACGACCAGCAACGCGAGGAACAACCACCGACCGCCCGCCGGCCCCATCAGCAGGAGGCACCGCCGGTACACCAGCATGACCGCGACCAGCGTCAACGCCTCACGCCGCCAACCCCACACATGCCGACCGACATGACGGACCAGCAGCTCCACCACCGAGGGACGCAACGCAAGCCGGTACTGGTCCGGCCGCAGCCGTCCCCGACGAATCTTGAGCACGGCCATCCTGACCGCACCCCCTTCCCGACCTCACCCGACGACAAAAAAGGGGGGGTGGTGGTGCGAGGTCACGGCACCACCACCCCCCCGGACCTGCGGGAAAAGGGGTCTAGTTCTTACCGGCCGGCGGTCCCACCGCGGCCGGCGCCGACACAGGCCGGATCTCCCGCGCGCTCCACGAGATGCCATGGCGGTCCGTCATCGCCCACTGCGTGCCAGTCAGGCCGACCAGCGTCACCGGGGTGCCGACGCTCACCTTCGGCGCCTCACCGGCCACCTTCACCTTCAGCAGGGACGCGTCGCCGTTGTAGGTCACCGCGACCTGCACCACGTGCACCGGCAGGCCGTCCCGGTTCGCTTTCGGCTTACCGTCCAGGTCCACGTCCGGGGCCGCCGCCGACACGGCCACCACGTTCGTCAACAACGTCTCGTTCACCGGAATCACACGCATAACAGTTGCTCCTTAACCGTGAGAACCGCACGGGCGCACGGATCCGAAAATTGTCGGGTGATAGTCGGCCGACGGACACGACACCATCGGCGGAGAAGTAGGGGTTCGGTCGAGCAGCGCGACGCCGACCGTGATGCCGAACCCCAGCGAGAACAGCGCCGCCATCCACGCGCCCAGCGCAAGGACCGCCACCATGCTCGTGTGATGGTTCGGGGTGCCCTCAGCCACGGGTCACCTTCGCGACGATCCAGAACACCGCAGCGACGATCAGCCCGACCGCGATGACCGCCGCCCAGGTCCCCGCCGACGACAGGAAGAACAGGCCCAGGTAGAGCGCCCAGAACAGGAACACCCAGAACGTGAAACCATACGACCGGCGCACGTAGTATCGAGGCACGGCAGACCCCCAGAACAAAGCGGGTGGAAACGGGAAGGCCGGGAAGCGGAAACGTTCCGGCGCCACCCACTCTGCCCCGCCCGCCGCCTGTCGAGAAGGTTCCACAGCCGGTTATTCCGCGGAATTACCCGGCATTGAAAGCGGTGTACACGGCACGCCGAACCGGACCAGCCCCGGACTGCACACGGAGCACCCCGCACAGCGCAGTCACGGACCGGGCACGGAGTACACGCGGACCGGGCGCCTCAACCGTCACCCAACCGGCCTTAGCCGGCACAGTGTCACCACCCGATCACGGGTGACCATGTGGATGCGGAGCAGAACCGGACTCCACACGGACCCGACCCGGAGCACACCCGGCGCAGCCACACCGGACCAGACCCGCAGTGGAACCGGAGCCGCGGGTCAGGGACGACCAGGAAGGACCCACCCGCCGATGACCATCGAAGGTGATCGCACAGAGGCGCTACGTGCCTGCCTTGCCGCTGCCTACAAGCGCGGCATCCCGCACGCCGCCGACCTCGCGTCGAATGCCGAAGTTCGACCGTTGCTCGACCTGCTGGTCCCCGCCGACGGACAGGCCAGTGAGCACCAGCGGGCCCGCACCGCCCACCGGATGATCGTCACCGCGGTAGACGCGCTCACCAGCCCCCGCGCCGACGCCGCCGCCATCATGCTGGGCCTGGTGTCCGCTCCACCCGGCCGGGACAGGGGGATCACCGCGCGCAAGGAAGCCGCCGCCCAGCAGCACGGCATCTCCGCCGACTGGTTCACCCGCAGCGAGCTCGAACCAATGTCTCTCGCGCTGGCGATGGAACTGGACCAGCAGCTCCGCCGCCGGGAGGGACGCACCGCCACCGACCCCTACCGGTACCGTGACCCCGCCGTCCTGCCCCCGCCGCCACCGGCCACCAGCTACCGACCCCGCCCCGCCACCACACCGGCCGCCCCGACACCGCCCCGCCGCGAACCCCCCGCCGAACGGCCGTGACCAGCCCCGAACCGTTGCGCGTCGACGACCCCACCCACATCGGCGTCTACACGCTGCGCGGCCGCCTCGGATTCGGCGGGATGGGCATGGTCTACCTCGCCAGCGACCCCACCGGCGACCCGGTGGCCGTGAAAGTCATCCGCCCCGAGGTCACCGGCAACCCGATGTTCCGCGACCGCTTCCGCCGCGAAGTCACCGCCGCACGCCGCGTGCCCGGTTCTGCACCGCCGCCGTCCGCGACGCCGACCCCGACGGCAACCCCCCCTACCTCGTCACCGACTACGTCCCCGGCCCCACCCTCAGCAGAGCCGTGCGCACCACCCCGCTCAAAGGCGCCGAACTCGAACAGGTCGCCGTCAACATCGCCACCGCCCTCGCCGTCATCCACGGCGCCGGCGTCGTCCACCGCGACCTCAAACCCAGCAACGTCATCCTCTCCCCGACCGGGGCACGCGTCATCGACTTCGGGATCGCCACCGCCCGCGACATGACCATGCTCACCGTCGAACAGATCGGCACGCCCGAATTCATGGCGCCCGAGGCATTCGACGCAGCCCCACCCAGCCCAGCCATGGACGTCTTCGCCTGGGGTGGAGTCGTCCTCTACGCCGCCACCCGCACCCCACCGTTCCCGAGCGAACCCGCCGCGCTCCTCCCACATCGCATCCGCCACGAACACCCCGCCCACCTCCACCGACTCCCCGAACCCCTACGCAGCGCCGTCACCGCCGCCATGGCCAAACAGCCGGAGAACCGGCCAACCGCCGAACACCTTTACCGCCAGCTCACCGGACCCGTCTCCACCACGATCCCCCAGCCCCACCCCAGCCACGACGCCACCAGCCACCGATGGGTACCCGACCTCACCCGACCCCTCAACCCCCCGAACCTCCGCGCCCGACCGCCCACACCCCCGAACCCGCACGCCCCCGCCAGCACGCCACCACCCCGCCGACGCCGCACCCTCATCGCCGGCTCCGTCGCCGCCGCCGTCACCATCCTCGCCACCGCCTTCGCCCTGGACGCCGAGCACCACACCGGAAAACACACCCTCACCGCCGCCCAGCACGCCACCGCCGCCCGCACCCTCGCCACCGCAGCCACCGCGCAGGACACCGACCCGGCCCTCGCCGAACGACTTGCCGTCGCCGCCTGGCACCTCAACCCCGCCACCAGCGCCAACACCCTGCTCTCCACCACCGCCGGACGGCTACCACCACTCAGCACAGCCGGACACGCCGGACCCATCACCACCGCCGTCATCACCGCCGACGGACGGACGCTCGCCACCAGCAGCACAGACCAGACCGCCCGCCTCTGGGACCTCACCACCCCCAGCGACCACCCCACCATCCTCGCCACCTTGCCCCACACCGCCGCCGTCACCGCCATCAGCCTCAACCCACCCGCCACCCTCGCCGCCACCACCAGCAAGGACAACACCCTCCACCTCTGGAACACCCACGACCGAGCCAACCCGACCCCCGCCGGCACCTACACCCTCCAAAACGCTGGCCATCCCATCGCCGCCATCTTCACCCCCACCAGCACCCTCACCCTCACCACCAGCACCGGGGACCTGTTCACCCTTGACATCACCGACCCCGCCCACCTCACCACCCTCGCCACCGTCCACGCCCACGACGACGCCGCCACCGCCCAACCCATCCCGAACAGCAACATCATCGCGACCGCCAGCACCGACGGCACCGCCCGCCTCTGGGACCTCACCAACCCCCACACCCCCCAGCCCCTCGCCCGCATCACCCCCACCAGCAACCCCACCAACCTCGCCGTCAGCCCCGACGGACACACCCTCGCCACCGCGGGCGTCGACGGCACCATCAGCCTCTGGAACATCAGCCACCCCACCACCCCCGAACCCCTCACCACCCTCACCACACGACGAACCGGCAGCCTCACCGACCTCACCGGGCTCACCGACGCTGCCACCGCCGCCGCCTTCAACCAGGCCGGCACCCTCCTTGCCACCACCGACGCCACCGGCGCTCTGCACCTGTGGACCCTCACCGACCCCCACAACCCACACCCACTCGCCACCCTCAACACACACACCGCCGCCATCCGCGACGTCACCTTCACCCCCGACAGCAGCCACATCCTCACCGCAGGCGACGACAGCACCGCACGACTCTGGGACCTCAACCCCACCAGCCTCTACCGGCGCGCCTGCACCACCGCGAACGGCCAGCTCACCCCCGCCGAATGGACCCGATACCTCCCTCATACTCCCTATCAGCCCCCCTGCCCCCCAACTCTCAGCGTCACCTCACCATCAGTCGGAGAACCTTCCACTCCCTCGTGAACGAAACAACGACGCGAGATGTCGAACCACACCGCCGCCGTCGACAGCTACACCGACCACACGCACCGCGCCGAAGCAACAGACCATGTCCACGGAGAGCTTTCCAGCCTGCGATGAGGGCAACCGATGACCGCGGTTCCGATAGTCGGCCCCGCATCACCAGCCATCGAGATACCGGCCAGACCCTCCGGTGTTCTGCAAGTCGCTGCCAAACCCGTCAGCAGTTTCCAACACCCGACTGACCACCGCGCCGGCAACGTCCCGATCCACCCTGCATCTCGCCGCCGATACGCGTGGCAGAGACCAGAGCGCCACTGTTCACGAACACGCCCGAGGCATCAGCCCTCCCACCAGACCACGAAAACGCACCCTGCCCGCGTACCCACACCACATCAAGACGCCCGGCGCAGGGTAGCCCTCGTCATCCGGCCGGCGTGCACGGGATCGCCGCGGGAACGCCGCCGGCCGGATGACGAGAGGAACAGGGGGATGGCCAGCCGCGGTCAGGGCGCCGAGGCGGCGATGGTGGCTCTCCAGGCTCCGGAGGTGAGTCGGATCGTGCCGTCGTCGTCGACCGTCGCGCGGGCGCCGAGCCACGGGGTCCATCCCCGCCGGGCCCAGTCGTCACGCACGTCGTCGAGCATGTCCCACAGCCGGCGGGGCCCGCCTTGGTGCACTGATGGGGCCTCGGTGCCGTACGCGGTGGCCCGTGCCCATGACCCATCCGGGTGGGTCATGATCGCAGTCTGCTGTCCGTCGCGGGCGCGACGGTAGCGATGTTGCACGTCGGGGACCGCCAGCGCATACATCGTGCCGAGCTCCGGCATCTCCGCGACGTCGATCACCGGGTATCGACCGGTTCCAACATGCTCGCCGTCGACCACAGCGAGCAGGCCGAAATCGACGGCCGACGGGGGGTAGTCGGGGCCGCTGCGGGCGCCCATGAAACCGGCCCAGTCCCGTTCGACCTGGCCCACGACCCCATTCGGGGTCCGCGTCACGGTGAGGATCATCCAGGTGCCGGTGATGGTGGTGACGAGCCGGCCGCCGGGACGCAGCGCGGTCAGCCAACTCGGGGGGATCGACCGGACCGAGACCATGGAGACGATCCGGTCGTACTCGCCCGGCAGCGGGCCGGTGGCGTCCACCTCCAGGACGGTGGGGTGCAGATCGAGGGCGGCAAGGCGCTGCGCGGCGACGTCGACGAGATAGGGGTCGACGTCCATGGTGGTGACATGATCATTGCCGTACCGGAGGGCGAGCAGCGCGGCGCCGTACCCGGACCCGGTGCCGATGTCGGCGATGTGCAGGCCCCGGCCGAGCTGGGCATGCTGGTACATGCGTAGGACCAGGCCCGGCAGGGTCGACGACGATGTTGACCGCCCACGGGGATGATCGCCCTTGGCCGCGTGGTCGGCGTGGAGCGTGCCGACGCGAGTGACGAGCGACCGATCGGCGTAGGCATCCGCGAGCGGCCCGCTGCGCAGAACCCACTCGCCGCGGCTCTGCACCCACCAGGCGGGCACGAACTCGTGCCGCGGGGTGCCGGCGATCGCCGGGTACCAGCGGGAACCGGGATGGCTGACCCTGTTCGCTAGCGCGCGGGCGTGGGTCGCCCAGGGGTCCGATGTCATGAGTCGTAGTCCGGCTGGCACGCCGTTTCGCCGGAGGGGCCACAGTCGTTGCTGTCGTCCGGCGTGCACCCGTCCACGGCCGTCCGGGTCCGGGGCACCGAGCTCACCGCGTCCCGCCACCGCTGACCGGCCAGGAGCTCCGCCAAGGGGGCCCTCTTGACGTTGCCGCCGTCGAGCCCGCTGCTCATGATGCACGGCGTGAGCGTGCCGTCAGGCTGGACTGCCGCGCGGCCGTGCCCGCATCGACCGCACAGCTCCCCGGGGTCGGGGACGGCTCCCGCGGGGGCCGCCCGGCCGACGGCACGCACCCGGTCGCGGGTGATGGTCGGCACCCCGAGGGCGAGCAGCTCGGCATGCGCGCGGTCGGCGGAATCGCCCTCGCCGGTGATGGCGACACGCAGCGGGATACCCCGCCGTAGTGCGGCGACGATGTTCCGCCGGGTCCGGGCGTGCGAACCCCTGCGGCCGGTGATCCCGTCATGCTCGGTGGCGTCGGTGGTGTAGTAGCTGGTCGCCAGGCTTACCCCCGGCCGGGTGAACACCGGCCACAGCCGGTCCGGGACGTGCACCAGGTTCGTGAAAATCTCGACCTCGACGCCGACCGTCAGCGCGTGGCCGACCAGGTCGGGCAGCGCCGGGTGCAGGGTCGGCTCGCCGCCGATGAACTTCAGCCTGCGGACCCCGCTGGCCGCGGCATCGTCGATCACCCGCTGCCAGTCGGCGTTGGTCATGGTGCCGTGCGTCCCGGTCGGGCCGGATTCGGCGTAGCAGTGGCCGCATGCGAGCTGGCAGCGGCCGGTGAGCACCAGCCAGAGAAGATCGGTCCGGGTGAGGGTGGCGGTGGGGGGCATGGCGGCTCCTCCGATTCCGTCAGGTCAGGTCGGGTCGGTCCGGGTCGATCCCCGAGGGAAACGGACGCCCGGAGGTTCTGCTGATCAGATCAGGGTGGATCGTCAGGATGTCGGCGAGAAGGGAACGCACCGCCGGCCAGTCGGCCTGCACCACCGTCGCGCGATCTTGAGAGTGGCGGAACGCCAGCCCACCGGAATTGATCGCGAACTCGATCGCGGGGGCGCCGGGCGGCGCTGTACTAGGCCGCCACCACATCGCCAAATCCGGATTAACCCGGGCATCACCGGTAAATGATGGTGGCTCCTCCTCATCCTCCTCATCCTCCTCGTTCAGCACCGCCTCCTGTGCCTCTGGGGAGAGCCTGACGAAATCGCAATCTCCCGGGCAGGTCTCGCAAGTCATGGGTCGATGCATCTGTCTTTCCCGCGGGATCATCTCAGGCGACGATCGGCTTGGCGCCCGTCGCGATGGCCAGGATCCGTTCGTACTGCTCGCGGCTCGTCGTCTCGGCGGCGAGGCCCTGGGGCTTGCTGCTGCCGTGGAAGTCGCTCGACCCGGTCACGATCAACCCGAGGTCGGCGGCGATGCCGCGGAGCTCCCGGCGGGCGGCGCCGTCGTGCTCCGGGTGATCGACTTCCAGTCCGGCGAGGCCGGCGCGGGCCATCTGCTCCAGATGCTCGCCGGTGAGCCCGGCTCCCCGCGCCTCCCCGAAGGGGTGCGCGAGGATGGGCACGCCTCCGGCGTCACGTACCAGTTCGATCGCGGTCAGGACGTCGGGCTGCTCTTTCCGTAGCCGGTACGGGCCGCCGGGACCGAACCAGCGAGGGGTGAACGCCTCCCGGACGTTGTCCAGGACCCCGGCGTTCAGCAGTGCCCGCGCGACGTGCGGTTTGCCGACCGTCGCGTTGCCGGCCAGTGCTTGGACCTGTGGCCAGGTGATCCGGTAGCCGTCCTCGGCCAGCTTCTCGACCATCTTTTGCGCCCGATTATCACGGCTCTGCACGGTGTGGACCATCGTGTCGGCCAGCGGCCGGAATTCCCTGTCCGTCAGGAGGCCGAGAAGGTGCAGCGTCGGCTCCTCCTCTCCGACCTGGGTCTGACAGGAGATCTCCACCCCCGGAATCAGGGTGAGCCCAGGCGGGAGCGCGGAGGCAGCGGCGTCAATGCCCCTGTAGGTGTCGTGATCCGTCAATGCGATGACCAGCAGAGCCATCTCGACGGCGAGCCGCATGAGGGCCTCGGGATGAATCAGGCCGTCCGACGCGGTGGAGTGGGTGTGCAGATCGATGCTCATCGTTCCCAATCACGGGTCAAGGTTTGCGTGCGATACCGCCGTAGACGCTGACCTGCGCATCGGTCAGGTCGGCCGGCACGTCGGAGGCGGGCCGCCAGCGGTGGACCAGAGCAACGCCCGGGTCGACCAGGTCCAGTCCGTCGAAGAACCGGGCGACCTCGTCGTGGCGACGCAGCAGCATGAGGATGCCCTGGGTCCGGTAGGACAGCGCCGCGCGTTCGGCGTCGTCGTCGAACTCGCCGGTGGCGTGCGACAGCGCGAGGTAGCTACCCGACGGCAGCGCCTCGATGAGGCTGGCCACGGTCGCGCCCGCCTCCTCGTCGCCGAGGAAGTGCAGGACCGCGATCAGGGACAGCGCCACCGGTCGGTCGAGGTCCAGGGTGTCGCGCAGTTCGGGCGACGTGAGGATGCGGTCGGTGTCGCGGACGTCGGCGTCGAGGTAGGCGGTGTGTCCCTGCGGGCTGCTGGTCAGCAGGGCGCGGGCGTGCGCGAGCACGATCGGGTCGTTGTCGGTGTAGACCACGCGCGATTCCGGCGCGATGGCCTGGGCGATCTCGTGCAGGTTCGGGGACGTTGGGATGCCCGTGCCGACGTCGAGGAACTGGCGGATCCCAACCTCGCCGGCCAGATACCGGGTCGCCCGGGTCATGAACGCCCGGTTTGCGCGGGCGCCGGTGCGCAGGTTCGGGAAGACCGACAGGGCCTGTCCGGCGGCCTCCCGGTCAGCGGGGAAGTTGTCCTTCCCGCCGAGCAGGTAGTCATACATGCGGGCCGAGTGCGGCTGGTCGAGGTCGAGGTCGAGGCCCGGCCGGGCGGGGACGCTGGTCATCATGATCCTGGTGTCGTCGTGATGGGGGACAGATGATCGAGCGCGTGGGAGCGCATCGCCGCAACGATCTGCTCCCAAACCGATGCGGGTAGGCGAACGTGACGGGCGCGGACGTGTCCGTGGATGAGCTCGACGTGACCCTCATGCAGCCGCAGGCAGCCCACTGCCAGGGCGCTCTCCCACCGCTGCCAGGTCTCCCCGAGCCGGGCGAGGCGGTCACGGCGGGCCTCATCCACCAGCGCCGTCCACACCGGGCCCGGCAGGAGTAGCGCGTGCACGGTGCCGGCGTACCGGTAGGAGACGACAACGTCGCCGTCGGCGCGGACGAACCGGCACGCGGGGGCGCACGCAGGCGCGGCGCGGATCATAGCCTCTCCCCTCGGGGTGGGGCCTGCCCGCCCGCTGCGTTTGCAGGCGCGGCGCGGGCGGGCAGGCGATCAGGGGGTCAGTGGCCGGCGGCCACCAGGGCATCCATCGGGGCGCCCTGCTGGGCGTGGATCAGCGCAGCCATCCGGTCGCTGGTCAGCGTCGCGGCCTCGGCAACCTGGTCGCGGTCGAGTCCGCGGAGCCCTGCCAGACGTCGGGCCACGTAGGTCCGCTCCCACTCCAGGAGGAGCCGGGACCTCTCCACGAGCAGCGCCTCGACTTCGGCAGCCTCGGCCTCGGTCGGCAGGTCCGCGTCGTCCAGGATGTGGGACGCCGATGCGGCGAGCGCCGCCATCTGCATCAGGATGCGGTCCGACTCCTCGGTGTAGCGGGTGCAGGTCTCGGCCAGCTCCGTGACCTGATCCGGGCGGAGCCGCAGCGGGCCCGCGGCGTGCAGCTCCCGGGCGAACAACTCCCCGACCGGGGCGAGCCCGAACGCACTGGCATACAGCAAACTGTTCATGATCGTCTCCAGATGTGGATTGGGTGGCTGCCCTACCCGCGGCGGGCGGCAGCGGCGGGCACGCCGTTGGGCCCGCACGCGGGAGGGCCGCGGGCCGCGGGTAGGGCAGTGGGGTGCCGCCAGCTCGGGGGGTGCTGGTGGCGGACTCAAGGGCGGTGCACCTGCTCCAGGGGCACCACCCGGTAGTCGCCGGTCCGGTCGCGGGCGAACTGGTCGGCATCCCGGACCGTCGGCCACCCGGTGAGCACCCGGAGCGGCTGCCCGTCCGGGGTGAGGATCAGCACGCCGTAGGTCACGACCTCGCCGTCCGTCACGACCGTCGCCGGCCGGGGCCAGGTGATCCCCGGCCGGCGGGACGGCAGCCACCGGGAGGGGGCAGGGTCGGGTTCCGGTCCCCTCCCGGTGGTGTGCGTGACCGCCACCGACGACCGGCGCAGCTCAACGCCTGTTCCGAGGGGCGGATCTGCTGGGGCCCGGTCGGGGCGGCCACCCTCGGCGGTAGCCGGCACCTCGTGGGACATCTCCGGTTGCAGAACGGTGCCTCCCCGTGTTGGTGTCGGCCGGCACATCCGCCGGTAGGGATATGACACACTCCGCACCAGGTCAGAGACAGCCCGCAATGCAGGCACACACATGCAATGCAAATACAGACACGTAGCGTGGCCGGGTGGAGGGGAGCCGCCGTGCACACTGGACCAGGGCCGGAGCCGAGACCCGCGCTCGACCAGCTCGTTGCCCACATCGCCGACCTGAAAGCGCGCCGGAACGCGAACTGGTCGGACATGGAGCGGAGGACCGGCGTGACCCGCCAGGCGTTCGGGGCCGCGGCCCAAGGGCGTCAGCCTGGCGGCCGGGTGTGGGCTATCCCATCCGAGTCGACGATCATCGCACTCGATCGAGGTCTCCGCGCAGGTGGGAGCGTGTTCGCCGCCTGGGTCCAAGCCAAGCGCGAAGACGAAGAGATCCAGCTCGCCCGGGTGGCCGCCCGCGCATTTCCCGGGATGAGTGGACTACCCCCACTGCCGGGGCGGACAGTGGACCGGACAGGGGAGGTGAGAGCGACGGATCGCAGGCAGCTCATCGGAGGAATGGCCGTTGCCGGCGTGCTCGGCGACATCGGCGAGGTCGACAACGCATTTCGCGTGGGACGCCCACCAGTCGCCGATCTCGCGCAGGTCGAAGAGGCGCTCAAAACGCTTGAGCGGGACCGGTGTAGCACCGACCCGGCCGTCCTGTTCCCCCCCGCGCGCGAGGCATGGAAATCAGCCAACAGGCTGCTCAGGAGCGCAGTAGAGGCAAAACATGTGACCCGTCTCAATCTGCTCGCTGGCAGGCTCGCCGCCGGACTTGCCGGCGTCAGCCAGTTCGGCGGCCGGACGGACCTCGCCCGTGCGTTCGCGGGGATCGCCGAGCAGCACGCCGCCGCCGCCGTGGAAGAGCCCCACGGGAGTCTGGCGGACGCCCGCGCCTTCCGCGCCCGAGTCGCGGGCCTCCAGTCCTGGATGGCTCTCGACGTCGGCACGCCCGGGGCCGCTGCTGACATCGCCGCCCGCGGCCTCCTAGAAGCGGCGCCGCCGGATCGTGCGCGGCTTGCCGGCTACGGCGCCGAAGCGGCCGCAGTCAGCGGTGATCACTATCGCGCAGAGGAAGCGGTCGCCGTGATGCTGGCATCCCGGCGGGCTGCCGACAGCCCAGACGCGGCGCTGCCCTGGGACGACGTCGAAGAACAGCTATACATTGCGCTCCCCGCCTCGTGGGCTCCCGGCCGTGGCAAGGTCGCGATCACGCATGGCATACAGGCCACCGGTTGTTCGTGCGCCTGCCAAGGTCAGGCCCTCGCACACCTCGCGATCGGCCGCGGGCATCTCGATGGCGACCGGCCCGCACCCGACGCGGCTGCGTCGGCGGGTATCGCCGCCCTGGACACGATCGCCGAGGCGCCGAACGCCACCGTAACGCACGGCGCGGCCGACCTGCTGCTCCGTCTCCGGCCGTATACGACGGAGCCGCTGGTGCAGGAGCTTGGCCGCCGGGTCGCCGCGGTCTGACCCCAGCGCCGGGCTGGTAACAGATCCGGCTGTTCCCCTCCCGTTCCCGCCGGTGGCGGGGTTACCGTCGACGCGGTACGAGACCGGGCGTAGACGGAGAGCCGCCCACGGTCTGGAATCAAGATCACAGCATGAGGTCTCGCGAATTTTCTGTACGGGTTTCAAGGCGCGCCTGCGGCGCGCGTGTGACCTGCCGCACACGCCGTGCCCGCCGTGCGCGCCACGCCCGCGGGACTCGCCGCCCGCGGCGGGGCCCCGGGCCGCCCAGGGGGCGGCCCACCCCACCGGAGCGTCGGCCCCGCGGGTGTGTCGGCCCGTCGGCCCCGTCGGAGCGTCACGCCCCACGCCGGTCCGACCATGAGCACCAGGACGCCAGCGACAACCGGCCCGCTTCGTCTCGTTGGGGCTCTGCCCCAAACCCCGGCCCTCTCTCTGGAGGAGGGGGAAGGCGCGGCACGTCCGCTGATCGCCTCCGCCGCCCGGACCCCCGAGGGCTACCCCGGAACCTCCCGCCCGCGCAAGGGACGCACAGCACCCAGCAGGCTCGCCCGCGCCGTTGGCGCCCTTGCACGGACGAGAGAACCCGGGGTAGGGCTACGCCGCCCGACCGACGGAGGAGATCAGCTCAGCCCGAACTATATGAAGATCAAAACCCGGGCCCGGTGTCGTTGTCGACCCCCGGACCCGGGCTCACTCACCCTTGCTTTACGTCAGGCGATCAGGGATTCCACCAGCGCCCGCCCGACCGGATCACCGGTGTCGACACCGTCGCGTGCCGCCACGATGCGAAGGTTGCGGCGGACCAGGAGCGCCAGGACCGACATCCGCGCGTCTTCCGTCGACCCCAGCCGGTCAAGCGAGTCGACGACGACGACGTCACAGCCCGCGTGTACCAGCCGGAGCGCGGTCCACCAGCCCCGGAGCCCGTCTCTCCCCTGATAGATCACCGGCCCGACCGACCAGCCCCGCGCCGCGCACACCTCAGCGCACACCGCCCGTTGCGCGGCACGCTCGGCAGCGTCGACGTCATCCCGGACGAAGGTCAACGCCCGCACGTGCGGAGCTACCTCACGCACGCCCTCCAGAGCGACGTGCATCCCGTACGCCAGCGCATCCAGTACGTCGACCTGTTCCGTGGCGCCCGCGATCCCGACCAGTCCGGAAAGGCTACGCAGTGTAGCGGCAATCGATCGGGTGAAAAGATCAGTGGTGGGGGTCGCGAGCGGACCGTCTTCCAGCTCCACCGCTGCTTTCACCAGCGCCTCCCGCGCCGCCGCAAGGAACCCGTCAACCCGTTCCGCGCTTTCCCGTACCGGATCGTGTGGCATGCTAATCATAGGTCCTGCCCCTGTCTGTATCAGGTGGTGGGACTCAGGCCCGGGTTGGTGTTGGCGCACCGTCCGGGCCGTCTTCATCCCTGTACCTACACCATCGCAAGATTCCTTTACGTTGTTTAACCAGCGCAGATACGCCGAACGGCCGGTAACCCCATCGAGGTCACCGGCCGCCCGAGCCACAGTCAGCGCCCGCTACGCGCCTTACGGATCATGTCTGCCAAGACGACGACCGACCGAGGGTCGCAGCGCAGCAGACACCGCAGAAGCCGCGCCCCGGACGGTCCCGCCGGAGCGGCAGCCAGCAGGAGGTACAGCGACTCCTGATAGGAGTTCCAAACCCCCGCGCCCGGCTGGACTTCACACGGCACCCACCCCGCCATCAGAAGCCACCGAGGAGCGGACCGAGGTCCGGCAGAGCCCGGAACCGCAGGACCACCGCCGAGTCCCCCAGACTCGCCCGCCAATGATCCACGAAGAGGACCGGCGGAAGGGTCGCCGTCACGTCGACGAGGTCCCGCAGCGAAGCCCCCGACGTCATCGTCAGGTCGAACAGACCATCTCCCGAGTGCACCAGGGTCACGAACGGCCGACCTTCATAGGGGTTACGCCAGCCACGACCGGACGACGGAATACTAGACACAGGTCACCTCTGTCTACTCAGGTGGTGATCTAGGTGTCGGGTGCGTGTTGGCCCACTCGCCCGACACCGCCAACACCCACAACAATAGCGCGTTGCGCTGCAAAGTTGGGGTGAACGTTAGTATTCCCTGGTGGTTGACGACCCGCTGATCGGTTATGCCGGCATAGCCGAGATGGCCGGCATCCAACCGTCGACCTTGCGCAGCTACCGCGCCCAGGGACGCCTACCCGAGCCGGACGACGCATCGGTACCCGACCGCCCACGCTGGCGGACCAGCACCATCACGGCATGGCTAGCCAGCCGCCCAGGACGCGGAGCACGAACCGACCTCCGCCCACCGCACCGCGGCTCCAGTTGATAGGCGTCCCGCAGGGCGAGGTCCCAACGATCCCGGCGAAAGCTCAGATAGCTACGGGAACGTAACCTACAGTTATGATGCCGTAAGCCATCCACCCCCGAGGCCGCACCCGATATGGCATGATTTGTGCCCCCGCGGGGCAATTAACACACGATGGGACGCAGCCATGGCCGCTACGCTCGGGAGTCGCTCGTTCGAGGTCTTGCTCGCCGAAGACGATCCCGGAGACGTCCTGTTGGTCGAGGAAGCGTTCGCGTCCCGCGGGCAAGCACCCCGCGTCCACCCCGTCGGCGATGGACTCGAAGCCCTCGCCTACCTCCGTGACTCCGCCCAACCCAGGCCGGACCTGATCATTCTGGATCTCAACATGCCCCGGATGGACGGGCGGGAGACCCTCGCAGCAATCAAGAAAGACCCGGACCTGTGCACGATCCCGGTCGTGATGCTGACAACATCACAAGCTCCCGAAGACGTCCGCGCCAGCTACCAGCTCCACGCGAACGCATACGTGTGTAAGCCGCAGACCTTCGATGAGTTCATACACGCAGTGCAGTCGATCGATGACTTCTATCTTGACCTGGTACGTCTAGCCCCGCGCTGACCCCGCCGTCTCGTGGGCCGACCGCACGAGACGTGACGGGCCGATCAGCAGCCGCTGACCCTGCCTGGGACGTCAGCCCGAGCGCCGATCGGCGGGCACGGAAGCGGGTGCCGACGTCCACCTGACGCCGCGGAGCCCCACCGGCCAGGGCCGCCTCACGATCCGCAGCAACGTTCGCGGCAATCACACCAAGCAGATAATCCCGATCATCTTTGTCGAAGTCTCGCAACAGACTGGCCAGCAAGCTCACGCCCACTCCCTCACATGATCCCCGACGGGGACTCATCTACCCCAGCGGCCACCCGCACACACCTGCGGGTTGACGACGCAACGCAGCACCTCACACAGCTAGGGCAGCCCAGTCGCCCAGACGGACCAACGTGAGACACAGTCGGCGACCCCGACGAACGCGACCAGACCTGGAAAGCGCCAACCGGTAGCAGACGTGACACCGATCACAAAGTTCGGTGTATCTCATGAAGTCAGTGCACGGGGAGCTCCGGGAGGTCGACGTCAGTCCGTGATCATTCCTGGAGGGATCCGCCCAGGTCAGAGATAGTGGGTCAAAACGGCTTGACCCGGGTGGATCGTCCGACGTCGAGGGGGACACCGTCGGGATCCAGGATGATCCGGCTGATCTCCGCGTCGCAGCTGAGCCGGGCGAGGGTGCTGTGGGGCAGCGGAAGTCCCCAGCTGGTCAGGGCGGGGCTGGCACCGCTGGCGAGCAGGGTGTTCCAGTCGATGGTGACGGTCAGATGTGGGCGTACCCCGCCGTTTTCGGGGACGGTCGCGGCACCCAACGCGCGGGTGACCAGGTCGATGAGGGCGTCGGCGCGGCGGCGGGTGGGGCTGCGCCGGTCGGGAGTGCCGTCGGCGGCGGGTTGGGGGGCGGCGAGGCTGTCCAACGCGGTGCGCAGCAGGGCGGCGCCTTCGGCATCGAGTTCCCCGCTGATCAGGGTGGTGCCGGTCGGGGTGTCGGTCAGGGTCAACCGGCGGATGTCCGCCGGGTCCGGGCTCGGCTTTTTCCTGCCGTCGTTGCCGGCATCATCACCGCCGCTGCCGCTGCCGCTGCCGCTGCCGCTGCCGCTGCCGCTGCCGCTGCCGCTGCCGCTGCCGCTGCCGCTGCCGCTGCCGCTGCCGCTGCCGGTGGTGCGGGTGCTGGGGTTGGTGTGTTCGCCGGTGTGGCTGTCGGTGTGGGGGTCGTCGCCGCCGGGGGAGGTGTCGGTGGTGGTGAGTGTTTCGCGGAGGCGGGCGGCGAGTTTGATCAGGTGGTGGGGGTCGAACTGGTCGGCGAAGCGTAGGAGGGCCTGTTCGGCGGCGGTCTGCTGGTCGGGGGTGGTGGCGGTGGGCAGGGTGCGTAGCGCGTCGCTGATGACCATCGCCTGTTCGACGGTGATCGTTCCGTCGGCCAACGCGGTGCCGGTGGCGGTGTGGACGGTGGTGGTGTCGTGGGCGAGGGTGACCTGGCGGCGGGCGTCGCGGGTGGTCAGGCGTAGCCGGTCGCGGAGCCAGCCGGTGAGGTCGGTGGCGCCGTGGCGCACGGCGAATCCGCGGTTCTGGGCCTCGACGAACAGCAGCCCTCGGACGGCGGCGACGCGGCTGGTCAGCCGGCAGACCCCCTCGAGCAGCCCGTCCAGCTCCGTGTCGGACAGCTGCCAGGCCTGGGCGGTGAGGAGCCCGTCGAGCTGGCGGGAGATTGTGGCGAGGCGGGTCGGCGGGTCAGGGCCGTCCCCGAAGTCGTTGAGATCCATGGGGTAACGGTAGAACAACATCCACCGGATGTCGAACACCTGTTCGTACGCTGTGGGCGGAGACGACACGGGAACCCACCCACCACCCGGTCGAACCGCCTGACCGCATCTACCTTCGTTTCATCGATCACCGAGTGACCGAGCCGTAGGCGAACGATGCACGACGGGGGGTACTGCCCCCGCGGTCGGCCGGCGTTCGTCGGGTGCCAGCTGAGAGGCGTGTGGGCATCGCGTTCGGTTGCCGGCTCGGTCGTCGGGGGCCGGGGGCGCTTCGGGGAGGGAGCTCGCTCTCGGCGACGCGAGGAGCACAATCATCCTGGCGATCCCCACCGCCACCGTGGTGACCCGTCCGCCGACGCGGCCGTGTGAGTCCGCGATGCGTACATGGGCAAGCCGTCGTGGGTGCGGCGTGTCGTGGATGCGGCGTGTCGTGGGTGCGGCGTGTCGTGGATGCGGAGTGAGGTACGTGGATGCAGATCGGTGAGCTGGCGCGCGCGACCGGCACCACCCCGCGCGCCCTGCGGTACTACGAGGAGCAGGGCCTGCTGCGGCCGAGTCGCACCGGCGCGGGCTATCGCGTGTACGACGACGGCGCCGTCACCACCGTCGGCACCATCCGGCACCTGCTCGCCAGCGGGTTCACCGTCGACGACCTCCGGTCCCTGCTTGCGCTGCTCGACCAGCCGCTGCCGGAGCGGTTCCAGCCCAGACCCGCCTGCGCCGATGCGCTCGCGGTGGCCGTCCGACGGCTGGACGCCCTGGAGGAACGCATCGCCGACCTCACCGCGCTACGCGACCGGCTGGCCCACCGGCTCGGCCCCACCCGATGACGACCCGATGAGGACCCGATGACGACCCGCGACCGGAATGGTCAGCGGTCGATGGTGGACATGTCGGCGTAGCGGTCGCCGGCGGGCGGTTCGATCGCGTCGAGCCGGGCGAGCTGGTCGGGGGTGAGAACGAGCGCGTCCGCGGCCGCGTTCTCCTCCAGCCGGCTGACCCGCTTCGTGCCCGGGATCGGCGCGAGATCGTCGCCCTGAGCGAGCAGCCACGCCAAGGCCACCTGCGCCGGGGTCGCCTCGGCCTCGCCGGCGACGGCCTCCACCTCGGCGACGATCCGCAGGTTCTGCGCCAGCGCCTCGGCGGCGAAGCGGGGGTTGCCGCCGCGGAAGTCGCCGGCCTCGAGCTGGTCCGCCGAGCGGATCTGGCCGGTCAGGAATCCGCGGCCGAGCGGGGAGTAGGGGACGAAACCGATGCCGAGTTCGCGCAGCAGCGGCAGGATCTCGGCCTCCGGCTCCCGCGACCACAACGAGTACTCGGTCTGCAGGGCTGTGATCGGGTGGGTCGCGTGGGCCCGCCGGATCGTCTCGACGCCCGCCTCGGACAGGCCGATGTGGCGGATCTTGCCCGCGGCGACCAGCTCACCGAGGGTGCCGACGGTGTCCTCGATCGGCGTGTCCGGGTCCACCCGGTGCTGGTAGTAGAGGTCGACGTGCTCCACCCCGAGGCGGCGCAGGGACCCGTCGAGCGCGGTCCGCAGGCTCGCCGGCGAGCTGTCCAGACCGGGCCGGTCGCCGTCGCGGTGCGAGATCAGCCCGAACTTGGTGGCCAGCACCACCTCGTCGCGCCGCCCGGCGATCGCCCGGCCGACCAGCTCCTCGTTGCGGTACGGACCGTAGATCTCCGCGGTGTCGAGGAAGGTGACGCCGAGGTCCAGCGCCCGGTGGATCGTCCGGATCGACTCGGCGTCGTCCCCACCGGCGCCGGCGTAGTACGCCGACATCCCCATCGCGCCGAGACCGAGGCGGGAGACGTCCAGTCCAGCCAGTGACACATGCTGCATGCGCCGTGATCCAATCCGAGTGGGCCGGGACGGGCCGGGTGCTGCGCCCGCAGCCAGGCTAGCCCGTCGGTCACCGGATTCCCCGGTGGCCCGCGTCGGAGCGTGAGAGACCGGACAGTTAGGGTGATCCGGAGGAATCCGCCGACGATGCGAGGGGGCTGCCGCGATGACGGATGCGGACGAGCGGGACCTGGCGGGTGGGCGGTGGTGGCAGAGTCTCGTCGAGGAGCGCAACCCGGTGGATCTCAAGACCGACCAGCCGCACTCGGCGCGGATGTACGACTACTTCCTCGGCGGGAAGGACAACTTCCCCGCCGACCGGGAGGCGGCCGAGCAGTCGCTCGCCGCGTTCCCGAACCTGCGGGTCGTCGCCCGGGAGAACCGGGCGTTCCTGGCCCGGACGGTCCGCTACCTCGCCGGCGAGGTCGGGATCCGGCAGTTCCTCGACATCGGCACCGGCATCCCCACCTCGCCGAACCTGCACGAGATCGCCCAGGGCGTCGCCCCCGACGCGCGTGTGGTGTATGCGGACAACGACCCGATCGTCCTGACCCACGCCCGCGCGCTGCTCACCGGCACCTCCCAGGGCGCCACGGCCTACCTCGACGTCGACGTCCGCGACGTCGAGAGCATCCTGGGCTCGGCGGAGCTGCGCGACACCCTCGACGTGACGAAACCGGTCGCGCTGTCGCTCATCGCCCTGTTCCACTTCGTGCCCGACTCCGACGACCCCTACGGCATCGTCCGCCGCCTCGTCGACGCGCTTCCCACCGGTAGCTACCTCGCGCTGTCCCACGTCACCGCCGACGAGGACCCGGGATGGGAACAGGTCGCCGAGACCTACCGCAGCCGCGGCATCCCCCTGCAGCCGCGCACCCGCGAGCAGGTCGGGCGCTTCTTCGACGGTCTGGAGCTGGTCGAGCCGGGGGTGCAGGTCGTTCACCGCTGGCGCCCCGACGGCACCGCGGCGGGACTGAGTGACCTTGAGGTCAGCAACTACGGCGCGGTCGGCAGAAAAGTCTGACGGACGCGGCGGGATTCCCGCCGGCCGCGGAACACAGTCTCTCGCTTACCAGGCCAGATCCTGGTCCGGCCTCGATACTGGCTCTGTCCCGGTCCGGTCGAAGCGGGGAGGGTGACGCGATGTCCTCGACAGCCACGACGGCCGGCCCGGCGTCCGCGGGCGATCCGGAACCCGCGCTCGTGACGGAGCCCGTCGGCGAGGGCAGGGCGCCCGTCGGCGAGGGCACGGCGCCGGTCGGTTTCCTCGGGCTCGGCACGATGGGTCAGCCGATGGCGGTGAACCTCGCCGCGTCGGGCTGGCCGCTGCTGGTGTGGAACCGCACGCCCGAGCGCACCGGGCCGCTGGCGGCGGTCGGGGCCGGGACCACCGTCGACGCCGCCGAGGTGTTCGCGCGCTGCCACACCGTGATCGTGATGCTCGCCGGCCCCGAGGCGATCGACGCGGTGCTCGACCGCGCCGGCCCGACCTTCCCGGCCCGGCTGCGGGACCGCACGCTCGTCCAGATGGGAACGACCTCGCCCGCCTACTCGCGGGCCCTCGCCGCCGACGTCCGCGCCGTGGGCGGTCGCTTCGTCGAGGCGCCGGTGTCCGGGTCGCGCGGGCCCGCCGAGGCCGGCCGGCTCGTGGGCATGCTCGCCGGCGACCCGGCCGACATCGCCGACGTGCGACCGCTGCTCGCCCCGATGTGCCATGACCTCGTGGACTGCGGGCCCGTTCCGCGGGCGATGTCGACGAAGCTCGCCGTCAACCTGTTCCTGGTCACGCTGGTGACCGGCCTCGCGGAGGCGGTGCACTTCGCCCGGCGCAACGACGTCGACCTCGGCGTGCTCGGCCGGGTGCTGGCCGCGGGCCCGATGGCCAGCGACGTCTCCCGGGTGAAGCTGCCGAAGCTCGTCGAGCGCGACTTCACCGTGCAGGCGGGCGTCCCCGACGTGCTGGGGATCATCGAGTTGATCACGCAGGCGGCCCGGGTCGGCGGCATCGCCTCACCCCTGACGGACGTCTGCGAGGCGCTCTATTCCGAGACCCTGGTGCAGGGCGGCGCCGCCGCCGACATGGTCGCCGTCCTCACCGCCCTCGAATCCCGCAGCGTCCCCGTCCCCGTCACCGACCCCGTCACCGTCACCGACCCCGTCCCTGTCACCGTCACCGACCCCGATCTCGCCCCCGCCCCCGCCAACGGCACCGAGCCGACCCGCGGCCGATCGCCTGGCCGTCGCTGATGGCCGATCCGCGACGGATCATCGCGGGGGCGATCCGGCCGCACTGCCGGCGGCGCTGGTCTCGGCGACGAAGCCGGTCTGGATCAGCCGGCTGCCCCGCCGGGTGCACAGCAGCGCCCGCCCGGGCGGCAGGACCCGTGGTTTGACCCCGCCGAGCAGCGGCCCCTCGCTGCGCGGGCAGGACAGCGCAAGGTCGGGGGTGTTGAGTTCCTGCAGCCGGCGCAGCAGCGGGTCCATCGCCATGCGCATCAGTCCGGCCGCGGCCCGGCCGGCGACGACGTGCAGGCCGATGTCGCCGCCCTGCGGCAGCAGCGGCACGAACGCGGTCAGCGGGTTGTCCGAGCCGGTCAGCAGGTCGTAGTCGTCGATGAGCACGAACAGCAGCGGCCCGGACCACCAGTCGCGTCGCCGAAGCTGCTCCGGTGAGACGTCCGGGCCGGGCATCCGCGGGGTGAGGCCGGCGACGGCGTCGCGGGCCGTCGCCTTGGTGCTGTCCGGCGACACCGAGTAGCCCAGCCGGTAGGCGTCGGGGATGTCGTCGAACAGCCGCCGGCGGTAGTCGACCGCCATGATCCGCGCCTGCGCCGGGGTGAACCGGCTGGTGATCGCCCGCGCGACCAGCCGCAGCAGGTTGGTCTTGCCGCTCTCGTCGTCCCCGAGCAGGGTGAGGTGCGGAAGCTGGCGGAAGTCGTGAAAGACGGGTTCCAACCGGCTCTCGTCGACGCCGAGGGCGACCCGCAGTGCGCCGTCGGGGGGCGGCAACTGCTCCACCGGCAGGACGGCGGGCAGCGTGCGCACTCCCCGCGCCTTGGGGCCGGGCCAGCCGTCCACCACCGCGGAGACCAGATGGCGGGTGCCGTGCGCCAGGTCGTCGACCGAGCCGGCGCCGTCGATTCTCGGCAGGGCCGCGATGAAGTGCAGCTTGGTGTCGGTCAGCCCGCGTCCGGGCAGTCTCGGCACCGCGGCGGCCGCGCGCAGGTCGATGCCGGACTCCACCGGGTCGCCGAGCCGCAGCTCCAACCGGGACCCGATCTTGTCCCGCATCGTGTGGTAGATCTCCGACCACCGGCCGGCCGTGAGCAGGATGTGCAGGCCGTAGTTCAGCCCCCGGGAGGCGACCTCGCGGGCGTCCGCCTCCGCCGCCTCGAACTCCTGGCGCAGGGTGGCCCACCCGTCGACCACGAGGAACAGGTCGCCGAACTCCTCCGCCGGGACCCGTCCCGCCGCGACCAGCGCGCGGTAGGCGGGCATGCCGGACACCTCGAGTTCGGCGAAGCGCCGCTCCCGGTCGCCAAGCAGCGCGACCATCTCGGCGACGGTCCGGCTCACCCGGTCGGGGTCGTGCCGGCCGGTGACCCCGCCCACGTGCGGCAGGTCCGCGATGCTCGCCAGCGAGCCGCCGCCGAAGTCCAGGCAGAAGAACTGCACCTGCCGCGGCGAGTGGGTCAGGGCGAGGCCGGCGATCACGGATCGCAGCAGGGTGCTCTTGCCGCTCTGCGGCCCGCCGGCGATACCGAGATGGCCGCCGACGCCGCCGAAGTCGACCGTCAGCAGGTCCCGGACCTGCTCGAACGGCTTGTCGATCATTCCGACCGGCACCGTCAGCAGCCCGTCCGCGCCGGCGTCGACGGGCCGCAGCCCGTGCTCCGGGTCGGGCAGCAGCGGCGGCAGGACCTGGTCCAGGGTGGGCGGCTGCTCCAGCGGCGGCAACCAGACGCGGTGCGCCGGCGGCCCCTGGTCGACCAGCCGGTCGACCAGCACCTCCAGCACGGTGCTGGCGGTGGCGTCGCCGTTGTCGGCCTCGTCGGCGTCGGCGGGGGCGTCGGCCTCGCGGATGACGACCGGGACGTGTTCGGTGCCGTACGGCACGACCTGGCTCTCGATGACGTCCTGGTCGACGCGGGTCGAGCGCAGCCGGTACGGCCCGGAGACGTAGGCCGCCTTGAACCGGGTGATCGTCGCGACGTCGGAGCGCAGGTAGCCGTTGCCGGGCGCGGCGGGCAGCTCGTAGGCGTCGGGGACGCCGATGACGGATCGGGACTCCATCGCCGAGAAGGTCCGCAGGCTCACCCGGTACGACAGGTGGCCCTCGAGCTGGTGGATGCGGCCGTCGTCCAGACGCTGGGAGGCCAGCAGCAGGTGGACGGCGAGCGACCGGCCGAGCCGGCCGATCATCACGAACAGCTCGATGAAATCGGTGTGCGCGGCGATCAGCTCGCTGAACTCGTCCACGATGACGAACAGGGTGGGCAGCGGGGCCAGCGGCGCGCCCTGCGCGCGGGCCTGCTCGTAGTCCCGCACCGAGCTGAAGTTGCCGGCGCGGCGCAGCAGCTCCTGGCGGCGGACCAGCTCGCCGCGCAGCGCGTCGCGCATCCGGTCCACCAGCGCGGCCTCGTCGGCGAGGTTGGTGATGGTCGCGGACACGTGCGGCAGCCGGTCCAGGCCGGCGAAGGTCGCGCCGCCCTTGAAGTCGACCAGCACGAAGTTCAGCGTCTCCGACGAGTGCGTCGCCGCCAGTGCCAGCACGAGGGTGCGCAGCAGCTCGCTCTTGCCCGAGCCGGTCGCGCCGATCAGCATCCCGTGGGGCCCCATGCCGTCCTCGGCGGACTCCTTGATGTCCAGCTCGATGGGCGAGCCGTCGGCGGCGACGCCGATGGGCACCCGTAGCCGCTCGGACCCGTGCCGGGTCGGCCAGACGGTCCTCGGATCGAACCGCTCCAGATCGCCGAGACCGAGCAGGTCCGGTAGGTCGAGGTTGGCGCTCAGCCCGTCGGGGGCCTGCTCGGCGCTCTCGCCGGCGCTGTGCCGGGCCATCAGCCGGGCCAGCATCGCCACCCGGACCCCGGACAGCACGTCCGGGGTGGCCAGGCGGGTCCGGACCTCCCGCCCGACCCGGTCGACCTCGACGATGTCCATGGTGTCGGCGGCGACGTCGAGGTGCAGCAGGTGCCGGGCGTTGCCGCCGCTGCCGTTGGGCTCGAAGTCGACGAGGACGGCGTTGCGGTAGCCGGAGACGAGGAACCGGGTCCCAGGTGAGATCCGGCCGCCGTCGCTGACCACGACGACGAACGGTTCGGTTCGCGACGGCGCCGCACCGGTCTCGAACCGGGCCCGCTCCCCGAAGCTCTGCCCCAGCAACCGCTCGACGTCGTCCAGGGACTCCCCGAACAGCCGCACCGGGCCGGCCGCGTCCCGGTCGGTGGGGTGCTGGGCGTGCGGCAGCCACTTGACCCAGTTCCACTCCTCGCGCCGCTGCGCCGAGGTGCAGACGGCGATCCGCACCTCGTCCGGGGCGTGGAAGGTGGCCATGTGGGCGAGCAGTGCCCGCACCATGCCCAGCGCCACCTCGCGGTCGCCGTCGACCTGGATCCGGGCGAAGCCGCGGATGAACAGGGCGACCGGCTGGCCGGGGACCGTCGTGTACGCGCGGGTGAACCGCCGCAGCGCCTTCGCCGACACCGGCTCCAGGTCCTCCACCGGGCTGGTCTGCAACGGGGTGATCCGCACGGCGAGGCGCTGCGCTCCGGTCCCCACCCGCACCTCGCCGAAGTCCGGGTGTGTCGGGCGGCGTTCCCACAGCCGGCTGGTCATGGCGAGCGACCACAGCGACTCCGGGTCCGGGTGGCGCCAGGCGAGGGCGGAGCGCTGCTTCTCCGCGTAGCCGCGGACCTGCCGGCGGGTGCGGGAGAGGTAGCGCAGGTAGTCACGGCGCTCGCCGCCCACCTTGTGTTTGCGGTCGCCGGACTGGGTGAGGACCTGGCCGAGACCCATGGAGGCCATGCCGACGCCCATCACGGCCATCATCGTCAGGCCCATGGGGCCGGACGCCGAGCGGCCGATGTAGAAGTACATCATGCCGCCCGACATCAGGGCCATCGGGAGGATCATCACCAGCACCCGCATGCCCGCGGCCTGAACTTCGGGGACGCTGGGCGGCTCCTGCAGCGTGATCTCGCCGTGCGGCATCTCCGGACCGGTCCGGCGAGCGGGGCGGCGGAAGGCGACCGTGGCCATGCCCGCTACACGCCCCCGCCGCACCGTCGGGTTGAACCGGCGGACGGATGTGTCCTGGATCACAGCAATGAACCCGTGCGGCGGACACCGGCGTGCCGCAGACATGGCACAGAGCAGCGCGGCGGAGGTCTGCCGACTTCTCGTCATCGGGCCCACCAGCCGGGTCGATCTGTCCGTGCCCACGCACGTGCCCCTGACCGACCTGATGCCGGCGTTGCTGCGCAGTCTCGGCCCCGATCTCGCCGATCGCGGGCTGGAACACAGCGGCTGGGTGGTGCAGCGGCTCGGCTCGCCCCCGCTGGACGAGGACCTCAGCGTCGCCGAGCACGAGCTGCTCGACGGCGACACCGTCCACGTCCGCCCGCGTTCGGACCAGATACCGCCGCTGGACTTCGACGACCTGATCGACGGCGTCTCCACCGGAATCAGCGCGCGCTCGGGCCTGTGGCGGCCGCGGACCACCCACACGGTGTCGGCGTTGGCGCTGGTGATGTGGTTGCTGGTGGCGCTCGCGGTGCCGGTGCTGGCCGGTCCGCACGTCCCCACCCCGGCTGCGGGCGCCCGCGGCGCCCACGGCGCCGGCGGCGACGTGTTCGGCCGGCCCGTGACGGTGGGCGCCGTCGCGATGCTGCTGTTCGTCGCCATGGTCGTGTCGGGCCGGGGGCAGCGGGACCGTGCGGTGACCGCGCTGCTCGGCGGTGCGGTGGTGGCCTTCGCCGTGGAGGCGGTGGTTCTCCAGGTCGCCGATGCCCATGCCGGCGCCGGCGCGGGCGCGGGCGCCCACCTGCCCGAGATGCTGCTGGCCGGCGCGGGAGTCGCCGTGCTCGCGAGCCTGCTGGTGCTGGTCGTGGCGTCCGTGCGCGACACCCTGCTGCCGGTCGGCCTCGCGGTCACGGCCGTGGCGCTCGCCGCCGCCGTGGCCAGCGAGCTGAGTTCCGCCGCCGGGCTGGACTGGACCCAGACGGCGGCGGTGATGTCGCTGCTCTGCGTGGCGGCCCGCCCCGCGGTGCCGATGGCCTCGTTCAAGCTCGCCGGGCTCACGCTGCCGCCGCTGCCGGTCGAACCGGAGGACCTGCAGGACGACATCGACCCTGAACCGGGGGCGCAACTGCTGGCCCGCACCGCCCGGGCCGACCGTTACATGACCGCCCTGCACGCGGCCGGCGGGGTCGTGTCCACCGCCGCGGTGCTCCGGCTGGCGCTCGCGCCCGGCTGGCTGCCGGCGACGGTCGCCCTCCTCGTCGGGTTCGCGCAGGTGCTCGCGGCCCGTCCGATGACGAGTACCTGGCACCGCCTGGCGTTGGGACTGCCCGCCGGCGCGGGCCTGGCCGCCGCCGTCCTGTCGCTGCCCGTCCGGTCGGGAGTGCTCGGGGGCGGCGCGGCGCTGCCGATGGTGCTGGCTCTGCTGCTGGCGGTCATCGCCGCGGCCTGCACGTACACGCTTCCCCGCCGCCGGCTGACGCCGATCTGGGGACGGCTCGGCGACGTGAGTCACGGCGTCGCGCTGGCGGTCTCGGTCCCGCTGGTGGTCGGGATCCTGGGCGGAGTCGGGTTCATCCGTTCGGCGGTCGGCTGAGATGCGCTCCCGACGAGACCAGGTCAACGCGCACAACTACCTGGTGTTCCGGCTGACCGGGGCGCTCGTGCGGGCCGAACCGGACATCCTCGAGTCGCCGACCCGCCGGGACCTGCGCGGCCTGATCACCGGGGGTGTGGCGGCGATCCTGCTGCTGGCGGTGGTCGCGGTCTGGGCGCTGATCTCCGCGCGGGGGTCGACGGCCTGGCGCAAACCCGGCGCCCTGATCGTGGACAAGTCGAGCGGAAGCCGGTTCCTGCTGGTCGACGGCGCGTTGCGGCCGGTGCGCAACATCGCCTCGGCCCGGCTGCTGACGGGCAGGACCGTCTCACCGGTGGTGGTGCCGCGCACCAGGCTGACCGGAGTGCCGCGCGGCGCCCCCCTCGGCCTCACGAACGCGCCGGACACGCTGCCCGACCCCAGCCGCCTCAACAAGGGCGTGTGGCGGCTGTGCACCCGGCCCGGCACCGCCGGTGCCGCCGGTGCCGCCGGTGCCGCCGGCGAGGACGGCCCTGACGCCGGGCCGGCCATGGTTCTCGACGTCGGCGTTGCCCCGGCGAAGCCCCGCCTCGGCCCCGACGCGGGACTGCTGGTCTCCGCCGACGGGCAGCAGTACCTGCTCTGGCACGGGCAGCGGTTGCTGCTGGCCCGGCCCTGGGCCGCGGACGTGCTGGGCTTCGGCGCGATCATCCCCACCGCCGTTCCCCGGACGTGGCTGGACCTGGTGCCGCCCGGGCCGGATCTGGCCCCGGTCGCCGTGCCGGACGCCGGGGCGCCCGGACCGCCGATCGGGGGTCAGGCCACCCGGCGGGGCGAGCTGTTCGCGGTGACGACGGCGACCGGATCGGTCGCCCACTACATCCTGCTGGGGTCCGGGCTGACCGCGCTGAGCCCGACCCAGTTCGCCCTGGCCCGAGGCGAGGCGGGCGACGCACCGGAGCAGCCGATCACCCCGGGGGACCTCGCCACCGCCGCGCGCGCCGTGATGGCGGCGCCGCAGAGCGCGCTGCCGGCGACGCCGCCGCCGATCCGGCTGCCGTCCGCGGGCGAGTCGGTCTGCGTCGAGTCCTCGCCGGACCCGGCCGGCTCCACGTTCGACGTCGTGGTCTCGACGGTGCGTGCGGCCGCGGGCCGGCGGACGTCCGGCGACACCGCCATCGGTGTCGCCGCGGGTGGTGGCGCCCTGGTCGTACCCAGGGTGCTGCCGCGGGGCAGCCGGGCGGCGGACGTGAACAAGCAGCCGGGTGTCCTGGTCGACGGTAGCGGCATGGCCTACCCGGTGACCGGGGACGCGATCAAGGCGCTCGGCTACGCGCCGGAGCAGGCCGTCGCCGCGCCCTGGAAGTTGTTGGCGCTCCTGCCCTCGGGACCGCCGCTGACGACGCCGGGACGGGGGTGACGACCGAGGACCACGGCCCTGACGATCACGGCTCCGATGACCACCAGGATCAATGATGTTCAGTCCGACACCCGGAGGGCACGTCCATGCCAGATCAGTCTCTCGTCGCCGATGAAGCCACCACCATCAACATGATCAAGGCTTTCGACAACTGCCAGGACGAGTGCAACAACATCCAGCAGACGATCGACGGCGCCAGCTCCATGCTCTTCTCGACGTGGGGTGGCGTCGCGGCCAACAAGTACCGCGACGCCATCTCCGGCTGGCAGAACGGCTTCAACGAGGTTCGGCAGGCGCTGAACCTGCTGAACGAATCGATGGTCAGCTACGCGAAGACCACGACCAGCACCGAGGACGACGCCCTGATGATCGGCTCAAGCTGGGCCCAGGGACTCACCTGAGGCGCAGCCGGCCGATCGCCGACCCAACCGTGAGCCGGACTTCGGAATCCGGGGAAACGAGGAGACATGGCCACCTACCAGTTCAGCCCGAACGGTGCCCTCGACACCGCGGACGAACTCACCTTCGTTACCAAGAAGCTCGAGGAGTCGCTCGCCGATCTCATGTCCAAGGTGCAGCTCTTCATCCAGGCCAACGCGGGTTCCGCGCCGGAGAACTACACGCTGGCCCAGCAGCAGTGGAACAAGGGCCAGCAGGACATGGAGCTGTCCCTCGCGGTGGGCCGACAGAAGCTCGAGGAGATTCACAACCAGTACGTGCTGGGTGACAGGAAGGGCGCGAGCGTCTTCGGCTCGCTCCTCTGACGGTGCCCGTCACGCCGGACACCCGCGTATCTCCTCATCGCGTACGCGGTCGGTAACCAGATTCTTTCTCCTGCTCGGTGGCCGGGCCGGATCCCGCGCGGACCACTACCGGTGGGACGGGTCGCGCGGGCCGGTCGGGCCGCTGCTCTCTTGGCAGGACACAAAAACCGAGGCGAACGACAGGAGAGACCATTGGGCACCGAGTTCACGATCAAGATTGACGAGCCGACCCTCCAGCGGCTTCGAACCGAGTACGGCGACCTGCTCCAGGACATGGACACCCGGCTGGCCGACTACCAGTGGGACAGTGGTGAGACCTACTCCGACCTGACCCTGGGTGATCAGTTTCCCCTGAGCCTGGGGGGCGCGGACTTCACCGAGGCCGTGAAGTTGGCCAAGGACCTGGACAAGGTGCGCAAGAACCTCACCGGCCGGTTCGACACGGTGTACTCCAATGCGTCGAACCTGTACTGGGGCCTGCAGTCGCTGTTGGAGGACACGGACGCGGTCGAGCATCTGAACGATATGACGGCAGAGGAGTTCTCGGGGTTCATCCCCACGGAGACGCCCCAGGGGCCGGGTGACGGCCCGACCGATCAGGGCAAGGGGAGCTGACAATGGCCGCTGCCCAGCCGATCGAGGACATCCTCCAGACCATCCTCGGATATACCGTCGGCGCGGCCGACGGCGGACTCAATCTCGCCACCGGCCCGGGCGACGGGGACTCGCCCAAACCGAACGGAACACCCAGCAAGAGCGTCGCCGACAACCTGCGGCCGAGCACCATCGGGGGTGCCGGCGGCGCACCCTGGCTGATTCCCGAGGAGCGGGAGGAGCACTACCACACCCTGGGAAGCTGGAAGCCCAAGTTCAAACAGGGCGCGATCACCTTCTGGCGCTGGATGTCAAGCGACAGCATGAGTAACGCGGAGCAGTTGACCCTGTGGGTCGGGAAGAAGGACGACTCCTCGTCGGCGAACCGCAACTCCCCGACGCCCGCGGGCACCGGGGACAGCAATCCGTTGATGGACGTCCGGGCGGCCTGGGCCGCGGTGTTCAAGGACATCCCGCAGATCGCCGGTCCGCGCACGCCGTTCGATCCGGCCACGCTGCGTGGGGTCAATGTGGCCCTGCAGCGGGTCGGGGAGTGGGCCCAGGCCATCTTCGAGGATCTGGACAATGACGTCTCCCGGCTGGACACGAAGGTCGAGAATTTCGACGGCTCGGCGGCCGCGGCCTTCCGGGATCAGGTCAATGCAGCCAGGCGCGGTGTGCAGGGCGTCCTCGACCAGATCAAGAGTTGGTCCGATCCGCTGGGGGAGGCCGTCACCAGCGCGGTGAACTTCGTGAACCAGCTTTTCCTGGACAATGCCTACTGGAACGGGCAGAACGGTCAGGGGGAGACGAGGCCTCCGATTGGTGGGCCCCCCGGCGTCTGGCCGGACCCCTTCAGGCTGATCGTCCAGATGTTCGACGATTCCACGGTGTTCAGCAGCTACGGCACCGACCCGAACTACAACCATTCCCACGGGTTGTGGGAGACCGGCCGGATCCGCGGCGAACTCGGGCAGTACGAGTACGACCTGTGGCGGGAGATGTACATCCGCTTTCCCGACTGGAGTGGCGTCACCGGGGACTTTGCCGTGCTCCGGCAGCCGTCCTGGTTCGCCGCCGACCAGGCCCTGCGGGCTGCGTGGGCCAAGAAGGTGCAGGACAGCTTCGCGCCGTCCGTGGGTCTGGCCCAGGACATGATGGACAAGTTCAACGCCGCGGCCGGCAAGGTCAAGATGACCGCGATGCCGCCGGTCACCCACACCCCGCACGACAAGCCGGAGACCACTGACCCGCCGCCGTTCAACCCCGAGGATCTCGACAAGTACTTCAACGGCCTCAACAACGGCTTCAACAGCCTGAACAACGGCCTGAATGACCTGAACAACGGCCTGAACGGTCTGAACAACGGCTTCAACGGCCTGAACAACGGCTTCAACGGCCTGAACAACGGCCTGAACGACATGAACAACGGTCTGAACAACGGCCTGAACGACCTGAACAACGGCCTGAACGGTGACCTGAATGACCTGAACAACGGTCTGAACGACATGAACAACGGTCTGAACAACGACCTGAACGACCTGAACAACGGGCTTAACAAGAACTTCGACGGTCTGGGTGACGGACTGAACGGGTTGAACGACAACCTGGGTAACGGTCTGAACGGTCTGGGTAACGGTCTGACCGGGTTGAACGACAACCTGGGTAACGGTCTGAACGGTCTGGGTAATGGTCTGACCGGGCTGAACGACAACGTCGGCAACGGCTTGAACGACGGGCTGAACGACAACCTGGGTAACGGTCCGAACGGGCCGGGGGGCGACCTGTCCGGCCTGGTCGGCGGCCCGGCGGCGCTCGCCGGGCTGAACAGCCCGAACAGCCTCACCGGCGGCGGGCGCAACGGACTCGGCGACGGGGAGGACCTCGGCGGCCTCAACGACTCCGTACCGAAGACGCTGGGCGACCTCAGCCCCCAGCAGCTCAGCACGCTTCAGCAGGCCGGGCAGCTCGACGGCGTGCCGTTGACCCCGGAGCAGTCGGCGGCGCTGGAGCAGGCGGGTCTCGCCGCTCCCGGCGCCCAGACCCTGGGCGACCTCAGCCCCCAGCAGCTCCAGGAGTTGCAGCGGGATGGTCTGCTCAACGATGTCCCGCTCACACCGCAGAATCTGCAGACCCTGGGCGACGCCGGTCTGCTCGGAGCAGCCGACGGCACGCCGCATGACCTGGGTGATCTGAGCCCGGCGCAACTGGCCGAACTCGGCTCCTCCGGCGCGTTGGACAACGTGCCGGTCACGGATGCGCAGCTCAACCAGTTGCGTCAGGACGGCCTGCTCGGCCCCAACGCGACCGGCATCGACTCGCTCGGTGACCTCAGCCCGGCCCAGCTCGCCGACCTGCAGCAGAACGGCCTGCTGGACTCGGTGCCGGTGACTCCGAGCGAGCTGAACACGCTGCAGCACGCGGGTCTGCTCGGCCCGAACGCCACGACCGGGGCCGGCATGAACACGCTGCCGACGCTCGGCCCGGACTCCGTCGGCGGCGCCGGATTCGGCGACAACGGCCTGCTCAACCCGTCCGGTCTGGCTGGCAACGAGACGCCGAAAACATACTTCCCCACGGCGGTCGACGGTCTGGATGTGAGCCCTCCCGACCCGTACGACCTCGCCGCCGGCTCGGGAGTGCAGGTCGGGAACATCCAGCAGCCGATGGCCCGGACGGTTCCCGGAGTCGGCGGCGCGGGCTTCGGAACGGCTGGCGTCTCCCTGCCGAATTCACAGCCACTCGGGACGGGCGACAGTTCCCTGCTCGGCCAGGACGGGACCACCGGGCTGGGCGACCTGGCGGGAGCCGGCGGTCTGGCGGGAGCCGGCGGTCTGGGGGGCGCCGACGGGTCGATGAGTCTCAAGGGGTCGCCCATGTCCGGCGGGATGCCGTTCATGCCGATGGGCGGCATGGGCGGGCTCGGCGGCGGCCAGGGCCAGCAGCCCAAGGAACGGCAGCGCAACACGTGGCTCACGGAGGACGAGGAGGTGTGGGGCACGGACCCCGAATGCGCACCGGCTGTCGTGGGCCGCGGCGACAGCCCCGCCGACGCCGAGTCCGACCGTCCCGCCGGCCCGACGCCGGTGCCGCCCACCCCCGATCGCAGCCGCACCCGCCGTGGGCGTTGACACCGCCGGGCGTTGACACCGCCGGGCGTTGATGCAGGAAAGGAGGCGCGATGGCGCTGTTCGACGAAAGCCAGGTGGAAGCCGCGCTGGCCGAGCTGGCGCACACCGAGGAGGTCACGGAGCGGATCCGGCGGCAGGGCGCGGAGGCGAGCTACCGGACGAGCGACAAGAACAAGCTGCTCTCGGTCACCGTCGGTGGCCAGGGCGAGATTCGTGATCTCACCTTCCGCGGTGACGGCTACCGGGATCTCGCCCCGGCCGAGCTGGCCGATCTCCTGGTGAAGACGATCGAGCGGGCTCGTCAGGAGGTCCGTCGGCGTGTCCTGGTCGGCATGCAGGAACTGATGCTGGAACTGCCGTCTCCCGTGGGCGGCCTGGCCGAGGCCGGGTCGGCGGAGGAACTCGTGGAGGAGCTGCTCGGGATGTTCACCCGGAACATGCCCGACGACGGCCGCGAGCTTGCTCCGCCCGAGGAAGACGGGCGCTGGCGGTGAGCGACGAGGTGATACGCCACGACGGCGACGAGATCGCGCAGAAGGTGCCGATGCTCAGCACGTTCCGCCAGCAGGTGACCGATCTGGGTGGCGAGCTGGCCGACACCATCGCCCGGAACAGTTTCGCCAAGGGCGCGAAGGACGAGGTGTCCCTGTACGCGGAGTCGTCGTTCCAGCAGTTGATGGACGCCTTCGGGAAGATCTACGGGGCGCTTGGGGAGGCGGTCGGCCTGCAGGGCGATCGGCTGTCCGTCGTGCGCCAGATCGGCGACACGACCGAGGGCGAAACGACCGAGGAGGCGGGCTGGGAGTCCCCGGGCGGCCATCACGGCTGACAGCACTGCGAGGCCCGGGTATCGGCCGCTGTCCCGCGGCGGCCGTTCGTGGGTGTTGTCGTGATCGGCGCCGGGTTGCGGAGGTGAACGGATGTCCAAGTCCCTGGACGAGGCCATCTACGCCTTCACCGGAATGCGGCTTCCCGGCGCCGATCCGAACAAGATGTGGGCCCTGGCCGACGACCTTGACCGCAAGGGCGACGTAGTCCTCAACACGTTGTCGCCGGAGTTGACGCAGATCGTCCGCGCGGTCCAGAGCGGCGTGCACGGTCAGGCCGGGCGGCGGTTCACCGCCCAGACGCTGCCGTTCGTCATCAGCGACCCGAAGCTCCTGCTTCAGGCCGGCATGCTGCTGAAGTCGGCGGCCACGCTGCTGCGCGGCCAGGCCCTGCAGATTGACTACACCCGCAAGCAGGGCTTCGTCATGTTCATCTTCATGCAGATCCAGCTGGCGATCGCGGCGATCGAGGCCGCGTTCGGCGACGAGGCGGACGCGGCCGCCCGCATCGCCGAAACCCGGACGATCATCCAGCGCATTCTCTCCCTGGAGACGGCCAAGACGGCATCGAAGATCACCGCGATGCAGATGTTGTTCATGCCCGGTTCGTCGATCGTGGCCCAGGCGTGGCAGATCCTGGCCGGCAAGCGAGGCGGTCTGGACGGCGGCGAGATCGGGCACATGGTCGAGTACGGGTTCGCCGCCGCCGCCTTCTCCATCTTGTCCCTGCCCGGCATGAAACCAGCCATGGGCAAGGTGGATCAGTGGCTGAAAAACATGGGCATCGACAAGGGCATCGACAATCCCCTCGCCGGTCTGGCCGTCGCGACCCTCGTCTCCGGGTTGACGGAGACCGGCGGCGGAATCTTCGCCAGCGGGGCGGTGGATGGTCAGTGGGGAATCGCCTCCGTCGTCGACGATCTGCTCTCCGGCTCCGTCGAGGGCAGCGCAGAGCATCTGGCTGGCCTATTCGGTAAGGGAATGCGTGGCGGAAAACCACCTGCCATCGATCCCGAAATCGCCGCTATTCTGAAGAATCTGAATCTCAACAACCTCGGCCCGGGACCGGCGGACTCGAATCTCAACCTGGACCAAAGCGGCGGGCCCGATGACGACGGAGGCGGTGACGGCCCCGTCGGGAGCCGTGGCGGTGACGGTCCGTCGGCCGGCGCGACCGGGCCGGCCGACGGGGCGGATTCGCATCTGCCCCCCGGCGGTCCGCTGGACGGTCCCCAAGAGTATACGCCCAGCCTGCACGACGTCGACCTGGACCCGTTCTCGGGCTCCGATTCGGACCGGTCGGATTCGGATTCGGACTCCATCTTCAGTCTGGCCTCGGACGGTTCCACCGACACCGATCTGAGTGACACCGATCTGAGTGACACCGATCTGCCGTCGGTAGCCGACCTGTCCGGTCCCGAGCTGAACGGGCCGAGTCCGAAACCGTTCCGGCCGGATCTGGGCACGGAGGGATTCGACGGACCGGCCGAGGTCCATGACCACCTCATCACGCCGCCGCACGTGCCCGAAATCCATGATTCCGATTCGGACCGGTCGGATTCGGATTCGGACTCCATCTTCAGTCTGGCCTCGGACGGTTCCACCGACACCGATCTGAGTGACACCGATCTGAGTGACACCGATCTGAGTGACACCGATCTGCCGTCGGTAGCCGACCTGTCCGGTCCCGAGCTGAACGGGCCGAGTCCGAAACCGCTCCGGCCGGATCTGGGCACGAAGGGGCTCGACGGACCGGCCGAGGTCCATGACCACCTCATCACGCCGCCACAGGTGCCCGCCCTCCATCCGTCCGGCGATCGGGCGCCGGACACACGGCAGGTCGATCTCAGTGGTCCCGGTCCGAACGTCACCTCGATCCGGCCCGCTCCCCACCCCGCGCCCGGTCTAGGCCGTGGTCCCGATGCGGTCACCACGCCGGTCGACGGCCCGTCGGACGTCGGAAGATTGTCGCCGGTCGATCAGGTTTCGCCGCGACCGGCGCCGGCGCCGGCCGGTCCTCTCTCGGCCACCTCGCCCGTGATCCCCGTCGACGGGGTTGTTCCTCCGGCGGCGCCCGCCCGCCCGCCGAGCCACCAAGCACCCGCGAACTCGCTGGTGGCGCCCGAGTCGGTCGTGGGATCCCTGACGCCTCCAGACCTGAGGGGTCCGATCACGGCCGACGCCTCGCCGCTCATCCAAACCGGACCGGTTCCACCGCGGGCCGGCAACACGGGACCGTCGGGGTCGGCGCTCGGAAGCTGGGCCGTCTCCCAGCCCGATCCTTTGCTCAGCAACATCACCGCACCCGCACCCGCACCCGCTCCACCGGCGTCGCCCCTCGCTCCCGCTCTGTCGACCCCGCCGGCTCTGTCGACCCCGCCGGCTCTGTCGACCCCGCAGGTCCCGCCGGCCGTCGGACCGAACCCGCCCGCCGGACCGCAGCACACGGCTTCGCCTCCGTCGCTGGACAGCCGGCCTGCCGCCTCCCCGGAGACGTCCTCCTTCTCCGATGGAGCTTCCTCGGACGCGCCGGCACCGGCGCTTGCTCCCCCGATCGCCGGCGGCGCTACCGGGCACCTCGTGGGATTGCCACATGCGAGCGGCACCGAGCCGACTGGCGAGGCCTCGGATTCGCCGGCCGCAGACGACCAGTCGTTCACTCCCGCACCGTCGTCGGACTCGCCGCAGTCATCCGCCGCCTCGACGAGCCCGGTGCCGCCGATCACCGGCGATCCGCCGCCGGCCTCGACCGCGGGCCCGGCCTCGACCGCGGGAGGCGACGTGGCCCACCTCGGGACGGTCGACGAGATCCTTCCGGTGCCGCCGGGGCAGAAGAGCGTGCCGGGGGAGCCGGCAAATCCAGTGTCGCTCCACCCCGTGGGCGCTGAGCACGATCTGCTGGACTGGGTACGTCTGAACCTACAGGCCCGCCCGGCGACTCGGGAGATCGGCGACGGCGAGATCCTGCAGGTCTACCGTGATCTGCGGGCCCAGATGGCGAACCGGTCCAGGGTGACGAAGGACCTCGCCGTCGATGTGGCCTCGCTGCTGCGAGGCGAGGAAATCGGACGGCTGCGCGGGGGAGCCCCGGGTTACGCTGCCGAACCGAATCCCGCAACGTGGGCCGATCGGCCCGATTTCACTACTGCGAGAGTGTCCCCCCAGGCCGACCAGTGGCGCGGCGTCCGCCTGGAGCTGGACGTCCCGGAGGGCGTCCGCTCGTTCACCAATACCGATCTGAGCGCGAATCAGCGAGAGAGTCTGGACCGCTTCGCCGAACAGGTTGCCGCCGACGCCGCGCGGCGG
Source organism: Frankia alni ACN14a (assembly GCF_000058485.1). Taxonomy (NCBI): domain Bacteria; kingdom Bacillati; phylum Actinomycetota; class Actinomycetes; order Frankiales; family Frankiaceae; genus Frankia; species Frankia alni. Next base: position 3,213,391 of record NC_008278.1, read on the forward strand.
GCTCGCGACGGGCTTCCACCGCTGACCGTTCACCTGGAAGGCGGGGGCAACGGCAGACTTGTCGGCTACAGACGCGCGCTCAGAAGCGGACAGCTTCGCGCCGACTCGGCTTGGCGAGTGCTCGCGCCCGCCGTGGCCACCCGTCTGGTGCAGTTGGGCGTACCGCCCAACGTGGTCACCTACCAGACGCACACCCGAGGTGCTCAGCCGACGGGCGCCACGCCTGCGGCACCAGGGCTCGGCTCCGGCGGAGGTCGGTCGAATCCGCCCGCGGAGGTGAGCCAGCAGCACCGTCAGATAGTGGGATGGCTGACCGAGAGCACCGCCGCGACCCCCGCCGTGATTCCCACGGTTGCGCCGCGTGACCCAGAGCCTCAGGCTGACGGGCAGTCCCCCCCGACCGTGGAATCCACCCCGCCACCCGCCGAGGTACCGGCACCGGTCGATCCCGCTCCGCCCGCGGATTCTGCTCCGCCGGTTGGTGATGGGCGTCCGGTTCGTAATCTGGATTTTGAGTTTGCTCCTGCGGTGGCGCCGAAGGGTGTGAAGGACTGGGAGCTTGACGAGGATGGTCGGCTTCGGGTCAACCCGTTGTGGAGCAGGTTGGAGGATTTCTCGCCCAAGCATTTGGAGGGGAGTCCTGCGGGGGCGTTGTGGCAGTTTGCGGTGGGTGCGGACGGCCAGGTTTTCGTGGGTAGCGAGTCGGTGACGTCGATTGTTTCGGCGGCGGAGCTGGATGAGTTGTTCGCCTGGATGTCTCCGCATAGTCCGGAGTTGACGCGGGATCAGTTGGAACATGATCTGATGATGCACGGACATCCGACGATCGTGGTGGGTTTTGATCCGGTGTCGGGTCGGACGGTGACGGTGCCGGCCCGGGTGAGTGGTGAGCTGAGTCGGCGGTCTGATGGTCGTTGGGTTATCAACGACAAGTCGGGCCGGTATATGAGTAAGAAGGTTCGGGGTAATCCTTCGACGGATGAGCTGACGCGGTGGATGTCGAACGTGGCCGATCTGATGTCGGCGCATTTCGGTTTCCCGGTCGAGTTCGAGCTTCTCAAGCACGCCGACCCGGCCCCCGCGGCTCTGCCCCCCGCAGCCGTGCCGACAGACCCCGTCCCGCCGCCGGCCTACGCCCCCGCTCCGCCTGTCGACCCCGCGTTGTCCGGAGATCCAGCTCCGCTTGTCGACCAGGCGGCGCCGCCCGGTTCCGCGGTGCGGGTTGATCCGCAGCCGCAACTCGGTGCCATTCCGCCGCAGGATCCCCAGTCGCGGCAGCCGCCCTCGTCTGGCGCCGCCCAGGACGATCAGTTGGCGATCTCCGAGCAGCCGAGGGACGGCGATGCGACTCCGTCGGCGCCTGGGCCACTCCACCCGCTGAGCCCTGAGGACAATCTGCTGTCCTGGGTGCGTCTGAACCTACGGGCCCGTCCGGCGGATCGGAAGATCGGCGACGGCGAGATCCTGCAGGTCTACCGTGATCTACGGTCCCAGAACGCGAACCAGCGGAGGGTGACGAAGGAACTCGCCGACGATGTGGCCGCGATCCTGCGAGGCGAGGGGATCGGACGGATGTTCGGCGGCGCCCGGGGTAACGCTGTGGACCTGGGCCTCGGCACTCCTCTCGAACCGCATGATCCGACTCCGTCGGGTTCGACTCCGTCGGGTTCGACTCTGCCGGTTCCGCCGATGCCGTCACGGCCGGCGCCGGGCCGCCCGCTGATCCTGGACCTTCCCGCGCTGGATCAGGACGGTGACCGGTGGGCCGAGCAGACGATGGCCGCACTGGACAATGCCGGTAATGCCGGTGTCGCTGGTAACGCCAGTGGTGCGGGTGAGATCGCCGACGGCGTCGTCGTCAGAGACTTCGCCTTCGAGCCCCGGACGACCACCCCGCAGCTTTCCTCGACCCGGCAGCCTTCCTCGACCCGGCAGCCTTCCTCGACCCCGCAGCCTTCCTTGACCCCGCGGCCTTCCTTGCCCCCGCCGTCGACGAGGCCGCAGCCGCCGGTGACGCCGGTGACGTCTCAGTCCGCGAACGCGAACACGGTGCGCCGGTCCGGTGATGTGGTCACGCTGCCCGACGGCCGGTCGTTCCGGGTACGCAACGTCCCCGGGGAAGTCGGGGACTGTTTCCCCTGGGCGCTCAGGCTGAGTGCCCAGCAGCAGATTCAGCCTGGCGCCACGACGTCGACGTCGCGAGCCCCCGCAGGCCTGTCGAGTTCCGTTCCGATCAGGAATTTCCGCGCCGAGCTGGCCCGGCGGTACCGGGAGGAGGTGCGCCAGGCCGCCCGCCGTGGTGAGACCCATCCGGACACCGTCCGGGAGATCGTGCCGCTGCTGCTCGGCGATCTTACGGACGATGCCGTCATCGCCATTCTGCAGGATGCCGGGAGGAGGATTGTCCCGACCCAGAGGCAGATCGATGTCTGGTCTCGGGAGGAGCAACACAGGGCGGCCAGGAATCTGCTGGCCGATCGGCGGGCCGCTGCCGGAGAAGACCGGGCGCAGGCGTGGGACCAGGTGCTCGACCTTCCCATCGAGTTCGTCGAACAGGAGGTCGGCCGCCAGCCCTCGCCCGATCCCACGGGGTTCGCCCTGACCGACCCTCATCTCCGCGCCCTGCGCGCGGACCTCGGAGACTGGTTGAGGGAAAGCCCTGCCACTCGGTTCCGGATGATTCAGCCCTGGCTACCCCGGCCCATGGCGCCCGTCGTCCGCCATGTCCGGGCGGCGCTTCTGCGAGACCGCCGGCTGCCCACGTTCACCGACCTACTGGCGTCGGCCATCGAGGACCGCGACCTGTGGAACACCCCGATCGGCGAGGAGGTGCCGGGCGCGATCGCCCGTGTCGCCGACCTGGACGTTCGCGTGTTGCAGGCGGGACAGGAAGAGCTCGGGCTCAACGAGGCGGCCGTCGGCCGCCCCACCGTCCACCTGCTCCGGAGCGGTAACCACTACCTCGGGCTGGAGCCGATTGTGCGCCCGGCCGTCACCGGCCCGGCAACTCCCTCGACAGCGAGCACGCCGACGGCTCCTGCGACGCCGGGCAGGCTCGGGGAGGGCAACGGACCGGACAGCCCGAGCCCGATCTCGACGACGCCGGCGTCGGACGCCGCCGGAGGGAAGGACTCCGGCCCGCCGCCGACGCCGCCGACGTCGACGCCGCCGAAGTTCGAGCCGAAGCGCTGGCCGGAGAAGACCAGCGGCCGGCCGGGCGGTTCCACCTTCCCGCCGCCCACGAGGGTCTCCCGGCATGGCCGGCTGGGTGCCTCGGACACGGTGATCGGGCTGTATCCGGGGGAGAACGACGCCTACCGGTGGATCGAGCAGCAACTGAAGGAGCCCCTGGGCGGGGCCTGGGCGGAGATCGAGCCGGATGTGCGGAACTTCGTCCAGGCTTCGGTGGTCAAGGCGCGGATCGCCGGGATGTCCCGCGGTGATCGGCGTCGGCTCACGATCAACCAGCGGGGGTGGACGGGCACCATCACCCTCGATGCCCTGGTCCGGGACTTCTCGCCCGTCCGTAACGTGGAGAAGTTCGAATTCGAGGGCGGTTCGGAGTCCCAGGGCACCGCAGGTGATCTTCACGAGTCGCGGTGGAGAACCAACGTCAGTCTCCCGGTGCGGGCCACGACGCCGAAGTTCCAATGGACCGGCGTCCTCGGCCGGTACTGGGACTCCAGCCGCGGGACCAACGAGACGAGCAGCGGGCGGACGGTCGCGAAATCCAAGGTGGTCGAGCCCGCCACGCTGTACGACGGCACCACCGATCTCGGCGTCACCATCGATCTCCGTCGCGTGAAGGTCGGGAAACATATCGCCCCGAAACGCCAGGTGTTCGCGATCGGCACGCGGATTGCGACGCCGAGCGCCGACAGCCCCGACGCCGACGGCAGTCCTCGGCCGCGCGAGACCCACTACACGGCTCCGCAACGGGTGCAGCGGGATCACCGCCTCGGGTCCACGGACGTCGTGCTGGACGTGCACCCGCTGATGCCGAAGGGCCTGCGGTACATGCGGGACACCCGCGGCATCGAGGGGGTCCTCGACGACCTCGATCTGTCGGGCACCTTCGTCTACGGCTCGATGTGGCAGCGGGTGAAGCAGGAGATCCTCGCCGAGGTCGACCTGGACCGCATCCACCAGCACCTGAAGGGAATGATGTCCGGTGATCCGCTGGCGGTGAGGCTGGAGTCGGTCGACGAGACGCTCGAGATCTCCGCGGAACTGGTCGCGCTCGACCATGTGCGGGCGACGGCCCAGACGGAGTTCAACTCCGGCACCGAGACCTACCGCTTCACCTCCGACCAGCGCATCACCTCAGACGCTCTGCAGCTCCCCGCGGGCGGCCAGTTCCTCGGCACGGTGAAGACCGCCTTCGACATCACCGGCACCGGGACCGGGCAGACGGGCCGCGACACCATCCTGCTGAGGGACTCGCTGACGAAGTCCGGCGTGGCGAACAAGACCAAGAACTCCGACGGGCAGAAGTTCGACGGCCGCACCAGACTGACCTTCCACCTGCGCAACAAGCCGGCCGTCGGCTCGGTGCGGACGGCCCAACCGACGGCGGAACTCGGCATCACCACGGTGATCGAGACGGACGAGGCGCAGCGGGTGGACAAGCCGACCCACTGGGTGGCCAAGCCGACGACGCCCGCTCCCCACGCGACCCTGCCGAGACGGGCCGCAACGGATCCGATCGTGCCGACCCCTTCGACCGTGCCGGCTCCGCCGACCGCGCCGACCCCGCCAAGACGGGCCGCAACGGATCCGACCGCGCCGACCGCGCCGACCGCGCCGACCGATCTGACCGCGCCGACCGATCTGACCGCGCCGACGGCTTCGACCGTGCCGACGTCGACAGCACCGGGGCCGGTGGGCTCGACGACGTCGGCCGCCGCCGACGCGCCCCCGCCGGCCGCGCCTCGCGACGTGCTGGTGCCGCCGGCACGGATCTGGAGCAATGGTCCGGGAACGGGGCTGCGGGACACGGACACCGTCCGCGACCTCTATCACATGGAGCGGATCCGGGCGGCGCTCGATCAGCAGGGTCGGGCGTTCTTCGGCGAGCGAACCTGGAACGAGATCCGCCAGGAAGTCCTGACCTGGTTCAACCGGGATCGGCTCGCGGCCTACCTGGCCTCGATGACACGGGGTGCCGTCCTCGACGGCCCGGAGCTCAACCAGCGGGACGTGCCGCCGAGGGCGTTCATTCAGGCGCGGGCCAAGGTCACGTCGACCACCTTCCGGCGGATAACGAGGACCGAGCTGTCCCCGCAGGACGAGACGAGCGCGCAGTTCTCCCGGCGGCGGCTGAACTGGTGGAGCCAGCAGACGACCGCGGTGCTCGGCGGTGTCCCGGCCTTCGCGGGGGGAGAGGTCGCACTGCAGGGTCTGGGCGGCAAGGAGTTCCGGCGCCGGACGGGCTGGCGCCTGCTCAGCTCCGGAAAGATCGTCGCCGGTGCGAAGTTCCCCGCCCGGGTCGGGATCTTCGACAGCGACGTCGAGTTCGAGTTCACCTTCGGCGCCCTCGCCAAGAAGAACGTGTCGACCCCGGCGACGGTGCAGTCCGAGATCACGATTCCCGAAGGGGACGGCTTCCGCTTCCCGGACTCCACCCTCCCGGCGGCCAGGATCACCGCGAACACCCACCCGGCGGAGCTGAACGCCCATCAGGCGGAGCTGGACGCCAAGTCGACGACGGGGACCGACGGCGACCCGAAACCCTCCCCGGTGCAGCCCAGCGGCTACCTCGTCGGACAGCCGTCCACGTCGAGCGAGGGTGTCCAGGCACCCGCCCGGGTGACGGACGAGCGCCGGATCAGCCCGAGCGACATCGTGCTGAGCATGGGCGCCGACGACCGGGTCGTCATGCGGGAGGTGACCCGCGACCTGCAGCCGCTGCTCGGCTACCGCTGGCGGCGAAACGAGAGGCGGCTGAACCGACGTTACGAGGGCGACCCGCTGCGGGCGAGGCTGTCGGAACTCTCCGGTGGGGAGGAGGTGACGACCAAGGTCAGGGGTTTTCTCGTCTGGGGCAAGGTGGCCGTGCGGGCCGAAATCGGCAACCTGGCCTATCACGAGCCCGTGCCCGGCATCGAGATGGAGAGCGGGACCGAGACGTCGCATACCCTCGGCGGCAACATCGACTCCCGTAATCGGGACGTCGTGCTGTTCCCGGAGAAGGTGAAACTCGACGGCCCCCATCTGAATATCAACGCCACCGCCGCCTACAACCGGGACAAGTCGACCTCACATGCCGGTTTCGGCGGCGGACGTACCGTTGCCAAGGGCAAGACGGTGGAAGAAGGGGCGCATTTCAAGGGACCTGTCCGCTTCGTCGTGAGTTACGACCTGCGTCGCCTGGGCTTCCCGCTGCGCCGGGGGCCGCGGACGGTCACCATTCCCGACGCCTCGGTCATCTTTCCGATGCGTGACACCCGGACCGGGGCGGCCGGCCAGCCGCCGGTCGACCGGACCCCCGCCACCGCCTTCGCCCCGCCGTCGCGGATCCGGCAGACGCGCCGCCTCGGATCCTCCGACATCGTGCAGGACCTGCGCGGCCTGCCCGCCCTTCCCGGCGATCGCCTGCGGGGCATGGACGACATCCTGCGCCACGTCGACGGGGAGGGCCGCCGGGTGTTCGGGCACCGGTGGAACGCGGCGAAGAAAAGGATCGAGAAAGAGGTGCCCCTGGTCCGTCTGCAGTACGACCTGCGGTCCATGACCGCGGGCGATCCGATCGAGGTCGCGGTGCCCGGCGGCCGCGTCCTGATCACCGCGTCCCTGCCGGAATCCGCCGAGGATCTGCCGCACGTGGGCAACACCGGCCAGACCGAGTTCAACACCGGCGCCGAACAGAGCAGTGCCACCGCGACGACGGACGGGGTCACCGCCTACGGAATCTCCCGCAGTATCACCACCACGACGCAGATCTTCTACACCACGGACCCCGTCGGAGTGGTGCCGTTCAAGGGCCGATTCGGCGGAAACGTGATCGCCCAGGGGGGCAACGACGACATCATGACCCAGTCGATCATGTCGCGCGCGGCGATGACGACGAAGACGAAGAAGCCGGGCGCGGTTTTCGACGGTCAGCTCCTGCTCCACTTCCGCATGGAGCGCAACCCCTGGTACGGCAAGCCCAGGATCAGGATTCCCGATGCCCCCGCGCGGCTGCGTGTCCTGACGGACCAGACGGAGGCCGAGACGCTGCCGGCCCAGGACCGTCCGCAACCGGCCACACCAGCCGCCCCGATCCCACCGGCCGCGACTCCGGTTCCACCGGCGCGGATCTGGAGCGACCAGGCCGACCGTGGTCTGCGGGACACCGACGTCGTGCGAAGCCTGCCCGAGACCGCCGGTCTGCATCAGGCCCTCGACCTCGCGGGCCGGGAGCTGTTCGGAAAGCGGACGTGGCAGAAGATCGGTCCCGCCGTCCGGACGGCGTTCAGCAACCCGAACCTGACCGCCTCGCTGGCGGGGATGACGCGCGGCGAGCCCATCACCGTTCCGCGGCTGCTGAACAACGTGATCTCCCGATCGACCTCCGTCTCGGCCACCGCCCGGATCCTGCACCTACGTCACCTGCGAACCGACGAGGCCGCCGAGCTCAATCCGGTCAACGAGACCACCACCGCGGTGTCGCGGCGAGGGCAGTACTGGACGGCCGGCGGCCTGCAACCCCAGATCGGCTTCGTGGTCGGCGCTCCGGCGGCGGATGTGAGCGTCGATCTCATCGCGGGTCCGACCTACCGGACGAGGAACACCGACGTCGCCGGCTCGGCCGGGCGGGTGCTGGGCAACGGCAAGTTCCTGAGCCCCACGGCGAACTACGAGGGATTCGTCGAAATCTCCATCACCCTCACCCATGGCAACACCACCCGCGTCGTCACCGGCGCCGTGCCGGTGGAGCTGGGCTTCCCGGTCGAGGAACTGTCGATCGACTTCGATCCGGGCACGGTCACCACCTTCGACCTTCCCGGGGACGAGGGCGCTTCCGTCCAGTGGTACGGGCCGCGGGACATGGACCTTCCGGAGCCCCGCGTCCCGGCGACGACGGCGCCTCCCGCAGCGCAGTCGGGGGGCTCGTGGCGGGACGTCGGACTGGAGCTGGATCTCCCGGAGGGCCTGCGGGTCTTTGGAGCCGCGGATCTGAGGACGCACCAGCGCGCCGGCCTTGATCAGCTCGCCGAGCAGATTGCGGCGGAGGCGGCGCGGCGGGCCCTGGCGGGGGAGCCGGCCCTGGTGGTGCACCTGGAGGGTGGGGGCAGCGGTCGAGCGGTTGTTGCTGGCCGTGCGGTGCGGTCCGGGGGTTATCGTGCGCTGTCCGCCTGGCAGGTGCTGGCGCCGGTGCTGGCGCGGCGGCTGGAAGCGGTCGGCCTGCCGGCCGACGCGGTCGGCCACGAGACGCACACGCGAGGTGCCGGTCCCACCTCCGGGTCGACGCAGGCCGGCGGGTCGACGCAGGCCGGCGGGGCGGCTGCTCCACGGCAGACGCGGGAGCAACGTCGGGAGCGTCGTCGGGTGTCGATCTGGCTGGCCGAGGACCCGACGGTCCGCCCGCCGGTCCTGCGCCCACCGGCCACCTCGGCGCCGCAGCCCGCGGCGCTGCTCCCAGAGCCGGCCGGCGACCGTGCGCAGGCGCCGGGCCGGTCGGGGTCCTTCGCGCGTGGCGAGCAGCCGGTCGTTCCCCGCCGGACCTCGTCGTTGCGACCTCCGCCGGCCGTCGCGCCCGCACCGCCGCCGCTGCCGCGCGGGCCGGAATCCGTCTCCCCGACGCCGCCGGCCTCCGGTACGCCGGGCTCCGGTACGCCGGCCGGCGACCGTGCGCAGGCACCGGGTCGGCCGGGGTCCTTCGCGCGTGGCGAGCAGCCGGTCGTTCCCCTCCGGGCCTCGTCGTCGCGACCGCAGGCCGCCGTGCCCGACGTCGCCCGCCGGACCTCGTCGTCGGGCTCTGCGCCGGCCGTCGCGCCTGCCGTTGCCCAGCGGACCCCGTCGTTGAGTCCTCCCCCGCCCGTCGGTCTCCCTTCGATCCTGGAGGTCCCGGAGGAGGACCTCGCGCCGCAGGAGGGCCTCCCGCCGCAGGATCCCCCGCCGCGCCAGCCGCCCTCGTCCAGCCCCCGACGGGCCGCGGATGTAGACGCGATCACCGTCGCTGCGCCGGTTGTGGTGACCGAGCCGGCTGTGGAGCCGGGTTCTGGACTCGCCGCGCCGTCGACCAGGTCGGTTGCGCCGTCTCGTCCGGTGGCTGAGGAACGGGATCTCCTGGAGATGGTGGGGGCGAGGTGGCCGGTCGGGTCGGCGCGTCGGGAGCCTGGCGAGGGCGAGATTCTGGCGGTGTATCGAGAGTTGCGGTCGCGGCTGCAGAACGAGCGGCAGGCGACGAGCACGCTGGCCGACCAGGTGATCGCGGTCCTGCGCGGTGAGCCGATCGGGCGGGTGCTCGGTGGGGCTGACCGAGTCGATCCCGCGGAGGAGCCGGAGGGGCCGGGGGAGCAGGGGGAGCCGTGGCGGGACATCCAGCTGGAGCTGGATATCCCGGAGGGCGTGCGGGTTTTCGGGCCTGCGGATCTGACGACGGACCAACGCAACCGCATTGGTCAACTCGCCGACGAGATTGCGGGGGAGGCGGCGCGGCGGGCCCGAGCGGGGGAGCCGGCGCTGGTGGTGCACCTGGAGGGTGGGGGCAGCGGCCGGGCGGTTGGCCTTGGTCGCGCGGCGCGTTCCGGGCAGTATCGTGCGCGGTCCGCCTGGCAGGTTCTGGCGCCGGTGCTGGCGCAGCGGCTGGCCGCGGTCGGCCTGCCGGCTGCGGCGGTTGGTCACGCGACGCATACGCGGGGTACGGGGCTCACGTCCGCGCCGGCGCGTGCCGGCGAGCCCGACGCCCGACCTGGAGGGGACGACCAACGCGGGGAGCGCCGTCGGGTGGCGATCTGGCTGGCCGAGGACCCGACCGTCCGCCCGCCGGCGATTCGTCCGACGACCCTCCCGGCGCCGGAGCCGGCACGACCGGGGGCAGCCGACGAGATCACTGTCGCGAGACCGGCAGTGTCGTCCTCGGGCCCGCCGCAGGTACAGCCGCAAACGGTGAACCGGTCTCATGCCAATGCCGACTCCCAGGGCGAAAGGACCGAGGTATCGGACACGGCGCCCCGATCTGCAGTTGCACCATCGACGCCGGGTGTCGATCCGGTCGCGGTGGCCCCGGCGCCGAACGGTCCGCTCCGGCCGGCGGTGGACTCCGTTGAAGATCGCCGTACCGGCGGCGCAGCGGAACCCGCACCCGAACTTGGCGATGCCGCTCGGCCTGGTTCGGATTCGCCCAGCCTTCTCGATGAGGATTCTGAGGCAGGCACTCGTGATCCCGACGGGGCTGTACCCATCGAGAGGTCGGAGGAATTTGACGTCCAGTTCGATGCGGGACGTGGGCTGGTGGTCGCGGGAGGAATGGACGTACTTGCGGAAGGGCTGGTGGGCAGGCCGGATGTGACAACGGTTTTCCTGCCTCGGAGGGACGACGGTTCGCTGGGCGTCGCGCGGCGGGAGGGCGGTCACCTGGAGCCGCTGTCGTCGGACCTGTTGCAGATGATGCTGACCGCGGCGGGCTGGCGGGGTGGGCCCGTGCAGGTGTGGGCACCAGGTACACCGGCGGCGCGGCGGGCCGCTGTTGAGGGTGACGGCTCCGCCGACGGCGCCGCGGAGGTCAGTTCCGTGGACGGTGCTGCGGAGGTCAGTTCCGAGGACGGTTCCGTCGTGGATGCCTCCGCCGACGACGTCCCAGAGCCAGGAAGGCGTCAGCTACAGCTACAGCTGGAGTTGTTTGCCAGGGACCTGATGACGGAGTTCTGGGTACCCGAGGAGAGCGCCTCGCAGCACGTGGTCGACGGCCGGCTGACCGCGCAGGTTGATGGGCCGGGGAGCCCCTGGCATCTGGTGGGACCGGATGAGAGCCGACGCGGTGAACGCGGAGTGATCACGCCACCGGTGTGGCTGACTGTCGCGTCGGACGGTTCCCTGATACCCAGAAGGCGGCGACGCACGGTGGTTTTCCATCAGGGCGCCGCGTCGTTGACGTTGTCCGACTATCTCCAACAACTGCCATTTCTCCGAGCCCTCGGAGAGGCAAATTCCGGGATTTTTGAGCTGGTTTATCCTGAAGAGGGTTTCGGGTTGGAGTTGGATGAACAGTTTTTCCGGGAGGATGTCGATGAATATGAGGACCCCCAGCACGTTCCCTCATTCACGAACTTCCTGCAGCAGGCGGGCTGGCGGGAACATCGCGGCGATATTCGACTGTGGACCGCAGGTGGGCCGCGGGAGTCGGCGGAGACGCTGCACCGCTTCTCCGAGCTCGCCCGCGCGGAGGTGTTGGTGCTCGATGGGGACAGCCACGGCGTGTTCCGCGACGGCGAGCTACGGGCGGTCGACCGCAACGGGCGGCCGAGCGAGTGGCGAATGCTCGGGCCGTTCGCGGACACGGTGCTGAGTAGATGGGAGTCGATCGATGGTGTGGCGCGGTTGCGGCCGGCCGACGCGGTGGTCCGGACCAATACCGGGCTGATCAACACGTCCAGCGCGGAGTACTGGTCCGCGGTGAACCGCGCCAATGGGAACGCGGGCCGGGACGACGTCTTTGAGGTGCGGGGCTTCGAGGTCCGGCGTAACGACAGCGGCAATGCCGAGTTTGTGATCCGACACCTGGACGGAACGTCCCATTTTCTGTCGCCCGTGCAGATGGCTGCCTATCTTGTTCGTCACGGCTGGCGCCGGGATCGGCAGCCACTGGTAGTCACCGAGAGCCTGGATCATGAGGAGAGCGAAGCCAACGGGGCGGAGTCGGTCGAGCTGCAGCGTCGGGCGGCGTGGACGTACGTGGGCCTGGCCGCCGGTGCGTTCGTCTTCGTGCCGGGGGCCGGCAGCGAGGTTGTGATCGAGGCCGGTGGCCATGCCGCGGTCGTCACGCGCCAGGGGCGGGCTGCCGGGGTGTGGGAGGCCCTGCACACACCGGCCGATCAGGCTGCGCCTCTGGTGACCGACCCGCTGGGGCGGTTGTGGCGGCCGGATGCTCCCGGGTGGCGGCAGATGGCCGCCCCTGGGCTGGCAGCCCCCAACGTTGAGATGGTGCAACGGAACGCGGCGCAGTATGCGACCAGATCCCTGGGGTACCCGCCGGGTGTGTTCGTGCTTGATCTCCCCACGTTGCAGGACGGCCATCTCGGTGTGACATTCGGGGACGGCGGGGTGGCCCCGCTCGACGGGATATTGCTCGATGAGCTCCTCGCCGCCGCGCGGGCGAGGCGAGGCGAGCCGATCGCGATCATCGCGCTCTGGACAGTTCCACCCTCCACCGAATCGGGTTACCGGGCCTTCGTGGGTGACGTCGAGCGTCTCGTCGCAGCCTTCGGCAGACCGGTCGCTCATATCATCCGCGGGATGGACCCGTACCAGCATCGGGACGTGCCGGGTGGTCCTCCGGTGCGGCCGCCGTCAGGGCCGACGGTACATCGCCCGCAAGGCCCTCGACAGCTTGAAATGAGGATTTCCGCGCCGTCCGAGCTGCTTGCGAACGCCGAGGGTTCCACGCGACCGCTGCTGCCGAACTACCTGTCGATCAACGGCGACTCCCGGATCGTCGAGGACCGCGGGGATCGCGGCGTCCGGTCGTTCGAGAGCGACTCATTGCTCTTTGGTCAGCACAGCGATGAGCCGGAATCGCAGGCGGAGATAGCAGAATGGGTGCAGGCGCTGGCGGCCCTGCCGTTCTCCGCCGACCGGCCGCCGCTCGTGGTCGTCCACACGACCGCGAGCGGCGAGGTGTCGTGGCGGCCGGACCGGCGGGTGCCGGTCGAGGCCCGTGAGGTCAGGGACTTCCTGCGGGAGGTCGGAAGGTCTGGACGGGCACGTCGGCCGGATTCTCCGATCCGGCTGGTCTCTACCCGGATGGACCAGAACGAGGGTCCTCTTGAGGCGCTGGCCGCGGAAATCTCCGCCCTGATCGGGGGCCTGCCGGTATATGTCGGCCATAATGCCTCCTACAAGCGCGATCGGTCGGATATCGAGGCGCCGAGGTGGGTTCCCGTGATCGCGCCGGCCGGGTCCGCGCCCGACGTGGAGCGGGACACAGCGCCGTTGAGCCACGTCCAGGACAGCCTGACGGGGAGTCTGGTGCCCCTCCAGCGCAGTTTTCAGCCGCCGGAGTCCGATACATCGGAGTGGTATCTGGCCGGGGCGTCGATCGCCGATCTCCAGGTGGCGCCGTTGATCGACGAGCAGGGGATCTTCGGGGTCGATCTGTCCGGTCGATGGTCCGACGCACCGTCGCCCGGGCTCCTGCCCGAGGAGCTCGGCGCCCCACCTGCTCCGGCGCCGACCAGGCCGACGCGGCGTCCGGGCGGGTTTCTGGTAGTGGCCGAGGGCCAGCTGGATATCGTACAAGGGCAGCATTCGACAGTGGGCAAGGTACGGATTCCGCCCGAGCAGTTGGCCGCGATCGTGCTGGCCCACGCCCCGCGGGACTTCACCGGTGCGGTGTACCTGGGCGTCGGGGGCCTGGAGGAGCCGCCGGGTGCCCTGTCGCCCCGACCGCGCAGCACCAGTTTCTCCGCGCTGGTGCGCGGTGAGCTTGGTATGCCGGTGTATTCCACCCATCGGCGGGAGCCGGATCTCAACGGTGGCGGAGACTGGCATGAGGCTCCCCCGCTGATCTGGGCACCGCTGATCGGAAGCTTCGGCGCGGAGGGTATGAACCTCTGGTCGACGGACTTCGGCACGTCCACCTCCGATCTGGTCAGCGAGCTGCGTCGGCAGGTCGACGAAGCGCGGGCTCACGGCGCATTCCCGGTCGTTGTCGCCAGCATGGCCGACGGCCGGCTGGCGCTGCGCGGTCCGCGTGGCCTCGAACCGGTCGCCCCGCGTCCCCTGGCCCGCCTGCTCCGGGCCGAGATGGAGCGGATCGGCGTTGGTCTCGATGCACCCATCTCCTTCATTCCGGTCGCGCCCGGTGAATCCCGATCGGCCACCTACGAGGCGCGAGTCAAGCGGTTCATCGACGAGGTGACCGAGCATCTGCTGGACATGCCGGCCGACCGGCCCGTTCAGTCCGCGGTAGAGGTTCCGCCGTATCAGGGGCCGGGGAATATCCTACGGCTGGGGTCTGCCGGGCACGGACGGGTGATGCCGGTGCCGTGGGGCATTCCGAATGATGAGGAGGGCCTGGTCGCTGCGGTTCTGCAGAGCGCGGCGGCACAGTATCCCCAGTCCGAGCTGGCCGAGTTGCATCGCCTGTTGGTGGCCGCGCCGGGGCCGGTGGCCGGTGCGATTCGCGCCGAACTCGCCGCCTTCTCCTCAAGCCTGCTCGTCGCCGATTCGGACTGGCCGCATGGACGGACGGGCGTCGATGTGGTGGTCGATCTCCTCAGTGACGGCGAGGTGGATCAACTGGTTGCCGGACAGGACCGGGACGGGCGACCGTTGCGGGATGTGGTGAGAGAGACCCTGTCGAACGCCCCGGACGATCCGATGTGGGACCAGGTGGAGGGGCTGGCAGAAGGATCGCCGCGGGAGCAGCGTCGCGTTCAGGCGACGGCGGCAGTGCGAAATCTGGCCCGGTCGCTGGGCCGGCTGCCGTCGGCGGCGGAGATGTTGGCGATGGTGGTGCGGAGGGATCGACGCTATGACGGCGGGCTGGCCGCGATGTTCGGTCCGCAGCTGCTGGCAGCCATGTTGGGCGTCCGGGTGGGCTGGGTTTCCGGGGCCGGCACAGTGGCAGACGGCTCGGCGGGGACGGTGTGGGTGTATCAGCATCCCGACCTGGACACCCCGCTGAGCCTTTACCACGCGGTGCAGCCCCTGGGACAGACGTCGACGGGTGCGCCCGTGCAATATCCGGCTCCGGGAGCACCGAAGGAGGAGGATGTTCTTCGTTCGGTGGACCGGGCCCGGCAGATTCTGCGGGATCGCCTGACCCGGTTGTCGGCTCCTCCGCCCTACACCCCTTCCGCGGAGTCGACCGGTCCCGTACCGCTCTCCGAATCTGTCCAGTCGGTCCAGCCGGTTCAGCCGGTTCAGCCGGCTCGGTCGGTTCAGCCGACGCAGCCGCCTCCAGGGGGAGTTTCGGGTGCCGGCGGCCGGCCGGAGCCGGTGGCTGGTCCGGTGGTGGCTGGTCCGGTGGTGGCTGACGTGCGGCGCGATGGTCGTGATTTCCAGGTTCTTCAGGTTCCCGGAAACGGGCTCTGCTATTTCACGTCGCTGATTGTGGGTGCCCGGGACCAGGCGCCTGATTCGCCGGTTGGCGCTATGGATGTGGCGGAGCTGAGAGACCACGTACTCGCCTGGCTCGCGGGGCCGGCCGGGGAGGGGACGCGGAACGGTCTGGACCAGCCGGACCAGGGAGGTGGGCCCGGGTCGGTGGCGCGGCACCTGGCCCGGGGTCTCGGGCTGACCGGGCTGCGATCTGTCCTGGGGTGGGCGGCCCCGGAGCGAGGGAGGAGTGAGCCGGTCTATCTTCTCGACGAACTGGTGGCGACGGTTACCCAGTCTCCGACCGGTGCCGAGTGGAATCGGCTCCTGAGAATGTCGCCGTTGCTGGCGGGGCTGGGGCGCCCGGGGGAGTTCGTCGGGATGCGGGTGAGTGATCTGGTCGCCCGCGCGATTCGGGATCCCGCCTGGTGGCATACGCCGTTCTTCGACCTGGTCCCGCAGATCGTTGCTCGAGCGACCGACCTGGACGTGGTGGTCCTGACGACGAGGACGGGCCACCTGCCTCGAACCGATCATCTACATCAGTCGGCCGACGCCTCACGGGCGAGCGTGTACGTGCAGTACAACGGCGTGGATCACTATCAGGCCATGGTGAACGGTCCGGCGGTGGGGACCGGTACGCAGGCGGCCCGGGGCGGTGATCTGTCGGGTCCGGGAACGGCGGTGGCGATAGCGGGTCTCGCTGTTCGGGCTGATCCGGAACGTGGGGTGGTGGTCGCGGAGGGAATGGAGGAGCTGGCGGCCGGGTTGGTGCGCCAGCCGCACGTGACATCGATCTTCCTGCCGCGGGACGAATTCGGTTGGCTCACAGTTCTTCCGCGGGCGGAGGGTCGACCCAAGATGGTGACACCGGACGTGCTGCGGGAAATGCTGACGGCGGCCGGCTGGCGGGGTGGACCGGTGCAGGTGTGGGCGTCGGAGGAGTCGCCGAGGGGGTCGGCGAGATGGTGGGCCGACCTGGCGGACGCGAAGTCGCGGGCCGAGACGTTGCGGAAGCACGCGCAGCTTCTGGCCTCGGAACTGCGGACGGAGTTCTGGCTGCCGGAGGAGGGCGTCGAGCAGCGGGTGGTAGACGGCCGGCTGAGCGTGCAGTACTCGCTGGGGACCGGCTGGCACCCAGTGCAGCCGGAGACGGCCAAACGCCGCAGCGTGATAACGCCTCCTCTGTGGCTGTCTCCGGCGGCAGACGGCTCCCTGGAGCTGGGTGCGGTGTCGAGCCCGGTGGTGTGGGGCAGTGGGTTGGCCTCGGTGACGTTGGCGGAGTATCTGCATGACCTTCCTACCCTGCAGGCGATGGCACAGGTCCACGATGGGCCGTTCGAGCTGGTTCTACCGGCTCATGAGGGTGGCCTCGGAGTCGTGACCGGCGGCCGGCGGATGCCGTTCCGGGATGACGACGCGCGGCGTTGGTACCCGACCCCCACTTTGGCGCAGTATCTGACGACGGCGGGCTGGACGAAGGATCTTCGGAACTACGTGGACCTGCGGGTGTGGACAGGGGGCGGGCCGGGCCGGTCGGAGCAGGCGCTGGAGCAGTTCGCCGCCGCCGAGGGCGTCGAGGTGCTGGTCGTCAATCGGGGTAGTCGTGCCCAGTACGACCGAGCGGCCGGCCGGATGCTGGTGGTGAACGACCGGGGGCAGCCGACGCAGTGGCGGGCACTGGGGCCGCTGGCGCAGCGGGGACTGAGCAAGTGGGTCACCCACGACGGCAGGGTGCGGCTGCGTCCTGACGATGCGGTGGTCCGCACGAGCACGGGGCTGACCGGGACGAAATTCGGAAACTACCTGTCCACCGTCAGCCACAGCGGGGAACTCGCGGTTCGAGATGACGTCTACGAGCTGCGGGGAATCGAGGTCCAGTTCGATCAGGCCGGTGCGCCCTGGTTCGTGATCAGAAGACTGGACGCGAAGCTCCGTGCCCTGTCGCCGGAGCAACTGCCCGCCTATCTGGAGGGTCACGGGTGGCGGCCGGGCCAGCCTCTTGTGATCATTCCTCCTGGAATCGTCGACGATCGGCAAGCCGATGTGGAGCGGCAGATGTGGCAGCGGGTCGGCGCCGCGGCGGACGTCTTCGTGTTCGCGCCGCCCCGTGGAGTCGACGTCGAGTGGGCCGGTGACCATCGTGCCCTCGAGAGCGGCGACGAGCAGTGGGAGGTCCTGCACGCACCCGCAGATCGGCCGGTCCCGCTGGTGACCGACCCGGCCCGACGGTTGTGGGCGCCGGACGCCCCTGCCTGGCTGCAGATGACCGGCAACGGGCTGGCAGCGCCCACCGCCGAACTGGCGAAAAGAAACCGAGACCGATACGGGTTCGAAACGCAGGGCTACCCGCCCGGCGTCTTCGCGCTTGACCTTCCCCTGCAGTCGGACGGTCATCTCGGCGTGGCGTTGGGGGACGGCCGAGAGCGCTCCGTCGATGAGATCGGGGTGGACGCGCTTGTCGCCGCGGCCCACGCAGCCCAGCACGCGCCGATCGAGACGGTGGTCCTGTGGACGGGGCCGCCAACGGAGGACGACCAGTACCAGGCTTTCGTCCGTGACGCGGGCCGACTGGCCGCCGCCTTCGGTCGGCGGATCGTCTGGCCCCGTCGGGGCGTTCGTCTCCGGGCCGCCGATCTGCGCGCCTCGCTCGAGAGGTTGCTGCGCGCGGCCTCCCCCGAGGACCGCCGGGACGTCATCGAGGACCTCGAAGAGGACCTGGAAATGGTCTATCCACCCGACTCGCCGAACGGGACCGCGGACGAGCAGCAGGACGCCGTGAACCGTCCGGCCCCCTGACGGCGTGTCGTCGGCAGAGGGTCCGCCGCCACCGCGGTCACGGGAGCGAGGTGGCCCGGCGGGCACGGTTCACGGAGGCGGAGATGACCGAGACCCCGGCAGTCCCACTCCCGCCTCCTCCACCAGCGACGGCGCCGGCGGCGTTGGCCGGAGGCGAGCTGGGAGGCGAGGACGTCCCCGAGGTCGGTGAGGCGACGGTGACGCTCGGGGCGACCGTGATCAGTGTCGGGGATGACGCCGCCATGATCGACGCCTGGCACCGGGCGCTGCTCGGCCTCGCCGGCTACCTGCCGGACGAGCTGGTCACCGAGGCACGCACCTGGCTCGCCGCGGGCCGGCGGCTCGACCTCGCGCGGGCGGTCGCGTTCGCGGTGGCCGCCGGCCAGCTCAGCCTCGGGGGCGAGGAGATCCGGCTGGCCCGGGAGGAGCTGACCGCCGCCGGACAGGACGGCGCGGGCAACGGCGCGGGCAACGGCGCGGGCGACGGCGACGGCGACGGCGACGTGGTGGGAGTGCTCGACGCGCTACCGCTCGGCGAGCGGGTGCCGAGCGCCTGGCAGTTCCGCTCCGTCGGCGCGGACGAGCGGGGGCCGGCGGCGGTGCTGCCGCTCGACCTGACCGCCCCGGACGCGGCGGTCGTGCTGGACGCCGTCGAGGCGGCCGTCGTCGAGGCGGCCGGGGCGGAGCCGGGCGCCGTCGGCCTGTGGCGTTCCTGGCGGACTCCGGCCGCGGGGTCGTCGTGGCCGCCGCCGAAGCGGGTGTTCGTCGTCACGGCCGAGCCGCGGTCGGAGCCGGCGGCCGCCATGGCGGCGCGGCTACAGGCCGCGCTGCTGGCCGCCGGGGAACCGGCACCGCAGGTGGAGGTGTGCACGGCGGGCGAGGAACCGCCCCCTTACCAGCGTCTCGCGCAGATGTCGGGCGCCCTGCTGTGGGCGCGTGAACCGGCCGTCGAGGTGTCGGTGGCCCGGACGTTCGACGAGGTCGACCCGGTTGACGGCCCCAGCTTCGACCCGGACCGGCCGCGCATCGACGACCTGGGGCTTCGTGATGCCCTGCTCGGCTACCTGGATGCCGGCGTGCCGATCCTCGACACCTCCTCGTTGATGTCCGACGTCGTCGACCCGGCCCGCGGCGAGGTGGTGCCCATGACGTTTCGCACGGACGGCCGCTGGGTGTGGACCGACGCGACCAGCTACTACCTGGACGAGCACGGCCTCGCCCCGGACCCGGACCTGATGCGGCACGTGGCCGAGGCGCGAGGCCCGGCGCTTGACCCGTCGCTGCCGCTCGACGAGTCGCTGCCGCTCGACGAGTCGCTGCCGCTCGACGGTTCGCTGGAGGTCGGCGAGGTGGCTCTGCACCGGGTGCTCGCGCACCTGTTGAGCCCACGGCAGGAGGAGGACGCCGTGTGGGTCGTGCCGCAGATGGGGGTGGCGCTGCTGGACGAGGAGCCCCTCGCCGCCGTCGACGCGTCGTGACCTGCCCGAGCCCAAGGAGCCAGCGATGACCGCAGCCGTCCTGTCCGTCTCCGCCACGGACGCCGAGTGTGTGACAGCGATCGGGCGCGCGCTCGTCGCGGCCGGGCCCGGGGACACCGTGGCCGTCCGGCCGGGGGTGTACCGGGAGTCGCTCGTCTTCACCCGCGACGTGGTCCTGGTCGCGGAGGAGGGGCCGGGCAGCGTCGTGATCGAGGTGCCCACCGGATCGGCCCTGCTGTGTGCGGGCGGCGACATCCGGCTGCGGGACCTGACCGTGCGCGGGGGCGACGAGGAGCTGCCGCTGGTACAGGCGGCGGGCGGGCGGCTGGGGCTGGACAACTGCCAGCTCGAGGCCACCGCGTCCGCGGCCCTCCATGTGCGCGGGGGACGGGTCGGGGTGCGCGCCGGCCGGATCGAGAACGCGCACGGTTCCGGGGTGGTGGTCGACGCCGGCGTCGCCGAGTTCACCGAGGTCGCCGTGGAGGCGACCGGCGGACCCGCCCTCGTGGTGGCGGGCGGCGCGGCGCCGACGTTCCGGCACTGCACCTTCGCGGGCCTGGACGGGTTCGGGGTCGTGGCGACCGGCACCGGGGCACCGCGGATCGAAGGCTCCCGGATCAGCTCGGCGAGCAGTGTCGCCGTCCTCGTGCAGCAGGAGAGCCGGGCACGGCTGGTCGACACCCAGATCGACGGCAGTCAGGTCGGCCTCTACGTCTCCGGCCGGGCCCAGCCCGTTCTGGAACGGTGCCGGCTGGGGAAGGTGACCGCACACGGCGTGATCACCGTGGAGCAGGCCGCGCCGTCCCTCGTCGAGTGCCTGATCGAGAACTCGGCCGGCCACGGGCTGCACGCCACCGGCCGGTCGGCCGCCGAGCTGCGGCACTGCGTCGTGCGGGCCAGCGGCGCGGCCGGGGTGGTCGCCGACGAGACGGCCCGGCCGGTCCTCGTCGGCGGGGAGCTCGCCGACTGCGGTGACGTGGGCGTCCTGCTGCTCGGTGAGTCGGCTGCCCGGCTGCGCGGCGTCCGCATCCACGGCAGCCCGATCGGGGTGTCGATCGAGGGCTCGGCGGCGCCGCTGCTCGGCGGGCTCGACCTCCGCGACGTCGCCTACGGGCTGCACGCCGCCGGTGGTGCCGGCCGGTTCGAGGACGGCCGCGTGCGTGGTGCCAGCCGGGCCGGGGTGCGGCTGGCGGGGGCGGCCACGACCGAGCTGCACAACTCCACGCTGACGCAGTGCCGGATCGGCATCGAGATCACCGCGGCGGCGCGGCCCTCGGTCACCGGCGTCGAGGTCGACGGCGCGCGCGACGCCGGCATCCTGGTCCGCGACGCCGCCCACCCGAACCTGTCCCGGATCCGCGTGCACGGCACGACCGGCCCGGGGCTCGTGCTCGAACCCGGCACGCAGGCGACGGTCTCCGACGCCGAACTCGTCGGCAACGCCGGGCCCGGCGTACTGGTGGAGACCAACCGGCCGGTCGTCATCCAGGGCGGCGTGATGCGCGGCAACGGCGGGGAAGCGGTGCGGACCGCGACGCCGACCACCGAGCTGCGCATCAGCGGCGTCGAGACCGGCCACAACAACATCGAGCTTCCCGCGCCGCCCCCGGCCCGCGTGGCCGACCCCGCGCCCCAGTCGCCGCATGACGCCTCGGATCGGGCCGCCGCCGACTGGTCGCCCGCGGACCCCGGCGCCGTCGATCGGGATGCCGACGCCGCCTCGCGCTGGGCACCGCAGCCGGCGGACCGGCCGCATTCCCCCGCGGGGGGTGACCCGACCCGGATGCCGGACCCCTCCCCGCCGTCCCGGACGGGAAACCCCGCGGGCTCACCGCCTCCCGCCGCACCGCCATCCGCCGCACCGCCATCCGCCGCACCGGAGAAGGATCCGGGCGATCCGATCGCCGTCCAGCGGGAGCATTCCCGCCCCGACCCGGGTTCCGTCGGCGGCGGACCGTCCGCCGACCCGCCGGACGGGTCGAATCCGGTGACCGCGCTGCTGGCGGAGCTCGACGCGCTGGTCGGGCTGGAGGGGGTCAAACGGGAGGTGGCCACGCTCGTCGGGCTGCACCAGGTGGCCAAGCGGCGCCAGGAGGCCCGGCTGCACGCGCCGCCGATGTCACGGCACCTCGTCTTCGCCGGACCGCCGGGAACCGGCAAGACGACCATCGCCCGGCTGTTCGGCAAGATCCTGGCCGCCCTCGGGGTGTTGCCCGGCGGGCAGATGGTGGAGGTCGCCCGCGCGGACCTCGTCGCGGAGCATGTCGGCGGGACGGCGGTGAAGACCACCGCCAAGTTCGAGGCGGCGCTCGGCGGCGTGCTGTTCATCGACGAGGCCTACACCCTGTCGCCGGCGGACGGCGGCGGGCACGACTTCGGCCGGGAGTCCATCGACACGCTGGTGAAGCTGATGGAGGACCGGCGTGACGAACTCGTCGTGGTGGTCGCCGGGTACTCGCCGCAGATGCGCACCTTCCTCGCTGCCAACCCGGGCCTGGCCTCCCGGTTCTCCAAGACCATCGAGTTCGAGAGCTACTCCAGCACCGAGCTGGTCACCATCGTCGAGCGGCTGTGCCGCAAGCACCACTACGCCCTGGAGTACGAGACGCAGGAGGCCCTGCGCCGGC
This sequence comes from Frankia alni ACN14a, assembly GCF_000058485.1. Lineage (NCBI taxonomy): Bacteria > Bacillati > Actinomycetota > Actinomycetes > Frankiales > Frankiaceae > Frankia > Frankia alni. The sequence goes on from NC_008278.1 coordinate 3,235,541, forward strand.
ACTTCGACACCCTGCCGCGCACGGAGACCTTCGGCAACGCCCGGGCCGCCCGCCAGGTGTTCGAGGAGATGCTGGGCCGCCAGGCGTACCGGCTGGCCACCACCCCGGACGCCCCCGAGCTGGAGCTGGCCCGGCTGCTGCCGGAGGACCTGGCAGAGACCGCCGCTCGCGGCCGGGACGCGGCGGCGGGCCAGCGTCAGGTGGTCGACGCCCTGATGCAGCGGCTCGACGCGATGATCGGCCTGGACGAGGTCAAACGCGAGGTCGCCGACCTGGTCGACCTCATCGCCTCGGCCAAGGCCCGCGCGGAGGCCGGGCTGCCGGCGCCGTCGATGTCCCGCCACCTGGTCTTCGCCGGGCCACCCGGGACCGGCAAGACCACGGTGGCCCGGCTCTACGGCGAGCTGCTCGCCGCGATGGGCGTCCTGCGCACCGGGCAGATGGTGGAGGTGTCGCGCGCCGACCTGGTCGGGCAGTACGTCGGCCACACCGCGGTGAAGACGACGGAGGTCTTCAACAAGGCCCGTGGCGGCGTCCTGTTCATCGACGAGGCGTACGCCCTGTCGTCCTCGCGCGGCCAGGGCAACGACTTCGGCCGGGAGGCGATCGACACGTTGGTGAAGCTGATGGAGGATCACCGCGACGAGATCGTCGTCATCGCCGCCGGCTACACCGGCGACATGAAGCAGTTCCTGGCGAGCAACGCGGGGCTGGCGTCCCGGTTCAGCCATCAGATCCGGTTCGCCTCCTACTCGGCGGACGAGCTTGTGGCGATCTTCGAGAATCTCGCCCGCGCCGGCGGCTACGAGCCGCACGGCGGCACCCTGCAGGTCCTCCGGAAGCATTTCGACACGCTGCGCCGGGATGAGACGTTCGGCAACGGCCGTTACGCCCGCCAGCTTCTGGACAAGGCCATCACCCGGCAGGCGAGCCGGTTGCGCAAGATGCCCGATCCGACCGTGGACGACCTGCAGAACCTTCTCCCGGGCGACGTGACGGCGGCTCTCGCCCGCTGAGGAGTCCCGGGGACGTCGCCTGGATGTTTACCGGCCACGGTCAGATCCGGAGCGTGAAATGACCCAGTCGCCCCTGGAACACGGGTGGGAGGCCGTCGTCCGCTACCGGCCGTTCTGCCTCACCGTCACCCTCGGCGTGACCCCCTGGACCTGGTGGAGCGGTACGGGGCCGATCCGACGACGGCCCGCCTCCTTGCCGTCGGCGAGACCTATGCCGTCATCCCGCCCGCCGACCGCTCCCTGCTCGCCAGTGGATCCCTCGGGGACTGGGCGTTCGGCCTCGAGACCATGGGGGTCGAAGGGCTGGATCAGGTCACCGGCCTCTAGTTGCGGGACCAGTGTTGAAAGTTCCCCCCGTTGCAGTCCTGGGTGTAGGCACGTCCCTGCCCGTTGCTGTCGAGGCACTCCCCGGTGGCGACGTTGGTGAACTGGTAACCGAACGAGTTGGTCGCGAAGCTCCAGGTCAGGCTCGCCTGACTGGCGCAGGCCGCGGTGTACACCGAGCCCTGGTACTTGGTGCCGTCCGACCCGATGTTCGACCTGGCCCCTTCGCACAGGCCCGTCGCGAGGTCCTTGAGCTGGTATCCGCCACTCGCCTGCACCAGCTTCCACCGCTGGTAGTCGCCGCCGTTGCAGCCCTTCGTGTAGGCCGCTCCGGAGGCGTCGCTGTCCAGGCACAGACTGGTCGACACGTTGACGAACGTCCAGGAGGTCTGCGGCCCCGGCGCCGGGACGGCGGTGACCCGTGGGGCCGGGGCCGGGGCGGGGGCTGCGGCGGGGGCAGGCGCGGGCGCCGCGGCCGGGGCCACTTTCGGAGCGGCTGCCGAAGGCGCCGGAGCTGGCCTGGCCGGGTTGGCCGGGAGCCGGCTGGCCTGACCCGCGGGAGTGACCGCGGCCGGTGGGACGCCTGCCGGAGCGGAGGTGGCCGCCGGAGTCGGCGGGTCGGAGGTGGCCGCCGTGCCACTGGTCAGGTCGATGGCCTCCGACGTCGCCGGCCCGGTCGGCGGTCCGGTCGGCGCAGCGGTGCGCTGTGGTGTCAGTGGGACGGCGGCGGAGGAGGCCAGGCTGGGGGAGTCCGAGTTGTCGACGCCCAGTGCCACCGCGGTGCCTCCCACCGCGAGAGCCACCAGGATGCCCACGGAGCCGATGAGGATCTGCCGTCGGCGCCGAGCGCGTGCTCGCCTCGCCGGGTCGGCCGTCTTGTCCCCGTCCTTGCCGCGTTCCTCGCGTTCCTTGTTTCGGCCCCGGCCCCGGCTCCGGAGGCGGCCCTGGCCGTCCTGGTTCTCGCCGTCCTGAACCCCGGGGCCGGCCGGCGGTCCGGTGCCGTCGTCCGCGCCGGCTGCGGGCTCACCGGTGTCGGTGCCGGGGGCGGTGCCCGCTGGGGGAGTTCCGTCCTGGTCGACCGCACCCACCGCCCCGACCGGCGGGCTGGCAGCGCCCTGCCCGTGATTGCCGGAGTCGGCGACGAGGGGGAGAGCCGCCGCGGCGGGGGAGGCCTGCCCGGCGGGGACGGGAGTGGTCGGCCCTGGGGGCGCCGGTGGCGGGAGGGCGGCGGGAGCCAGCAGCGCGGCGACCCCGGCCGCGCCGAGTGCCACGACGTGCTTGGGATGCGCGTCGACGACGGTGGGGCGCCCCGTCGCCGCCTCGATCATCCGGGCCACCAGCGGGATGCGTGAGGAGCCGCCGGCCAGCAGCACCGCCGACAGGTCGTCGGGCCTGACCTCGGCGGAGCTCAGTGCACGGTGCAGCGCCTCGACCGTGGATTCGATCGCAGGTCGGATCATCTCCTCGAACTGCGCCCGGCCGAGCTTGACGTCCTGACGGATTCCCGGCAGCAGCACCGGGATGACCGTGTCCTCGTCGGCGGACAGGGCCTCCTTGGCCAGGACACACTCCTGACGCAGCCGCGACAGCGCCACGGCGCTGTCGCGGTCGCGGGGATCGGCCGCGGTGACGGCGCCGTCGAGCTCCCGGTCGACGTGATGGAGGATCGCCTCGTCGAAGTCCGCGCCGCCCAGCCACTCGATGCCCTCCGGGTTGCCGAGGATCCGCGCCTGGCCCGCCTCCATCCGCAGCACCGCGGCGTCGAACGTGCCACCACCGAGGTCGTACACGGCGATGACGTCGCCGTCGGACAAGCGCCGGCCGGTGGCGTAGTAGGTCGCCGCGGCCACCGGCTCGGTCACGAGGGTAACGTCGACCAGCCCGGCCAGCCGCGGGACCTCGTCGAACTGCTCCATGCGGTAGGGCCCCCACACGGCCGGCCGGGTCAGGACGATCTGCTGCGGAGGTCCACCCTGCAGCCGGATCGCACTGCCGACCGCGTCGTGCAGCACTGCGGCCAGCAGCGCGGCCGGCGAGTACGGCGCGTCGCCGAGGAGTACCGGGGTCGGATCGCCCAGCCGGCGCTTGAACTCCCGTGCCGCCCGATCGGGTTCCCGCAGGGCGCGGCGGTCGGCCGCATCTCCGGTCAGCAGGTGCCCGTCGCGGCCGGCGTAGACGACCGTGGGGGCGACGATGCTGCGATTACCGAGGCTGACCATCTCCCTGCGGTCGGGCCAGCCGATCGCCACCGCGGTGAAGGTGGTCCCGAGATCGATGCCGAGGCCGTACGTCACCGGATCGGACTCCGCCGGGGTGAGCCGATCGATCGCATGGTTCCTCCCGAAATGTCTACCTCTAGCAAGCTACCTGGGGTATAGACCACGGTCTAGTACGTCCCCGGAACATCGGCCCCCGACTGGTCTCGTCGCGTCGAGGAATGGCTTCTGAGCTGGGCGGACCGGGCAGGTCGCGGGGATGTTCCGCTCGACGGGAGCCGATGTCCTTCGGCGGCAACCGACAACGCCTTCTCCTACATTTCATCTGTCGGACATTCTCCGTCCGAGCCCTTTTTCGGTAAGGGGAGGCAGGGGTGGCATCCCGGTCCCGGCGGGGAAACACTCCCACCAAGGTGGGGCCGCCATGATCGTCTGCTGGCATGCCTGAACCGGGGACCGGTCTCGCGCCGTGCAGTGAGCATGCGAAGAGGACTGCGGTGAGCGGCACCATCGAGTTCGACTCGGCCAAGTACGATCAGTTGATCGGCCAGCTGGGTGGAACCCTGCAGGAGTTCACGGACGGCGCGGCCGGTCCGTTGCCGCTGACGGCCGACGTGCAGCTTCAACCGGCTGGTCAGACCTGGGCGCCGGCCGTCGACCTGGTCGGCGCCGGTACCTCGCTGTTCGGCATGATCAGTGAGACCAACGACTTCCTGGTCAACGGGGTGACCGACCTGCGCGCGGCCCTGGCTCAGGGACGATCGATCTTCAACGACACGGAGGACCTGGCCACCGTCACCGCGGAGCAGTTCGACCAGGCGGTGGGGCATCCACTGGGCACCGTGCGCTCACTGGGCACCGTGCGCAGCCGGCGCGAGGGTACCGAGCAGTTGTGAGTGAGCCGGGGACGCTGACCGACTTCGCCTCCGCGCTGGCGGCTGTCACGGGTGTCAAGGCGGATCTGCGGGGTGCCGCGTCTCCGGTCGGTGGCTGGATCACCTTCGGCACTCCCGGATGGTGGACCTACGGCCCCTTCGGCAGCCCGCTGTTCACCGTCGGCCTCAACATCCAGGCGTTGGCGGACTGGGGTTCCGCGGTGTCGACCCTGGACGGCATCGTCGACGAGCTGGCCGCCGGGACACTGGGTCTCATGGACGTCCGGCGGCTGTGGGACGCCGAGCAGACGGTGCGGCTGCACACCGACCATCTCGGTGCGGCCGGCGCCGACCTGACAAACGCCGCCCAGTTGTTCGGTGGCGGCGACGCACCGGCCGCCGGGACCGCGACGGGGGAGATCTTCACTAGTGTGAACGCCTTGGCCGAGGCTGTGTCCGCCTATCACGACTTACTGGCCGGTCCACCGACGATCGCCGACACGCTGCACACCGTGGGCGAGGCGCTGGCCACGTTCGGCCGGGGGATGGCTGACGCCTACCAGAAATCAGCGCTGCACAACGGGCCCGCCGACGGGATCAACGCTATCGCGGCCAACATGCAGAACTATCTTTTCGGTCAACCGGTGACGACGGCGACGGTGGCGCAGGTTCTCGCCGGTTACTCCTCGTCCGCCGTGGGTGGACTCCCGAGCGGGATGGCCGACTTCAGCGGCGATCTGGCCCAGCCCCCGGTGTGGAGCGCCGCCAGCACCGCCGTGACCACCTGGATCGACGGCGAACTCGACACGCTCGACGCGCGAGCCCGGGAACTCTCGACCACGCTGCAGGACGCCTATCAGACCGCGACGGAAAGGCTGAACAGCGTGGCGGGAACGAGCGGCCGGAAACAGTTCCGCCGGTCGGAGAAGCCCCAGGACGGCGAGCCCACCGAGGGCAGAGTCAATCCGCTGACGCCGGGCCTGCGCAGTCGATCGGTGGAGGCGTCGAACGAGGTGGTGCCCGGGCGGGCGGGGGAGCCGCTGACCCAGCGGGGTCGGGAGCCGGCGGGGGCGCTGTCGGGCATGGTGAGGCGCGGGCAGGACGCGACGCTCCAGGTGAGTCAGGGGCAGCCGCTGCCCGGGCCGGGTGACAGTCAGGGCCAGAACACCGAGGCGTCGGGAACGCCGACGCCCGCGGGAACGACGACGCCCGTAGCCGGTGAGGTGCGGGAGCGTTCGGACGTGTCGGATCCGTTGGCCGCGAGGACGCAGGAGCAGACCGAGCAGACCGAGCAGGTGGAGCGGAAGGTCGAGCCGTTGACCCCACGGGGTCGCGAGGCGGACGTTTCGGATCCGCCGGCCGCGCGGACGCAGGAGCAGACCGAGCAGGTGGAGCGGGGGGTCGAGCCGTTGACCCAACGGGGTCGTGAGCCGGTGGGGGCGCTGTCGGGCATGGTGAACGGTGGGCCGGACGCGACCCTCCAGGTGAGTCAGGGCCAGCCGCTGCCCGGGCCGGGTGACAGCCAGGGCCAGAACACCGAGGCGTCGGGGACGCCGACGCCCGCGGGAACGACGACCAGCCCGGTGTAGGCGCCACGGGCGTGGCGGTGGGTGCGGAGCCCGCGCGTTTGCCCACCCCGAAGCCCGGCGAGTCCGTTCCATGGGTGCCCTGTGCGGCCCACCTGTGAACCAGGCGGCCCGACAGGGCCGTGCTGCGGCCAACGGGCCCGCGCCGGTGGACCCGACGGCAAGCTGTTCCGGCAAGTCTGGAGGTACTGGTGACCCTGGAGGTACTGGTGACCGAGGCCCCGCCCAGCGTCGTGTCGGCGGGAGGCATCGACGGTGTCGCTTCCGACGCTCGTGACGAACGGATGGCCGACGCCTGGCATCGGGCGCTGCTCGGCCTCGCCGGCTTCCTGCCCGACGAGCTGATCAGCGCGGCGCGTTTCCGGCTGGCGCAGGGCCGGCGGTTCGACCTCGCCCAGGCGATCACGCTTGCCGTGGCCGCCGGCCGGCTCGACGTCGGCGGCGCCGAGATCGGGCTGGCCCGGGAGGAGTTCAGGGCCGCCGGGCAGGAGCAGGACGGGCGGCTGGGAGCGCTGGATACCCTGCCCATCGCCGAGCGTCCCCTGACCGCCTGGGAGTTCCGCTCCGGTGATCCCTACGCCGACGGGACGGCGACATCCCTGCCCGTCGATCTGACCGCCGGCGTGGGGCCGTCCGAGCTGGCCGACACCGAACAGGCGATTCTCGCGGCTGTCCTGGCCGAGCCGGACGCCGCCGGCCTGTGGCGGACCTGGCGGGTTCCGGCCGCGGGCGAGCCCTGGGCGCCGCCGAAGCGGGTCTTCGCCGTCACGATCGAGGCGGGTACGCGACACCCGGCCGAGGTGACCGCACGGCTGCAGACCGCGCTGGCCGCCGCCGGGGAGCCCGACCCGCAGGTCGAGGTGAGCGTCGTGGGTGCCGAAACGCCCTCCTACCAGACCCTCGCCCGCCTGTGCGGAGCCCTGCTCTGGTCGCGTGAACCGGCGCTCGGCGTGTCGGTCGCCCGGGTGTTCGACGCGGCCGACCCGGTCACCGGACCGCACTTCGCCCCGGACCGGCCCCGGATCACCAACGTGGCCGTTCGGGCCCGCCTGCTCGGCTACCTGGACAACGGCGTCGCCCTCTTCGGCGGCTCCTCGCCGATGCCGGACCTCCTCGACCCGGCCCGAGGGGACGTCGTGCCGGGCACGTTTCGCACGGACGGCAGGTGGGTGTGGACCGACGCCGTCGGCTACTACCTGCGCGAGTACGGCATCGCGCCGGAGCAGGGGTTCCGGTGGCACCTGGAGCACGGCGAACCGGCCGAGCGGATCGACGAGGTCGTCCTGCACCGCGTGCTGGCGGCCGTGCTGAGTCGGCGGCCGCAGGACGAGGGAGCGTCGATCGTCCCGCCGTCGGGCGAGTCCGTCGCCCGGACGCGTCGTGACCGTGGGGGACCTCGGCGCGGGTCCGGGCCTCGTGAGGACCCGACATGAAGCCGGCTACGCCATGAGCCTCGCCACCGGCTATCTCGTCGGTGCCGAACCCGCCACCGCCACCGCCACCGTGCCCGTGCCCGTGCCTGTCGCCGATGCCTGGCCCGACTGGGCTGACCGGTACGACGAGACCGAGGCCGTCGACCACCACCCGGGACCCGGCGCGGGGTCGGGTCCGGATCCGGTTCCCCTCGGTGCGGTTTCCGGGTGGCTGTTCCCCGAGACGAGCGTCGGATGGACCGCCGCGGGCCGGCCGGTGCCGCGGCTGGTGGCCTCGCCGTCACCGGCCCCGCGGGATCGCGCCGGACGGGCACGGGCAACGCCCCCGCAGGAGCCGACGGAACCGATCCTGGCGCGGCTGCTCGAGGGCACCCTCGCCACCGCCGCCGGTCGGTTCTTCGAGCCGGACCTGGCCGCTGCGACGCGGCTGCCGGTGGCCCCACCCGGGATGTTCACCGTTCACCTGAGCACCGGCCCGGCAGGCTTCCAGATCAACGGTCGCCCCGTCCCGCCCGCACTGCTGGCCCGGCTGATCCGTGCCTGTCCCGAGTGGCGCGGCCGGCCGCTGCTGGTCCTGGCGCATCCGCAGCCGGCGCCGAACCGACTGGCCGCCCTGGCCCGTGCACTGCTCGCCGGGGTCGGAGTTCCGGTGTACACCGCGGACGCCGGTGTCCTGCTGCTGCCGGGCGGGGCCATCACCGGAACGTCGTTCCGCCGATGGTCCGTGCCGGCCGATGGGCGAAACGAAGCGGAAGCGTCGACGGCCGTCGGCCCGTGGCTGCCGCACGAGGGGCTCGCGGCGGCGCGCGCGGGCGAGCGCGCTGCACCGGTTCGCACGGCCGAACCGGCCGAGCCGGCCGAACCCAGGCCGCTCCCCGCGCCGGTGCCGGCGATCGCGCCGGTGCCGCTACCTGCGGCGCTTGCCACGCCGGCTGCAGGGCAACCGTCCGCTCCGGGTCCGATTCCGCCTGTCGTCCGGCGCGCCCTTCCCACGGCGACGCCCTGGTCACTGCCGGTTCCCGCATCCCCATCCCCGCCCCCCGCTTCCCCGCCCCCCGGGTCCCCGCCCCCCGGGTCCGGTCTCCAGGGGCCCTCCGCTCCGGTCGAGCGGTCGCCGGCGCAGGCACCCTCGCAGGGCACGGATCCGGGGGCCGACGTGGGCGGCGGGGCGCGGCCCGGCTCGCGTTGGCATCGGCGGACGCCGCCCGTTGACACTCGCACCCGGCCCGCGGCGGCTCCGGTCCGCTCCGCGGTGGAGTCCGCGGTCGAGGAGGCTCCAGGCCACGGCCGGGACCTGGCGGCGGCCCCCCACCACGTCCCCGGTAACGCGCCTCCTCTGCCCGAGCCGACCGAGGCCACGGCCACCGACAGCTCCGCGGACGGGACCCACGAAGCGGCGCGCGTGCCCCGTCAGGTCGCCGGCGACGGCAGCTTCGAAGGGGCGCACGCCAAGGGCGACCGGTTCGGGAGCGACCGGTTCGGGAGCGGCCGGTTCGAGGGAGGCCGCTCCGGCTGGGACGCCGCCGGTGGCGGCTTCGGCGCGGACCGGGCTGACACCGGGCACCTCCTGCCCTGGCTCGCGGTGCTGCCGCGGGTGACGGTGGAGGACCGGGACCGGCTGCGGACGCTGCTCGGGTGGCGTTACGAGACGCACGCACGCGCCGTGATGGGCGCCCTTGCCCTGCAGCCGGGCCTGCGGGCGGGAGCCGGCGCGGACGACCTGCTGGCCGGGCTGGTCGCGGTCCGCGCCTATCTCTCGGCGGCGGGACGGCTCGACTCCGCCGGCCGGTCGGTGAACGCGGCGCTGCGCAGCGCCGAGCGGCGGCCGGACGACGACGGCCTGATCCTGCTGGCCCGCTGCGTCCAGGCCGGCCTCGGTCGGCTACCGGCCGTGGTGGGCCCGGTGTTCCGCCCGGCGGCTGCGAGCCCGGACGTGCTCTCGCGTCACCGGCCGGGGGACATGCTCGTCGAACCCGCCTTCCTCGAGATGTCGACGGCCCCCTGGGAGCTGCCGGGACGCACCGTGGAGTACGTGATCTGGTCCTCGACGGCCCGCCGGACGACGTGGCTCGGTGCGGACGCGACGCCGGGCGGTTCGTCGTGCGAGGCCCTGTTCGTGGCCGGCACCCGGTTCGTCGTCCTCGCCGTCGACCGGGCGACCGAGGACGAGGACGGCCGCGCCGGAGCCGGCGAGGCCCCCACGCGGGTGCTGCTGCGCGAGGTGGTCGGTGGCCGGGTCGACGCCGCGCTGGCGCAGCGCGCGCTCGGGCGGCTGCGCGACGTGCTCGCCGACCGGCCTCCCGCCGCGAGCGGGGCGGGTGCGCCCGGCGGGCCGGACGGTGCGCTGCCCGAGCGACTGCGGTTCGCCCTCGGCGTCGGCGCCGGCGGCCGCGCCTTCGCGCCCGACGGCGCCCGCCTGGCCGACGCCCTGGGACCGGCCGCGACGACGTGACCCCGCCACCCGGCCCCGGCCACCCGGCCACCCGGCCACCCCGCCACCCCGCCCCAGGGAGCCTCGCGATGACCGCAGCCGTTCGGTCCGACCTCGCCGCGCCGGCCGAGGGTGCGGCGCAGATCGCCCGGGCGCTGGCCGTCGCCGATCCGGGCGGCACGGTGGCGCTGCGCCCGGGCTTGTACCGGGAGTCACTCGTCTTCACCCGGGACGTGACCCTGGTCGCGCGCGAGGGCCCGGGCAGCGTCGTGATCGAGGTACCGCCCGGGGGGACCCTGCTCGTCGCCGACGGGGACATCAGGCTGCGGGGGCTGGAGATCCGTGGCGGCGACGAGCGAGCGTCGCTGATCCGTGTTGTGGGTGGGCGGCTGCGGATGGACACCTGCGATCTGCGGGCGACCGCGGCGGTGGCGCTGCACCTGCGCGGCGGGCGGACCCGCGTGGTCGGGGGCCGGATCGGCAATCCCGCCGGCGCCGGGGTGGTGGTCTCCGCCGGCCTCGCCGAACTCGTCGGCGTCGCCCTGGCGGGCATCGGCGGTGCCGGTCTGACCGTGTCGGGCGGGGCGACGCCGATCCTGCGCGGCTGCGCGTTCACGGACGTCGAGGGCGTGGGTGTGCTGGCGGCCGGGACGGGAGCGGCGCTGCTGGACCGCTGTCGGATCAGTTCGCTGTCCAGCGCCGCGGTCCTCGCCCGGGCGGACTGCCGCCTGCGGATGGTCGGCTCGCTGGTGGACGGCGGTCAGGTCGGTCTCTATGTCGCCGACCGGGCCCGGCCGACCGTCGAGAACTGCCGGTTTCGCGACACCGCCGGTCCGGCGGTGGTCACCGTGGACCTGGCCGCGCCGAGCCTGGTCGCGTGCGTGGTCGACAGCCCCGCCGGCCACGGGCTGCACGTCTCGGGTCGGTCGGCGGCCGAGATCCAGCGCTGTGCGGTGCGTGGCAGCGCTGCGGCGGGGGTCGTCGTCGACGGTGACGCCCGCCCGACCCTCCTCGGCGGGGAGATCGTCGGCTGCGGTGACGTGGGGGTCCTCCTGCTCGGCGCCTCGACGGCCTGCTTGGACGGCGTCCGCGTGCACGGCAGCCCGCTCGGGGTGTCGGTCGAGGACGCCGCGGCGCCGCGGCTGGTCGGGCTCGACATCGGCGACGTCGACGTCGGCATCCAGGTGCGGGAGTCGGCGCATCCGCGGCTGTCCCGCAGCCGGGTACGCGGCACGGCGGGCGCCGCCCTGGTGCTCGGACCCGGTACCCGGGCCACGGTCACGGACACGGAGCTGGTGGGCGACCGCGGGCCCGGGGTTCTGGTCGAGACGGACCGGGCGGTCTCGATCGACGGCGGCGTGATCGGCGGCACCGGCGGCGAGGCGGTACGGCTGGCGACGCAGGCGTCGCGGTTGCGGATGCGTGGCGTCGCGACCCGCCGGGACGGCGTTCCCGGCACCATTGCAGGTCCGGGTCCGGGTCCGGGTCCGATGGCGATCCCGGCGGGCCGCACCGCGTCCCGTCCCTGACGCGCCCTACAGGACGGTCAGCTCCGCCTGCCGGCGCAGGGTCCGCAGTGCGTAGTGCACCCGGCTCTTCACCGTCCCCTCGGGGATGCCGAGGGCCGCCGCCGCCTGCGCGCAGGTGCGGTCGCGCAGGTAGACCTCGACGAGGGCGGCCCGGTGCTCGGGCCAGATCCGGCCCAGCGCCGCCTGCACGGTGGCGGCGACCAGCACCGATTCGGCGTGGTCCGGCTGGGCCTGGACCTCGGTGTGCTCGGGCTCCAGCTCGAGTTCGGTCAGCCGGGCCCGACGTCCCCGGTAGCCGTCGACGACGAGGTTGTGCGCCACCCGGCGCAGCCAGCCGTTGACCGAGCCGCGCTCGGGGGTCAACCGGTCGAGGTGGTGCCAGGCGCGCAGAAAGGTCTCCTGCACGACGTCCTCCGCCCGCCCGCGGTCGCCGCCGGTCAACCGGGTCGCGTAGGCGAGCAGGGTCGTCCGGTGCAGGCGCACGAGCTCGTCGAAATGGTCATCCGCCGTCCGCGGTTCCACCGACACCGCAGGCCGTTCCACCGACATCGCAGGCGGTTCCACCGACATCGCAGGCGGTTCCACCGTGTTCGCAGGCGATTGCGTCATGCTACGACCGTCGCCGTTCGGCGCCGCGCCCGATACCAGGCGCTCCCTACGCCTGCGGGGGCGGACCCGATCCGGCCGGAGGGCTAGCCCTACCTCGGCGGGGCCGGATACCTCCTGCGGCGTAGGCGGGTACGCCGCAAGGAGGACGTCGGCGCCGCAAAGATCGCTCTGTGGGCCGTCGTTGCGACGTTGCCAGCGGATTAGGTTCGGCACTGCTGGACTTGGATCCCTAGAGATGGGCGATCAGCAATGATCGAGGTGCAAGGTCTCACCAAGCGCTACGGCGAAAAAGTCGCCGTGTCGGAGCTGAGTTTCACGGTCCGGCCGGGCATCGTCACCGGATTTCTCGGTCCGAACGGATCGGGAAAGTCCACGACGATGCGGATGATCGTGGGTCTGGACCAGCCGAGCGAGGGCAGCGTCCTGATCAACGGGCAGCGGTACCGGGATTTCCGGGCACCGCTGTGCGAGGTCGGTGCGTTGTTGGAGGCGCGGTCGGTGCACACCGGTCGGTCGGCCTACAACCACCTGCTGGCTCTCGCCCAGACCCACGCCATCCCGCGCCGCCGGGTCGCCGACGTCATCGAGCTCGTCGGGCTGGGCGGCGTGGCGCGCAAGCGGGCCGGGGGCTTCTCGCTGGGCATGGGGCAGCGGCTGGGCATCGCCGCGGCGCTGCTCGGGGATCCCGGGACGCTGATCCTCGACGAGCCGGTCAACGGTCTCGACCCGGAGGGCATCCGCTGGATCCGCACTCTGCTGCAGGATCTGGCCGCGCAGGGGCGCACGGTGCTGGTGTCGTCCCACCTGATGAGCGAGATGGCGCTCACCGCCGAGCATCTCGTCGTCATCGGGCAGGGCCGGCTGATCGCGGACATGTCCGTCGCGGACTTCGTCGCCGGCGCCTCCGAGAACGTGGTGCACGTCCGGTCGCCGCGCGCGCCGGAGCTGCGGGATCTGCTGCTGTCCGCGGACGTGACGATCCGCGCGGACGGCGCCGACGTGCTCGAGGTGTCGGGGCTGCCGAGCGATCGGATCGGCGAGGTCGCGGCCGCGGCCGGCATCGCACTGTCCGAGCTGACGCCGCGGCAGGCGTCGTTGGAGGAGGCGTTCATGGCGCTGACCCATGACGCCGTCGAGTACCACGGCGGCTCGGCGGCGGCGCTGCCGCACCAGCCGGGGGACGGGCCGGCGCAGGCGGCGGGCGGCGCCCGCGTGGAGACGCACGGGGCGGGAGCGAGATCATGACGACGGTGGCGGACGTGCGACCGGTGCGCGGCGAGCTGACGGCGCAGGCCGGCTACGGGGTCACCCAGCGCCGGGTCCTGCTGTCCGAGTGGACGAAGCTGCGGTCCCTGCGCTCGACCCTGTTCTCCCTGCTCGCGGCGATCGTCTTTGTGGTCGCCCTCGGCATCCTCATCTCGTGGGCGCAGGCCAGCCACTGGGATCAGGAGTCGCCGATCGACCGGCTCACCTTTGATCCGACGAACACGAGTCTGAGTGGCGTGTTCCTCGCGCAGCTCGCGATCGGCGTGCTCGGCGTGTTGATGTTCAGCGGGGAGTACGGCACGGGCATGATCCGCGCGACGATCACCGCGGTGCCCCACCGCCTGCCGGTGCTGTGGGCGAAGTCGATCGTGTTCGCGGTCGTCACGCTCGTGCTGATGACGGTCTCGTCGTTCGTCGCCTTCGTCGGCGGCCAGGCGATGCTGTCGTCGAAGCACATCGACACCACGCTCGGTCATCCGGGTGTCCTCACCGCCGTGTTCGGCGGCGGCCTCTATCTGACGGTCGTGGCCCTGCTGGGGGTCGCTCTCGGCGCGCTGGTCCGCAGCACCGCCGGCGGGATCGCCACCCTGTTCGGGGTGCTGCTGATCCTGCCGCTGATCGTCAACTTCCTGCCGTCGAGCTGGTCGAACAACATCGACCCGTACCTGCCCAGCAGCGCCGGCCAGGACATCTTCACCGTCGTGCGGGACTCCTCCTCGCTCGGGCCCTGGACCGGCTTCGGGCTGTTCTGCGGGTACGCGGCGGTGCTGCTGGCCGCCGCGGCGGTGGTCCTGCGGCGACGGGACGCCTAGCCTCGTGGCCTCCTCGGCGCGGGGCACCGGTCGGGGCATCCGGCGGGGCATCGGCCGGGCCCTCGGGCAGGGCATCGGTCGGGCCTTCGGGCGGGTCGTCGCGAGCGCCGCCGCGAGCACAATGGAGCCCGTGGCCCTCGACGTGGCTGTCGACGATCTGCCCGGCCCGCGCAGCCCCGGTCGGCTGCTGCGGCTGCTCGCGGCGCATCCGACCGGGGTCGACGCGGCGATCGTGCTGCCGTGCGCGGCGCTGGCGCTGATCGCCGCGGTGCTGCATCCCGAGCGGCAGGCGCCGGGCCTGGTGTTCGCGGCCGTGCTGCTGGTTCCGCTGATCTGGCGGCGGTCGCGGCCGCTGGCGGTGTTCGCCCTGCTCGCCGCGATCGCCTTCGTCCAGTGGCTGCTCGACGTGACCTCGCCCGGCGACGCGGCGCTGCTCATCGCCCTCTACTCCGTCGCCGCGGCCCGGCCCCGCCGCTGGACGTTGCTCGCGGCCGGCGTCACCGAGCTCGGGGTGGTGCTGGCGGCGGTGCGCTGGGGCGGGCCGCCGGTGCGGGAGATGTTCAGCGCCTTCGTGTTCCTCACCGGCATGATGATCGCGGCCTGCGCGACCGGGGTGAACATCGGTGGGCGCCGCGCGCGGCTGGCCTACCTGGAGGACCGCGCGGCCCGCCTCGAACGCGAACGCGACCAGCAGAACCGCCTGGGTGCCGCGGCCGAACGGGCCCGCATCGCCCGCGAGATGCACGACGTCGTCGCCCACAATCTCTCCGTGATGATCGCCCTCGCGGACGGGGTGGCGTTCACCCTCGACACCGACCCCGCCGAGGCCGGCCGGGCGGTCCAGGCCGTGTCCGACACCGGCCGGGAGGCGCTCGGGGAGATGCGCCGGCTGCTCGGCATCCTGCGCGACGACGCGCAGCAGGACACCCGCGCGCCCCAGCCCGGTCTCGGTGACCTCGACCGACTGGTCGAGCAGGTCCGGGCGACCGGCCTGCCCGTCACCATGGAGATCAGCGGCGAGCCGCTCGTGCTGTCCGGCGGCGCCGCGCTCAGCGTCTACCGGCTCGTCCAGGAAGCCCTGACCAACACCCTCAAGCACGGCGGGCCCGCGGCGACGGCACAGGTCCGGCTGCGGTACGGCGCCGGCGCACTCGAGGTCGAAATCCTCGACGGCCCCGGCGGTTCTGGCGTGCCCGGCGGTTCTGGCGTGCCCGGCGGCTCCGGGGGGCAGGGGCTCGTCGGGATGCGGGAACGGGTGGCGGCCTTCGGCGGCATCGTGGTCGCCGGGCCGCGGCCGACGGGCGGCTGGCGCGTCCACGCGCGGCTGCCCGCCGATCCCGAGCCGGTCGCGTCCGCCGACGGCGCCGTGCCGGGCAACCCCGCCCAGCACGGTCCTGCCCAGCACGGTCCCGCCCAGCACGGTCCTGCCCAGCACGGCCCCGCCCAGCACAGCCCCGCCCAGCACAGCCCCGCCCTGGGCGGCGCGATGCTGGGCGGCCCCGTGCCGCGGCCGGTCGCGGCGCAGCGGGTGGCCTCGTGACCGTCTCGGTCCTGCTCGTGGACGACCAACCGCTGCTGCGCCTCGGCTTCCGGATGGTGCTGTCCTCGCAGCCCGATCTGACCGTCGCCGGGGAGGCGGGCGACGGCGCGGAGGCGATCCGGCTGACCGCCGAGCTCGCACCCGACGTCGTGCTCATGGATGTCCGGATGCCCGGAATGGACGGGATCGAGGCGACCCGTCAGATCATCGCCGCCGGCGGGACGGCCCGGATCCTCATCCTGACCACCTTCGATCTCGACCAGTACGCCTACGCGGCCCTGCGTTCGGGTGCCAGCGGCTTCCTGCTCAAGGACGTGCGTCCGGCGGACCTGCTGTCCGCGATCCGGGCGGTGGCGGTCGGCGACGCGGTGGTCGCGCCGAGCATCACCCGCCGGCTGCTCGACACCTTCGCCCATCGGCTGCCCGACCCGGACAGCCCGCGCGCTCCCGCCGATCCCCGCCTGGCCCGCCTCACCGACCGCGAGCTGGTCGTCCTGGGCGAGGTCGCGGCCGGACACTCCAACGCCGAGATCGCGGCGCACCTCGTGCTGTCGGAGGCCACCGTGAAGACCCATGTCGGCCGGATCCTCGCGAAGCTGGAACTGCGCGACCGCGTGCAGGCGGTCGTCTTCGCCTACGAGACGGGCCTCGTGCGCCCCTCCGACCGGCCACCCACCCAGCCGGGGACGACCTGAGCGGCGCCTGACCTGCCTGACCTGCCTGACCTGCCTGACCTGGCAGCGGCTCCCTGCGCAGGCCGGCGCCGACCTCCGCTGCGGACGAGAACCCGCTGCGGTTAGGGTGATTAGAGGTGTTCGTCCTGATGTGAGGGGGCTGGCCGCGGTGACGGGAGCAGGCGAGCGGGACCCGGCGGGCGGGCGGTGGTGGCAGAGTCTCGTCGAGGAGCGCAGCCCGGTGGATCTCCGGACGGACCAGCCGCATTCAGCCCGGATGTACGACTACTACCTCGGCGGAAAGGACCACTTTCCCGCCGATCGGGAAGCCGCCGAGCAGGCCCTGATCGCGTCCCCGAACGTGGCCACCGCCGCCCGGACGAGCCGGGCTTTCATGACTCGGGTGGTGCGCTTCCTCGCCGGTGAGGTCGGGATCCGCCAGTTCCTCGACATCGGCACCGGCATCCCCACCTCGCCGAACCTGCACGAGACCGTCCAGAGCATCGCCCCGGACTCGCGGGTCGTCTACGCCGACAACGATCCGATCGTGCTCACGCACGCCCGTGCCCTGCTGGCCAGCAGCCCGCAGGGCGCCACCGCCTACCTCGACGCCGACCTGCGCGACCCCGAGCGCATCCTGGGCGCCCCCGAACTGCGCGACACCCTCGACCTGCGCCGGCCGGTCGCCCTGTCCCTAATGTCGATCTTCCACTTCATCCCCGACTCCTACGACCCGCACGGCCTGCTGCGCCAGCTGCTCGAGGCGCTGCCGTCGGGCAGCTACCTCGTCCTGAGTCACGGCACCGGTGACATCGATCCGGCGGTGGCGGCCGCGGCCGAGGCCTACCGGCGCCGCGGCATTCCCACCCGGCTGCGCAGCCTGGCCGAGGTCGAGAGCCTGTTCGCCGGGCTGGAGCTGGTCGAGCCCGGGGTGCAGCTGGTGCACCGCTGGCGTCCCGACGGCGCCATCCCGGCCGACCTGACCGACGCCCAGGTCAGCGCCTACGGCGGCGTCGCCCGCAAGGTGTAGTCGCGTCACGGCACGTGGAGGGGCCGGGGCCGGTACCCAGGGGAGCGGCCGGCGACCACGGTGACGCCCTCGCGGTCACCGTCCCCGCCGCCAGGCCTCCCGGGCCGCGCTCCGGGCGGCGTTGTCGGGGCGCCCCACGTCGTGGACGGCTCGGTCCCCGAGGGGCAGGGCCAGCCGGGTGCTGGTGGTCCAGCGCCGGGCCGCTCCGGTGCTGCCCTGGTAGCGAAGTCCGCCCTCGCTCCCGGCCCGCGGCGGCCGGGGACGAGGGCGGGCCGGATCCACCCCGATGCGCACCCGGACCGCCACCCGCTCGTCGGACTCCTGGCAGTCGACCGCGGCCACGACCTCCGAGCTGCCCATGCTGCCTGAGAGCCACAGCTCCCGACCGTCGCCCGTGACCAGGGCGTACTCGACCCGCTCGTCCCACGCGTGCCGGGCCGCCGGGTCAGGTGCCCGCGGGAGCCGGCCCCGGTGGGTCAGCAGGCGGTGTACCAGCCAGTCGGGTTCGGGGACCTCGGCGATCAGCATTCCGGCCGAGGTCGGTCCCGCCGAGGACGCTGCCGCCGAAGTCGATCCCGGCGAGGACGGTCCCGCCGAGGTCCAGGCGTCCTGGGGATCGGCGCCCGGCCGGTGGACGTCGAAGGACAGACCCCCGCGGAAGTCCCGGGCGACCCTGGCCCGGACGGTCACCAACAGCAGGTCGGCCGCCTCGCCCTGGTACGCCCGGTCGGCGTGGGACGGCCAGCCCTCCCACTCCGACCATGGACCCGGACCGGCGGGCCGATCCGCCAGGGAGCACAGCACGAATCGCACATCCCCGTCGCGGGGAGTGCTCGCCTCGGACCACGCTCGCCGCAGAGCATCACCGCGAGGAACGAACGACCAGGTCCGATACCACCGGAGAGGCCCGGTGACCACCGTCAACCGCCGACCGGCATCCATCGCGTCACCCACCGTCCGAGCAGCCCTGGACATCCACGTGATTTCGTCATACTAAATGAGGGGCACCGGAGGCCGGTGGGGCCGGCGAGCGCCCGATCGAGGCTCGACCGGCGTGCGAGCGGAGGCGACGACCGATGAGCACAAGCAGTCACGACAGGGACCCCTACGCGTTACGGGACAGGATTCTGGCGCTCGATCCCGTCGAGAATGCCCGGGAGATCGCCCATCTTTTTCACCGCGACTTCCAGCGGGCCCTGCTGCCGCAGATCGCGACCGGCTTCTTCGCGACGATCTCGCCGCCCCGGATGACCCGCATCCTGATTCGCACCGGTGAGCTGGAGTTCCGGAACCGCAAACGGCTGGTGGACCAGATGCTCATCCACCACGAGATGCTGACCCACGGATTCGTGCCGGGTCGGGGGCGCGACGCGCTGCGGCGGATGAACGAGATGCACCGCAAGTACGCGATCACCGCGGAGGACTTCACGGCCGTGTCGGTCGAGACCACCCTCGGCCAGCTCACGGCGGCCCGGGAGTACGGCTGGCGGGAGCTCACCGAGCACGAGGTGCGCGGCGTCGTCGAATTCGAGCGCGTGCAGGCCCTGCACATGAACATCCGGGACGTGCCCGCCACCGTCGCGGAGATGGTCGCCTTCCGCGACGACTACTTCGACCGGCAGGTGCGCTTCGCCCCGGCGAACCGGCGGCTCGCCGAATCCGCGCTCCGGCTGCTGGCGACCGTCGTGCCGGCGCACATCGCCCCGCGGGTGGAGAAGGTCCTGATGAGCCTGACCGATCCCCGCATCGTCGCGGCCCTGGGCTACGACTATCCCGACGCCGCCTACCGGGAACGGGTTCACCGCGCCACCCGCGAGCACGCGGCCCAGGACGCCACCGACAAGCGGGCGCCGAAGGTCGTCCTCGACCTGATCGCGAGCGTCTACCCCGACGGCTACGAGATCGACCGACTCGGCACACACCTACGCGCGGAGGAAGCCTCGGGACCTCGGGACCGCAACGCCCCGACGCCCATGTGCCCCGTGTAGGTGCTGTGGCGGCATCTCTGCTGTGGCGGCGTCCGCTGCGGCGGCGTCTGTTTGGGGGGCGGCGCCCGGTCAGGGGGCGTCGTTGTGACGCAGGTAGGCGAGGACGGCGAGGACGCGGAGGTTGACCGCCGTGCCGCCGGCGCCCTGGCGTAGCTGGAGTTTGTCGTTGATCGCCCCCAGATGCTTCTCGACGGTGGCGACGCTGCAGGACAGCACCTCGGCCACGCCCCGGTTCGTCCGCCCCTCCACGACGAGGGCGAGCACCCGGCGTTCCTGCGGGGTGAGGCGGTCGAGCGGGTTGCGTCGGCGCCGCCGCGACATCAGCCGGTTGATGATCTCCGGGTCGATGACGATGTCGCCCTCGGACACCCGCCGCAGCGCGTCGACGAGGTTGGCGAGGCTGCCGACCTGTGTCTTGAGGAGGTACCCGACCGCCCGGGTGTCCGGCTGGAGGCTGAGCAGGCGCTCGGCGTAGACGACCTCGGCGTAGTGCGACAGCAGGAGCAGCCCGATGTCGGGGTGGGCGGCGCGGATGCGCTCGGCCGCTCGCAGGCCCTCGTCGGTGAAGTCCGGCGGCATGTGGATGTCGAGGATCACCACGTCGGGCCGAACCTCGTCGACGAGCCGGACGATCTCCGTCGGGGTGCCGGCGCTTGCGGCGACCTCGACGTCCCACTGCTCCAGGGCGCCCGTCAGGGCCTCGCGAAGCAGCCCCTCGTCCTCGCCGATGACTACACGCACGCATCCTCCTGGGGCTCGTCGGTCACGATGGTCCGCTGGTGGCCGCCGACGGGTTCGGCGGCGAGTGGCGCTGCACCGGGTGTTCCGGCACTGCGGTTGCGCCCCTGCGGGCCCGGCAGGGGAAGGCGGACGAGCAGCCGGGTGCCGCCGCCGGCCGGGCTGTGCAGGGTGACGGTGCCGTCGAGGGCGGCGACCCGGTCGTGCAGGTTGCGCAGGCCGTGTCCGCGCCCGGGGCGGGCACCGCCGCACCCGTCGTCGGTGATCCGTAACAGCAGTTCGCCGGGGTGGGGCTCGACCCGGATCGCGCAGTAGGTCGCGTCCGCGTGGCGCTGCACGTTCGCCAGCGCCTCGGCGAGGACGAAGTAGCAGGCGACCTCGATCTCCCGGTCCCAGCGGTCGGCGGGGATCGTCGCGGCGACGGGGAGCGGGGCCTGTTCGACGAGCGTCTCCACCGCCGGTCCCAGCCCCTGCTCGACGAGGATGCTGGGGTAGATGCCCTGCGCGAGGTCGCGCAGCTGGCCGATCGCGACTCCCAGCTCGCGGTGGGCCCGTTCGACCAGGCCGAACGCGCGACCTGCGGCGTCGGCCGCGGCGTGGTGCGACATGGCGTGCCGGGCGCCGTCCAGCAGGACGAGGATGGCGAGCAGCCGCTGCTGGGCGCCGTCGTGCAGGTCGCGTTGGATGCGGCGCCGCTCGTCGTAGGCGGCCTGCGCCAGCCGCAGCCGGGACGCGCGGACCTGTTCGAGCTGGGCCTGCAGGCTGGCATGGAGCTGCGCGTTGTCCAGCGCCAGGCCGGCGGCGGCGAGGACCGCCTCCATCAGCGGACCCTGGCCGGACAGCGCCGGGTCGTGGGTGACCATTGCCAGCTCCCGTCCGCGCCGGTGCACCCGGGTGTGGTGGCGCCCGTCGGTCGGCGATCCGATGGTCACCGGCCGCCCGGCGATGTCCACCCAGCCGGCGTCCCCGGGCAGCCGGTAGGCGAGCTCCAGGGTGTCGTCCGCGAGCACGCCGGCCATGGCATTCCGCAGGTGACGCGGGTTCGGGTCGGACTCCAGCTCGACGACCAGCCGCGCGACGCGGCCACGCGCGAAACGGACCCGCACTCGTCCGACGGCAAGCGCGACGGGGATGATCGCCGCCGCCAGCGAGGACAGCGCGATGAGCCCGAGCCGGAGCTGGTTCGGGCCGTTCAGCGCCGACGTGACGGCGCTGCCCGTCGCGAAGGCTCCGCCCAGCAGCGCCAGCCCCCAGATCGCACCGGTCATCCGCCGTTCGGGCCGGCTCGCCGCCGCCCACCGCTGGCCCAGGCGGACGAGCACGACGGCGGCCAGCAGGCAGAACGACAGGCTTGCGGCCCGGGCCACCGGCGTGTTCGGGTGCCCGCGATCCATCCAGGGGTAGCGGGCCCCGTCCACGGCGTAGTAGGCGATCTGGCTGCCGACGGACACCGCGTAGCAGCAGACGACCAGGCAGCGGTCGACCCGTCCGCGGACCCGCCCCGCGGGGAAGGACAGGGCCAGCTGGCCGAGGAAACCCGCGTACAGGTAGGCGAGCCAGAAACCGACCGCGAAGAGCACCGACTGCGGGCTGAAGCGCAGATCGCCGAGGTACATCGCGAGGCCGGACAGCATCATCAACCGCCCTGTCTGCGGGTCGAGTCGACGCCTGCGGGCCAGCAGGCCGCCCAGCACGAGGAACACGCCGCAGACCCGGCTCGGCAGACCGGCGGATCCCAGCGACCACGTGAGCGCCCCGGCAATCGGCAGGAACAGCACCGACAGCACCGACAGCACCACGTCGGCGGCGGCTGTCGTCACCGCGTCTCCTCCCCGCGCTGGCGCGCCGTCCACCGCGACCATGTCAGCCCTCGCCGGCTCTGCCACCCCGGATTCCCCTCCCAGCGGCTACCGGTTTTCCCTGCCCAAGGGGAGGGATCACCGGCGTGTCTCGCAGCGTTACCCGGCTGATTCTGACCGTGCCGGCGACGGGCGTCGGCACGAGAGGAAGGCGAATGCATGACCATCACTGACGGTGTTGCGCGGGCCGGCGCCCGGCGGTCGCTCGGCCTGGCCCTGGCGGTGCTGCTCGCCCTGCTCGGGGCTGTGGTCGCGGTCGCCCCGGCGGCGCGTGCGGATGTCAACCAGTGCTCGTCGAACGCGGGCGCGGCGCCCTGCCTGGTGCTCGGGTTCACCACCGGGGGCGATGATCTGCGCGGCGGCAACGACAACGTCGACGTCACCGTGTCGACGACGTTCCGGGGAGCGCGGACGTTCCGGACCGTCAACCAGGGTGCGAGCTGGTCCAACAACTCGTTCCATCAGGTCGGACTCGACCTGCGGGCGCTCTTCGGCGTCTCGCTGGATCCTTCCGAGATCACCGGGGTGACGCTCGGCACCACGTTCGGCGGCGGCATCGGCGGTGACAACTGGAACCTCGACAGTTTCAACGTGTCGTACCAGAAGGTGGCCCTGGACAACCGGATCACCATCTCGCACCTTTACGGCGGGGCGGGAAGCCCGCTGTTCCGGTTCACCCACGACGCCCCGGTGTTCCACGCCCGGATCGACGCGGT
This sequence comes from Frankia alni ACN14a, assembly GCF_000058485.1. Lineage (NCBI taxonomy): Bacteria > Bacillati > Actinomycetota > Actinomycetes > Frankiales > Frankiaceae > Frankia > Frankia alni. The sequence goes on from NC_008278.1 coordinate 3,258,183, forward strand.
CGGCGACGGCGGCTTCGAGGAGCAGCCCGTCCGGGCCGTGTCCGCACCCTGGCGGACGGAGGGCCCCGACACCAAGGGCGTCGACCGGGGGCTCGGCCTGGCCCGCACCGGGCCGAACAACGCGTTCATCCGCACCGCCAGCCGGAGCTGGAACGCCCTCGCGCAGGACATCCCGGTCCGGCCGAACACGAACTACGTGCTGCGGGGCTGGGTCCGGACCTCCGGCCACGGCGCGGGTGCCGACGTGAACACCGGATTCTTCGGGGTGCGGCTGTCGGGTGTCTGGCCGCCGGTCGAGCAGCAGTTCGGCCCGAGTCCCGCCGGCCAGTACCAGGAGATCGTGCGGCCGTTCAATCCAGGTGACCGGACCTCGGTCACGGTGTTCTGCGGATTCTGGGGACTGGGTACGGACGGCTGGATCCAGATGGACCAGATCTCCGTCCGTCCGGTGTCCTGATCGGCAGCTCACCGCGGCCCAGCCCGTGACCGCGGCCCAGCCCGGCCGCCGGATCACACCATCGCCCGTCCCCGGTCCGACGAACGGGTCGTCGGACCGGGGACGGGCATCGCCGGCCCCGGGGTTTGCCGGCCCCGGGGTTTGCCGGCCCCGGGGTTTGCCGGCCCCGGGGTTTGCCGGCCCCGGGGTTTGCCGGCCCCGGGGTTCGCCGTCGGATCCCGGACGGCGAGGCTCTCAGCGACCGACCTGGACGCGGTCTCCCTCCGTCGCGTCGAGCGGCAGGTCTGCGCGTTGCGCCAGGCCGTCGGCCAGCGCCGCGAGGGTGGCGTACTTCCAGACGAAGTTGCCGGGCAGGGTGATGCCGAGGGCGGGTTCGAGGCGGGAGCGCAGTTCGAGCGCGAGCAGCGAGTCGAACCCGAGGGAACGCAGCGGCGTGTCCGGGTCGATGGAACTCGAACCCAGGCGCAGGACCGCCCGCAGATGGTCGGCGAGATAGGACTCGAACGTCTCCCGCCGGGCGAGCCCGGGCGCGGCCTCGCGGATCGCGGCGATGACGTCGGGGGTGTCGTCCGCGTGGGCGTCGCCGTTTCCGCCCGGACGTCCGCCGTGCTGTGCCTGACCGTCCGGCTGCCGGGCGTCGCCGTCCGCCTGCCGGGCGTCGGCCTCCCGGCCGTGGGACTGCGGGGCGTCGGTGTCGGCCTCGGCGCGGACGAGCCCCTGGAACAGCGAACCGTCCCGGGCGGCGGCGGGGATCCAGGTGGCGGGCGCGCCGGGCAGGACGGCCGCGTGGCGGCGGCGGTGCAGGAGGATCGTCTCCAGCGCGTGCAGGCCCTGCGCCGTCGAGATCGTGTCGTAGCCCCGGCCGGCGAAGTCGGTGGCGGCACCCACCTCGCCCCACGGGCCCCAGTTGATCGCCGTCGTCGCCAGTCCCTGTTCGGACCGCCAGTCGGCGAAGGAGTCGAGCCAGGAGTTCGCCGCGGCGTAGGCACCCTGACCCGGGTTGCCCAGCAGGGAGGACATCGACGAGTAGAGCACGAACCAGTCGAGCTGCCGGTCGGCGGTGGCCTCGTGCAGCCGCCAGGCGGCCTCCGCCTTCGGTCGCCAGACCCGGTCGACCTGCTCACCCGTGATGCCGGTGATCGCGGCGTCGGCGAGGACCATCGCGGAGTGGACGACCCCGCGCAGCGCCAGGCCGTCGGCGACGGCGGCGGCCACGAGGCGGTCGGCGGTCTGCGTCTCGGCCGCGTCGCCGAGCACCACCTGGACATCGGTGCCCGCAGCGGCGAGGCGGGCAAGGCGCTGCTCGACCTGCGAGGTGGGCGCCGAGCGGCCGTTGAGCACCAGCCGGCCGGCACCGCGGGAGGCCAGCCAGGCCGCGGTCTCCAGGCCGACCCCGCGCAGGCCGCCGGTGATGATGTAGGACCCGTCCGCCCGCACCGGCGGGCGGACGCCGCCGGGCAGTGCCGCGGTCGTCCGGCCCTCGGCGGGCACGGTGAGGACGACCTTGCCGATGTGGCGCGCCCCGGCCATGAACCGGAACGCCTCGGCGGCCTGCGCCAGCGGGTACGTCGTCACGGGCGGCGAGGTGAGCCGTCCGGCGTCGAAGGCCGCCGACACCTCGCGCAGGATCTCGGCGACGCGGTCGGGCCGGTTCCGGCACAGATCGATGATGTTGACGCTGGCCAGGGTGATGCTGTTGCGGAACGGCAGCAGTCCCAGCGGGTTGTCGGCGAGGATGTCGCGCAGCCCGAGCTCGACGAAGCGGCCGAAGGGCGCCAGGCAGTCCAGGCCGGCGCGGATGGCCTCGCCCGACAGCGAGTTGAGCACCACGTCGACGCCCCGCCCGCCGGTGGCGGCCCGGGTCTGCTCGGCGAAGTCGAGGCCGCGGGAGTCCATGACGTGGTCGATGCCCATGCCGCGCAGGTAGGCCCGCTTCTCCGGGCTGCCGGCCGTGGCCAGCACCTCGGCGCCGAGCATCCGGGCGACGGCGATCGCGGCGAGACCCGTGCCGCCGGTGCCGGCGTGGACCAGAACCCGTTCCCCGGCGCGCAGCCCCGCCAGGTCGTGCAGCGCGTACCAGGCGGTGAGGAAGGCGATGGGCATCCCGGCCGCGCGCACCGGGTCGACGCCGGCGGGAACCGGCATGGTGAACTCGGCCCCCGTCGTCAGGAACGTGCCGAACGCCCCGCCGCCGGTGAGATCGAGGGCGAGCACCTCCTGCCCGGGCGACGGCGACGTCACACCCGGGCCGACCGCGGTGACGACGCCGGCGCACTCGAAACCGATCGGGCCATGCGGCAGCGCGCCCAGGGCGATCAGGACATCCCGGAAGTTCATGCCCGCGGCCCGCACCTGCACCTCGACCTGCCCCGGCCCGGGAGTCCGCCGCGGCGCGGCGACCGGCTCCAGCTCGTCGAGGCTGCCGCTGCTCGGCGCCAGCAGCGCGAGTCCGTCCCGGCCGAACTCCAGCTCCACGCGGCCCGCCGCTCGGCGTTCGGCGGGAGTCGGCGGCGCCGGCACGATGCGGGCCACGAAGCGCACCCGGGCCCGCAGGGCGACCTCCTCGTCCGATCCGGCTGCCAGCAGCTCGTCGACGATCCCGGCCGCGTCATCCATCGACCCCGCGTCATCCGTCGACCCCGCGTCATCCGTCGACCCGGGGTCGGCGTCGATGTGCACGGTCCGCAGCTCGGGATGTTCCAGCGCCAGCACCCGCAGCAGGCCACGCACGCCCCCGGCGGCCAGCCCGGGTGCGCTGCCCGCGGCGAGCGTCTGCGCCCCACGGGTGAGCGTGACCAGCCGCGGCGGCGGCCCGGACAGCCCGGCCAGGGCCTGGACCACGCCCAGGAGCTGCCGGGTCCGGCGGCGGGCGGCGATCGGGGGCGCGGCCGCCCCGGCCTGTTCGGCCGTGCCGTCGGAAGCCGTGCCGTCCAGAGCCGTGCCGTCCAGAGGCGTGCCGTCGACAGGCGTGCCGTCGACAGGCGTGCCGTCGAAGGGCGGGGCGTCGAAGGCGACGAGGATGCGGTCGGGGCGGTCGGCGCCCTCGCACGCGTCGGCGAACGCCCTGCTCCAGGCTGCGTCGGAGCCCTGCGGCCCGGGCAGGAGGTCGGCCCGGGCCTGCGCCCCGGCGGCCCGCAGCGCTTCGGCCCACGCCTGGGCGCCGCCGGCGTCGCCCAGGACCAGCCACCGGGCGGGTGCGGCGCGTTCGCCGTCCGCCGGCACCGGGCGCGGCGCGGGCTGCCATTCCAGCCGGTACAGCCAGTCGTCCGCGACACGGTTCGGGCCGGCCGGGCCGGGCTGCGTTGCGGCCTCGGGCCGGACGTCCCGGTACAGGTACCGCAGACCCTCGATGCGCGCCACCGGCGTCCCGTCGGACGCCAGCAGATCCGCCTCGCCCTGCAACACGCCGACATCGGCGCGTTCCAGCCGCCCGTGACAGTAGCGTGCCGTCGCCGGATCCCCCAGGAGGCGGATCTCGGCGATCCCGGCGGGCAGGATCAGGCCCTCGACGCCGCCGTCGAGGACGGCGGGCAGGCAGGCCAGCAGCGCCTGCGCACAGGCGTCGAGGAGCACGGGGTGCACGCAGAGGGCGTGCGGGGTGGCGGTCGCGACGGGGGGCAGTGCCAGGGCCGACCAGACGCTGCGACCGTCGGCGGACAGGTGCAGACCGGTCAGGGCGGCGAAGGCCGGGCCGTGGTCGATCCCCCGAGCCAGCAGGTCGTCGTGGAGCCGGCGGACGTCGACCGGGCGGGAATGCGCCGCGGCGCGAGCGGCGAGGGAGCCGCCGGCAGGCGCCCACGGGCCGGTGGCAGGCGCCCGCGGGCCGGTGGTGGTGTCGTCGCGGCCGGGGGCGTCGGACGCGCGGGCCGGCTCGGGGGTCCGGTGCAGGGTCGCGACGCTGTGCCGGACCCAGTCGTCCTGCCCGCTCGTCCCGTCACCACGGCTGAAGATCTCACAGCGGGCCTGGTCCGAGCCCTGCGGCGTGACGGTGACCGTGAGAGCGGTGTGGGCGTCGAGGACGAGGAGATCCTCGAAGGCGATGTCGGTGACGCGCAGGTGTTGCGGCCCGGCGGCGAACGTGTGGCCGGCGGCGGTGAGCGCCAGCGCGCTGTAGGCGGCGCCTGGCAGGACCGCCCGGCCGTTGACGCGGTGGTCGGCGAGCCAGGGGACGGCCGAGGTCCCGACGTCGGCGTGCCAGAGGTGGCGCACCTGCCCGCCTGGAATCTCGGTGTGCGTTCCCGGCAGTGGCAGGCTCCCCGGCCGCGGCTGCCCGTCGGCCGTGGCGTCGGCCGTGGCGGTGTCCGCGGCGGACTCGGCCACCCAGTGGCGTCGGCGATCGAGGGTGAGCGGGGGGAGGTCGACGAGGGCGCCCGTCGGGTAGAGGGCGCTCCAGTCGACCGGGACGCCGACGCAGTGGGCGGCGGCGAGCTGCGTGCGGAAAACCTGCTGGCCGTCCTCGTCACGGCGCAGGGTGGGCAGGACGACGGGTTCGCGGCGGCTGTCGGCGAGCGTGTCGGTGATCGAGCGCGTCACCACCGGCTGCGGGGAGACCTCGATGAAGACCCGATGGCCGTCGGCGGCGGCCGCCCGCACCGCGGCGGCGAACCGGACGGGCCGGCGCAGGTTCGCCGCCCAGTAGTCGGCGTCGAACGCGGGAACGGCCCCGGGCTGCTCGGCGACGGTGGAGTAGAAGCGGATCCGGGGCGACACCGGTTCGAGCGGCGCGAGCTCGCGGGTGAGGTCGGGAAGCAGAGCGTCGACCTGCGGGCAGTGGGAGGCCACGTCGACGGCGATGCGATGGGTGGGGATCCCGCGTTCCGCCCAGCGGGCGACGAGCTCGTCGATCCGCTCGACGGCCCCGGCGACGACGGTGGAACCCGGCGCGGCCAGCACGGCGATCGACACCTCGCCGCCGCCCGTCGCCGCCAGTTCGGCGTCGACCTTGTCGGGGTCGAGGGCGACGGTGGCCATCGCGCCGGCACCGGCGATGCGGGTGAGCAGGCGGGAGCGTCGGCAGATGACCCGGGCGCCGTCGGCGGGGGTGAGAGCGCCCGCGACGACGGCGGCGGCGACCTCGCCCATCGAGTGGCCGATCACGCCGGCCGGGGTGACGCCGTGGGATCGCCACAGCGCCGCCAGGCCGAGCTGTAGCGCGAACAGCGCCGGCTGCACCCGGGCGCAGCCCGTCACCGCTTCGCCTGAGCGCAGCGCGTCGAGGACCGAGAACCCGGCCTCGGCGGCGATCAACGGCTCCACCTCGGCGATCGCGGCGGCGAACGCGGGCTCCGTGTCGAGCAGGTCACGGCCCATCCCGGCCCACTGCGAGCCCTGTCCGGAGAACACCCAGACGGTGTCCCGGCGGACCCCCGCCGGCGTGGTGCCGGTGACGGCGTTCGGGGTGAAACGGCCGGCCGCGACGGCGCGCAGGTCGCGGACCAGCGCGTCGCGGGAGGCCGTGACGATGCCGAGGCGGCCGCGGCCGGCGGTGCGGCGGCGGGCGAGGGTGTAGGCGACGTCGGGCAGGGCCGCGTTGCGCCCGGCTCCCTCCAGCCAGTCGGCGAGGCGGGTGGCGGCGGCGGGTAGCACCGCGGCCGATCCGGCCGGGACCACGACCACGTCGGGTCCCCGGTCCTCGGGCACGCCGGTCGTCGCCCGAACATCGGTCGTCGCCCGGACATCGGTCGTCGCCGGATCATCGGTTGCCCGCGGAACAGCGGTCCTCGCCGGATCGTCGGGGGCCTGCGCGAGCACGACGTGGGCGTTGGTGCCGGAGAACCCGAAGGACGACACGGCCGCGAGCCGGGTGGCCGCCCGGCCGGGCCAGGGCACGAGGTCGGTGGGCACGAAGAACCGCGAGTCGGCCGCGGCGATCGCCGGATTCCACTCCTGGAAGTGCAGGTTCGGCGGAATCTGACCGTGCTGCAGGCACAGCACCGCCTTCATCAGCCCGGTCACGCCGGCGGCCGGTTCGAGGTGGCCCACGTTCGTCTTCACCGAGCCCAGGGCGCAGGGGTCCGCGCCGGAGCCGTACACGCGGTCGAGCGCGGCGAACTCGATCGGATCCCCCACCGGGGTCCCGGTGCCGTGCGCCTCGACCAGCCCGACCTGCGCCGGGTCGACCCCGGCACCGCGCAGGGCGGCGAGGGCGACGTCGTGCTGGGCGATCTGCGACGGCACGGTCAACCCGTCGGTCCGGCCGTCCTGGTTGACCGCCGAGCCGCGGATCACCGCGAGGATCCGGTCGCCGTCGCGCCGGGCGTCCGCGAGCCGCCTGAGCACGACGACGCCGGCGCCCTCCCCGCGGACGAAGCCGTCGGCGGCCGCGTCGAACGCGTGGCAGCGGCCGGTGGGGGAGAGCATGCCCATGCGGACGAAGGACTTCGTCACCCGCGGCCACAGCATCAGCGTGACGCCGCCGGCCAGCGCCACGCTGCACTCACCCGCCCGCAGGCTCTGGCTGGCCAGGTGCACGGCGACCAGGGACGACGAGCAGGCGGTGTCGACCGTGAGGCAGGGGCCGTGCAGCCCCAGCAGGTAGGAGATCCGCCCGCCGGCGACGCACACCCCGTTGGTGAGCACGGAGCCCTCCAGCTCCTCGGGGCGTCCGGCGAGCCGCTCCATGTAGTCGGTGTAGCTCAGCCCGGTGAAGACGCCCGTGCTCGTGTCGGCCAGCCGCTCCGGGGGCATCCCGGCGTGGTCCAACGCCTCCCAGGCGACCTCCAGCAGCAGGCGGTGCTGGGGATCGAGCACGTCCGCCTCCCGGGACGACACCCCGAAGAAGTCCGCGTCGAAGCCGGCCACGTCGTCGAGGTAGCCGCCCCAGTTCGGCACGCTCCTGCCCGCGGCCGCCAGGACGGGGTCGAGCCACGCCCCCTCGTCCCACCGGCCGGCGGGCGGTGCGGCGACGGCGTCGCGGCCCTCGGCCAACAGGTCCCACAGGGCCGCGGGGGAGTCCGCGCCACCCGGCAGCCGGCACCCCATGCCCACGATGGCGATGTCCTCCCGGTCCGCGTCGGGATCCGCGTCGGGATCCACGCCGGGATCCACGCCGGGAGCCGCGCCGGTGCCCCGGGCGGGGGCGACGGTTCTGCCGCCGTGATCGGCCTGGTCGTGTGCGCTCATCGGTTCCTCCGCTGGGTGCCTGCGCGAGCCCGTCGCAGCGGGGCGGGGCAGGGCGTCGTAGGGGCTGGGGCTCGTCTGGGCTGGTCGTCCTGAGGCGGTGGACGCCGCGGTCATGCCGCGGTCATGCCGCGGTGATGCCGCAGTGAGACCGCCGGGAGGCCGCAGCGGTGTCCGCTCAGTGGGCGTCGGCCGCGGCGAGCAGGAGCACGCTCTTCGTCCCGCCGATCTGGTAGGTGAAGCTGAGCGCGTGGTCGAAGTCGAGCGGGCGGGGAGTCGTCCCGACGATGGGATCGAAGGTGAGGAAGTCGGCCGGCTGCTCGCAGTTCGCGGTGGGGCACACCGCGCCCTTCTCCATCATCAGCAGGGTCAGGGCCGCGCCGAGGGCACCGGACTGGGCGCCGCTGTGCCCGAAGCAGGCCTCCTGCGAGCTGAGCAGTACCGCCGGCACGGCGGGCCCGTACAGTTCACGGACCGCGTTCGCCTCCGTGGTCGTCACGTTCAGGTCGCCGTCGCTGCCCCCGTTGATGTAGGGGATCCGGTCGACGCCGACCCGGTCGCCCAGGCAGCGTCGCACCGCGGAGACCAGGGCGGCGCCGGAGTCGTCCAGCGACAGCGGGCTCGCCAGGCCGTCGCGGGTGGTGGCCTGGGCCAGGATCTGCCCGTAGATGTGCGCACCGCGGGCCTCGGCGTGCCGGCGGCTCTCCAGCACCACCGTCACCGAGCCCTCGCCGAAGTTCACGCAGTCCGCGCGGGTGTCGTACGGGCGCATCGGGCGGTCCATCGACGGCAGGGTCTGCGGCATCGTGGTCGCCTCCGGCGCGGCGCCGCGCTGCGCGGCGAACAGCAGCCGCTGCGCGTTGCGCATGATGTCCATGTTGAACGCGTCGACGCCGGTGACGATCGCGACCTCCACCTCACCGGCGGCGATCATGCGCAGGGCGTTGCCGAGCTGGACGGTCGACGACGAGCAGCCGCACGACACGGTGAAGCTCGGTCCGGTGGACCGGGCGAGGGACGCCTGCAGCAGCGCGACGTCGTAGGAGGTGATGCCGAGCTGCGCCCGGATGAACAGCGCCGTCGCCTCGTCGGCGGGGAGCTCCTCCGGATTCGCCTCGCGCAGGGCTAGATAGGGGTCGACGTTGTCGTCGAGGCCGCCGCGTCCGGTCAGGATCGCGGCGTCGGTGAGATCCCCCGCCCGGAAGTCCAGCTTTCCGTCCGCACAGGCCTCGACGAACGACACCAGCCCGAAACGGTGGGACGAGGTGAACTGGCGCGAGTACAGGGCGGGAAACTCGGGCAGTCGCGTTTCGAACGCGTCCGCCGTCAGCTTCACCCGGCCGTGGTAAATGCCGTCGCTGACCAGACAGGACCGTCCGTGTGCGGCGATGTCCCATACCTGTTCTGCGGTGAAAACGGGGTCGTCGCCACCGGGCAGGCAGAATCCCATTCCGGTCACCAGCACGTCCCGCGCGTCAGGTCCCGAGGTGTGCGCAGCTGATCCGATCATCATGGTCACCAATCCGTGGTCTCGACACCGTCCTGGCCACGATTGCCCGCTGAAGGTGACATGTCGTTATTTCGGTCGTATTGGTCCTCGGTGGCCGGTTCGGACTCCGGGTTATCCCCCAGCTCAGGCTCCGCTCCAGCGGTACAGGTGTCCCGGGCGTCCCGACCGGCCGTAGCGCTGCGTCCTGGTGGCCAGCCGCTGTCCGGTCAGGCGCTCCAGGTAGCGGCGGGCGGTCACCCTGGCCATGCCGAGTTCCTCGGCGACGTCGTCCGCGGAGACGGGGTTCTGCGCGGCCCGCAGGCAGGCGACGACCGCGTCGAGGGTCGCGGTGGACAGGCCCTTGGGCTGGTGGGCGGACCGGGCGGTGTCGGGCCGCAGCACGGCGAGGGCGGAGTCCACCTCGTGCTGGCCGACCGGTCCGGCGGGGTCGGCCGTGGTCTGCCGGTGAAACGCCGCGTACCGCTCCAGGCGTTGCCGGAAGGCGGCGAAGCTGAACGGCTTGACCAGGTACTGCACGACCCCGTAGGACACCGCCGCGCGTACCGTCGCCAGGTCCCGGGCCGAGGTGACGGCGATGATGTCGGCGGTGGCGCCGTGCGCACGCAGGGCACGGCAGACCTCCAGGCCGCTCATCCCGGGCAGGTAGAAGTCGAGGAGCAGCAGATCGGGCCGGTCGGCGAGGGCCACCCGCAACGCCTCCGTCCCGCTGCGGGCGACGCCGCACACGGTGAACCCCGGCACCCGCTCGACGTAGAGCCGGTGGGCGTCGGCCAGCAGCGGGTCGTCCTCGACGATCAGGGTGCGGATCGGCTCGTCCACCACGCCGTCACGCTCCCCGCCCCGGGCGGGTGGCGGGTCGCGCCGGCAGGCGCACGGTGAACACTGTCTCCCCGTCGCGCTCCACGGTCCTGCCGTCGCGCTCCACGGTCTCGCCGTCGTGCTCCACGGTCTTGCCATCGCGCTCCGCGGTCTCGCGGTCCCGCTTCACGGTCACGCTGCCGGCGTAGCGGCGGACCACCTGTCGCACGAGTGCGAGCCCGATCCCGCGGCCCGGCACCGGTCCCGCCGGGTCGGCCTTGGTCGTCCAGCCGAGCCGGAACGCGTCGTCTATCCGGTCGGGCGCCAGCCCCGGACCGGTGTCGGCGACCCGCACCACGCACGCCTCCCGGTCGGCCTGCACGGCGACGGTGACCCGCCGTGGCCGCCGGGCGGCCTGCCCGGCGGGGTCTGCGGCCAGCGCCGCGTCCACGGCGTTGTCGATCAGATTGCCGACGAGGGTGACGAGGTCGGCGGCGTCGATACCGAAGGACTCGAACCGGGTGTCCTCGGTGACGACGAGCTCCACGCCCCGCTCGTGGGCCTGCGCCACCTTGCCGAGCAGCAGCGCGGCGAGAACCGGCTCGTCGACGGCGGACAGGAGCTGGTCGGTGAGTCGCTGTGCGCCCGCGAGCCCGTCGGTGGCGAAGCTGACGGCCTGGGCGTAGCGCTGAAGCTGCACGAGGGTGACGACGGTGTGCATCCGGTTCGCGGCCTCATGCGCCTGGGCGCGCAGGGCGGCGGCGAACCCGCGGACCGCATCGAGTTCGCCGGTCAGCGCCCGCAGCTCGGTGGTGTCGCGCAAGGTCACGACGCAGCCGGTGGCTCGGTCGTGATGCTCGGTCGGCCGCTGGTTCACGGCGACCAGCCGGTCGCCGACGGGGAGCACGGCGTCGTCGACCAGGCGACCGGAACCGAACAGCCCGGCGACGGCCGGGTCCAGGCCGACCTCGTCGACCGAGCGCCCCTCGCCGCCGGCGGGCAGTCCCAGCAGGCGCCGGGCCTCGTCGTTGGCCAGCAGCAGGTGCCGGGAGCCGTCGATGATGAGCACGCCCTCCCGCACCGCGTGCAGCACGGTGTCATGGTGCTCGTACATGCGGGCGAGGTCCGCCGAGCCGAGGCCGTGGGTCTGCCGACGGACCCGCCTGCTCAGCAGCACCGCTCCACTCAGGGTCAGCACGACCACGGCGAAGCTGGCGCTGCCGACGACGACGAGCTGGCGGGTCACCGACTCGTCGATCGCCCGCAGGGTGATCCCGGCGGCGACCAGCCCGCGGACGGAACCGTCCGCGCCGAGCACCGGTACGACGGCCCGCACCGAGGGGCCGAGCGTGCCGGTGAAGGTCTCGGTCAACGCGTGCCCCCGCAGGGCCGGCTCGGTGTGGCCGATGAAGTGCTTCCCGATGAGTGCCGGATTGGGATGGGTGTAGCGCAGGCCCTGCACATTCATGACCACCAGGAAGTCGACGCCGCTACGCCGCCGGACCCGCTCCGCGATCGGTTGCAGCTCGGCGCTCGGATCGGGTGCGGCCAGTGCCGCCTCGACCCCGGGTGCCTCGGCGAAGGTCTCGGCCACGGCCAGGACGCGGTCGGTCGTGCTGCGGCTCGCCGCATGCCGGGCGATGAGGACCAGTGCCGTGCCCGCCGCGGCCGCCACGACCACCACCACGACCACCTGGAGGATCAACACCTGTCCGGCGATGCTTCGCCGTCCGAGCACCGCCGAAAGGGACCGGCTCGTCGGCGGGGGATTTCTGGCCGGTGAGCCGTCGCGGCTCCGGACGGCGTCGGGGCGGGGGCTTTCCACGGGGTGCGTCATCTGCCGCAAACCTCGGCCGCCACCCCCAGACCAGCGGCTCCGCTCACGCGAACCTGCCCTCGGAACACCGCTGCCGCGGTCTGCCGGCTGCGGGAGAAAGACGCCCCCCCGGCGCCGGAAGAAGAGCGAAGATCTTTCTGTGAACTGCGTTCATGGCTGCTCACAAGACTCTCGGCAATTCATGTGCCTAGCTAGGCTGATCTTTCTGGCGAGAAGCGATGCTGGTGTCGGCTGACGGTTTCGTCAAGTCTCGTCCGGTGGCCCTGTCACCTTCGGGTGAAGGCGCGGAGGTGGCCGCGCAGGTCAAAGGTCGAGGCAGGCCGCGTGCGCCCTCGCGCCGCCGAGCGGCGCCTCCCTGGGTGTGGGCGACGGCCCGGGGGCGCCGTCGGCGTGGTGACCCGGGATCGCGGGTTGCCGTCGCCTGCCCGTCAGCAGCCGCCTCGTCTTCCGGGCCCGCTCGTCTTCCGGGCCCGCTCGCCTTCCGGGGTCCGCTCGTCTTCCGGGCCCGCTCGGCGTTCCGGGCCCGCTCCCCGATCACGCCAGAGCGACACGGATCACATCACCACATACAGGTCCAAATCGGTCTCAGATTGCTGCGTCGGGCCGCCTGTCGACCCGATTGGTGTCGGAGCGTCATCGCTTGGCCCCGCGCCCGGCCCGCGCCCGGCCCTGCGCCCGGCCTGGGCGGGGCGGTGTGGCAGGTCGCCGGCGGGGTGACCCGGGGCGGGTTTCCCACCTCCCGCACTACACATCAACCCGGGTGGGGAGTGGAGTCCACTCGGCGACCCCGACTCTGGCAACACGTTGGTGATGTCGCTCAGTCGGCGCTCGGCCTGATAGGGATAGCGCGGATGGATCCGGGGTGCGCCCCGGTCTGATTGGCCTCTGTGTCTTCTCTGCTAGGCTTCCGTCGAAAGAAGTCGAAAGATCTTTTCGGAAGATTGACAGTATGCAAACTCTCGAGTGAGAGTGACAGCTACTAATCGCCGTTGACGCGCAGGTCTCGTGACGCTGTAGCGTGCGGTCGGCTTTGCGGCGGACGTTTCCCTGTGCTGCCGTGTTTCTGGATTCCAGGGCAGCTGAACGTCGTCGCCACGGGGGCTCGGACGGTATTCAACGACAATCGAGAGGTGGCTCATGCGGGTCTTGCGGACGAGGGTGGCCGTGGCCGTGATCGCGGCGGCGACGATGCTGGCGGCGTGCGGCGCCGGCGGATCCTCGGATGCCTCGCAAGCGAGCGGTACCTGTGCGCCGGGGGTGACTGACAGCTCCATCAAGGTGGGGCTGCTCTATCCCGACACCGGGGTGATGGGAACGCAGTTCTCGGGCTACCGGGCCGGCGTGAACGCCCGGCTCTCGGCGGAGAACGCCGCCGGCGGCGTCGACGGCCGCAGGATCGACTACGTCTGGGAGGACGACGAGTCCGATCCCCGGGGCAACCTGCAGGGCGCGCGGACCCTGGTGAGCGAGGGGGCCTTCGCCGTCCTGGAGTACACCGCAGCCTCCCACGGCTCGGCCCAGTACCTCGATGACCAGCATGTTCCCGTCGTCGGGGTGGCCGACCAGCCGCTGTGGGGCGACCACGACAACATGTTCACCTACACCTTCGTCACCGACTCCGGGCGGAGCACGACGACGCTCGCCGACTTCGTGCGCCAGCAGGGCGGCACCAAGGCGGCACTGGTCGTCACCTACCTGACCGAGGCGTCCAAGCTGTACGCGGCGGGCGTCCGGCAGAGCCTGGAGAACGCGGGCATCCCGGTGATCCAGGACGACATCGACTCCACCAACGCCACGGATGTCGCCCGGAAGATCATCGATTCCGGCGCCGACACGGTCATCGCCGCCTCGCCGCTGGACCTCTACACCGGCGTGCTCGACGCGGCCATCAGCGCCGGGCATCCCATCAAGGTCGCCGTCTCGGCGGTCAGCTACGATCCGCGCCTGCTCGCGCCCTACGGCAAGAAGCTCGCCGGCAGCTACTCCCAGCTCACCTTCGCCGCACTGGAGCGGAACCTGCCCGCGCAGCGCCGGTTCCTGCAGGCGATGGCCGCCTACTCGCCCGAGATCCAGCCCGCCGGCCAGCAGAGCGCCATCGCCGGCTACATCAACGCGGACCTGTTCCTGCGCGGCCTGCGGACCCAGCATGGCTGCCCGACCCGGGAGTCGTTCATGACCGGTATGCGCTCGATCGCCGACTACGACGCCGACGGCATGATGGTGCAGAAGATCAACTTGGCCGCCGACCACGGGCAGCTCGACCGCTGCTCGGACTTCGTGCGCATCGCCCCGACCGGCGACCGCTTCGAGGTTGTCAACCCGCTGCCGCTGTGCGGGGAGCGCATCGGCGGCAACGGGTAGGGCGGCGGCGCTCAGTCCTCCACCGCGTGCAGCGCCGTCGCCGGGCAGCGCTCGACCGCCCGGCGCGCGGCGGCGACGCCGGCCGAATCGAGCGGGTCGACCTCGTCGACCAGCGGCGTCACGAGGCCGTCCTCGCCCTGGTCGAAGACCTCCGGCGCCGTCATCACACAGTTGCCGGCGCCGATGCACCGGTCCCGCTCGGCCACGATCCGCACGGCTGCACTCCTGTCTCGACGATCCTCATCCACCCGAAGCCGGCGCCGGCTCCGGCTGCGGCGCCGGCGCCGGCCGACGGCCGTCACCACGTGACGGGCAGCGCCTGCAGTCCGTGGATCACCGAGTAGGGCCGGAAGGCGATCTGCTCGTACGGCACGGCGAGCGCGAGGCCGGGAAAGCGTCGCAGCAGGGCAGGATAGGCGATCCGCAGCTCCAGGCGGGCCAGCGGCGCGCCGAGGCAGTGGTGCAGACCGTGACCGAACGCCACATGCCCGGCGGGCTCGCGGGTGATGTCGAGGCGGTCCGGATCGTCGACGAGGGCCGGGTCGCGGTTCGCCCCGGGCAGCGCGAGCACCACGTGCTCCCCGGCCGCGATGGTGCTCCCGGCGATGGTCACCTCCGTCGTCGCCGTGCGGGGAATGCCGGCGTGGACGATGGACAGCCAGCGCAGCAGCTCCTCGACGGCCGGTTCTACGCTGGCCGGGTCGTCGCGGACCCGGGCGAGCTGGTCGGGGTGGCGCAGCAGCGCCAGGGTGCCCAGCCCCAGCATGTTCGCGGTCGTCTCGTGGCCGGCGAGCAGTAGCAGGGAGGCGATGCCGACGAGCTCCTCGGCGCTGATGTCGTCACCGTGCTCGCGCACGAGCATGCCGAGGATGTCCTCGCCCGGATCGCGGCGCGCCCGCTCGACGAGGGTGGCCATGTACGCGCGGCTGGCCTGCTGCAGGGCGAGGCGGTGCTCGGGCGGGTGGGAGGCGTCGAGCTGGTCGACGGTGCGCCGCTGGAACTCGGCCCGGTCGGCGTACGGGACGCCGAGCAGCTCGCAGATGACCAGGGACGGCACCGGCAGGGCGAACGTCGAGACCAGGTCCGCCGGACGCCCGGCCCGTTCGACGTCGTCGAGGGCCGCGGAGACGATGTCGACGATGCGCGGTTCGAGTGCCCGCATCCGGCGCATGGTGAATTCCGGTGTGAGCATCCGGCGCAGCCGGGTGTGCTCCGGCGGATCGTAGGCGAGGAGATTTCCCACCCGGGCCTGCGCGTACTCCTGTTCGGTCGGCCCGGCGGCATCGGGAGGCATGAGTGCGTGGCGATCCGCGGTGCTGAACCGCACCGAATCGGAAAGGACCTCCCGAACGTCGTCGTAACGGCTCACGAGATGCGCGGGCACGCCGAAGGGCGTCACCACCGGGCAGACGCCCACCGTGTCGCGGGCCGTACTGAGCTCGGAGATCGGATCGAACTGCGCGCGTCGCATGTGCAGTGGTATTTCCGATACTTCGGTCATCACCTCTCCGCCCTTCGTCGATCGCGCTGAACGTGACGCCGACGACGTTACCACCGAAGTGAAAGGTCACTATCACTTCGTCGGGGCGGGTCGGAGAAACCGATCTTCCCCGGTGCTTCGGGTGCCGAGAAGGGGCCCCGAACTGCGATGACCGCCGCGCGGGCGGCTGATAACCGTGAACCCGTCCGGTGGCACCTTGGTGGTAATTACGCTGGTGGCACTCACAGGTGTGGCACCCACGGCGGTGGCACTCGCGGCGGTGGCACTCGCGGCGATGCCGTTCAGCGGCCGGGCGGGCGGTCTCCGAGGGCTGCCGTGATGGTGGCGCCCGCGGTAGCGCCGCCGGCGGCGTCCGGCGCCTGGATCCGCGCGATCTCGACCTGCCGCCGCCCGACCCCGGTGGATGCCGCGGCGCGCACGGCCGTCGCGAAGACGGCGAGGCTGAAGCTCGCCACCAGCGCGAGGTCGACCCAGAACGGCAGGACGCCGCGCCCGGAGAACTGGCCCAGCCAGGACAGAACCGCCAGGCCACCGAGCCACGGGCCGATCCACCAGGCGGCGCGCCACTCCAGGTCCGCCCGCCGCCCGGCGGGCCGGGTCACCCGGTAACCCCCGAACACCGCCAGCCCGACGGCGATCGCGGCGAACAGCGCCCGGTTGGTCCGCCAGCCGGCCCAGTAGATGACCAGGTTGGCCGCGGCGAAGCCGAGGGGAGCGAGGATCCGCGCGGCGGGCAGGCGGTACGGGCGGGGCCGCTCGGGGTCGGCGCGGCGCAGCACGGCCAGGCAGACGGGGGCGAAGCCGTACATGACGAACGTCGCCGAGCTGATCAGCCGGACCAGCTTCTGCCAGCTCGGAAAGGGCAGCAGCACCACCATGCCGAGCGCGGCGGCGAGCAGTACCGACACAATCGGCACCCCGCGCCGGTCGAGCCGGGCCAATGCCGCCGGCAGGCCCTGAGTGCGGGCCAGGGAATAGGACAGCCGCGCCGAGGTACCGAGATAGATCAGCGCGGTTCCCCCGGGGGAGACGACCGCGTCGATATAGAGCAGAATCGCCAGCCAGCCCAGGCCGAGACTGGTGGCAAGCGTCGCGAAGGGACCATAGTCGCCCGCGCCCAGCGGCCGGCTCCAGCCCGCGGCGAGCCGGCCCGGATCGACGGTGCCGAGAAAGGCGACCTGCAGCAGGAAATACAGCGCCGTGCCGGCCAGCGTCGCCACAATGATCGCCCGGGGAAGATCACGGTGTGGCCGTTTCGCCTCGGCGCCCATCTGCACGGCCTGCTCGAAACCCTGCAGTGAGAACACCACCCCCGCGGGCAGCGCGGCAAAGACGCCCCTCGCGCCGAACGGGGCGAATCCGCCCCCCGCCTGGAAATTCGCCGGATGGAACGCGGTGGCTGTCAACGCGACGACGGTGACGACGGGAACGAGCACCTTCCACCCGACGGTGACGGTGGTGGTCCGGGCCAGCCAGCGCACGCCGAGCAGATTGACGACGGTGAACACGAGCAGGGCGGCGGCGGCGAGGGCGAGACCGGCGCGGGTCAGGGTGCCGTCGTCGTCCACCAGCCCCGCAGACACGTGGTCGAGGTACGACAGCGCCGCGGTGATCTCCAGCGGAGCCAGGGCGACGGCGGGAATCCAGGCCACCCAGCCGGCGACGAACCCACCCAGCGGCCCGAGGACCAGCCGGGGATAGCGGGCCGTGCCGCCGGCGACCGGGTAGGCCGCGCCGAGTTCGGCGTAGACGAGGGCGAGCAGGGTGGCCAGCGCACCGGCGATCGCCCAGGAGACGACCGAGGCGGGCCCGGCCGCCTCGGCGGCGGTGAGCGCGCCGAGCAGCCAACCGGAACCGATGACGGAACCGAGCGAGATGAAGGTCAGGCCGGTCAGGCCGAGCTGGCGGTGCAACCCCGCGCCGCCGCCGTCCGCCTGCCCGCGTACCGTCTCCCCGCGCACCGCCTGCCCGCGCACCGCCTGCCCGCGCACCGTCTGCCTGCGCACCGTGCGGCTCCGTCCCGGCCGGTCTCGGCGGCGACTGCGCCGGCGGCGCCAAGACCTATCACAGGGCGGGCGTCGGATCCCGGAACGCGCGCCGCAGGTGCGCGAGCGCCTCGCGGACCGCCGGACCGTGCCCGCCGCGCCAGATCAGGGCGAGCCGGGCGGGCGCCTCGACGTCGTCGACGGTGCGGGCGGTGAGCCGGTCGGCGTAGTCCGCGGCCATCGAGGCGCTGAGGATCGCGACGCCGAGGCCGCGGGCGGCGAGGTCGGCGAGGGCGTCGGCGGCGCTGGCCTGCAGGGCGATCGGCGGTCGTCGGCGCTGCACGGCGCAGGCCTCGTCGAACACGGCACGCAGGCCTGTACCCGGCGGCATGCACACGATCGGGTAGGACTCCAGGTCGCGCAGCGTGACCCGGCGGCTCCGGGCCAGGGGATGGTCGGGCGGCACGGCCGCGACAATCCGCTCGCTGACGATGGTCAGCGACTCCAGTCCCTCGACGGTGGCCTCCGCGGTGCCGATGAGGGCGAGGTCGAGCGCGCCGGCGCGCACCTGGTCGGCGAGGCGGTCGGAGGAGTCCTCCAGCAGCGAGACCGTCACCCCGGGATGCGCCCGGTGGAAGGCGGCGAGGGCGTCGAACAGTGGCGTGATGGTGCAGCCGATGATCATGCCGAGGTCGAGCCGGCCGCGGATCAGACCAGTCACCTCGCCGACGGCCTGGCTCACCGCCCCGGCGGCGGCGAGGGCGGCGCGGGCGTGTTCGAGCGCGGCCTTGCCCGCGACGGTGAGCGTGACGGTGCGCGCCGAGCGGTCGAACAGCTCGGCGCCGAGCTCCCGTTCCAGCTGGCGGATCTGGGCGCTGACCCCGGACTGGCTGATGTGCACCCGCTCGGCCGCCCGGGTGAAGTTCTCCTCCTCCGCGACCGCGACGAAGTACTCCAACTGCCGCAACTCCATAACTGGCGATGCTAGTCATTGCCAGAGCGATCTGTGGAGCTTCTGCATCGATGGCGGCGCGCGGAGCGTCTCCTACCGGACTGCCGCCTCCAGCTCGTCGCGGCTGCCGTACACCCGCAGTGGGCCGCCTGGTTACCGGGCGCCAGGCGTGATCCGGCTGCTGCGAGGTGCGTAGGGCTGGGTTCGTCGAGCGGACGATCAGCGGGACGGCAGGCCGAGGTTCGCCAGCGCCTCCCGCAGCCGGTGCCGGCCGGACAGCGACTGCGGGCCGGCCAGCCGGGCCAGCACGCGCTCGCTCCACGTGCCGGGCAGCCCGTGCCGGGCGTTGTACGCGCCCAGCCGCTCGTCGTAGGCCGGGATGTGCGCGTCGGCCGCGGCGGCGTCATACCGCTCGTGGTGCAGGACGGCGCCCTGCGGCAGCCGCGGCTTGATGCCGGCGTGCTCGGTCGGGTCGGGGGTGCCGACCGCGAGCCCGAACGCCGCCGCCGCGTGCGGTGGCAGGCCAAGCTCGGCCGCGATCTGCTCGGGACGGTTGCGGACCGCCCCGACGAACACCGTGCCCAGGCCGAGCGACTCGGCCGCGACGACGGCGTTCTGGGCCGCGAGGGCGGCGTCGACGAAGCCGAGGATCGTCGATTCCAGATAGTCGGTGCCCTCCGGCACCCCGCCGGTTCCCGCGGCGTCGGCGAGCCGATGCACCCGGCTCAGGTCGGCGACCCAGATCAGAAACAGCGGTGCCTGGTCGATGAACCGCTGGTTGCCCGCCAGCGCCGCGAGCCGGGCCTTGCGCTGCGGATCCCGCACGGCAACCACGCTCCACGCCTGCAGGTTCGACGACGTCGACGCGGACTGGGCGGCCGCGACCAGCGCTGCCAGCTCGTCGTCGGTGACCGGCCGGGGCGTGAACCTGCGCACCGACCGGTGCGCGAGCTGCAGCGTCACGATCTCGCTGGTGACGTGAAGCGTCGCCGCCGGATCCGCGTACCGCGCGGTGATCGTCATGGGGGTCCTCTCGTGGTGGTCCGGGGAAGGCCGGCGACCCAGGGCTACCCGGCCGGGTGGTGGCGGTTGCCCTGGCGGAGGGCCGCGTCCAGCTCGTCGCGGGTGACGAGGGAGATCGCGCGGCCGTCCCGCAGGACGACGGCGGCGGGGTGGCGCGGGCCGAGCGCGAAGCGGCCTCGGAGATCGTCTGGCCGCCGCCGACGGCCGGGAGCGGGTCGACGAGGTGATCCAGCACCGGGCTGTCCGCAGGGATCCGGCCCGCGGTGATCGCCGCCCCGAGCGCGGCGGGTTCGACCCGGCCCAGGATCTCGGTGGCGGACAGTCCGTGCCGGCGCCAGGTGGGCCGCGGGGTTCGCCGGGTTGTCGTACTGGTTCGCCAGCCATGCGCCCGGAATCTCGTCCCGACGATCACCCGGTAACCTCGCTGCCGGCCGATGATCGCGAGGCCGATCCCGATGTTGCCGGACGTGGCCTCGACGATCGTCCCGCCCGGCCGGAGCAGCCCGTCGCGTTCGGCCTGGAGCACCATCGACAACGCGGCCCGGTCCTTCACGCTGCCCCCGATGTTGAGGAACTCCGCCTTCGCGTAGAGGGGGGTCGCGATGCCGCGGCCGAGCCGCGTGAGCCGGAACAGCGGAGTCTCGCCGATCGCGTCGAGGACCGACTCGTGGACTGTCATGACACGCGCGCGTCCGCACCGACGAGGATCTTCTGGAAGCAGCGAGAGCGGCGACCGTGACCAGGGCGGTCACCGGCCCGCGGCACCCAGGGCGGTCACCGGCCTGCGGCGGCGGTGCCGCCGTCGCTCCCGTGTCGGCTTCGTCCTATGGCTTCGGCAACTGTTGCTGTCTCGCCAGCGGCTGTGGGAACGTCGGTCCCGTGCGAGTGATGAGCAGGTGAGCGAGCATTCCGTCGCCCAGACCCTCGAGCAGGCGCTGCAGATCGTTCAGGTCGGCGAGGATGACTTCCAGTCGGTGAGCCTGGTCGACACGGGCGGCTACCCGCTCTACGGCGGCCAGATCCTCGCCCTGGCCCTGCGTGCGGCGGCGATGACGATCGAACCCGACCGCCGGCCGCACTCGCTGCACGGTTACTTCCTGCGGGCCGGGCGGCTCGACGCCCCGGTGACCCTGCACGTCGACCGCGATCGCGACGGCCGCTCCTTCTCGGCGCGCCGGGTCGTCGCCCTCCAGGACGACAAGGTGATCTTCTCGATGGTCACGTCGTTCACCCGGGGCACGGGTGACTTCGTCCTCGACGCGGCGCCGCGGCTGGGCCGCACCTACACCGAGCCGCCGGACAAGCACCGGATGCTCCTGCTCGACCTGTGCGAGTTCACCCCCCGCCGCCAGCAGGGTGACCGGTTCTTCTTCCCGGACCACGCCGAGATCCTCCCCGTCGGCCCGCTGTCGGACGACTGGCTGACCCACACCTGCGCCATCGCCTACATGTCCGACATCGGCACCGGCTTCGGCCAGCTCGCCGATCCCGGCATCGCCAGCACGGAATCCAGCGTCAGCCACTCGATCTGGTTCCACGCCCCGGCGCGGGCCGACGACGGGATGACCCTGGAGATGTGGCCCAGCAGCGCCGCCAGCGGGCTCGGGCTGTACTCGGGCTCGGTCCGGGACGCCGCGGGGAACCTGGTCCTCGCGATCGCCCAGGAACAGCTCATCCGCTCCCGCCGGCCGACCCCCGACGCGGCGGCCTAGGGCTTGCGGGCGACGGCGCCGTAGAAGCTGACCTGGGCGTCGGTGAGATCGGTCGGGGCCGCGCCGTCCGGGCGCCAGCGGTGCACGATCTGCAGGCCGGGATCGAGCAGCTCGAGGCCGTCGAAGAAGCGGGCGACCTCGGCCCGGGTCCGCGCCTGCGCGGGGATGCCACCGGCCCGGTAGGCGGCGGCGAGCCGTTCCATCCCTTCGTCGTGGTCGGCGGTGGCGTGGGTGAGGGTCAGGTAGCTGCCGGACGGCAGTTCCCGCAGCAGCCGACCCAGCAGGCCGCGCGGATCGTCGGCGTCCGGGATGAAGTGCATGATCGCGATCAGGGAGAGCGCGACCGGCCGGGTGAGATCGAGGGCCGCCCGCAGTTCCGGGGCGGCGAGGATGCTCGCGGGGTCGCGCAGGTCCACGTCGAGGTAGGCGGTCGTGCCCTGCGGGGTGCTGGTGAGCAGCGCGCGGGCGTGGGTGAGCACGATCGGATCGTTGTCGGCGTAGACGACCCGGGCGTCGGGCGCGACGGCCTGCGCGACCTCGTGCAGGTTCGGGCTGGTGGGAATGCCGGTGCCGATGTCGAGGAACTGGCGGACCCCCGCCTCGCCGGCCAGGTGCCGGGTCGTGCGGACCATGAAGGCCCGGTTGGCGTGGGATGCGACGCGGGCGTTCGGGAAGGCGGCGAGGGCCTGTTCGGCGGCCGCCCGGTCGGCGGGGAAGTTGTCCTTGCCGCCGAGGTAGTAGTCGTACATCCGCGCCGAGTGTGGCTGGTCGATCTTCAGGTCGACCGGGCGGCGCTCGCCTGCCAGGGTCGTCCACCATGTCGCGTCTCCCGAGCCCTCGACCCCGGACTCGAGCGGCTCTCCGCTGGTCACGCGCGACCATCTCCCTTACGTACCAGGCGATCCACGGCCATCACCCTAGTACGGACCGTTATGGCGGGATCGCTGGGCCGGGCGTCAGTCGACCCAGTCGGCGGGCCAGCGGATGTCCGCCGCGGTGAGGCGGGGCCGTTCGGTCGCGGGCCAGTGAGCGTCCAGGTCCTCCTCGACGAGGGCGAACAGCCCGTGGTCGAACGGTTCGCCGGGCGGCACAGCGGTCTGGACCAGCCGTTCTCGCCGTCCGGCGCGCTGGTGGGCCAGCGCGCGGTGGTGACAGTAGGGGTTGTTGCCGGGGCGACCGAAGACGGTGTGGGCGGTCCAGGTGCAGCCGCCGCGGCAGACCTCCGCGAAGGTGCAGCCGCGGCAGAAGCCCCACAGCTTCCCGGTCGCGGCCGGTGTGCCCGCCGTCAGGTTGATGCCGAGCTCGGGGGCGTCGCGGAGCAGGTCGGTGAGGCTGCGGTCGCGGATGTTCCCCCCGGCGTAGTCCCGCGTGGGCAGCGACGGGCAGCCCTTGATCGTGCCGTCCGACTCGATGCCGAGGGTGGACAGCCCGGCCTGGCAGCCGGTCCAGAAGGCCGCGCTCTCGGGGGAGCGCAGCAGCCGTTCGTAGGGGCCGTAGTAGCCGACGTTGTTCCCGGCGTGGATCCGGACACCGTCCTGGCGGGCACGCCGGGCGATCCGGGCGAGCACCGGGAACACCTCGAGCAGCTCGACGGGCTGGAGCAGCAGGTCGGCGTGGTCGGCCGCATTGCCCATCGGGACGGTGAGCTGCCACTGCCAGGCGACGGCACCCGCGGAGCGTAACCGCCGGTACAGCTCCGGGAGCTCCGGCGTGGTCAGGCGGTTGAGCTGCGTGTTGCAGGTCGCCTCGACCCCGGCCGACCGCAGGCGCTCCATCGTCAGGAAGCACGACTGCCACGAACCCGCCCGTCCGCGGAGTCGATCATGGGTTGCGGTCATGCCGTCCACGGACACCGAGCACTGGGTGACGCCCGCGGCCCGCAGACCGCGCGCCATCGCCGCGCTCAACCGGTAGCCGCCGGTCGTGACCGTGCAGCCCATCCCCCGGCGGGTGATCTCGGCGGCGATCGTCAGCCAGTCCCGGCGCAGGAACGCCTCCCCGCCGATGAGCGTGACCTCGTCCACTCCGACCGCGTCGAGCTGGGCCACCACGTCGAGGGCCTGCCCGGTGGACAGCTCCGCCGGGCGCCGGGCCCCGGCGCGCGAGCCGCAGTGCCCGCACGCCAGGTTGCACGCCAGGGTCAGCTCCCACACGGCGTAGGTCCGCCGCCGTCCCCGCACCGCGTCCGGGTGGCTCCCGGACGGTGACCGGGCGGCCGGGGCTGCGGCGGCCCGACCCGCGGCGGCCCCGAACGGGCTCACCGCCGGAACAGCCGGCGCAGCCAGCCCCGCCCACGCCGAGCGGGGGGCCGACCTCCGTCGTCCCACGCCGGCAGCGGTGGACCGCCATAGACCGGCGTCGGCGCCGGCGGCGGGCCCTGCTGCCAGGGCGGCACGGAGGAGGGCCCGGCGGGCGGTGGCGGTGGGCCGGTGGGCAGCCAGCCGGCGGGCGCGATGAGCGTCTCGTCGCCGGTCTCCTCTCCGGCCTCCTCGGCAGCGAGCCGGGCGGCGATGTCGTCGGCGCGCCGCGGGCCGACCTGCGCGTCCCAGTCGGGACCGCGCGGCAGCCGGGGATCCGGCCGTTGCTCCGGTGATTCGCCCCTCGTCATCCCCCACCCCCGTTCCGGTCCATCATCGTCGATGGGGCGTTCGGCGCCTACGGACGGGTGGACATCCCCGCGAACCTTCGACAGCGCGGGGGTGGGGCCCGCACGGGCGATGCCGTCCGGACCCCGTGGACCACGCGGGGCTCAGTGGGCGGCGCTGAGCTGCGCGATCTCGTCGAGGGTGACGTCGTAGATGACCTCGGTGGGGGTCAGCGGGATCGCGGTGGCCACCGCGCTGTCGGGGTAGACGTCGACGCGGGTGTACTCCCCGCCGACCATGCCGGTCAGCCGGTCGGCCGGGCCGAGGGTGCGGGCGCTGTAGGCGGTCGCGCCCGCCACCCAGACGGGTACCCCGCCGATCACCCCGGCGGAGGAGTGGTGGGCGTGGCCGGTCAGGACGATCCGGACGTCGGTGCCGGCCAGCACGTCGGCCAGGTTCGCGGGCTCCGCCAGCAGGTACTTGTTCACCATGGCGATCGGCGACGGCACGGGCGGGTGGTGCAGGGCGAGGACCGTTCCGCCGGGTGCGGGGGTGGCCAGCTCGTCGGCGAGCCAGCGCAGCTGGGCGGTGCCGAGGAAGCCGCCGTGCTCGCCCGGTTCGGTGGTGTCCAGGACGATGATCCGCAGGTCGTCGACCCAGTGGACGTAGTCGTAGGCCTCCTCCGTCGGCTCCGCGCCGAGCAGTCCCGCCCGGAACGGGCCCCGCGCGTCGTGGTTACCGACGGCGTAGAGGACCGGCGCGCCCAGCCGCTCGGCGACCGGTTCGACCAGGTCACGCAGGCGCTGGTAGGCGACGAGGTCCCCGCTGTCGGCGAGGTCGCCGGTCAGCAGCAGCGCACCGACCTTCAGGGTGGACGCCTCGATCTGCTCGAGGGCCGTGCGCAGCCCGGCGTGGGAGTCGACCCTGCCGTGGAGCAGTTCGCCCTCGCGGACGATGTGGGTGTCGCTGAGCTGGATGAGGATGTGGCTGGGGGTGAAGTCGTTCGGGTCGAGAGAGCTGGACATGGGAGCCCCTAAAGATCGTGATGGTCGGAGGTGACGACGGCTGTCGGGTGCGGGGGAGCCAGGAGCGCGTCGACCAGGCGGTCCAGCGCGTGCGCGGTCGCGCCGTGCGCGAGCAGGTACGAGCGGGTGTCCCCGAAGCCGGCGCGGATGCGGTCCAGCGCGCGCAGGATGAGCTCCGGCGGGCTGGCCAGCATGGCCGGTGCGACCGCGGCGCCGTCCGCCGAGGTCCGGGCCGACATCCGCAGGACGGCGGCGGCGGCCTCGTCGCGTAGGAAGTGGGACGTCAGGGCGAAGTCCTCGGCGATGACCTCGACGGGCACCCCGGCGAGGTCGAGGACCAGGGCGATGACCAGGCCCGTGCGGTCCTTGCCGGCGCTGCAGTGCACGATCGCCGGCAGTGCGCCCGGCGCGGCGAGGGCGATGACCGCGGCGGTGAGGCGGCTGCCGCGCTGGTCGACGGCGAAGTCGAACACGCCGGCCAGATCGCCGTCGGCCCCCGCGGCCCGAACGGCCGCCATGCCGGCGGCGGCGCCGACGGCCACCGACTCGCCCGCGCCGCCTCCGGTGCCGTCGCCGTCGCCGCCGTTGCCGTCGCCGCCGCCGGCACCGGCACCGGCGCCGGCACCGTTACGGTCGGCCGCCTGGCCCACGGCGGCCTGCGCCGCGGCGGGCAGGGTGAAGATCGGTACCCGGCGGTGGGTGGCGGGCAGCCGGCCGAGGGCGTCCGGGTCGTGCTCGACCTCGGCGTCCTCGCGCAGGTCGACGACGGTACGCAGGCCGATCTGGGCGAGCACCGCCCGGCCGCGCCCGTCGAGGCCACGCAGGGCGCCGGAGCGCAGCAGCGTGCGCCACCGCACCGTCCGGCCGTCGGCCGTCGGGTAACCACCGACGTCACGCAGGTTGATCGTGCCGGGCAGCGGCAGGCTCCGTCGAGCCGGCGGCGCCGCGATCACCTCCGCGATCACCTCCGCGTCGGGGGAGGCGGGGGCGTCGGGGGCGGCGGGGGTGGATGGTGCCTGGGTGGTCACCGGGTTCACCGGGCCGGCATGAGGTCGGAGGCCTGCTTCTGGGCGCTGGCCAGGGTGGCGGCGGGGTCCTTGCCGCTGAACACGGCGCCCTCGACCGCTGTCATCATCGTGTCCTGGATCTGCAGGTAGTTGTCGCCGGGGAAGGCCGCCCACGGCTGCAGTCGGGTGAGCTGGTCGAGGTTGGGCCGGATGAGGGGGTTCGCCTTCGCCCACGCCTGCAGGCCGTTCGGGTCGTCGATGAGCCCGGTGCGCAGCGGCAGGTAGCCGATCTTCGAGGAGATCTGGGTGTAGGCGTAGTCGCTGGTGAGGAACTTGATCAGTTCCCAGGCGGCGCGCTGCTTGGCCGGGTCCTTGCTGAAGATGGCCAGGGCCGAGCCCGAGTTGGTGGGGACGACGGGCTTCGAGCCGAAGCCCGGTTCACCCGTGGCGCCGAGTTCCCAGTTGTTCGCCTTGGCGCCCGCCATCAGGGCGGCCTGCACGGCGCTGCTCTCGACCATCATGCCGAGCTGGCCGCTGCTGAACGCCTTGAGCGCCTGCTGCTGGTCGAGGTTGGGCATCGCCCCGCTGCGGACGAGGTCCTGCGACATCGCGACGGTCTCCACGGCGGGCGCGTCGGCGAAGGTCAGCCTGCTCGCGTCCGGCGCCATCACCCGGCCGCCGTTGGAGAGTACCATCGACTGCCAGCACCAGTCCACCGTCTGCTTGGTCAGGCAGTTGACCTCGACGCCTTCCTTGCCGGTCCTCGCCTTGATGGCCAGCGCCGCGGCCCTGACGTCCGCCCAGGTCTTCGGCGGGTTCGCCGGGTCGAGACCGGCCTGCGCGAACAGCGTCTTGTTGATCCACATCACCGGCGTCGAGAAGACGTACGGGACGGCGTAGGTGCGGCCGTCGACCTCGCCGAGCTTCGGCACGGACGGGGCGTACGGGTGCGCGCCGGCGTAGTTCGCGGCGAGGGCGCCCTTGCCGACGAGGGTGTCGATGGGCGCCGCGCCCAGGCTGGTGGCCGCGAACCGCAGCGCGTTGAAGGTGATCTGGCCGACGTCCGGCGGGTTTCCGGCCAGCACCTGGTTCTTGATGCTGGTGGTGTACTCGTTGCCGCTGGTCACGCCCTGCGGGGGCTGGCCCTTGACGGTGATGTTCGGGTGTTCCTTCTCGAACTGGGCGATGAGGCCCTCGACCACGGGCTTCCAGGTGCCGGTGCTCAGCAGGTTGTAGCTCTCGAAGACGATCGAGACCTTCTGGTCGGCGGCGAGCTGCGGGATCGTGCCGGTCGCGCCGGCCGGGGCCTGAGCGGACTCGGACGTGGACGAGTCCGTCGCGCAGGCGGCGGCCAGCGCCGCCACCAGCGTCACGGCGGCGGCGGCGCGCAGCAGGTGCGGACGGGGCAGTCGCGGCTGGGACAGACGCGGCTGGGGCAGACGAAGCCGGGGTCGGTGTTCACCAGCCGGATGCTCAGGAGCCCGGCGTTCACGAGCCAGGCGTGGTCGAGCCACGGGCATGCTCCTTGGGAGAGGGTGGGCGCCGCGCGCCAGGTACGGTCGTTCCGGGAGATTGCGTACTCCCGGTTCGTCGTTACGTCGGTAGCGTCCGATGCGCAGGTGAACGGCCTACGACGGTCGGGAAACGGATGGCCGTCACTTACCGCAACGAATTCGCCGGGCCTGTCTCCGTCTGGCGGGATCTTCCCTGGTCGGGGCCCCGGTCGGATGCTCGGTCGGTGTACCGATGGTGACGGGCCGGAGGCGGGTGTTGGTCGGCGTCAGGGCCGGGAGGGCGTTGCCCTCACCTGGACAGGTCGTCGAAGATCGGCTTGACCAGCTCGATGAGATGGTCGACGTCGACCTGGATGGTGCGATCGGCCCGCCCGCTGCCGCAGCAGACGACGCCCATCCGCCGGACGGCGGCGTCGAACACCACGACCACTCCCGGGACCGCGCACACCGGGCTCGCCCCGCCGGGCTCCATGCCGAGGTCCCGCAGATCCTCCGCAGCCGCCTGGCTGAGTTTCGCGCGGGAGGTTCCCGCCGCCCGGGCCAGCCTGCCGTAGTTGACCCGACCGGTGACGGGGAGCGCGGCGAGGACGAAACCGCGGTCCGCATTCCTGAACACCATCGTCTTCAGGAGCCGCTCGGTCGGAAAGCCCAGCAGCTCCGCGTCCGCCGGCCCGACGATCGGCTCGTGATCCACTGCCGTGAAGGGCACTCCGGCGGCCAGGAGCACCTGTTCCGGGGACGAAATTCCGTCCGGTCGGCACCCCAGCTCGGACATGAACGGGCCTTTCTTCGACGGAACGCGGAACCTGCCGTCCGGATACGCCGGCCGGACCACCGTATTCCGATGCTCCTTCATTCCGGCCGTCGGCCGCCGGCCGCCGGCTACCGGGTGTGCGGTCAGGGTCGGCGGCTGACGGCCAGCTTCACACCCAGTCCCATCATGACAGCGCCCGAGGCCCCGCCGATGGCCGACAGCCGGCGCGGTGACCGCGCCAGCCAGGTGCGGGCGGTTCCGGCGAGCAGTCCCCACGACACATCCGAAACCAGGGCGATCGCCACGCAGATCAGGCCGAGGAACAGCAACTGGACGGGCGCATCACCCGCCGAGCGGTCGACGAACTGCGGCAGCACCGCGGTGAAGATGAGCACTCCCTTGGGATTGCCGATTCCCACGACGAAGCCGTCGCGCAGGATGCGGCGGGACGTGTACGAGGACGTCGGCCCCGCGATCGCGACGGTGAGCTCGGCGCGATGCCGCCAGGCCTGCCAGCCCAGACATACGAGATAGCCGGCGCCGGCGAACTTGAGCACGGAGAACACCACCACCGAGCGTTCGACGACGAATCCCAGGCCGCACGCCACCGCCATGACCTGGACCAGCATCGCCGACTCGTTGCCGAACGCGGTGAACACCGCCGCCCGCCGTCCCAGCGAGACACCCCGGCTGACGACGAAGAGCACGCTCGGCCCGGGCAGCACGATCAGCGTGGCCACGACCAGCAGGAAGGACGCGAACCGCTGGGTGTCGATCACGGGAACTCCTCGGTCCCGGTCCCCCCGGTGGCGGTCCCCGCGGTTGTGGTCCCCGCGGTGGTGGTCATCGCGGTGGTGGTGATCGCGGCGAGGGCGCGGCGGGCCTCGTCGGCCCAGTGGGTGGCACCCCAGCGTTCGGCGACCGTGCGCGCCTGCCGGAAGTGGTCGGCGGCGTCGGGGTACCGGCCGAGGAAGGCGGCGAGGGCGCCGAGGGTGTGGGCGACCGGCCGCAGCGCCAGCGACAGGCTCAGGGCGCCGGGCACCTGCCCGCGCAGCGGCAGCAGCGCGCCGTACATCGCGCGGGCGAGCGGGCGGTCCGCGACGGCGATGGCCGCCTCGGCACGCAGGACGGCGAGGGTGGAGAAGAGAAAGTCGGGCCGCAGGGGCGGGGCTGCGGCGTGCAGGCGAGTGGCCTCGGCCAGCCGTCCGTCGCGGGCCAGCGCGAGCGTGAGCAGGTCGATCATGACCGGTCCGTGCGCGGCCAGCAGATCGTCGGCGTGCGCGGCGAACTCGGCCATTCGGCCCTGCGTCAGGCGCAGCGTCGCGACGGCCAGCAGCTGGAAGCCGGCGGCGTGGATCGACCCGTGGCGCAGCATCCGGGCGCTCGTCTCGGTGTAGCGACGCTCGGCGTCGTCGAGGTCGCCGGCGATGTGCGCGAGCATCGCCTGCCCGTAGGCCCCGACGCCCTCGGCCTCCGGCATCCGGTACAGGCGGGCGAGGTGCATCCCGTCGGCGACGAAGCGCCGGACGCCGGTGACGTCGGAGTCGGCGACCGCCGCGATGGCCCGGGCGAAGTTGCCGAAGGAGCGGTAGGCGGGCAGGTCGTACGCGACACCGATCTCGATCAGCTCCTGGCCGACCCGGTCCCGCTCCGGCCAGTCGGGCTCGTGGTTGCGCACCCGGGCCAGCGCGGTGAGGGCGAGCGCGCGCAGGGCGGGATCGTCCTGGGTCGCGGACAGCGCCACCGCCTCCTCGGCGGCCCGGCGGGGCCGGGCGTCGTCCTCCCCGGCGAGCTCGGTGGTCAGGGCGTCCAACAGCCGGCAGCGCACGGTGGCGTCGAGACCGGGCCGCTCGAGCAGGCGGGTGAGCACCGCGACGACGGGCGCGTCCACGGTCCCGTACGGCCGGCTCTGCCAGGGAGTGGGGTCCGTCCAGGCGGTGAAGGCGGCGATCAGCAGGTCCTCGCGACCGGCCGCCTCGGCGTGATCGACGGCCCGTTGCCGGCAGGCGCGTGCGGCCGCCACCGCGCCGGCGCGCACCTGCGCCCGCAGCAGCCGGCCGAGCAGCAGCACCCGTTCGGCGTCGCGATCGGTCTCGCCGCAGGCGTGGTCGCCGACGGGAAGGCGGTCGAAGCCGTCGACCGCGCCCGCGAGCAGGTCGGCCGCCGTGTCGTGGGCGTAGCGGCGCTCGGCGGCCTGCGCGGCTCGGACCGCGTAGTCGACGGCGCGGCGTGCCGTCGCCGCCGAGGCGGCCCGCAGGTAGTGGTGGGCCAGCGCGGGGGTGTTGTCGGGCTGCAGCCGTTCGAGGGTGGCACCGAGCCTGGCGTGCATGCGCGTGCGGCGCAGCAGGCTGAGGTCGGTGCTCAGGGTGTCCCGGACGAGGGCGTGGGTGAACCGGACCCGACCCGGCGCGGGCTCGGTGAGCAGGCCGGCGATGAGCCCGGCGTCCAGGGCGTCGAGTACGCCGTCCTCGTCGGTGTTGGCCGCGTCGATGAGCACCTCGACGTCGGCCTCCCGGCCGGCGACGGCGGCCAGGCGCAGCACCGCCACCGACGCCGCGGGCAGGCGCGCGAGCCGCCGGCGCAGCACGTCACGCACGCCGTCCGGCACCTCGGACAGCGCGACGAGCGCCCCTTCGCTGGCGAGCAGGCGTGCGCTCTCCCGCACGTGGAACGGGTTTCCCCCGGTGCGTTCGGCGAGGGCGAGCACGGTGTCGGCGTCGACGGGCCGCCGGCAGACCGCGCCGACGACGTCGGCGATCGCCGCCCGCGACAGCCCACCCAACGCCAGGCGCCGTGGTGACCGGGCGGCCAGCCCGGCGAGTGCCTCGGTCAGGGCCGGGCCGACCTCCCCGTCGCGGTAGGCCACCAGCAGCAGGATCGGCGCGTCGGTCACCTGCGCGGCCACCGCGCCGAGCAGCGCCAGGGTCTCCGCGTCGGCCCAGTGCAGATCGTCCAGGATGATCGCCAGCGGTTCCGCCGGCGTCCGATCGGCGACGGTGCGCAGCCAGGCGAGGACGGCCTGGTGGAGTCGGAACCGGCCGGCGGAGGCGTCGACGCGGTCCAGGCGGTCCGTGTCCGTGGACTTCTGGCCGGGCCGATGGCCGACTGCGCGGCCGAGATCGCTGCCGAGATCGTGGCCGGGCGTGGGGCCGGGTGGATGGTCGGGCCGCTGGTCCGACAGGAGGGGTGCAAGGAGCTCGGCCAGCGGCGCCGGCGGGGGAGCGGCGTCGGCCAGCACCCGCAGGGCCTGCAACCACGCCCAGGCCGGCGGAGCACCCTCGGCCTCGGGACACTGCCCGGTGACGACCAGCCATCCGGTCGTGGCCAGCCGGTGGCGCACCTGCCGCAACAGCGCCGATTTCCCGGCTCCCGGCTCGCCGCTGATCAGGGCGATCCTCGCCCGGCCTGCGCCGACGCCGGCGGCTCTGACCTCGGCGGCTGTGACCTCGGCGGCGACGTCCGCCAGCGCGGCGAGCTCCTGCTCGCGACCGGCGAACAGCTCGGCGGCCGAAGCGGCGGCTGGAAGGGGTGGAGACGAGCCGTCCGGTTGCGAGGATCCGGGTGGCTCGGAGGGGGGCGCAGAGGGGGGCGCAGAGGTCGGCGCCGAGGGGGGCATCGCCGCGTCGAGGAGCTCGCGGTTCTGCCGGAGGATCGCCTCCTCCAGCCGGGCGAGTTCGGGTCCCGGGTCCAGGCCGAGCTCCTCGGTGAGCTGTCGACGGGCCCGGCGCAGCGCGTCGAGGGCGTCGGCCTGCCGGTTGCCGCCCCAGAGGGACAGGGCCAGCAGGCGCCAGCCCTCCTCCCGCAGGGGCTCGCGCCGGGTGAGCGCGTCCGCGAGCCGCACGGCGGCGGCCAGGTTGCCCGCGCGCAGCTCGGCGGCGGCGAGCATCTGCCGTGCCTCGGCGCGTAGCTCCGCCAACCGGGCGATGTCGGCGGTCGCCCACGACTCGTCGGCGACCTCGCCGAAGGCCTCGCCGCGCCACAGTGACAGGCCCTCGGAGATCAGCGCCCGGGCGGTGCCGGCGGAGGAGTGCCGGCGGGCCTCGCGCAGCAGCGACTCGAACCGCCAGGCGTCCACCGCCTCCGGGCCGAGCGCGAGGGCGTAGCCGGGGCTCGCGCTGAGCAGGACCGTCGCAGGTGTCCGCGGGGGCCGTTGCGGCTCCAGCAGCCTGCGCAGATTGGAGACGTAGGACTGCAGCGAGGTCACGGCCTTGGCCGGTGGTTCGCCGCGCCACAGGTCCTCGATCAGCCTGTCCACCGAGACGAGCTCGCCGCGGGCGACGACGAGCCGGGCGAGGACCGCCCGCTGGCGTGGTCCGCCCAGGGTGACGGCGCGCCCGCCCACCTCGACCGCCAGCGGGCCGAGCACTCGGATCCGGACCATCGCCCACCGATCCTAGCCATCCGGCCGGTCCGGTTCCTCCGGTGAACCGGCGGACCGGCGAAGGGGCGAGACGGCTCCAACTCAGCTCCACGAGCACTCCAAGTGCCGATTCCGATGCTGGCTCCAGCACCACACAACAGTCCGAAGAAAGGGCAGGGCAATGAATCCTTCCGCAGCTCCCGACACCGAGGTGGAACGCCCGAACACACGGGAAATGGTGATCGTTCATCGGGCCTTCCGCCGCGAGTCGCGGCTGCTGGCCGAGCTGACCGCCCGGGTTTCCGCGGGGGACACCGCCCGGGCGGCGGTCCTCGCCGGCCACTTCCGGTGGTACCAGCGAGGCCTGTCCGTCCACCACCACGGGGAGGACGAGCTGGTCTGGCCGCTGCTGCTGGCCCGTCTGGACCTCGACGCCGATGTCGTGCTGCGGATGGAGGCCCAGCACGAGGGGGTCGCCGCGAGCCTCGCCCGCGCGCAGGCCGCCCTGGCCGCCTGGGAGTCCGGCGCGGACCCGGCGGCTCGGGACGCCCTCGTCGAGGCTCTCGTCGAGCATCGGGCGGCACTGGTCGAACACCTCGACGACGAGGAGGCGCACCTGTTGCCACTCGCCGCCGAGCATCTCAGCGTGCGGGAATGGCAGGCCCAGGGCGAGCACTTTCTCGCCAACACCCCGAAGAACGCGTTGCTGACCCTGCTGGGTGCCGTGTTGGAGGACGCGCGACCCGACGAGCGCACGGCGTTCCTCGCCGACCTTCCGCTGCCGGCCCGCGTCCTCTGGTACTCGGTCGGCCGGATCGTCTACGCGGCCCACGTGCGGCGGATCCGCGGCGGCCACCGACCCGTCGCCGACGCCGCCGACCAGGCGAGCACCGTCCACGGGGCGGCTCCCGCGACCGGATCGGCGCGGTAGACCATGACGACCGTCGGCTATGTGTTCTCGTGGATCGTCAGTGTCGCCATCATCTTCATCGGAATGCGGTTTCTGCTCGTGCCCCGGGCCGCCGCGGCCGCCTTCGGCGTCGCCGTGCCGGCGGACATCGGCCGGGCCGACGCCTACTTCGCGGTCAAGGGGATTCGGGACATCGCCTCGGGGCTCGTCCCGATAGCCCTGATCCTCGCCTCGACCGCACACGCACTCGGCTGGTTCATGATCATGATCGCGGTCGTCCCGGTCGGCGACGCC
Organism: Frankia alni ACN14a; assembly: GCF_000058485.1. Classification (NCBI taxonomy): domain Bacteria; kingdom Bacillati; phylum Actinomycetota; class Actinomycetes; order Frankiales; family Frankiaceae; genus Frankia; species Frankia alni. Next base: position 3,291,887 of record NC_008278.1, read on the forward strand.
CTCATCGTGCTGCGCCATCAGGGGCCCAGGCTCACCGCGTACGCCGTGCACGGGCTGACCGCGGTGCTGCTGCTCGTCACCGCGGGCCTGCTGCTCGGCTGACGGCCGTGTCCCCTGTCGGACAGCCGACACCACCGCCGAGACCGAGTGGCGGCGGCGTCGACTTCCGGTCAGTGGCCGTCGACTCCCGCGGCGTCCACCGGAAACGCAGGACGGTGGCCTGGGAGCGCATCGCGGGCTTCTCGGTGCACGAAGGCAGGTTCCGGCTCTGGGAGGTCGATCGGAAGCGCGCCACCATCACGGCCCAGCTCAACGGCGTCAACGAGTTCCCCATCCTCGTCACCCTGCTGAAGGAGGCGACCACGCGCAGGGATCACGCAACCGACGCGTCCTGAGGGGAGCCGCCGAGATCGAGGCCAGGGAGCCGGGACCGGGCGTCGATGCGGACCGGGCGCGCATGCGGACCTGGCGCGCATGCGGACCGGGTGTGGATGTAGACCGGGTGTGGATGTAGACCGGGTGTCGGTGCGTTGCCGTAAGGGGGAGAGCCGACCGGCGCTCACCCGGGTCCGGTTCGCCGGGCACTGCCGAGCGGCGACACTCGACGCGAGTGGCGCCCGACCGAGAAGAGGACGTGCAGATGGCTTCGGATCCCGAGCGCACGGTGGGTGTCGGCATCGTCGGCCTGAGCGCGAACGGCGGCTGGGCGGCCGGGGCGCACCTGCCCGCGCTGGCCGCCGTCGACGGCTTCGCGGTGCGGGCGGTCGCGGCCAGCAGCCCGCAGTCGGCGCGTGCCGCCGCGCAGGCCCACGGCGTGCCCGCGGCCAGCGACAGCGTCGAGGAGCTGGCCGGGCGCGACGACGTCGACCTGGTCGTCGTCTCGGTGAAGGTGCCGCGTCACCGCGAGCTGGTCCTGCCCGCGCTGGCGGCGGGCAAGGCGGTGCTGTGCGAGTGGCCGCTGGCAGCCGGCCTGGACGAGGTCCGGGAGCTGGTCGGAGCCGCCACGGGCGTGCGGTCGTTCGTCGGGGTGCAGGGGCGGTTCGCTCCCGCGGTGCGCTACCTGCGCGACCTGGTGGCCGACGGGTACGTGGGCGAGGTGCTGTCGACGACGCTGGTGGGCAACGGCGGGGTGTGGGGGCCGGTGATCCACCCCGGCGGTGAGTACCTGCTCGACCGCGACCTGGGTGCGACCATGCTGACGATCCCGTTCGGCCACACCGCCGACGCCCTCACCAGCGTGCTGGGGGAGTTCGCCGACGTCGTCGCCACCACCGCGACGCGGCGGCCCCAGGTCCGCAACGCCGAGACCGGCGCGGCCGTCCCGATGACGGCCGAGGACCAGATCGCCGTCTCCGGGACCCTCGTCGGCGGGGCCGTCGCGAGCATCCACCTGCGCGGCGGGACGCCCCGCGGCACCGGCTTCCTGTGGGAGATCAACGGTACCGACGGCGACCTGCAGGTCACCTCGTCCACGGGCAGCCTCAACTACGGTCAGATCACCATCCTCGGCTCCCAGGGCGGCGAGCCGCTCGCCGAGCTGACCACGCCGGCGTCGTACGACGCCTTCCCCGCCCTGGCCGGACAGCCGGCCGCCGCCGTCGCCCATGCCTACGCACAGATCGGCCGCGATCTGGCCGAGGGAACGACGGTGGCGCCCGACTTCACCCACGCGCTGCGCCGCCACGAACTGCTCGACGCCGTCGCCCGCTCCGCGGCCACCGGCCGTCGCGTCGAGGTGCCCGAGAAGTGACGTCACCTCCCGGCTGAGGGCTGAGGGCTGAGGGCTGCGGGCTGAGGGCTCAGGGCGTCCGGGCGGGGCGTCGCGGCGAAACCGTGGCGAGCCGCCACGCGGGACGGGCCGGGCGCGCACGGGGCGGCGTCCGGCCCCACCGGTGCGCGGGGCGGGCAGAGGAGGTAGGCATACAGGGGTGAGCACACCCGAGCCGGCCGAGTTCCCGGCCTCCCACCGCGACCTGATCGACAACCCGCTGACCGGTGTCCTGACCACGATCGGCACGGGCGGTCGGCCCCAGTCGACCGCTGTCTGGTTCCTCCCTGACGGGCCGACGGTCAAGGTGTCGATGATCAGTACGCGGCAGAAGCTGGCGAACCTGCGGCGTGTCCCGGTGGCCACCCTGTTCGTGTTCGATCCCGCCAACCCGGGACGCACCCTGGAGATCCGCGCCGACGTCGAGCTCGTGCCCGACCCGGACAAGTCCGTCCTCGCCCGGATGACGGACCGGTACGGCGCCGACTTCGCCCGGCTCAGCGCTCTCGACCCCGAACGGACCACGGCCGTGCTGCATCCACGCCGCGTCGTCGTCCGCGGCTGAGACCGGGCCGCGGCGGGTCGCTCGGCTCGGCTCGGCTCGGGTCGGGTCGGGTCGGGTCGGAACAGTTTCCCGGTCGACAGGGTTGGAGACTGCGCGTGGCGGGCGCCGGTGCCTCGCCCCGGTCGTCGAGGAGCGCGGACCATGAAAATCGGGATCATCGGGGCGGGACAGATCGGCGGGACGCTGACGCGGCGACTGAGCGAGCTCGGCCACCAGGTGCGGGTGGCCAACTCGCGCGACCCGCAGACCCTGGCGGAACTCGCGGCGCAGAGCGGGGCCACGGCCGTCTGGGCGGCCGACGCCGCCGAGGACGCCGACGTGGTCATCATCAGCATCCCGCAGAAGAACGTTCCGAGCCTGCCGGCGGGCATCCTCAAGGGGGCGAAGCCGGGGGCGCCGGTGATCGAGACGAACAACTACTACCCCCAGCAGCGCGACGGGCGCATCGACGCGATCGAGGCCGGCACCCCGGAGAGCATCTGGGTCGCCGAGCAGATCGGTGCGCCGGTGGTCAAGGTGTTCAACGGGATCTTCTGGAAGCACCTGTTGGAGCGCGGCCGGCCGAAGGGCGCCGAGGGCCGCATCGCGCTGCCGATCGCAGGCGCGGACGGCCCCGCCAAGGAACTGGTGTTCGCGCTGGTCGACGAGCTGGGCTTCGACCCGGTCGACGGCGGCACGCTGGCGGACTCGTGGCGTCAGCAGCCCGGCACCCCCGTCTACGGCGCGGACCTCGACGCCGCCGGCACCGTCAAGGCCTTGGCCGCCGCCTCCCAGGACCGCCCGGCGGACTTCCGCGCCTGACGGCAGCCGCCTGCGGACTCGACCGCGTCAGCCGACGGTCCCGCGCCCGCCGACGGTCCCGCGCCGCCGACGGTCCCGACGCCGCCGACGCTGGTGGCGCCGGTGGCGCACTGGCCGGATGGCCCTACCGTTGAGAGGTACGGGAGGGTCCGCGACCGGACGGTCTCCGGCAGGCGGGGACCGTCGGAGCGCACCCGGCCCGGGAGGTCTGCATGCCGACCGCAGCCCTGCGCACCGTCAAGCTTCCATCCGGCGAACCGATTTCCGCTCTGGGCCTGGGAACCTGGCATTTCGCCGAGGATCCCCGCCTGCGCGATCAGGAGATCGAGGCGATCAGGACCGGGTTGGATCTCGGGATGTCCCTGATCGACACCGCGGAGATGTACGCCGACGGGGCGGCGGAGGAGCTTGTCGGCGAGGCGATCGACGGCCGCCGCGAAGGCGTGTTCCTTGTCAGCAAGGTGCTCCCGCAGCACGCCACGGCGCGTGGGACGATCGCCGCCTGCGAGGCCAGCCTCGCCCGGCTGCGCACCGATGTTGTCGACCTCTATCTCCTGCACTGGCGGGGGCCGGTCCCGCTGGCCGAGACGCTGGAGGCGTTCGTCGAGCTGGTGGAGGCCGGCAGGATCCGGCACTGGGGGGTCAGCAACCTCGACGTGGAGGACATGGCGGAGCTCGTGGAGCTGCCGGGCGGCGAGGCCGTGCAGACCGACCAGGTGCTGTACAACCTGAACCGCCGGGGCACGGAGCTCGACCTGCTTCCGTGGTGCCGCGAACGGGGAATCCCGATCATGGCGTATTCCCCGCTCGAGCTCGGCCGTCTGGCCCACGAGCCGGCGCTCACCGGGATCGCGACCAGCCATGGCGCGACACCGGCCCAGGCCGCGCTCGCCTGGGTGCTGGCGCAGGAAGGCGTGGTCGCGATCCCGCGTTCCCACGACCCCCGCCACGTCCGCGAGGACCGGGAGGCTCTCGACCTGCGGCTGGCCCCCGACGAGCTCGCCGACCTCGACCGTGCGTTCCCGCCGCCGCCCGAGCCGGTGCCGCTGGAGATGCACTGAGCCCGGTCGGCCCGCAGGCCGGCCGGCCCCGCCGCGGGTCGGTTCCCCAAGGCCGGCGGCGGTGATCAACTTCTCCGTTATAGCGGCACTTCTCCTGCCCTGCCACGAAATGTCTCCGCCGGTTCTTCCGCCCGGGGAGCCGTGTTTGAACCGAGCGTTCCTGGGCAGATGCGCGTTGTCGATGTTTTCTCGGTGTGATTCCGATCCCCTGGCCCGGAGACGGGCCTTCGACGGGGGGTTCTTCGCGCCATGCACCCGGACGACGACCCACCACGGCGCCGAAGTCCGGATCACGCGATACGTGGCGAGTTGGCGACTGTGCTGCCCGACGCGCTCGCCGAGTTCGAGTCCATTCTCGGTCATACTCCAGAGCGAATTTCGGGGGTGCGGAGGACGGACGACGGTTGGTCGATCCTGGCGGATGTCGTGGAACTGGATCGCATACCGTCCACGACGAGCGTGCTGGCTACGTACCGGCTCGATGTGGATGCGCGCGGCGCGCTCGTGGGTTATGAGCGCCTACGACGATTCGTTCGGGGTGCTACCGACTAAGTTCCCCTGACCTTGCCAGGACCGCTGATGACCGTCGATCGAAGCCTCGCCACCGGGCCGTCTCGGGCACGGGCGTGGAGTGGGCCACGTTCCGACTCCCTCGCGGATGTGCTGGAACGGGTGCTCGACAAGGGCATCGTGATCGTCGGTGACGTGGTCGTCAGTGTGCTGGACGTCGAGCTGCTCACCCTGAAGCTGCGTCTGTTCATCGCCTCGGCGGACACGGCCCGCGAGATGGGTCTGGACTGGTGGACGGCCGATCCCTTCTTCAACTCCAAGGCACGCTCGTTGCGAGAGGAGAACGAGGAGCTGCGCGGCCGGCTGGCGGCCCTGGAGGCCGCCGGCCGTACGCCTGCGACCGAGGTCGGGCGGGGTCTGCCGGACCGGGCCGCGGTCGAGGCGCCGGCGAGGATGGTCGACGAGCGGCGATGGGCGGCCTCCGCCCCGGTCGCCGCCGCCACTCGACGGCCGTACCTGCCCTGGGCCGATTCCGTGGCAAGCGGAGGAGCGGTGAGCGCAGGAGCGCCGGACGCGACGAGGGGGGAGAGCCGCCATGCCCGCGGCGAGCGACGCTGACAGCCTCGCCGCCCTTGCCCGACAGCTCGCACCCGGCGTGCTCGAGGAAGCCGTCTCCGAGGCGCGCAGTGTGGCCCGGCGCCAGCTCGCGCAGCGCCTGGCGCAGGAGATCACGCGGGTCGTGTTCGACGCGGGGGTGCCGGGACTCGCGCAAGGGTGGACGGGCCTCGCGGAAGGGCTGTGGGGCGAAGGGCTGCCGGGCGAGGCGCCGCCGGGGCCCGACGAGGGGCTGCCGGGTGAGCGCGGGCTAGTGCGGGAGGCCGAGGTCCCCACCGACGACCGCGTGTCAGACGACCGCGTGTCAGGAGACCTCGCGGTCCCGGGCGGTGAGGGGACTGCGGCCGCATCCACGGGCGGGTCTCGCGGGCGCGGTTGCGGCGTCGACGTGGACCACGGCCTGTACGCCTACGGGATCGTACCGGAGCAGAGCCGTCACGTGTCCGATCTCGAAGGTCTGGTGGCCGGGACCGGGGTGCGCGCCGTGGTCCGCCCGCCGGTGGCCCTGGTGGTCTCCGACATCGAGCTCGCGCTGCTGCGTGACCTTGAACAGGACGTCTCGGAGACGGGGCGGCTTGCGGACCTTGCCCGCCGGCACGATCAGGTGCTGCGGGCGTTGGCGGAACGCGGTGGGGTGCTCCCGCTGCGTTTCGGCACGGTCCTGCCAGACGCGGAGCAGGCGTACGCGGTGCTCGATGATCCGGAGCAGACGCTTTCCCGCACGCTGGCCCAGGTTCAGGACACGAGGGAATGGGGCCTGCGGGTCGACGCGCCTCAGCCGGTGGCCGATGCGGCGCCTCTCGACCAGCCCATCGATCCTCCGGTGGAGGTGGCGGGACTCGCGCCGGGATCGGGGACGGCCTATCTTACGGCCCGGCGCCGGGAGATCCGGGCGCAGGAGGCACGCCGGGAAGAACTCGGCACGCTGATCGAACAGGCGGACGAGGAACTGACCGCCTTCGCCCGGGACACCGCGCGACGCCGGGGCGGCCGGGCCGGGCGGATGTTCGACTGCGCGTACCTCGTGCCGCGCTTGGCCGACGAGGAGTTCCTCGCGGCGGCGCGGACGCTGGTGCGGCGACTGACGCAGGCCGGTCTCGACGCCGAGATCACGGGGCCCTGGCCGCCGTATTCCTTCGTGCACGTCACCCTCGGCGGTGGTGGGGACGGCGGTGGTGCGGATGGCGGTGGTGCGGATGGCGGTGGTGCGGATGGCTGAGTCGGGTCGGAGGTGCGAGCCGGGCGGCGGGCCCGTTCCCCGGGGCCGGGCCGGTGTCGCCGGTCTGGTCCGACCCCGCACCCCGGCCACCACGGGCACGCCCTGCTCTGCGGCCCAGCCGCTCGCCGACCTGTTGGACCGGCTCGTGGATCGCGGTGTCGTGATCAGCGGAGACGTCGTGATCGCCCTCGCCGGGGTCGACCTGATCCGGCTCGATCTGCGGCTGCTCCTCGTCGGCATCCAGACGGCCGTGGAGGGTGCTGGGGAGGTGGCGGAATGAGTGGTTCCGGCGGTGCCGGTCGCCCGTTGCGCCTCGACGCCGACCCGGACCAGGTCGGTCGAGGTCTGGGACAGCTCGTCGTGGTCGTCCTCGAACTGCTGCGCGAGGTCCTGGAACGCCAGGCGATCCGCCGGATGGACGGCGGCGAGCTGACGGCGCAGCAGCTCGACGACCTGGGCCAGGCACTGATCGAGATCCGGCACAGCCTCGAGCGGGTCCGCACGTCGCTCGGTGTCACCCAGCGGGAGGCCGACGACGCCGTCGCCCGGGCGCGCCGCCTCGTCGAGGCCGGCGCCGGGGCGGTCCCGGACCGCGGGCCGATGGCACCCGCGCGGCGCTCCGCCCGATCCTGCGCCGACCAGCAATCCTGTCAGAAGGCGAGGTCAGCGCCATGACCGTTGCCAGTCGTCCGATCAATCGAGCTCCCCAACCGAGCAGTCTCGCCGACGTCCTAGACGTGGTTCTCGACAAGGGGATCGTCATCGACGCCTACGTTCGCGTCGCGCTGGTGGGAATCGAGATCCTCACGATCGACGCGCGGATCGTCATTGCCAGCGTCGACACCTACCTGCGGTTCGCGGAAGCGGTGAACCGGCTCGATCTGCAGCCCAGGGAGCAGGTCGCGGGCCTTCCCGGGCTCATGCACGAGGTCACCGAGGGCACCGCTCGGCACAAGACGAGCGGAGCACTCGGCGGACTCAAGGACACCGCCGAGGAGGTGGTCGGCGCGCTGCGTGGTGCGCCCGTCGAGGAACGTCGCGGGCGGGACCTGCCGGTAGGTCGCGAGGCCCCGGCAGAGCGCCGCGGCGGCAAGAAGGGGTGAGCGCCGTGCCCGTCATCGTGTATGGCGTCACGCGAGCGGGGCACCCGGCTCCCGAACCCGCCCCGCCCGGCCTTGGCCACCCCCCGGAACCGGTGCATCTGGTGCGCTTCGGGCCGTTGTCGGCCGCGGTGAGCTGCACCGCCGACGTCGGGGTCCTCGGCGACCAGGAGGCGGTGCACCATCTGGACATCCTGCAGCGGCTGCTGGCACGAGGCCCCGTGCTGCCCCTGCGGTTCGGCACGGTCGCCCCCGACGAGGACGCCGTGCGCGCGGAGGTCCTCGCGCCGCTGGTCGACGTGATGCCGGAGCGGCTCGACGCCGTCGATGGTCTCGTGGAGCTGCGTCTCGACGTGGACGAGGAGGAGCACTCCGCGTTGCAGGCGGTGCTCCCCGGGTCGCCGGCGGCCGCTTACCCGCCACCGGACGATCTGGACGAGCGGATCAGGTTCGGGCAGGAGATCGCCGAGCTGGTCGTGCAGCGGCGGCAGCGGCAGGCCGACGAGATCCTCAGCGAGCTGCAGCCGCTGGCCCGCTCCGATCGGCCGCGACGGCGACACGGCGGGGCAGAGGATCCCGTGCTCAGTTGGGCCTTCCTGCTGGCCGCCGACGACGTCGAGACCTTCGACGCCGCGGTCGCGAGGCTGCGTCGGGCCCGCCCGGAGCTCTCGATCGAGTACGTCGGTCCGTTGCCCGCCATCGACTTCATCGAAATCCCCACCGTCACCCGGGCTTCAGCGGCGGGACCCGCCGACTCGTTTGCGGGCACCGGCCGCTGGGGCTGGGGACCGGAGGGGGACGACCGCAAGGGAGATGATCAACCGTGAGTAGTGCGAAGATCGCCGCGGCGCTCGTCGGCGGCTACGTCCTCGGCCGGACCAAAAAGGCGAAGACGGCCATCGGCGTGGCGCTCTGGCTCACCGGACGCCATCACGACCCCAAGGATGTCCTGCGGGATCAGGCCGTGAAGCTGCTGAAGTCCCCCCAGGGCGAGGAGCTGCTCGCCCAGGTGCGCGGGCCGGTCGTGGAGGCCGGCCGGCGTGCCGCCCTGTCGGTGTACGAGTCCCAGGTCGAGCGTCTCACCGAGAACCTGCAGCAACGGACCCAGCAGCTCGCGGAGACCCTCACCGAGAAGGGCGGCACCACCGCGAAGGCGGCGGCCGGAGCCGTGACCGACGTCCTGAAGACGGTGCCCGGCGCCGGGGGAAAGAAGGACGAGCAGGCGCCCGCGGGGGAGGAGGCGGACGGCACCCCCGAGGGGCAGGCCGAGGGCAGTCCTGGCGAGCAGGCCGAGGGCAGCACCGGCGACCAGCGCGACGGCGCTGCTGGTGATCAGGCCGAGGAATCCGACCAGGGGTCGACGGGAGCGGAGCGGGAGGAGGCGGAGACCGAGGAGAAGGGGTCCGACGACAGTGATGGGGAACGCCGTCCCGCCGGCCGTGCCCCTGCACCCGCGCGCGGCGCTCGTCCTCGCCCTCTCATGGCGGAAGCCGAGTGACGACAGATCGATGAGGAGGGGACATGACGCAGACGACGGCAAAGCAGACGGGCATAGTCGGCGCCCTGCGCGAGAACCCGGCGACGAAGAACCTGGTCGACCAGGCGAAGAACCTGGCGAAGGCGCGGGGTGCCCAGCTGGTCGGGAAGACGACGGAGCGGCTCACCTCGGGTACGGACAAGCTGAACGTGCTCGCCGACACGGGCGGTGCGGCCTCCGCGCTCAAGGCGGGCTCCCAGCAGCTGGCCAGCGGGAAGTCGCCGCTGCGGGCCGCGTTCGCGACGGCGGCCACGGCGGCGAAGGACAAGGTCAAGTCGGTGCTGCATCTCGGTGGCAAGGGGGCCGGCGGAAAGGGCGGGCCGCCGAAGGCCACGAACATCGAGGAGACGATCGATGTCGGGGTGCCGGTCTCCGTGGCCTATGACCAGTGGACGCAGTACCCGCAGTTCTCTCGCTTCATGAAGGGCGTCGAGGCGGTGGACGCGAAGAGCGAGACCGAGCAGAACTGGCGGGTCAAGGTCTTCAAATCCCGGCGTAGCTGGGCGGCCAAGGTCCAGGAGCAGATACCGGACCGGCGGATCGTGTGGACCTCGGAGGGCCCGAAGGGCTCCACCAAGGGAGCCGTCACGTTCCACCCGCTCGCCGACGACCTGACCCGGGTGCTGCTGGCCATGGAATACTACCCGTCCGGACTCATGGAGAAGATCGGTAATATCTGGCGGGCCGGTGGTCGACGGGCCCGGCTCGATCTCAAGCATTTCCGCCGCTACATCACGATGCAGGGTGAGGCGAGCGGTTCGTGGCGGGGTGTGATCCGCGACGGCGAGGTCGTCCAACGGCCCGACGAAGGAGAACAGGGCGCGGAGGAGTCCGAGGGCACGCGGGACGCCGACGACGCGGCCAACTCGGGCCGCGGCGACGCCGGGCGGCCCGCGGGCGCGACACCCGGGCCCTCGGGCGAGGACACCGGCGACGAGTCCGAACAGACCTCCGACGCTGAAGCCAGGCCCAAGGCGTCGGTCGGCGGCTGATCGTCCATGCCGGCGGGACGTGCCGGAGGGTGATCTCGGCAGGCGGGCCGGGCCCGACGACCGGGGGCCTCGTCGTCGCCGACGAGGCTACGGCCGCGCGCAGGGCACGCGGTCAGGCCGGGGCCCCGGCCAGCAGGGCGTCGATCTGGCCCAGGGCCTCGGACATGCCCTCGACCATGCCCATGGACACCATCTGCTCCATCGCCTCGGAGGAGGGGAAGGTGCTCTCGATCGTCATCACGGTCGCCGACTCGTCCTCCGCGGTGAGCCGGACGCGGACGATCGTGGTGGGCATGTCGAGGTTGGGGCGGCCCTCGTCGTCGGCGAAGCCGTCCTCGAACTCCAGCCGGTGCGGGACGTCGACCGCCCGGACGCGCCACCATCCGTAGTGCCTGTCTCCCTCCGGCCCGGTCATGAAGTAGGTGACCGAGCCGCCGGGAGCCAGGTCGTGCTCGACGACCGTCGCCGGGTAGGTCGGCGGGCCCCACCACCGCTCGAGCTGGCGCGGGTCGGCCCAGATCCGCCACACCCGCTGCGGCGGTGCCTCGAACCTGGAGCTGATGGCGAGGCTGAGGGCCTCAGGATCGGTCTTCACGTCGATCACGGTCATGCGCGTTGCTCCCTGCCGTCTGTATCGTTCGTCGGATCTGGTCGGTGCCTGTCTGCGGTGTCGCTGATTGCGGTGTCGCTGTCTGCGGTGTCGCTCTCGGGTGGGTCCGGCTCGGCGAGGATCGCGGCCATCCGATCGATGCGTCCCCGCCACAGGTCCGCAAGCTCGTCCAGCAACCGACGCACCTCGCGCAGCGCGTCCGCGTTGCCCCGCACGCGCTGCTCCCGACCCTGCCGCCGCTTCGTGACCAGCCCGGCGCCCTCCAGCACCGCCACGTGCTTCTGCACGGCCGCGAAGCTCATCGGGAACCGCCGGGCCAGGTCGGAGACCGAGTGCTCACCGGTCAGGGTGAGTGCCACGATCTCGCGCCTCGTCGCGTCGGCCAGGGCATGGAAGAGGCGATCGGCCTGCTCGGTGGAGCTCTGATCTACAACCATCAGGTTGTACGTTAGCGGACGCCGGTGAACGAGGCAAGGTCGGCGTCACCGCAACCGCCGGTCCGTGCGGCGGCGGCCGACGACCTTCCCGCTCTGGCTGCCCGCTCCCGGCCGCCCGCGTCCGCAAGCTCGCGTCGCCTGTGCCGCCCGCAGGCTCGCGTCGCCCGTTCCGCCCGTTCCGCCCGTTCCGCCCGTTCCGCCCGTGCCGCCCGTTCCGCCCGTTCCGCCCGTGCCGCCCGTTCCGCCCGTGCCGCCCGTTCCGCCCGTGCCGCCCGTGCCGCCCGTTCCGCCCGTTCCGTCCGTGCCGCCTGTCCGTCCGTGCCGCCTGTCCGTCCGTGCCGCCTGCAGGCTCGCGTCGGTCGCTCTCGTCTGCACACTCGCGTCGATCGCTCTCGGTCTTGGACCCGCGCTGCGGGTTCGGGCGCGTGCGGACTGCTCTCGGCCCTGTGTCCGCTCATGCCCTCATGCGCTACCCGCCCAGGCGCTAACGCTCGGAGCTGGCTGCGGCGCTGTCTGCTCCGCAGGCCTGTCCCCCAGGGTTGTCGGGGGCGCGAGTCTCGGCGCGGCCTACCGGTGCGGTTCGAGCTCGCTGCCGGTGTCACCGGTTCCTGAGATGCCCCACCGGAACCCGGAAGTTGCCCCCTCCACTGTCATCGGGCGCCCGGCGCACCAAGACCGGACACACGCTGGGAGCGGCCACTCCGTAAGAGTACGACTACGACTCATTGTTGGCGGATCGGCACGGAGATGGTTCTGCTGGCGCCGCAGGGGGACAGCCTTGGTGCTGTGGTCGTGCCTTCCGTCCGCGTGGCGAACAGAAAGCCGCCCTGGTTACGGATACGAACATACGTTCGACTTTTGAAAGGGATTTACTTAGGCTTTCCTCATGGTCTGGAATTCTGCCGGTGCCGGTGGGTCGTCTGCGCTGCTCGAAGGGGTCGCGGCAGTGTCCTCCGGGGTGGACGAGCTGAACGACGGCCGAGTGTGGGCGCTGTCGGATGCCGAGCTGGATGCCTGTCTGATTGACTGCACGGCGGTAATGACACGGCTAGCGGCGTTTCGGCTTCAGGTGGTCGCTGAGGTGCACGGCCGGGGTCTGGCGCGGCGGGTCGGTGCAAGCAGCACAGCGGCGTTGCTGCGGGAACGGCTGCGGCTGCGGGCGGCGGACGCCGGCCGTCTGGTTGATCTGGCCGTGGCCGTGGACGGCCCGCTGGCGGCCACCGGGCAGCGGCTGGCCGCGGGGGAGATCCGTGTGGAGCAGGCATTGGTGATCGCTGCGGGGATGCGGTCGCTGCCCGCCGAGGCGACCGCAGACGTGCGCCGGCGGGCGGAGGCGTTCCTGCTGCGGCAGGCCGATGAGTTCGATCCGACCGCGCTGGCCCGGCTGGCCCGTCACCTACGCGAGACCTTGACCTGGGTAGATCCCAGCCCCGGCGGCGATCCGCCCGAGTCGACTCCCGGCGGCGGGTCTGCCAGCCAGGGCGATGCGCCGGATGCCAGCGGGCAGTCCGGTGACGGAGAGTCAGGCGGTAGCGGCGCGAACAACGGCCAGCCCCACAACCCCGCTGACCCCGCCGGCCCTGCCGATCCCGGGGGTCCCGGCGCCGATCCCGGCGGTCTGGCTGGTGGGGGTGGAGAGGATCCGGCGGGGCGGCGGGGGCTGTGGTTGTCGGAGTTGCCGGACGGGATGACCCGGATCAGCGGCGAGCTCGAGGCGGAAGCCGCCGCTCTGCTGCGCACCGCGCTGGACTCGCTGTCCGCACCCCGCCCCGCCTTCGACGGCACTCTCGACCCGCGTAACCCCGCCCGGCGGCGCGCCGACGCCCTCGTCGACCTGCTCGGCCGCCCCCTCGACACTGCCGCACTGCCCGTCACCGGCGGGATCCGCCCGCACCTGGCCGTGACCGTCCCCTGGGCGGCGCTGCTCGGCGGCTCTGGCCTGCCCGCGACCACCAGTTGGGGACAGCCCCTTTCCCGGGAGGTCCTTCGTCGCATCGCCTGTGACGCGTCGGTCCGTCGCATCATTCTCGACCCCGCCGGCGTCCCCCTCGACGTCGGCCGTGCGCACCGCACTGTCACCGCCGACATCCGCCAGGCACTGATCGCCCGGGACAACGGCTGCGCGTTTCCCGGCTGCGATCGTCCGGTAGGATGGTGCGAAGCGCATCATATCCGCCATTGGATTGACGGCGGTCATACTTCGCTGGACAACAGCGTCCTTCTCTGCGGTTATCACCACCGGACTGTCCACCATCAGGGTTGGACCGTTCAACTAGGCCCTGACCGGCGACCCGAATTCCTGCCTCCGGCCTGGATCGACCCCGACCGTACCCCCCGCCGGAATCCCTACACCCGCCACCCCCACTCCCTACTCTACGACGTCGCCGCCGGATGAACCCGACCGCAGCCGTGACCATATTCCGCCTGCTCTCGCTCGCAATTGGGCGAGGACTAACCCCTCGGTGGCGGCCCCGGCTCTGGGCGGCCCCGAACACTGGAGGCGAGCAGTTGATGGATGACGACAGCGACATGATGGCCACTCATCCGGCGGAAGGGGACTGCTGGCATGGCGCCGACCCCGCCGAGGGGCTCCGAGCCAGTGAACGTCGGCTGCAGGCGGCGCAGTTGGCCTCCGACGTCGAGGTGCTCGACGAGCCGATCGATGAGCGACTCGTGTTCACGGGGCCCGACGGCGCACTCCACACCAAGGCGGATGACCTGCACATCCACCGGTCCGGCGACCAGGTGATGAACAAGGTCGTCGAGGAGGACCTCACCGTCATCGTCGCTGGGCGGACCGGCGTGACCCTCTTTCTCGGCACGGTCGAGGGCCGGCTGCGCGGCGAACCGTTCAGCGCCCGCGTCCGCTACACCCGCACCTGGCATCGCGGCGAGCACGGCTGGCGGTTGCTCGCGGCCCACGTCAGCGCCGCATGACCGGCGCCGGCAGCGGCCCCCCACGGCACCGCGACACCATCGCCGGCCGCGGATACCGGCGACGGGCGGTTCCGAGAAAGGACGCCGGTTCCGGAAGAAGGGTAGGCGACTCCGGGGGACGTCAGACGGCTTCGCAGGAGGACGGTCGGCCGCGGGGACGGCCGGCCGGTCTGCGGTCCGCATCGCCTTGCCCGGCCGGCCGCCACGACCCACGCCCAGCCCGTGGCCGTCGCGGATGCCCGGTTCCCGACCCTCGTCCGGCGGTTGTCCGCACGGTGCCACCGCCGGGACGTCACAGGCGCGATCCCCGGTCAGTCGCGGGCGAAACCCCGACGGTCGCCGACCCGCTCAGCCGCGGATGAGCAGTACGACGGCCGCGGTCACCCCGCCGAGGGCGACGGCGGCGGCGCCGACGTCGAGGCGGTTGTCGCGCAGGACGGGCAACCGGGCGTCGACCGAGAGGCGACCGGGGCCGGTCAGGGCGAGAGACAGGGCCGCCATGGCGATCAGGATCTCGTACTCGATGCCGTCCGGGGCGAAGAACCCGCCGCCCCAGCGGATCGCCATGGCATTGATCAGCGTGCCGAGGATCGCGGCGGCGGCGAGCGGCGTGAGCAGGCCGACTGCCAGGCCGATTCCACCGAGGGTCTCGGTGAGCCCGGCGACGACGGCGAAGGCCCGGCCCGACGGATAGCCGGCGCTGGTGAAGAACGCCCCGGTGCTGTCGAGGCCGCCGCCGCCGAACCAGCCGAACAGCTTCTGGGTGCCGTGGCCGGCCATGGTGACGCCGACGGTCAGACGCAGCAGGAGCAGTCCGAGATCGCGCCCCGTCGGCGCCGGGCGCCGACGTGCCTTCTCTGCGCGTGCATCGCCTGCTCCGATGATCGCTCCGTCTCCCGTCCGGCCAGGGGCTGCTTGCTGAGCATCCAATGTCATTGACGCATCGTATACAGACGATCACTTTTCGCGTCCGCGACCCCGGTCGCGATCGACCCCCCGGGGGTGTCACATCCGGCTGAATGCGTCGATGTCCTGGTAGAAGTCGCGGACGGTCTGTTCGGTCGGCGACGGCCCACGTCCCGAGGGGCGAACGCGAGCCGGCGCACACCGGGGATACTCGGGGTTGGCCCGCGTCACCCCGGGCGATGGCGACCTAGGCCCGGCGGGCCGACCTGGAGGAGCGTCGGATGAAGTCGTCGGCTCGCCTCGGCCGCCCGGTGAACGCCGACGCCGAGCGCACCCGGCGCCGGATCCTGCTGGCGGCGATGACGCATGTGGCCGAGGTGGGGTACTCGAGGGCGACGATGAAGTCCATCGCCGAGCAGGCGGACCTGACGAGCGCGGCGATCTACCGGTACTTCCCGTCCAAGGCGGACCTGGTCCTCCAGGCGCTCGACGACGTCTTCGCCGACGTGGTGGGGCGGCTGGAGGCGGCGGCCTTCTCCGTCGAGGGGCTGCGGGCCCGTCTGGTCGCCCTGCTGGAGGAGGCCCTCGCGTGCATGGCGGATCACCCGTCGATGACCCGCTTCGAGGCGAGCCTGCTGTTCGAGTCGACGCACTCGCCGGAGTTCGCGGCCGCGGTGGGGTACCGCCGCCACACCGAGGAGACGCTCTACCGTCGGCTGGTCGTCGAGGCGGTCGACACCGGTGAGCTGCCCGTCGGCACCTCCGTCGAGGCCATGGTCGATCTGCTCACCTCGGTGAGCTGGGGGCTGACCCACCTGTCGGTGACGGCCACGGCCGATCGACACCGGGCGGCCATCCGACTGACCGAGTCGTTGCTCGCCCAGGGATTCCCGACCGGCTCCTGAGCGGGAGCGGCCCGCCCCACCCGCCCTGCAGGCGCCGTGGGTGTCGGGCGGGTCGGCGTGGCGGGCGGCGGTGTGGCGACCTGGCCGATTCCTGCCGATCCATCGCCGTTCGAGCATTGACATGAGCTACGTCACATCTTAAAGTAAGTGACTGTTTATTTACTTCTACGTCACTGCCGTGCAGGCGACCGCCGGATGCGGCGCGCCGGGGGACCCGACGCGCACCGGTGCGGGCGCACCCGCGAAGGAGGAGATGCGTTGACCATCCACGCCGAACCGGAGGCTCCCAGGCGGGCGGCCTCGCCGGCCTTCCCCCACGCGATCACCGATCCCTCGCGGGTACCGGTCGGACGGTACTTCGACCGGGAGTTCGCCCGGCGGGAGAACGAGAAGCTGTGGCCGCACGCCTGGCAGTTCGCCTGCCGGCTGGACGAGATATTACGGCCCGGCGACTTCACCGAATACCGCATCAACGACCAGTCCATCCTCATCGTGCGGGAGACCGCCGACACCGTGAAGGCGTACTTCAACGCCTGCCGGCACCGGGCGACCGCGCTGGGAAACGGCACCGGCACGTTCCACGGCGGTCAGATCGTCTGCCCCTACCACGGCTGGCGGTGGAACCTGGACGGGTCGAGCTCCTACGTCTACGCACGGCGCGGTTTCGCGCCCGACTGCCTCGATCCGGACTCCCTGCGGCTGCGCGAGTGCCAGGTCGGGACGATGTTCGGGCTGGTCTTCGTCAACATGGATCCCGCGGCCCCTCCGCTGGCCACGGCGATGGCCGGAATCGCGTCGACCCTGGCGCCCATCGGGTTCGAGCGGATGCGGGTCCGCTGGTGGCGTCACCTCATTCTGCCGGCGAACTGGAAGATGGCGCAGGAGGCCTTCATGGAGGCCTACCACATCATGCAGGCGCATCCGTCGCTGAGCATGGGCGCGGCGGACGACGACTACGACATCGACGTGCTCGGCGGCAACTTCGAGTGCTTCGCCGGCGGGCATGCTCATCTGCGGCCCAGCGACGGCTCGGTGCCCGTCCCCGGAATGTCCATGGCGGACTACTTCACCCAGTTCAACAACGCGCTCTACGTCGGGACGGACGCGTACGCGACCGACCGGGAGATGTTTCTCCAGCAGAGCCTGGCGACCCGCGACATCGACCCGGACGAGTACCCCATGGCCTTCTTCGGGGCGCTCTACGAGTACGCAGCGGGCGCCGGCATCCCGCTTCCGCCGCCGGCCACCGACACCACCGGCTATGCGCACATCTTCCCGAACATGACGGTGCTCCCCGCGTACGGGAACTCCATCATCTACCGGGTGCGGCCGAACGGGAACGACCCCGAGTCGTGCCTGTTCGAGGTGTGGGCGGTCCAGATCCCCGCCGACGGCGACGACGAGCCCGACCCCCCGGTCCTGGAGGGCCCGATCGAGATCGAGGACTGGCCGCAGATCTTCAAGGAGGACTTCCGTAACATCGCCGCGCAGCAGAAGGGCGTGCACACCCAGGGCATGCGGGACCTGGTCCTCTCCGGCCGCTACGAGTCGATGATCGTGAACAGTCATCGGGTGATCGACGAATACCTGTCCCGATGACGCCGCGCCCGGCGCGGGTGCGGGTCGAGCCCGCCGGGATCGACCTCCAGGTCGGCGTGGGCGAGACCGTCTTCGCCGCCGCGCTGCGTACGGATCTGACCTGGCCGACGATCTGTTACGGACAGGCTCGGTGCACCGCGTGCGCCCTTCGGGTGGTCGACGGCCACCAGCACCTCGGCCCGCCGGACTCCGTCGAGCAGGGCGTCCTGCGCCAGCTCGCCAGCCGGCGCGGCCGGCGATCCAGTCGTGACACCAGGCTGGCCTGCCGGCTCACCGTCACCGGTGACGTGACGGTCGAGAAACGGGGCGTCCGACCGAATTCCCGGAACGCCGCGGACGCCGACCCGGCGCGGTAGCACCGGCGCGGATCGGCGCCGCCTGCCGCGAAGCCCAGAACCGACTCTCTGACATCTGTGCCGGAGCCCACCGGGGGAGTGCTTCGGAACCGAGGAGCGAGCACCCATGGATTCAGCTGAACCAACACACTTATCCGCGGCCACCGCCGACACCGTCACCGAATCGTTCGACGTGGTCGTGGTCGGATTCGGCGGGGCGGGGGCGTGCGCGGCGATCGCGGCCGCCGAGCGCGGCGCCTCCGTCGTCGTCCTGGACCGCTTCTACGGCGGCGGTTCGACGACGCACTCGGGCGGTGTCGTCTACGCCGGCGGTGGCACCGCCCAGCAGACCCAGGCCGGGGTCACCGACACCGTCGAGGGCATGTACGAGTATCTCCGCCTGGAGGTCGGCGACGCCGTCAGCGCCGGCACGCTGCGCCGGTTCGTCGAGGGCAGCCGGGAGATGCTCGCATGGCTCGGCCGGCAGGGGGTCGAGTTCGAGGGCAGCCTGTGCCCGTACAAGACGTCCTATCCGACGAACCGGCACTACCTCTACTACTCGGGCAACGAGCTGGCCACCGGCTACGCCGACGTCGCGCGCCCGGCACCGCGGGGGCACCGCACCCACGCGAGGAACTTCTCGGGGGCGACCTTCTACGGCCGGTTGCGGGACTCTGCGCTGCGCCTGGGGGTCACCTTCCGCCCGCTCGCCGAGGCCCGCGGCCTCGTCGTGGAGAACGGCCGCGTGGTCGGCGTCGACTACGACGGGCCACCGCCGGGACGTGAACCGGGCGGATGGCACCGGACGTACACGGAGCTCGCGGCGAAGGCCCACGTGTGGAATCCGGCGCTCGGCGCCCGGCTCAGCGCGCTCGCGGTCGCCGCCGCCCGTCGGCGGTCGACACCGCGGCGGGTCCGGGCGATCGGCGGGGTGGTGCTGACCACCGGTGGGTACGGCTTCAACCGGGAACTCGTCGCGCGCCACGCCCCCGACTGGGCGGGGCTCGCGGCGCTCGGCACGGCGGGCGACACCGGCGCCGCCCTCGGCCTCGCCGCCGCGGTGGACGCCGCTACCTCGCACCTGGAGAAGATGTCCGGCTGGCGGTTCCTCTCTCCGCCCTCGGACTTCATGCGCGGAATCGTCGTGAACGACCAGGGCGCACGCTTCGCCAACGAGCAACTCTACGGCGCGACCTTCTCCGCGCCCCTCGTCGAGGAGCAGCACGCCCGCGGCTACCTCGTCGTCGACGCCGAGACGTGGCGCCGGGCCCGGGGCCAGATCCGCACGCAGTCGGCGTTCTTCCACCTTCCCCAGCTGGCCTACCTGTTCGGCCCCGCCGGCCACCGGCGCGCCGCCACCCTCGGCGAGCTGGCCCGCCGGGTGGGCATCGACCCGGCCGGCCTGGACAGGACGGTCCGGGAGTACAACGACACGGCCGCGGCCGGCCTGCCGGACCGGTTCGGCAAGACCGGCGAGTTCCACCGCGCGATCGGCGCCGGCCCCTACTACGCGGTGGACGTCTCGGCCCGCACCTCGTCGCTCTACCCGTTCCCGTTCATCACCCTCGGGGGGCTGGTGGTCGACGAGGACAGCGGCGAGGTCCTGCGCCGCGACGCCTCGCGCGTGCCCGGCCTGTACGCCGGGGGGCGGGCGGCGGTCGGCCTGTGCAGCAACAGCTACGTCTCCGGGCTCTCGCTCGCCGACGCCGTCTTCTCGGGCCGGCGCGCCGGTGCGCATGCGGCGGGCCGAGCCGGCCGCTCCACGCAGGCCGTCGCCCCCGGTCAGGCCGCCCACTCCGGTCAGACCGCCCACTCCGGTCAGGCCGCCCATCCCAGTAAGACCGCCCACTCCAGCAAGACCGCCCACTCAAGGCAAGGGGAGCTCTCGTGAGCATCTCGGCACCCCCGGACTCGGCCGCCGCGGTGGATTTCTCCGCGCCTCCGGACCTCGACGTCCAGCTCGGTCTGTTCCGCACCGCCACCCGGATCGCGCGCTTCGACGAGAAGTACCGCTCCCTGATGACCAGCGGCGCGATCGGGGGCATGTACTACTCGCCGCGCGGGCAGGAGTTCGCCGCCGCGTCCGTCGCCGCCCACCTGCGCCGCGACGACTACGTCGTCACCACCTACCGCGGACTGCACGACCAGATCGCCAAGGGCGTGCCGCTGCGCGAGCTGTGGGCCGAGTACCTCGGCAAGGCGGCCGGCACCTGCGGGGGCAAGGGCGGCCCGATGCACGTCACCGCGCCCGAGTACGGGCTCATGGTGACCACGGGCGTCGTCGGATCGGGCCTGCCGATCGCCAACGGGCTGGCCCTGTCGGCCCAGCTCCGCGGCACCGACCAGGTCACCGTGGTCAACTTCGGCGACGGCGCGTCCAACATCGGCGCGTTTCACGAGTCGCTGAACCTGGCGTCGATCTGGCGCCTGCCCGTCATCTTCGTCTGCCAGAACAACCGCTACGCCGAGTACACGCCGCTGCGTGAGGGCACGTCGGTCGACCGGATCGCGCAGCGGGCCGCCGCGTACTCCCTTCCCGGCGTCACCGTGGACGGCAACGATCCGATCGAGCTGTACAACGCCGCCGGCGCCGCGATCGAGCGGGCCAGGACCGGCGGCGGCCCGACGCTGCTGGAGGCGATGACCTTCCGGTTCTGCGGCCACATCATGGGCGACCAGCAGGTCTACATGCCCCCGGAGGAACTGCGGGCCGCCATCGCCGCCGACCCGCTGGTGCGCTTCCGGGCGCAGCTCGCCGCCGATGTCGGCGAGGACGAGCTCGCCGCGGTCGAGCGCGCCGCCGCGGACGAGGTGGCCGACGCCTGGGAGTTCGCGCGAACCGCCGAGCTGCCCGCGGCGAGCGCACTGACCACCGACGTGTACGCGGACACCACGCAGGACGGAGCGACCAGATGACAGGCGCCGGGACGGCGACGCAGCAGAAGGCCCGCACGCTCGGCATGGTGCAGGCCGTCAACGAGGCCCTCGACGTCGCGCTGGGCGCCGACCCGGCGGTCTTCGCCCTCGGCGAGGACATCCAGGAGCCCGGCGGCGGCGGGTTCGGCGTCCACAAGGGCCTGGGTGTGAAGCACGGCGCGCACCGGGTGCGGATGACCCCCATCTCCGAGCAGGCCATCCTGGGCGCGGCGATCGGGGCGGCCATCTCGGGCCTGCGGCCGGTCGCCGAGATCATGCTGATGAACTTCGTGCACGTCTGCATGGACCAGCTCGTCAACCACGCCGCGAAGCTGCGTTACATGTCCGGCGGGCGGACGCCGGTGCCGCTGACCGTGCGGACCGCCACCGGTGCGGGCGGCGGCTTCGGCGCACAGCACTCGGACATGCTCGAGGCCCAGCTCGTGCACGCGGCCGGGCTCAAGGTGGTGGTGCCGAGCAACCCGGCGGACGCCAAGGGGCTGCTGCTGTCCTGCATCTTCGACGACGACCCGTGCGTGTTCGTCGAGGTGACCGGGCTGTACTTCGCCGCCCGCGGCCCGGTGCCCGAGGGGGACTACCGGATTCCGCTGGGCCAGGCGCACATCGCCCGGGCGGGTGATGACATCACGGTGATCACCTACGGGCGCCAGGTGGCCGACTGCCTGGCGGTCGCCGAGCAGCTCGCGGGCGAGGGGGTGGGCGTCGAGGTGATCGACCTGCGCACCCTGCAGCCACTCGACACCACGACCCTGCTCACCTCCGTCGCCCGGACCCGCCGGGCCGTGGTCGTCCACGAGGCGGTGCGCCGCAACGGCTTCGGCGCCGAGCTCTCCGCGACGATCCACGCCGAGCTGTTCGGCCAGCTCGCGGCCCCCGTCGCCCGGGTCACCGCGCCCGACACGCCGGTGCCCTACGCGCGCTCCCTGGAGGAGGCCTACATCCCGAGCCAGGCACGGATCGCGGCGGCCATCCGCTCCACGCTCTGACCTGGCCGGCGATCCAGGCACCGAACCGATCAGCCGAACAGTCAGAGGAGACACGCCCGGTGGCGGAGGAACTGCGCATTCCCCAGCTCGGAGTGACGATGACCGAGGGCGTCATCGGCGAGTGGCTCGCCGATGACGGAGCCGCCGTCGAGGCGGGCCAGCCGCTCTACGTCCTGGCGACCGACAAGACCGAGACCGAGATCGAGGCGCCCGCCGCGGGCACGCTGGTGATCCTCGGCGTGCCGGAGGAGACCTACCCGGTGGGCACCCTGGTCGGCCGGATCGAGTGACCGCGAGGCACCCCGCCGCGGTCCTACCAGGCGGGGTGCAGCTCGCGGGCCCGGCAGAGGTCCTGGGCCTCGATCGTCGTGCCGAGCAGGGAGTCGGCGTCGGGGCTGTCCAGCAGCCAGCGCACGGTCGCGCCGATCGCCGAGGGGGGAGCGGCCCCGACGAGCTCGCGACCGTAGTCGCGCACCGAGATCTCGTTGCGCTCGGTGGCGACGAAGCCGGGCTCGACGTTGAACACGCGCAGCCCGCGCCCGGCGTATTCGGTGTGCAGGATTCCGACCAGCGGGTTTCCCGACGCCTTGCCGACGGCGTAGGCCAGCCCCCAGCCGCCCTGCCCGGCCGGGGCGGGCGGGACGAGCCACGCGGCGCCGGAGGTGATGGTGACGACGGCCCCGCCGCCGCGGGCGAGCATCGCCGGCAGCAGCGCGCGGGTGAGGATGATCGGGGCGATGCAGTGCGCCTCGAACATCTTCTCGTAGGCGTCGAGCGGGGTGTCGAGGAAGACGTCCATGATTCCGGGGCCGATGTAGCGCCCGTTGTGGACGATGACGTCCACGCCGCCCCAGGTGTCGAGGATGCGGCGCGCGGCCGCCTCGACCGATTCCCGGTCGGTCAGGTCGCACGGTACGACCAGGGCCTCGCGCCCGCGGGCCTCGATCTCGGCGGCGGTCTCGGCCAGGCTGCCGGGTAAGGGGCGCTCGTCGGAGTGGTGCACCGTCAACGCGTTGTCGCGGATCTCGCCCGGCCGCACCGTGCGGGCCGAGACCGCCAGGTCGTAGCCGGCCTCGGCCAGGGACAGGGCGATCGCCTTGCCGATGCCGCGGCTCGCGCCGGTGACGAATGCTGTGGGCATCAAACCTCCAGAGCCGGATTGGATCATCAACAACCTATCGTCTTGTAGTGATCGCCGTCACCTGTGGCGGGGAGCCAGGTCTGTTGCAAGCCCGCCGCAAGCGGACCGCCGCGCAGGCCAAGCGGCGGCCAAGTGGGCGTCGGCACGGTGGAGCACGTCCACAGATTCGTGCCTCACCTGGGGAGCCGCCCATGTCCACGCTCGCGCCCGACCCCGCCGCCCCCGAGCGCACCGCCCTTGATCGCACCGTCCCCGATCGCACTGCCCTCGCCACCGCCCTCGATCGCGGGCTGGCCGACCTCGCCGGGCGTATCGGTGGTGAGATCCTGCTGCCCGGCAGCGACGCCTACGCCGCCACCGCCACGCCGTGGAACGTCACCGCCGCCTCGGCGCCGGTGGCCGTCGTCGCCGTCGCGGACGCCGCCGACGTGGCGGCCGCGATCCGCTTCGCCGACGTCCACGACCTCGACGTCGTCGTCCAGGCGACGGGGCACGGCGCGGTGGCGTACAGCCGGCCGAGCCTGCTCGTGCACACCGGGCGGCTCGACGAGGTGACCATCGACCCGGTGCGCCGCACGGCCCGCGTCGGCGCCGGGGTGCGCTGGCAGCGGGTGCTCGACGCCGCCGCGCAGCACGGTCTCGGCGCGCTGGCCGGCTCCGCGCCGCACGTCGGCGTCGTCGGCTACCTCACCGGGGGCGGGCTGTCCCCGGTGGCCCGGACCTTCGGCTACGGCAGCGACCTGGTGACCGCGTTCGACGTCGTCACCGGCGACGGCGAGCCGCGCCGGGTCACCGCCACGCAGAACCCGGCGCTGTTCTGGGCGCTGCGCGGCGGCAAGGGCGCGCTCGGCGTGGTCACCGCGGTGGAGTTCGCGCTGCTGGACGTCGCGGAGCTCTTTGGCGGCTGCCTGTACTTCGACGGTACTCACGCGGACCGGGTCGTGTCGGCGTGGAAGACCTGGTCGGCGGGCCTGCCGGAGCAGGCGACCACGTCGCTGGCGGTGCTGCGGCTGCCGCCGTCGCCCGCGGTGCCGCCGCCGCTGGCGGGCCGGTGCACGGTCGCGGTCCGCTTCGCCTGGGTCGGCGACTCCGCGGACGGCGAGCGGATCGTCGACCCGATCCGCGGGCTGGCACCGGTCATCCTCGGCGGCCTCGGGGTCCTGCCCTTCCACGCGCTTGGCATGATCCACGCCGACCCGGTCGACCCGATGCCGGTCCACGAACGCGCGGCGCTGCTGCGCGACCTGCCGGACACGGCGGTGCAGACCCTGCTGCGGCTGACCGGGCCCGACTCGGCGTGCCCGCAGGTCATCGTCGAGCTGCGGCTGCTCGGCGGGGCGCTGGGGCGCGAGCCCCGCGAGCCCAGCGCCGTCTGCCACCGGGACGCGGCGTATTCGCTGCTGACCATCGGCGTCGCCGCGCCGCCGATCGTCGAGGCCACCGTCGGGCACGCCGCCGGCCTGATGGCGGCGATGCGACCCTGGACGGACGGGCGCTCGGCGCCGAACTTCGAGGCGAGCGCGGACCCGGCGGTCGTCGCCGGCAAGTACGATCCCGCCGTGCTGACCCGGCTCGCCACCCTCACCGCCGGCTACGACCCGAACGCCCGCATCGCGGCGTCCCACCCGGTGCGTGCCGCGGCCGGCCTGCTGCACTCCTGAGCGGGCGAGGCGGGAACGGCCATCATGGGGAACGTGTCGTTCTACCGGCTGTTCGGGCCGATCGAGGTCGTCCGGGACGGGCGGCCGATCCTGCTCGGTGGCCCCAAGCAGCGGGCCGTGCTCGCCACGCTGCTGCTCGACGCCGGCCGGGTGGTCTCCGTCGACCGGATCGCCGACGCCGTCTGGGGGGCGCAGCATCCGCCGAGCAAGCTGTCGAGCCTGCACGCGCACATCTCCAACCTGCGTCGGCTGCTGCGCGACGACGAGCGGGCGACCTCGCCGATCCTGCGCCGCACCCCCGGCTACGTCGCGGATCTGCCCGCCGGCGACATCGACGTGCGACTGTTCGAGGCCGAGTGCGACCGGGCCCAGGCGGCCGCGGACGGCGAGGACTGGCCGAGGGCGGTCGAGGCGGCGGACCGGGCGGCGGCGCTGCGCCGGGGGCCGTTGCTCGCCGAGTTCGCCGACGAGCCGTGGGTGCTGGCCGCGGCGGGAGCGCTGGACGAGCGGTGGGTGCAGGGCGAGCAGAGCGCGGTCGTCGGCCTGCTCGGCGCGGGGCGGATCACCGCCGCGGTACTGCGCTCGCGTCGGCTGCTCGCCGATGCGCCGCTGGCGCAGCGGGCCTGCTGGCTGCACGTGATCGCGCTGTACCGGGCGGGACGCGCCGCCGAGGCGCTGGAGGTGCTGCGCGCGCAGGCCCGCCGCATGGACGTCGAGCTCGGGCTGGAGGTGGGCCCGGCGCTGCGGGACCTCCACGGCGCGATCCTGCGCCAGGATCCCGGCCTGGAGTCGTGGCCGGTGCCCCGCCACCAGGCGGCGACCGGCCCCCTCGACCGGGCCGGGTCCGCCGGCGGCAGCGGCGCCCCGACCGCCGACGGTGTCGCCGGTCGGGGGGCGCAGGCGGCGTCGGAGCCGGGCGATCTGGTGGGACGGGTGCGGGAGCTCGCCGCGTTGGAGTCGGTGCTGTCGCAGGCGCGCACGGGAGCCGGGCGCTGGGTGGTGCTCACCGGGCCGGCGGGCATCGGCAAGAGCCGTCTGGCCGAGGAGGCCGCGGCCCGCTGGCAACGGGCCGGCGGGGCCGTGTCGCGCACCGGCTGCCCGGACGACGACGCGGTTCCGCCGTGGTGGCCGGTGCGCCAGCTCCTGCGCGACCTCGGCGCCGACCCCGAGGACGCGCTCACCCCACCGAGCGGCGTCGACGCGGACGCGGCCCGCTTCGCCGTCTACGACCGGGTGCTCGGCGCGCTGGCCGAGGCGGTGCGGGTCCGACCCCTGCTGCTGGTCGCCGAGGACGTGCACTGGGCGGACCCCGCGTCGTTGCGGCTGCTCACCCACCTGGCGGGCGCGGGCACCGTGCCCGGCCTCGCGGTGATCGCGACCGCGCGTGACGTCGCCGGGCGGCCGGAACTGGACCGGCTGCTCGCCACGGCGGCCCGCCGGCACGGCTCCCGGCACCTGGCCGTGCCGCCGCTGACCGAGGCCGAGGTGTCCGAGCTGGTCAGCCGGATCAGCGGGCAGGCGATCGACGCCGCCGAGGCCGCGCAGCTCGCCGAGCGGACCAGCGGCAATCCGTTCTTCGTCTGCGAGTACGCCCGGCTGCCCGCGGACGAGCGCGCCGGCGGGCAGGTCCCGGTGGCGGTGCGCTCGGTGCTCGGCCAGCGTCTCGCCGGTCTCGACCCAGCGGTGCTGCAGGTGCTGCGGGCCGCCGCGGTCATCGGCGACGCCCTGGACATCGAGCTGCTCGCCCGCGTCACCAGGCTTGACCGCGACGAGCTCGCCGACCTGCTCGACGAGGCCGCGGACGAGCACGTGATCGTCCAGGCCGCCGGCACCGGACGGTACGTGTTCGCGCACGCCCTGCTGCGTGAGGAGGTCGTCGCCGGGATCTCCCATCTGCGCCGCCAGCGGCTGCACCTGCGGATCGCCGAGGCGATCGGGTCGGCACCGGGCGGCGAGGCGCTGACCCGGCGGGCCGCGCACCTCGTCGCCGCGGCCCCCCTCGCCGACGCGGCCGACGTGTTCGACGCCTGCCGGGCGGCGGCGGTCGAGGCCGACAACCGGTGGCACGCCGACCTGGCCGCCTACTGGTGGGCGCAGGCGTTGGACACCCTCGACCGCGGCCCGGTCGACCTCGACCCCGAGGTCGACCGGGACGAGCTGGTCGTCGCCCGGGTCGGCTCGCTGGCCCGGGCGGGTCGGGGGCAGACACTGCTCGACGTCGTCGACGCGGGACTGCTCGACGCGCTGCGCCGCGGACGGCTGGACTCCGCCGGCCGGCTGGCCGCCGCGCTCCTGCGTACCAGCGGCTCCTGGCCGTGGGCGGTCTTCGGCGACGACCCGGCCCCGCTGCTGGCCCGCCTCGCCGGGCTGGAGACACTCGTCGCTGCCGATCCCGTCGCGCACGTGCGGGTGCTGTCCGCGCTCGCCGTCGGAAGTTGCTACGACCCGGACGGCTCGGTGCCCGACCTGCTCAGCCGCCGGGCGGTCGAGCTGGCCGAGCGGATCGGCGACGGCGAGGCGCTGGCCGACGCGCTGCTCGGCCGGGCCCTGGCCTTCTCCGGGATCGCGACGCGGGCCGCCGAGACCGTCGAGCTGATCGGCCGGCTCGCGACCGTGCCGCATGCCAGCGCCCCGGTCGACGAGGTGATCGGCCACGGTCTGCTCTATCTCGCGAAGGCGGCGCTGGGCGACCCGGCGGCGGTCGAGCACGCTCGCCTGGGCGCGCTCGGCAGCGACCTGCTGCGGCTGCCGGCGAGCCGGGTGCAGTTCCGCTGGGCGCAGGGGTCGCTCGCCCTGTGGCGCGACGACGAGCTGAGTACCGCCGAGGGGATCTACCGGCACGCCGCCGAGCTGCACCGGGAGACCGAGCTCTACCAGAGCGGCGCCGACCACGCGGCGCGGCTGACCCTGCGCTGGGAGCAGGGCCGACTGCACGAGGACGACGCGCAGGCGCTGCCGGACAGCCCGTTCGCGCCGTTGGCGGCGGTGCTCACCGCCGTCGCCCGCGGCGAGCCGGTCGCCGACGAGCTGATCGCCGCGGAGCTCGCCCGGTCCGAGCCGGTGTCCTGGACGACGCACAGCCGGCTGACGATCCTCGCCCACGCCGTCGCCGACCGCGGTCTGCGCGAGCACGCCGCCACGCTCGCCGCCCGGCTGGCACCGGTGTCGCACTGCGTGGCCAACGTGGGCCACTGCGGCATGGCCGGACCGGTCGCGCTGGCCCTCGCCCGCCTCGCCGCCCTGACCGGCGACGTCGCGGGCGCCCGGGTGCACCTGGCGACGGCGACGGCGCTCGCCGCCCGTTCCCACGGCGTCGGCGCGTTGCTGCGGTGCCGGCTGGTCGCCGCCCAGCTCGCCCAGCTCGCCGATCCCGCCGATCCGGCGGACGCCGCCGATCCGGCCGACGCCGCCGAGCTGCGCGACATCGCCGAGCGGGCCACCCGGCGCGGGATGGTCGGCGTCGCCGGCGACGCCCGCGCCCTGCTCGCCGCGCGGAGCTGACCGCTGATCTCGGGGGTGGTCGACCTTGACAGGACGATCCACTTCCGCCAGGATCGAATGTATGTTCGATCTCTTCGGAGTCCGGCCCCGCCCTCGCCTCGCCCCCGAGCGCCGCACCGCGTCCAGGAGCCACCTGACGCCCAGGGGTCACGCCGCGCCCAGGGGCCGCGTCACGCCGGACGGTCGGATTCCGCCGCAGATGGTCGATTCCGGCGATGGCCGCCCGCTGTCGGACCGGGCCTCCTCCGGCCTCCCGCCGAGCGTGGCCCGGGTGGCGGCGCGGATGAGACTGTCCGCCGAGCTCCTCGCCGCCATCCTCGAGGTGGAGGGCCGATCCCGGGCCACCCTCGACGACATGGAGCGCGCGGACGCCCTCGCCGACGTTCTGCTCGCCCGCCGCCGGCAGCGGGTCAGCAGCCATCGCCCCGAGCTCGCCCGGACCGGGCGTGGCGGCTGACGGGTCAGCCGGAACTCGCAGGGCGGGGCTGGTCGCGGGTGGCCGGGTACATCACCAGGGCACCACCCCGCGTCGTCGAAGACCCCGCCGGTCGGGCCGTCCTCGGCAGGATCGCGACGGCATGGATCCGGACGGGCCGGGTCACCCCACGGGGTCGGCGGCAGCGGCGGGAGCGGGGTCGGCGCCGCCCTCGGCCAGCAGGCGGGCGAGGTTGGCGAGCCCCTCGACGGACTGCGCGCGCATCGCGTCGGCGAACGCGGGGCCCAGGTCGGGGAAGTCCACCGTCCGCCGGAACCGGGTTCGTCCGTCGGCCAGTGCGGCCAGGGCGTAGCCGATCCGCACCTGACCGGCGTCGACGTCGGTGGTGAACGCCAGCCGCTGCGGACGCTCGCAGTCGACGATCGTCCAGGTCACGGTGTTGTCGACGCCGGCGACCGTCACCTGCTCCAGGATTCGGTCGCCGAGCCGGGCCGGACGGTCGACCGCGCCCTCGACGCGCCGCGCGGCCGGGTGCCACCGGGGCCAGTGCCCGGCCGTGGCGGCGAAGTCGAACACGGCCTCGATCGGCCGGTCGGTGACGAGATCGTCGCTTACCTGCGGCATGTCAGCTCCCGGTGGCTGGTCAGGACTGGGGTGCGGAACAGGGCTGGGCGGCGGGTCAGGGCTGGGCGGCGGGCGCCGGCGCGGGGGGTAGCAGGCGCAGGGCGGGCGGGGTGCCGACCTCCTCGTAGAGGGCGGCGAGGTGATCGGGGGCGAAGAACTCCTCGCCGGGGTAGCCTCCGCCGACCATGGCGAAGAACTTCGCGCGGTAGGCCGGGCTGCGCGTCGCCGCGGACAGCACCGCGTGCAGGAACGGTGGCAGCGCGAGCGCCGCCACCGTGACGGTGAACGCGAAGGTGCCGGCGGTCTCCCGGTCGCGCCGCGCCGCGTAGCCCGCGACGGCGCCGTCGATCGGGGACTCGCCCGCCAGCCCCCGGTGCAGGGCCTCGGCGAGCAGCTCGGCGTGGCGGAAGGCGTCGGTGATGCCCCAGGCGGTGAGCGGGTCCTTGTGATAGCCGGCGTCTCCGACCAGGGCCCAGCCCGGTCCGTGGGACCGGCGGTAGTAGCTGTCGGCGTAGCGCAGCCCCCGGAAGCGTTCGGCCCGCGTGGCGGCCCGAAGGTCCGCGCCGAACTCGGGCACGACGCCTGCCACCACGGACCGGAAGCTCTCCTCGACGTCGGCCCGGAACGCGCCGTAGGCGTCCCGGCGGCGCATGACCGCGACCATGGTGCGCCCGTCGTGGGTGGGGCAGCTCGCGAACTGCCGCCCGTGCGCCGTCCGGTTGTGGAAGCCCCAGTCGAGTCCGTCGAAGTAGGAGTAGTAGACGAATCCGCTCGCGGGCACGTCGCGGTAGACCTCCGCGCCCACCAACCGGGCGACCGTCGACTCGACCCCGTCCGCGCCGACGACGAACCGTCCGGCGAAGGCGGTCTCGGTGCCGTCGGCGTCGTATCCCCGGATCCCCGCCACCCGGCCGTCGGTGACGATCGTCCCGGTGACGGTGAAGCCCTCGATCACCTCGGCGCCGGCCGCGCGGGCCGCGTCGACGAGCAGCGCGTCGAGCACCGTACGGCGCGGGCAGAGGACCTCGGCGACGCCGTCGATCGCCCCGGCGAACCCCTCGGCGTGGATGCCGTCGTACGAGAAGGTCATGTGCTGCACCGGCGGCACCCCCGTCGCCCGCAGGCGGTCGAGCAGCCCCCAGTCCCGCAGCCGGGCGAGGCCCGCCTGGTGGATGAAGTGCGTCGACACGGTGTCGCTCGGAAAGGTCGCCCGGTCCACGGCCAGCACCCGGTGGCCGTGGCGGGCCAGCAGCATGGCCAGCGGCGAGCCCGCGCACCGCGCCCCGACGACGATCACGTCGTACATCGTTCCTCGCTTCCTCGCGCGCCTGCTTGCGTGCTTCCCTGCTCTCCCGCTTCCCTGTTTTCCCGGCTACTCGTCGTGCCGTCAGCCGTACTGCTCGAGCACCCGGGCGATCACGGTGCGGGCGGGGACGGGCAGGTCCTTCCAGCTCGGGTCGAGGTCGTCGGCGAAGGAACGCCGGTAGTCGGGCGGGCGGGTGCGCAGCGTCGGGCTGTAGGCGGAGTGGAACTGGACGGAGAGCTTCAGCCCGGGTGCGCCGGCGACGGCCACCGGTCCGGCCCCCAGCGCCAGCGCGTCGAAGACCTGCAGCTCACTGCGGTCGGCGTGGTGCACGACGATGACCGCCCAGCCCGCGCCGCCCGCGGGATCGGGGACGTACACCGGCGACTCACCCACCGTGCCGGCGGGAAAGGACCACGCCGACTGCTCCGTCATCGACTCCAGGTCGAGGCAGACCAGGGAGGATGGGATCTCCCGGGTCGGCAGGCGGTCCACGGGGACGACGCGCCACGGGTGCGTGGCGTACAGCTCGACGATGCGGGCGACGAGCATCTCCGGGTCGCATCCCCAGTACGCCTGCCAGAGGTACCGGCCTCGTTCGAGTGCGCCGCGGCGCATGTCCCGGCCGTACAGCAGGGTCGCCCAGTGCTGGTGCGGGGCCAGGAACAGCCGGCTGTCGCGGACCTCGCCCGTCCGACCGTCGATGACGTACCGCCCGACGGGCGAGGCGTCGACGGGCGCCGAGATGAACCCGTGCAGTCCCGGGGCGAGGGCGGTGCCCGTTCGCCAGACCCGGTCGGAGGCGGCCAGGCTGTAGTTGAGGTCCCAGCCGTTGGAATGCGCGATGTACAACGTCACGTCGTCGCCGTCCTGACGATAGTCGGCGAAGTGGTGGAACGACTCGTACGGGACGCGGGCGTGGGTCACCGGGACCGTCCGGCCGCGTCGGGCCGCGGTCAGGTCCCGTTTGGCGACGAGGTAGATGTCGGTGAACGGCAGGTGCGGCTTCGTGCGGTTGCGGCCGGCGACGCTGCCCGGCTCCTGCTGGAAACCGATCTCGGTGACGATGACGTAGTCCTGTGTCACCGTGACCTCGTGGACGCCCTGCACGAGGTGCGCACCGGGCACGCACCAGGTGTCCACGGGTCCGGCACCGTCCCAGCGCGCCACCCACAGTGTGCCCTCGACGTCCGTCGTCGACGTGCCCTGGGGGTGCAGCCGGGTGTTGCACCACCACATGCAGCCCTCGTCGAGATCCTCGACCGGATGCGCCGCCGTCCGCACCCCGGGGAACAGCGGATGGGCCGCCACCTCCGGATACTCGTCGACGCCACCGAGGAAACTGTGAAAGTCCGCGGTGATCGGATCGACTTCGACCGGACGTTGACTGATGCCGGTGAGCACCAGCCGGTCGCGGTAGAAGTGCGGCGCGACGTTCGTCAGCGACGGGCGTGCCCCGAGGGCGAGCGCGGCGAAGTCCTCGGCCGGCAGGGCCTGGCGCAGAGCCGTGTACAACGCCAGGTCGGGGGTGCGGACCCGGGTCGTCCGCCAGCGCCGGGCGGCCAGGTCGACATGGGTGAGAATGCCGGGGCCGGCAAACATGAAACGGACGTCGGTCGGCTGGGCGGGGCCGATGAGAAACAACTCGCCGGTGAGGGCGTCGGGCCATCGTCCCGCTGTCACGGTGAGTTCGAGGTCGTATTCCTGGCTCGCCTCGAGGGCATGGTGAAGAGCGTGGCCCATAGTGTGTCCCCTCGCCGGGTTGGGCGCGGCAGTGCGCCCTTGCGCCCGTAGCGCGCCGGGCGCTGTGCCGGTGCGCGGAACGTGCGGCTGGGCTGGTGCGGCATGACCGTACTTCTGCCCGCCGCGGCCGGCCCGGGAGGATCGAGGTTTCCAAACGTGTCATTGGACGCGTAGGTCGCGTATCCCATCGTGTTCGCGTCCGGACAGCAGGGTGACACCCCGGCACACGAGCGGGCCGACCACCCGGAAGAAGACCGCGGACGAGGACAGCTCCGGGCTGCACCGGTCGGAACGCAGTGGCGACAGGCCGGATCAGATCCGGTGCACATCCGCGCCTTCGCCCCCAGGGCCTACGCCAGGCATGGGTGTCGTCGATTACTCCTCGCCGGCTATCGGGCGTCGAAAATCTGGATGCGGCCGGGTCCGCGCAGCGCGAAGATGCCGATGCAGTCCGCCTGGCCGGTGGCGGGCAGCCAGGCGTCGCCCAGGTGGCTCCGGATGGAAACGCTGCGGCCGGAGGCAAGGGTGGTCTGCGCGATCCGGTTTCCCGTCGCGTCGAGATAGTAGAGCTGGATGATCTGGGAGCTGCGGTTGTCCACCACGAGTTGCGCCGGGGCCTGGAACAGTGACCGGATCCGGCCCTCCGACGAGCACGGGTACTGACTCGCCCCGGCGAAGGTGTACTGCAGCGGCCGGGGATTGTCGAGGGCCGTCCCGTCGGACGGTCGGGACGGGGAGGCCAGCCGGCCGTCGGTGGTGACGAACGGCCGCGGCGACGTCGTCCGCACGGTGGGGGACGAGTCGCCACCCGATGGGTCCCCGGACGGCGACGGGGCGGGAGATGGCGACCGCGTCGGCGTTGGCGACGGCGTGGGCGAGGTGGGGGAGGAGATGCTCGGGGTGGGGGTGGGACCGTCGGGCCCGGCCGTCAGTCTGGTCGCGACGCCCACGCTGAAGGTCACCACTGCGAGAATGCCCGTAACCACCGCCCAGAAGGCGACGGCCCTGTTGCCGAGCAGGCCACCGTCGGAACCACCCGAAGCACTCACAGGCCCCCCAACCCATGACGCACGGCCGCCGTGGATCCGGGTCATCTCGAGCATGACCGCGCCGAATTTCGCCGCCCGTGCAGTGATCTGATCGCACTGTACCCGTTGGACGCCGAGCCCTTCCCGGTGCTACGGGGCCGGGGTAACGGCCGCGGCGACGAGGTCGACGGAATCGGGGCGATCGACCCGATCGAGTTCCGCGTGGAGCATGTCGCTGCGGCCGGGCGGATCGACGAATCCCGGGAGATCGGTCCCGCGCGGTGGGGTCGAAAAAATGCCCAGCAGGAAACGGTCGGGTCGGACGACGGCGACCCTCGGTGCGACGGCCCTCGACGCGACGGCCCTCGACGCGACGGCCCTCGGTGCAACGGCCCGTGGGGCCGGGCTCACGTCCGTGGCCGAACTCCCGCGGCCCACGCGGGTCGGGTGGGCCAGGCGGGCGACGCGGGCCAGGCGGGGGGCGGTCAGCAGGCGGATCAGGGTGCCGTCCAGATCCTCGACGGCCGGGCAGGTCACCCCGGCGAGGGTGCGCAGGCCGCCGGGTGCCACGACCGCGAACGCGGTGACGCCGCGCCGGTCCGCCCAGGCGCGCGCCGCCGGATCCAGGCCGGCGACGGGGTCACCGCCGAGGCCGATCAGCGTCCACCCGTCCGTGAGAAGATCGTCGAGGTGGCAGCGGCGGCCGTCGAGAGTGCGCAGGCGGGGATTGGGCAGGACGAGGCCGGCGCCCGGCAGGGGGCCGGCGACCTGCCCGGGGAGGCGGGGTCGCTGTTGGATGGCACCGCCACGCAGTGCCTGGCGCAGACCCGGGGTGCGGTCGAGGGTGAACAGCAGGGCGCGGGTGAGCCGGGAGACGGTCGGGTCGGTGGTCTGCAGGATGCGGCCGATCCGCAGCGCTCCGGCGATCACCGTCTCGACGTGCCGGCGCCGTTCTCGTTCGTAGCTGTCCAGCAGGTCGTCGCCGGCGAGGCCGCGCAGGATCTCGTCGAGTCGCCAGGCGAGGGCGGCGGCGTCGCGGACGCCCGCGCCCAGGCCCTGCCCGCTGAACGGTGGCATGCTGTGCGCCGCGTCGCCGGCGAGCAGGACGCGTCCCCGCCGCCACCGGTCGGCTGTGCGGGCGTGGAAGGTGTAGACGGCCGTGCGGGCGACCTGGACCTGGTCCGGGTCGACCCAGGGGCGCAGCAGCGCGCGCACGCCGTCGGGCGCGGCCATCCGCTCCGGATCCTCGCCGGGCAGGAGCATCCACTCCCACCGGTGACCCCCGGGCATGGGCATGCTGACCGACGGGCGTCGCGGATCGCAGCTGTAGGTGAAGTACGGCAGGTGCGCCAGCGGCGCCGGGGCGGTGACGTCGACGACCAGCCAGCGCTGCGTGAAGGTGGAGCCCTGGTAGCCGATGCCGAGCATGCGTCGCACGGGGCTCGCGGCACCGTCGCAGCCGACGACCCAGCGGGCGCGTAGCCGGCTGCCGTCGTCCAGTTCGACGGTCACGCCGCCGTCGTCGTGGCGGATGGTGCCGCTGGTGCCAGTGGTGCCAGTGGTGCCGGTGTTGCTGGTGCTGGTGCTGGTGCCGGTGCCGGTGCCGGTGTTGCTGGTGCCGGTGCCGGTGCCGGTCCGGGGGTGCTGGTGCAGGGCGGTGACGGCGCGGCCGAGATGGGTTCGGACCGTCGGCAGGGTGGCGATGCCGGCACGCAGGTCACGTTCGAGTGTGGGCTGGTGGAAGAAGGCCGCGGCGGGCATGCCGAGCTCGCTCTCGCCGAGGCCCAGCTCGATGAGGACCCGCCGGCTGGGCCCGAGGATCGTGCTGCGCTCCGAGGCGTGGACGTGGTCGAGCAGGTCACCGAGGCCCGGCAGCCGGACCAGCAGGCGCAGGATCTCCTCGTCGAGGCTCACCGCGCGGGGCAGCGGCACGGGCTCGTGCTGCGGGTCGACGACGGCCACCGACAGCCCGCGTCCGCCGAGCAGGGCGGCCAGCACGGCGCCGACCGGGCCGTAACCCGCGATCAGCACGTCGACCTGCGGGTCATCCCGGACGTGCGGGTCATCCCGGACTCGCGAGTCAGGCTGGACGTCCGGGTCATCCTGCGATCCGGCCACCCGCGGTGCCGGGATCGACAGAGGCGAACGCCCTGGGGCCAGCACCTGGACATCGTCGTCCACAGGTTCGTTTCCCTTCGTGTTGCCGTTCCGCGAACCGTCCAGTTACGGAACGTAGAAGACCCGTCTGCACAGCGCAACGGCCGGCTCCGCCGCGCCGCGAACTCTCGCCGGCGGCCGGACGCCGGACGGTGGCAAATCCCCCGTCGGGGTCCCTGCGGTCGGTAGGCGCCCGCCCCCGCTCGCCGGCTGCCGACGTCGACGTCCGGGGGCGTTTGCCGGCAGGATGCGGTCATGAGGATCGAACAGGGGCAGGTCGCGGTGGTGACGGGGGCGGCCAGCGGCATCGGGTACGGGCTGGCCGAGGCGCTGGCCGCCCGGGGCGTTCACGTCGTCCTGTCCGACGTGCAGACCGACGCCGTCGAGCGGGCCGCCGCCACGCTCGCCGCGGCCGGGGCCACGACGCTCGCGGTCGCGGCCGACGTCGGCGACGCCGACCAGGTGGGCGCCCTCGCCGCGGCCACGATCGACCGGTTCGGCCGGGTGGACCTGGTGTGCAACAACGCCGGCGTGGTGAGCCGGCCGGCGCCGATGTGGGAGCAGGGTCTGGCCAGTTGGCGCTGGCTGATCGACGTGGCGCTGCTCGGGGTGGTCCACGGCGTGCACCACTTCGTGCCGCACCTGATCCGCCAGGGTGGCGGCCACGTCCTCAACACCGCGTCCGTCGGCGGCCTCATGCCGCTGCCGACGTTGACGCCGTACAACGCTGTCAAGCATGCCGTCATCGGGCTGACCGAGACGCTCGACCTGGAGCTTCGGGCGGTCGCCCCCACCCTCGGCGCGAGCGTGCTGTGCCCCGGGCCGGTGGCGACGGCGCTCAGCGAGACGTCGCGGGCGAACCGGCCGGCGGGGGCGCGGACACCCGACCCGACCGACACCCTCGCCGACCGGGCGGCGCAGCGCGGCGGCTCCGTCCTGCTACCGGCGGACGTCGCCCGGATCGCGCTCGAGGGCGTCGAGGCCGACCGGGTTCACATCCTCACCAACCCGGAGACGGCGGCGGGGGTGCGAGCGCGCGTCGAGGCGCTGCTCGCCGACGTGCCCTGGTAGACCGTTGCCCGCAGGACGGACGGGCACCGCAGGACGGACGGGCACCGCAGGACGGACGGCGCCAGGCGTGGTGGTCAGACGAGCAGGAGCCGCTCCAGGCCGGCGCGCTGCTCGGCGGTGAAGGGCATCGAGTGCAGCCGGTCGGCGTCGACCTTGACCAGGGTCGCGGTCAGGTTCGCCGCCGAGTGGTCGTGCTGGGTGAGTTCCAGGGCGAAGGTCAGCGAGCTCGTGCCGAACTTCGCCAGGCTGACGTCGAACAGGACGTCGCCGGTGAACAGCTCCCGGCGGTAGGTGCTGGCCACGTCGACGACGGCGAGATCGGCGGGGGAGAGCAGCCCCTCACAGGTCGTCGCGAGCGCCCGCGCCCAGGCCTGCGAGGCGATCTCCAGGGCCAGGAAGAAGGGGACGTGGCGGTGTCGGCTCACCGCGCCGTCACGATCCGGCCGGTGTGTCACCGGCAGCATGTACCGAAGCATCGACCGCGGTGCCTCGCTCCCCCTGACGGCCGCGCGGCACGGCCGCGGGCACAACCGACCCGGGCCGCTCCGACTGCTCGACCCGCTGGGCTTGACCCGGTGAGCTGCGTGTTCGGCTCTCATCCGGCGTCGCGCCGAATTCCGACACTACCGGTCGACGGGGCTCGGCGCGTCGGAGTGGATGTGCCGGCTCGTCTGCGCCGAGACCGGGGCGGCGAGGATCGCCGTCACCAGGTCGACGAGGTGGCTGGCGAACAGGCGGTGGTCCGGGCGGTGGTGCTCCCGGGCGCGGGTGGCCAGCTCCCCGTTGAGGAAGCGGATCGCTGCGAACCGGCGGTGCAGCGGCGGGCCCACCGCGGCGGGTGGCAGGAACGGCGTGACCAGGGCGCGCCAGCGGACCATGCTCGGTGCGGCCGACGCCGTCGCGAAGCTGGTGGCGAAGTGTTCGGGGCGCGCGGTCACCTCGGCGATGATCTGCAGATACTCGGGTCCGCCGTCGTGGTGGTCGAGGCGGGCCGCCTGGGGGAGCACGAGCGCGGCGGCCAGCGCGCGCAGCCCGGGATTCCCGTCGGGCTCCCCGGGGATCTTCCCGGGGAGCCCGACGGGGGGTTCCCCGTCGAGCTCCAGGGCGTCGAGCAGGCCGAGCCGGTGGGTCTCGATGTCCCGGTGATGCCGGTCGATGATCGCGGCGAGAACGGCCTGCCGGTCGCCGAAGTGGTACTGCAGCGCGCTCGTGTTGAGCTGGCCGGCGGCCTTGCTGATCTCACGCATGCTGGGGCCGTCGATGCCGCCGGCGGCGAACAGCCGCTCGGCGGCCAGCAGCAGGTCGCGGCGGGTGTGCTCGCCGCTCATGCCGCCGCGATGCGCGCGCTCGCCTGGGCGAACAGCCGCCGGGCGGTCGCGCGCAGCTGCCGGCCGACCGCGGGATCGGCCTGGCCGGCGCAGGCGCGGGCGTAGGTCCCCTCCAGGATGATCCCGATCTTGTAGCCGGCGAGGACCTCGTACCAGGGCAGGGACCGCAGGTCCCGGCCGCTGACCTCGCCGTAGCGGGCGACGAGCTCGGCGGCCGTGGGGAACCCGTCCCAGGGACGCACGCCCAGCGCCCCGGGGGGTGGCCCCTCGGGACCGGGCCAGGTGCTGAGCAGGCCACCGAGGTCGAGCAGGGGATCGCCGATGGTCGCCAGCTCCCAGTCGATGATCGCGGCGAGCGCCGGGCGGTCCGCCGTCACGAGCACGTTGGCGAGATGGTAGTCGCCGTGCACCAGCCCGGGGCGGAAGTCGTCGGGCCGGTGGGCGTCGAGCCAGGCACCGATCGCATCCAGCTCCGGTGCCTCGGGCCCCGGGTAGCCGGGCAGCGTGTGATAGCTCTCGAGCTGACTACGCCAGCGGCCGACCTGGCGTTCCAGGTAGCCGTCGGGGCGGCCGAGATCCGCGAGGCCGGCGGCGACGTGGTCGACGGCGGCGATCGCGGCGGCCCCCTCGGCCATCGCGAGACCCAGCCGGTGCCGCCAGCCCGGCGAGGTCCGGTAACCGGCGGGCAGCTCGACCGTGGGATTGGCGCCGTCGACCGGTTCCATCAGGTAGAAGGCCGCGCCCAGGACGGTCTCGTCGGCGCAGGCGGCGAGCAGCCGGGGGTGCGGCACGGCCGTGGACGCGAGCGCGGCGAGCACGCGGGCCTCGCGGCGCATCGTCCGGTCGCTGTCGGGCCGCTTGTGCACGGGCGGACGGCGCAGCACGAATCGCAGCCCGCCGCGGTCGAACCGGACGAGCACGTTCTGGGTGCCGCCGGCGAGCCGTTCGACGGCGGTGATCGGCCCCGCCGGCAGACCCTGGTCGTCCATCCACGCGGCCAGGCGGCCGAGGTCCACCCCGGGCACGGCGACCGCCGGACCGTCCACGGCCCCGCTCATGCCTGCGCCGAGGCGACACCGTCATCGAGGCCGCCGAGACCGCCGCCGCCGAGACCGCCGCCGCCGAGGCGGTCGGCGAACCGGCGGGTGGCCGCCTCCCGCAGGGTCGGCAGGTGGTCGCTCGGGAACAGCGTCTCGACCGCGCGGTGATCCTTGAGGACCTCGCGGGCGATCGTGACCCGGTGCACCTCGGTGGGACCGTCGGCGAGGCCGAGCAGCTCCGCGGCGACCAGCATCTCGACGAAGTTCATCTCGTTGGAGATCCCGAGCGCGCCGTGCAGGTGCAGCGCGCGGCGGGAGATGTCGTGCAGCACCTTCGGCATCGCCACCTTCACCGCGGCGATGTCGCGGCGGACCCGGCGGTAGTCGTTGTGCTTGTCGATCAGCCAGGCCGTGCGCAGCACCAGCAGGCGGAACTGCTCGATCTCGATCCAGCTGTCGGCGATCTGCTCCTGCACCACGCCGAGGGAGGCCAGCGGGCCGGAGCGCACCTGGCGCGACAGGGCCCGTTCGCACATCGCGTCGAAGACTCGGCGGGCCATGGCGATGGTCCGCATCGCGTGGTGGATGCGGCCGCCGCCGAGGCGGGTCTGGGCGATCGCGAACGCCCGGCCGCGCTGCCCGAGCAGGTGATCGGCCGGGATGCGCACGTCGTCGTAGCGGACGTACCCGTGCGCGCCGAGCTCGGGCGCCTCGTGGCCGAGTGCCACGTTGCG
Organism: Frankia alni ACN14a; assembly: GCF_000058485.1. NCBI lineage: Bacteria > Bacillati > Actinomycetota > Actinomycetes > Frankiales > Frankiaceae > Frankia > Frankia alni. Next base: position 3,331,474 of record NC_008278.1, read on the forward strand.
GACGATCTCCAGACCGGGCGTGCCCGCCGGCACGATGAACATGCTGGCGCGCTCGTACGGGCCGGCGTCCGGATCGGTGATCGCCATGACCAGGAAGAAGCTGGCGTAGCGGGCGTTGGTGGAGAACCACTTCTCGCCGCGCAGGACCCACTCGTCGCCGTCGAGGCGGGCGGAGGCGCGGAACAGCGTCGGGTCGGCGCCGGCCTGCGGCTCGGTCATCGAATAGCACGAGCTGATCCGGCCGTCGAGCAGCGGCTGGAGGTAGCGGGCCCGCTGCTCGGGCGTGCCGAAGTGGGCGAGGATCTCGGCGTTGCCGGAGTCCGGCGCCTGGCAGCCGAACACCGACGGCGCCCAGCGGGAGCGGCCGAGGATCTCGTTGAGCAGCGCGAGGTGTACCTGCCCGTAGCCGGATCCGCCGAGCTCGGGCCCGAGGTGGGCGGCCCACAGCCCGCGCTCCCGCACGAGGTGCTGCAGCGGTTGCACGATCGCGTTCGCCACCTCGTCGGTCTTGTCGAACGGCTCCCGCAGGACATGATCCAGCGGCTCGACCTCCTCCCGCACGAACGCGTCGACCCACTCGAGCTGCTCGGCGAACGCCCGGTCCGTCTCGAAGTCCCACGCCATGACGTCGATTTCTAAGCCACCTGCTTTAGAACGTCAAGCGAGAGACTTAGTCCGCGTCCGCGTCTGTGATCGGGACGGCTCGTCGGCGCCAGGTGATCCGGGCCCGTTAGGAGCGTCGGCGCGGGGACCTCACATGATCATGGATGCCGGGTCGCCATGGATGCCGGGTCGCCATGGATGCCGGGCTCTCCGGCGGCGCGGCACGGTTGCGCGAATCTGTATGACCGCGCCCTGTCGTCCTGGTGGCGCTGTCGTCCTGGTGGCGCTGTCGGCCCGGTCGGGATGGTCACCGCGGTAGTCAGGCCGAGATGCCGCCTCGTGCCGGGTCCGGCCAGCCGGCGGGCCGGGTCGCCGGCTCGGCGACTGCCCGGTCTCGGCGACTGCCCGGTCTCGGCGACTGCCCGGTCTCGGCGACTGCCCGGTCTCGGCGACTGCCCGGTCTCGACAACCGCCCGCTCCCGTCGCCCGCTTCCTGGCGTGTGACCAGATGAGTACAGAAACGTGCCGAGGCTTCGGCACGCTTTTTGGCCGGAGAACCGTGCCGAGACCTCGGCACGATCTGGCCGGGATCTGGCCGGGATTTGGCCGGGATCTGGCCGGGATCTGGACGGGTGGGCGGGCGAAACGGCTCCGTGAGCGACGAATGTGGATCGCAAGCGACTGCGGGCGACCGAGCGGCGCCACCGACAGGCCCGGTCAGCGGAATCTGCATGACCGTGTCGAGCCGTCGTCACACTGGCGGGTCGTGGCGCGGGGCGTGCTTCCGCGGACACGACGATCATCCAGGCCGGGCGCGGGAGGCGCCCTGCGGTACGGAATGCACGGTCCGATGGGCCCAGACCGGGCAGAACGCACCGCATCGGCCGCGGTGGCCAAGGACTTCCCGCTGCAGCCGCCGAACCGTAGGCCTACCGCGGCACAGGCGTGAGGAACGCGGCGCGGGGGCGGCCGGTGGCGGCGCGGGCGGTGCGCGGTGGGGTGGCGGCGCGGGCGGGGTCGGCGCCGCTGTTCCGTCGACCGTTGGGTTGACAAAAATCGGGGGCGATCTTACGGTCTGCGAATCCTCGCGGCGACGGTGCCGGGGGACCGGCCGCGCCGGTGCTGGAGGGAGATCGCCCCCGTGGACCTCTGCCTGTTCGCCCGGCCCGGCCTGGCCCCCGACGGCGAGTTCGACGCCTTCCTCGCGATGGCCCGCCAGGCCGACGTGGCCGGGCTGCACTCGCTGTGCTTCGGCGAGCACCTCGTGATCGCGCCCGACACCTCGCGCTACCCGTACGGGCCCTGGGGCCACCCGCCCGACACCGCCTGGCCCGATCCGCTGCTGTCGCTGGCCGCGGTCGCCGCGGTCACCGAGCGGATCCGGCTGTCGACCGCGGTGCTGCTCGCCCCGCTGCGGCCCGGTCTCGTGCTCGCGAAGGAGGTCGCGACCCTCGACGTGATCTCCCACGGGCGGGTCGAGCTCGGCGTCGGGACCGGCTGGCAGTCCGAGGAGTACGCCGGTGTCGGGCTGGCCTGGGACGAGCGCCGGCGCCGCTTCGACGAGGTGATCGAGACCTGCCGGCTGGCCTGGGGCGAGCAGCCGTTCTCCCTACCGCTCGACGCCGGCCGCCTCGACGCCGCCGGCGGTGACGCCGTCGGCCGTGGTACCGGCCGCCTCGACGGCCTGACCGCGCGGCCCGTGCCGGTCCAGCGCCGCATCCCGCTCTACTACGGCGTGGCCGCGACGGCGGCGAACGTCCGCCGCATCGCCCGGCTCGGCGACGGGTGGACGCCGGTCGGCGTCACCGCCGAGCAGGTGCGCGCCGGCGTGACCGCGCTGCGCTCTGCGTACGCCGACGCCGGCCGCGACCCGGCGACACTCGTCGTGCGGGTGCCGCTGCCCCCCGTGCCCGACGCGGCCGGCGGGATCGACGCGGCACGCACCGTCGCCGCCGCCGAGCCCTACCTCGAGGCCGGGGCGACCATGGCCGTCGCCGGCCCCAACCACCGCCTGCGCTCGGCCGCGGAGGCGGGGGAGCTGATCGAAGGCCTTGCGGCCGCGGCGAAGGCACTCTGAGCAGCCGCGTCGTCGCGTCTGTTGCGCGAGCCCGTCGGAAGATCCAGGATCGGAGATCGTCATGAGTCTGCGGGGGAGGGTGGCACTCGTCACCGGGGCGGCGTCGGGCATCGGCGCCGCGACCGCGAGGGTGCTCGCCGCCGACGGCGCCAGGGTCGTCGTCGCCGACATCGACCAGCAGGGGGAGGCGGTGGCGAAGGAGATCGTGGCCGCCGGCGGCGAGGCCGTGTTCCAGCGGGTGGACGTGCGCCGCCTCGACGAGGTGCGGGCGGCCGTCGCCGCCGCCGAGTCCACCTACGGCCACCTCGACACGGTGATCGCGAACGCGGGCACGGTGGGCGGTCCGGCGGTGGCGCGGCGGCTGGAGGACCTCGACGAGGAGCGGTGGACGGCCATCCTCGACATCAACCTGGCGGGCACCATCCGCACGTTCGCCGCCGCCGTCCCGGCCCTGCGCCGCGCGGGCGGCGGGGCGATGTCGGCGACGGCGTCGATCGCCGGGCTGACCGGGGTGGCCGGGCAGGCCGCGTACAGCGCGTCGAAGGGCGGCATCGTCGCCGTCGTGCGGGCCCTCGCCTTCGAGCTGGTCACCGATCGGATCCGGGTCAACTGCGCCTGCCCGGGCGGGGTCGCCACCAACCTGCTGGCGAACACCGACGTGCTGCCGGTGCTCATGGCCCAGGCCGAGGCGCAGGCCGAGGCAGACGCGGACACGGCGCCCGCGTCGGCGCCGGCGTCGGCCGGGCCGGGCGGCGGGCCGGCGGCGCAGGCGCTGATGAACCGGGCCGCGGACCCGGCGGAGGTGGCGAGGGTGCACCGCTTCCTGGTCTCCGACGAGGCCTCGCTCGTCAACGGGCAGGCGGTCGTCTGTGACGCCGGCAGCTCGGTGGCGAACCTCTGGATGGTCATCGACCGCTGATCCGGCGTCACCGCCGATCGGCGGAGCCGGTGATCGGACGACAACGCTGACGGGACGAAGACGAAAGGGAGAGGCTGCATGCCTGACTTACCGGACGACCGCGGGCCGGCCGAGCTCGGCTGGCGCGCGGGCACGGTCCTGCACCGCTACTGCCGGGCGATCGACCAGGGCGACGCGGGCGCCCTGCGGGCGGTCTTCGCCGCGGACGCCGCCCTCGTCGTGGCCGGCGGGACCGTCGAGGGCGGCCCGGGAACCCAGCAGGTCTTCGCCGGGCGGGACACCGTGGTGGGCATCCTCGCCTCGCTGTTCGACCAGCGGCAGTGGGCCCGCCACCTCGTGTCCAACCTGCTCGTCGACGTCGAGGCCGACGGCTCCGTCGACGTGCGCAGCTACTTCCAGTACTGGCTGGGCCGGGCCGACGGCACCGCCCACGGCGTCGGCGACTACCACGTGACGATGCGCGAGGCCGACGGTCGCCTCGCGATCACGACACTCTCGGCGACCATCCTCCAGGAGATCACTCTGCCCGCCGCGGCGCCGGCGGTCTCGACCGCGGGAGCAGCAACCGCATGACGATCGTGGAAACCGAGTCGATCGACCTCTACTCCCTGGCGAGCTTCGAGCACGGGCATCCGCATGCCCTCTACGCCCGGCTGCGCGAGCACGACCCCGTGCACTGGAACGACGAGCCGAACGGGCCGGGCTTCTGGGCCGTCACCCGCTGGGAGGACATCCGCGCCGTCAACCGCGACGACGAGAACTTCTCCCACTGGCCGGTCTCCATGATCGAGGACTTCATGGAGACCGAGGACAAGTCGATGGTGAACCTCGACCCGCCGCTGCACACGGTGATCCGCCGTGCGGTCGTCCCCGGGTTCATGCCCTCGGCGGTGCGCCGCCGGATGACCCGTTTCGTCGACGCCGCCGAGGCCATCGTTGACGAGATCCGCCCGGCCGGCGGGTGCGACCTCGCCGTCGACGTGGCCGGGAAGATCGCCGCCTACGTGACGGCCGACGTGCTGCGCATCCCCCGCGAGGACGCGGTGCGCCTCTACGAGTACATCGAGATCGGTCTCGGCGGCGGCGCCTACACCGAGCAGGAGCGCCAGGGCGCGACCGAGGCGTTGATCCGGTACTCGATCCAGGTCTGGGAGGACCGCCGGGCCCACCCCGGCGACGACGTCTGTTCGATGCTCGCGGCCTGCGAGGTGGACGGGGCGCCGATGAGCCTGGAGAACTTCTCGGCGAACATGACCCTGCTCATCGTCGGCGCCGGGGACACCACCCGGCACCTGATCGGCGGCGGCCTGCACGCCCTGTTCACCCATCCCGACCAGCGCGAGCTGCTGCAGGCCGACCTCGACGGCCGGATGCCCGCCGCCGTCGAGGAGATGCTGCGCTGGGTCACCCCGGTGGTGTACAACCGCCGGACGGCCCTGCGCGACGTCGAGATCGGCGGGCGGAGCATCAGTGCCGGCGACAAGGTGTGCGTCTACTACGGCGCCGGCAACCGGGACCCGAGGGAGTTCGCCGACCCGGAGCGGTTCGACATCACCCGCTCGCCCAACCGGCATCTCGCCTTCAGCGGCCTCGGCCAGCACTTCTGCCTCGGCGCCCATGTCGCCCGGGCGGAGGCCATCGCGATGATCACCACGTTGCTGCGGGCGTTCCCCGGCATCCACCCCGCCGGCGAGATGGAGTGGACCCGGTCGAACTTCGTCATGGGCCCCGCGCACCTGCCCGTCACCTGGTGACGGCGCCCGCGGGGGGCGGGCCCTCCCCGGCCGCGTGACCGTGACCGGGAAGGGCCCGAGCCGGGCCGCGGGCGGCTACCGGGTGATCTCCCGTTACTGGGTGATCTCCCGTCCGCAGCGGTCCCGGTCGATGACGTCGAAGGCCGTGCCCGTCGGGCTGACCTGGACGAACGAGTAGCAGTTCGTCGTCCTGCCGAGCCCGTGGGCGAAGTCGACCGGCGAGATCAGACCGTCGGCGTCGTAGTCCGTCACCGACCGCAGCCCGTCGATGAACGCCCGCCGGGTGGGGCAGGGGCCGGCCGCCTCCAACCCGCGGATGAACATGTCGGTGTCGACGTAGGACATCAGGGCGAAGTCGTGCTGCGCCTGCGGGATCTGGGGGGCGAAGCGGGTCACCGCCTTCTCGTAGGTGTCGACGGCGGCGCCGCCGAGTTCGAACGGGCGGTAGAAGACGGGGATGACGAGCCCGGCCATCTGCGCACCCGAGGTTTCCAGGAGCTGCCGGTCATAACCGGTGACCGCCATGACGAGTCCCGGTAGCCGACCGGCGCCGCGCAGGGCGCTCAGCACCTGGAGATAGTCGGGCGGCTGGATGAGGAAGATGACCGTGTCGGCGCCCGACTCGGTGATCCGCCGCGCGGTATCCGCGGGATTGTCGGTCTGCGACGAGTAGCTCAGGATTCCGGCCAGGTCTAGCCCGGCGGCCCGGATGCTCTGGTCGTATTTCGAGGTGAGCTCCGAGACGCTGGCGGACAACGCGGCCTGCACCAGCAGGACGCGTTTTCCGCCACGGTTGTGGACGAAGGTACCGAACGTGTCGACCGCGTTCCCGTCGGTGTAGGAGAACGAGAACATGTTCCGGTAGTGCGACCAGATGTTCTCGGTCGCGATTCCGGTCACCGGGACGCCACGGTCGGCGAGGTACTGGGCGCTGCCACTGGCGGAGAAGGAGGACTCGATGACGCCGAAGACGTTCTGCCGTTCCACCAGAGTGCGGGCGCCCTGGCTGTTCGCGTCGGCGGTCCCGCGGTCGTCCTGCCAGTCGTAGACGATCTTCCGGCCGTGGACGCCGCCGTGCTCGTTGGCCAGGCCGATGCGGGCGTCGATGCCGGCCCGGGAGGAACTGAAGGTAGGCGCGAGAACACCGGAGTCGGGATAGAGCAGCCCGATTCTCACCTCGTTCGGCGTGACTCCGGGACTGACGCACCCGGCCGATTTCGCCTCATGGGACGCACAGCCGGTCAGCGTCGCGGCGGCGAGCAGGGCCAGTGCGGGGGCTAGGCGGGAACAGCGGCGCATAAGAGGAGAAACTCCGGGGTCGGACGGTCTTCGGGGCAACGAGCGCGGGCCGGTTCGCCGTGACCGACCGGTCGGACCACCACAATGCGGCGGAGGGGGAATGCGGCGCCGCCGCCGGCAGCCGCCGGACGGGAACGCGGGATGGGTATCGAACGGGTATCCGTCATTTCGGCAGCTTAGGGTGCGTGTATCCAGCGGGTAAACCAATATGCCGGCGCGGCCTGCGGTAAATTTCGCCGCCGGCCACGGGCCGGCGGCGAACGCCGCCCGGGGATGCGCGGCCGGCCGGCTGCCGGTCGTGCACCTCGGCCAGGCCGCCGGCATCCAAACACCCCACGCCGACCACCCCGCCCGCCGACCACCCCGCCCGCCGGGCGACCAGCCTGCCGCGGCCCCCCGCGGCGTCGTCGCCACCCGGGCCCACCATGTGGAAGCACCGATGTCGCCGAACGGCTCGCGGCCCGGGGCGAGACGAATGCGTCGGTCGTGGGTTCGAGCCCCACCCGCCCCGCCACGCTCCGTGTCTAGCTTCTGACCTGGTCAAGTGGGGTTTGACCTATCGGTCGGGATGGTCGGCGAGGTTCCGTAGGTGCAGGTCAGCGGATGCGGGAAGTCGGTTCGTACATTGCCAGCTTCTCGAACTGACGGCTCCGGTTGTAACTCTCGGTGGTGGGTTCGGGTCGTTGGGCGTCGATTGTGGTCGTGCGTGGTCCCGCGAGGTGCTTGGGTACCCAAGTCCAGGGCTGGAGTGGGTCAGCCGCGGCCGGGTGCTTGCGGAGGCTCGCGTCCTTCATGCGGCCTGATGATCCCTACCGCGTCGGCATGATCGCGGCTGAGGTCGCCGTGATGACGTTCGTCCCGGATGTCGGCGAGGCCGCCTTGCTGGAGAGTGATCTGATCTGCGGCGCCGTCTGAGCGTTGACGGCGAAAGCCGGGGAGCAGGGCGAGGATCAGCAGGGCGTTGGCTGCGCAGGCGAGGCCGCCGGAGACCGCGGAGGCGGCGTCTGCGAGGGTGGTGGCGACGGCGCCCGCCTCAAGGTCGCCGAGCCGCGGCCCGCCGGTGACGACCGAGATCTGTAGGCCGGTAAGCCGGCCTCGCAGCGTGGCTAGAGGAGCGCGGCTGGCGCGGCTGGACCAAGTTCGAGCGGATCGATCCGACATAGCGCTGTCGTCGGCATGAGCGGTCGTCTGCGAACGGGTGTGTACGCGACCGGTCTCGTCAGACGGCCCAGTCCGACCTCTCAGTCCGACCGCTCAGTCCGACCTCGCGACGTCGCTCAACATGCCGGCAAGGAGTCGCCGGTCTATCTTGGTTGACGACAGAACAGGTAGATCCGCCGGTTGGATGATTCTTATCACCCGCGGGATCTTGTACTCGGACAGCGTGCCCCGCAGCGATCGACGGATGTCCTCCGCAAGCAGGGTGGCTCCGCCCCGGGCAACGACAACGGCGCCGACGATGCTGACCCGCTGCGGATCGGGCACGCTCACGACGATCGCCTGCTCGATCCCCGGGAGGCTCGCCAGCGCGGCCTCGACTTCGCGTGGGGAGACGTTGGCACCCGACGATTTGATCATGTCGTCGAGTCGGCCGTGGAAGAAGATGTGGTCGTCGCGGTACGAGCACAGGTCACCTGTGTGGTACCAGCCCGCGGCATCGAAGCAGGCTTCGCGTTCCTGCTTCACGAACCCGGCCATGAGGGTGTCGCCGCGGACGAGTAGTTCGCCGGGAGCCCCCGGGGCGACGTCTGTGCCGCTGTCCGGGTCGATGAGCCGGTGTTCCATCCCGGGCATGACCGGCCCGAGTGTCCCGGCAAGTTCGTCGGGATAGTCGGGATGAGAGACGGTGTGCGGGCCGGCGGTCTCCGTCATGCCGAGGGCTATTCCGAAGACCTGGTTGCGCGGTCGCTGGCCGGGGGGCAGCGCGGCGAGGAGGTTGCCTCCGCGTAGGGCGCTCAGATCGCGCTGCGGGAACGACGGATCGGTCTCGAGCGCGGTCAACAGGTGGGGCCAGCCGGTGAGGTAGGTGACGCGCTCTCGCTCCAGGAAGTCGAGCAGCTCCGAGCCGGTGCTGCCGCTTCCCAGCAGGGCGCAGCCGACATGCATGGCGGCCAGGACGGTGTATGTCAGGCCACCGACCCAGAAGAACGGCATCGGGGTGAAGACGCGATCGTCGCGCCTGTACGGCATGATGGCGCCGAGCTTCGCGGCCTGGCGCATGAAACCGTTGTGAGTGTGCATGGTGCCCTTCGGCGAGCCAGTGGATCCCGAGGTGTAGATGATGCTGACGAGATCGGCCGGCGACACCTCACCCTCGATTGCCGCCAGTAATTCGCGGGAGACACCGCTCGGCGTCGACAGATCGAGAGCGGAGGCCCACGCCGGTGCCGAAGACCCCCACACCCAGACTCCGCGAAGATAGGGAGCATCATGTAGCCGCAGCGCACCACGGGACTCGGCGAGTCCCTCGAGAGCGCTCTCCAGGCCGGCCGGGTAGTCACGGTTTCGGTAACGGTCCGCCGTCACCAACAGCGCAAGGTCGGAGTGGCGGATGACTGACCTGAGCTCGGTGCCGGTGGACAGGGTACTGATGGGAACGGCCACGGCTCCGATGCGAACGATCGCCAGCCAGACGATGATGAACTCGGGACTGTTGGGGAAGACCATCCCGACCCTGGTCGCCTTGCCGACCCCCGCCGCCACGAACTGGCCGGCCAACAGTGCGGAACGCTCGTCGGCCTCCCCGTAGGTCAGCCGCCGGTCATCGAACACGCAGAGCTCACGGGCCGGGTGGTGGGTGGCGCAATGGCGTAGCAGTGCCGGTACGGACGGATCGACGTCCGCGACGGCGGTCCAGTCGGCCACGCCCCTCATGTCGCCGTAGCTGTCTCCTAACCGGTGCACAAGCAACGTCCTTTCTGTCCTGATCGATCGAAGCCGAAGCCGATGCCGGAGCCGGAGCCGGGGGCGCAGCCGGGACCGGAGCCGGGATCGGAGCCAAGGTCGCGTAGTCGTGTCGGACGACTGCCGCCGGGCGTATGCTCACCGGTGCTATGGCCGTCGAGTTGCATCATCTTCGTCACTTCGTCGCCGTGGCCGAGGATCTCAACTTCAGTCGGGCCGCCCGTCGGCTCTGTATTGCGCAGCCCGCGCTCAGCCAGTCGATCAAGAGGCTCGAGGTCTCGCTCGGGCTTGAGCTCTTCGTACGCTCGCGCACCAATGTGGAGCTGACGCCTGCCGGCCATGCTTTTCTCGTCGAGACGAAGGCGACGCTGCTGCAGGTGGAGCGTGCGGAACTGACGGCACGAAGAGTGGCTTCGGGGGAGCAGGGAAGCCTCCGGCTGGGTTATGTCACCCCGGCGGTGTTCGAGATCCTGCCGGCGATCATCCGCAGCTTCAGCCGCGAGTCGCCGGACGTCGAGGTGATCTTCGAGGAACTGCCCGTGGAGGACCAGATAGACAAACTTCGGGGCGGCGACATCGACCTCGGAATCATCATGGGCCGGCGTGAACTGCCGCCGGAGGTTCACCTTCACCTCATCGGTCACGTCGATGTTGCGGCGGCTGTGCCGTCGACGTGGCCGCTGGCCCGCCGTGAGCAGATCCGACTGAAGGACCTGCGCCATCAGCCGCTCATCATGGTGCCCCGCGAACGACACCCGGACATCTACGACGACTTCATGGCCGCCTGTCGTCGACTGGGATTTTCGCCGACCGTCGCCCACCGTACCTCGAACCCGATGACGACCCTCAGCCTGGTGGCCGGTGGAATGGGCATCGGGCTCGTCGCGGGTGCGTCCACGAGTTTCTGGGTACGCGATGTGACGATAGTGCCCATCGTGGACTCGCCGGGGGACCCGATCGCCCGCAGCATGTTCGCGGCCTGGATTCCCCGTGCCCAGAATCCCGCCCTGGAGCGACTGCTGTCGAGCGTTATGGCGTTGCCGCCCGCCACGCGACCACAGCGACACGAGACCTGAGTCCCTTCGGTTGGCGTTGTCGACGAGTCGTGCCACCGCGACCGCAACAGTCTCACCGGGTGCCGCAGGCGTCCAATATCAGTCGTGTCGACATCCATACCGGCTGCGTATCAGAGCGCTCCGCCGAACCCACGTCGACAACGCGCGACGGCATCGAGAGTCTTGTGGTCGAAATAGGCGTTTAGTCCGGAAAGTCGCGGACATCGGCCGCGGCGATCGCGTCGGCCTGACCGAGCGAACGACAAGTGTCCCGACGCGCGGCACGCTGACCCGCACTTCTGCGCCGTGGCTCTGGCCAGCATGTGCCGGCGCCGTCATACGTCGGCGGTATCAGGGTACACGGAGGTCATATTGGACAGAGCTGGGCGCGCGGAGCCAGTCTCGAGCAGGCGCACCTCGCGCCCGCCCTGGAGACCCTCACGACGGGACTTGTCAAGATGCCCCTGCTCCAGCCGGAAACACCTGTTGAGCGCCGACCCATCGACTCGGACGGCCACTACTACGAGCCCTATGACGCGTTCACCCGCCACATCGAGGCGAAATACCGCTCGCGGGCCGTGAACGTGCGCGTCAGTGCACGAGACGGGTTGGGGCGTCTCTACTACGGCGACCAGAAGGCCGGCCTCATCCGGGTCGTTCAGTGCGACTACACGGGCGCACCCGGTAGTCGAGCGGGCGCCTTCCTCGGGATTCACGACGACGAGGACCCGGGCGGCTGGAGCCAGCCCGAAATGATCAGTGCCCATGATTTCCCGGCAATGATGCACCGGGCGAACCGTCTCGCGCTCCTGGACGACCAGGGCCTCGACGGCACGTTACTGTTCCCGAGCCTGGGTGTCTCGGTGGAGCACGAACTGCACGACGACACGGACGTCCTCTACGCGAACCTGCGTTCCTTCAACCGCTGGCTGGAAGAGGACTGGGGTTTCGCCGCGGACGGCCGTCTTTTCGCGGCGCCGATGATCTCGCTGGTGGACGTCGAGCAGGCGGTCGCCGAGACCGAGCGCGTCCTCGCGGCCGGCGCGCGGCTCCTGCACCTGCGGCTGGGGCCGATCTACGGGGAGTCCGCCGCCGACCCCGGGCGTGACCGCTTCTGGGGGCTGGTGCAGGAGGCCGACGTTCCGGTGAGCTTCCACGTCTCGGACGCCGGCTACCACGAGCTGTGGGGAGCGCAGTGGGGCGAGCTGCCGCGGCCGCCGCTGCAGCACCAGTCCCCGTTCAACAACTACCTCGCCGGGACCTCGGCGCAGGACACCTTCGCCAACCTCATTCTCAACAACCTTTTCGAGCGCTTCCCGCGGCTGAAGGTCCTGAGCATCGAGAACGGCGCCAGCTGGGTCAAGCCGCTGATGAAGCGCCTCGACAAGGTGGCCTTCATGACGCGGGGGCAGGCGGGCGTCGGTGGCCCCGTCGCGGGTCGACCGTCGGAGACCTTCCAGCGCAACTTCTACGTCTGCCCCTTCTTCGAGGAGGATCCGGTCGAGCTCGCGGAAGCCATCGGCTACGACCATGTGCTCTTCGGCTCCGACTGGCCTCATCCCGAGGGGCTGGAGCAGCCGCTCAACTTCGCGGACAAGCTCGTCGACCGTGCGGACCCGGTGGAGACGGCCCGGGTGATGCGTGGCAACATCGCCGGACTGATTCGGGTCGACGCGTGAGGCGCACCCGCGCCCGCAGCCGCGCGAGCGAGACCTCATGACGTCGAACTCCGACACAACCGGGCCCGGGTTCGGCACGACCCTCCCGGCGGAGGTCGACGTCGCGGTGATCGGGGCGGGCCACAACGGCCTCGTCGCGGCCTGCTATCTGGCGAAGGCCGGCCTGCGGGTGGCGGTCGTGGAGGCGGCGAACCTGCCGGGCGGGATGACGACGTCCGGCCCGTTCATCGCCGAGGCGCCCGGACACACGGTCAACACGTGCGCTGTCGACATCATCGCGCTCCTGCACTCGCAGATTCCGCGTGAGCTCTCGCTGCGGGAGCACGGGCTGCGCCTGGTCAAGCCCGATCCGAGCTACGTCTCGCTCCACCCGGACGGTTCGTCCCTCGCCCTGTGGCGTGACCCGCAGCGCACCGCCGAGGAGATCCGGGCCTTCTCGCGGCAGGACGCCGCCGCCTTCCTCGACTTCGTGAACCTGCTGGACCGGGTGATGGCCACGGCGGTTCCGGTCATGGGCGCCGACATGGCGCGGCCCTCGCCGTCGCTCGTCGTCGGTGTCGCCCGCGAGCTCGTCAGGAGCCGCAGGCGGATGTCCGACATCGTCGCCCTGCTCACGGGCAGCGCCAGCATGGCTGTGGACGAGCGATTCCAGCATCCGGTGGTGCGCGGGGCCCTGCTCAACCTCGCGGCGGGCGCCGGACCGGTGTCGGAACCCGGCAGCGGGCTCGGGTTCCTGCTGTTGGCACTGTTGACCAGGGTCGGTGTGGGCCGGCCTGTCGGCGGCATGCAGTCCCTCACGACGGCGCTGATCAACTGTCTGGAGAGCGCCGGAGGAACCGTCACCGTCGCCGCCCGAGTCGCCGAGATAACGCGTGCCGGGGACACCGTCCGCGGCATCCGGTTGACCGATGGTCGTACGTTGCGCGCTCGCGCCGTCGTGTCGTCGGTGGACCCGTGGACCACGCTGCGCGAACTGGTCGACGGTGACGTGATCAGCCAGTCCACCGCCGCCCGTCTCGACCATGCCAGCGCCAACCGGATCGGCTCCGGGGTGTTCAAGATCGACATGGCTCTCTCGGAGCAGATCGAGGTCACCGGCCATATCCGCGCCGACGGGGTCGACCTTCGCAGGCCCACCCTGCTTCTCGGCACGGCGGAGTCGGTGGTCGATTCCTACGCGGCCGCCAGCCGCGGTGAACTGCCGGCCGACCCGGCGCTCTGGGTCGCCGCGCCGTCGGGGGAGGACCCGACCCAGGCGCCCCCGGGCCAGGAGACGCTCTACCTCTACGCCCTCGCCGTCCCGGTGCACCCCCGCAGTGGCTGGGAGGCCATCCGGCAGTCGGCCGTTGACTCCGTCCTGACCAAGACGGGCAAATACGTCCAGCCGCTGGAGCAGGCCGAGATCGGACGCCTCGTCGAGTCACCGGAGGACATCGCGGCCCGCCTGCACGTCCGCAACGGCTGTATCACGCATCTCGACATGGGTTTCATGAATTCGGGACCGTTGCGCCCGGCGGTGGGGCTCGGGCTTGGCAGGACCCCGCTCGGTGGTCTCTTCCTCGGCGGGTCCGGTACTCACCCCGGCGGTGGAGTGAGCGGCCTGCCCGGCCGGACGGCCGCCCACCGGGCCGCCCGCTACCTCAGGAAGAACGGCTAGAGAGGTTCTGGTCCTGGGTGTGATCCGGCCGGGCGGGGCGCCGATCCACGTCATCCTGGACGACCTGTCCGGCCGCCAGGGCGTCACGATCCTGATCGGAAGCGGAGTGTCGGTAGCGGAGTGTCAGTGTTTCTCGCTGTCGGGCGTCACCCGTCGGCGAGGCGTTGGATGGTGGCGCCCAGCCAGGCCTGGAGATCGGCGGGGTCGCCGAGTTCGGAACGCAGGACCCGGCGGCGGGTCGAGACGCCGAGTACGAAGGCGTCGATCGCCGCGGCTCGGCTGTGGGCGTCCGCGTCGTCCAGGCCGGTGTCGCGCAGGTAGCGGTGCATCGGCTCCAGCGAGTGCGTGATGAGGTTGGGCGACACCCCGGCCGCGTCGGCCACGCCCCTGACCGTGATCGCCGCGTACCCGTACTGGGCGAACTAGCGTTGCGCGTGCTCCAGGTGTTGCGGTTCGAGCGCGTCCTGCCCCTTGCTCGCGGACCTGCACGTGGTGGTGCCCGCGCTGCCGGGCTTCCCGTTCGCGCCCCCGCTCACCAGTCCCGGTATGTCGGTCAACCGGATCGCCGGGATCGTCGCGGACGCCCTGGACGAGCTCGGTTACCCGCGGTACACGGTGTCCGGTGGCGACGTGGGTGGCACCGTCGCGGAACTCCTCGCGGCCGACCGCCCGGACCGGGTGGCCGCCCTGCACCTCACGAACATCGCCCCGCAGCGGGCGCTCACGGCGGACCCGGCGACGCTCCCGCCTGACGCGGCGGCCTACCTGCGCCGGTCGGCGCAGTGGTTCCGGACCGAGGGCGGGTACATCGCGGCGCAGTCGACGCGGCCGAACACCCTCGCCGTCGCCCTCGGCGACTCACCGGCCGGCCTCGCGGCGTGGATCATCGAGAAACTGGAATCCTGGTCCGACGACTCGGCCTTCACTCCGGACGAGCTTCTCACCTGGGTCACCGCCTACTGGGTCACCGGCACGATCGGCACCTCCTTCACCACCTACGTCGAACCGGCCGCCCTCCCCGACCGGATCGACACGCCGACCGTGCTCTCCGTGTTCCCACGCGACCTCAAACCGGAGCCGCGAAGCTACGCGCAGGCGTTCCTGAACGTCCGCGATTATGTGGAACACCCTGCCGGAGGCCACTTCGCAGCCTGGGAACAGCCCGAGGCCTACGCCGACGACGTCCACCGCGCAGTCAAACTGGGCGGCTGAAACGGAGCATGCGGATGCTCCACCGCCACGCCCCGGTGGATCGCCGCCGCGCAGTGGCCGCGGTCACCTGCGTGGGGTGCCGCTGCGGTCTCGTGCCCGGGCCGCCAGGTCGCGGCAGACGACGGCGAGGTCGAGGCCGGCGGCGTGCAGGCCCATCGGCCAGGTGCTCGTGTCGGTCATGCCGGGGGCCACGTTGACCTCCAGGAACTGCGCGACGCCGGCCGCGTCGACGATCATGTCGGTGCGGGACAGGTCGCGCAGGCCCAGCACGCGGTGCGCGGTCACGGCGGTCGCGGCGGCGGCGCGCAGCACCGCGTCGTCGAGGCGCGCCGGGGTGAAGAACGCGGTGGCACCCGCGGTGTAACGGGCGGCGTAGTCGTACACCCCCGCGGCCGGCTCGATCTCGACGGCCGGCAACGCGACCGGCCCGTCGCCGACCTCGACGACGCCGACGGTGATCTCGACGCCGCTGACGGCCCGTTCGATCAGGGCCGAGTCGTGATAGCCGAAGCAGCTCATCAGCGCCTCGGCGAGCCCGCCGGCGTCGTCGACCCGGCTGACCCCGAACGCCGACCCGCCCGCGCGGGGCTTCACCACGACCGGCAGCCCGAGCCGGGCCACGATCCGCTCGATCAGCGCGGCGGCGCCCAGGTCGTGGAACGCCTCGCGGGGCAACGTCACCGCCGCCGGCGTCGCCACCCCGGCGGCGCCGACGGCCGCCTTCGCCGTCGCCTTGTCGAACGCCACCCGGCAGGCCGGCGGCGCGGCGCCCACGTAGGGCAGGTCGTAGAGGTCCAGGACCTCCCGGATCGTGCCGTCCTCACCCGACGTCCCGTGCAGCACGGGGAACACCACGTCGGGCGGGTCGGCGGCCAGCGCGGGCAGCGTCGCGGCATCGACGTCGGCCAGCTCGGCCTCGACCCCGATGCGGGTCAGCGCGTCGCGCAGCCTCCCGCCCGATCGCAGCGACACCTCCCGCTCGGGCGACAGCCCCCCGGCGAGGATCAGCACACGGCCCAGATCGGTCAACGTCGCGTCCTTCACAGTGTCGGGCGGATCAGTGTCGGGCGGATCGGGGACGGGTGGATCAGGGACGGTCGGATCATGGGCGGGCGGCGAAGGTGTCGCGGAGGTCCAGCTCGTCCCGCACGACCCGGCCCAGCCGGCCGACCCCGTCGCGGATGCGCTCGGGTGGTGGGTAGCAGAACGACAGCCGCATGCTGCTGCCACCCGACCCGTCGGCGTAGAACCCGGCCCCGGGGACGTAGGCGACCCGGGCGGCGATCGCCCGCGGCAGCATCGCCCTGGTGTCCACCCCGCCCGGCAGCGTCACCCAGACGAAGAACCCGCCGTCCGGCCGGGTCCAGGTCGCGCCGGCGGGCATCGACTCGGCCAGGGCGTCGAGCATCGCGTCGCGACGCTCCCGGTACATCTCCCGGAACACCTTCACCTGTTCCGCCCACGGCTGGGTCGCCAGATAACGTTCGACCACCAGCTGGGTGAACATCGACTGGGACAGGATCGCCGACTCCGCGGCCAGCACGAGCCGGGCCGTCACCGGCGCCGGGGCCAGCGCCCACCCGACCCGCAGGCCCGGCGCCAGCGTCTTCGAGAACGACCCCAGGTACACCACGTCGTCGGGGGCGTCGGCGCGCATCGCCCGCACCGGCTCACCCGTGAACGACAGCAGCCCGTACGGGTTGTCCTCGACGACCAGCACCCCGGCACGCCGGCAGATCTCCAGCACCTCGGCCCGCCGCGGCGGCGTCAGGGTGATCCCGCCGGGATTCTGGAAGGTCGGGACCGTGTAGAGCAGCTTCACCCGGGCGCCCTCGGCGGCGAGGCGCTCCAGCGTCTGCGCGAGCGCGCTCGGCGACAGGCCGTCGCCGTCCATCGGCACGTGCACGATCCGCGCCTGGTAGGCCGCGAACGTGTTGATCGCCGTGACGTAGGTGGGCCCCTCGGTGACGACGACGTCGCCGGGATCGACGAACACGCGGGTGAGCAGGTCCAGCGCCTGCTGCGAACCCGCGGTCACGACCACGTTGTCGGGATGGGCGTCGGTGATGCCCTCCATCGCCATGACGTCGCAGATCCGTGCCCGCAGACCCGGATCGCCCTGCGCCGAGCCGTACTGCAGCGCCACCGCCCCCCGGCTCAGCACCAGCTCCGACACGGTCGCGGCGACCGTCTCCAGCGGCAGCGCGTCGACCGCCGGCATGCCCCCGGCGAGCGACACGATCTCGGGCCGGGAGGCGACCGCGAACAGCGCCCGAACCTCGCTCGCGATCATCCCCTGGGCACGCTGCGCGTACCGATCCCGTCACCGATCCAGAGTCACGCCCGCGACACTACCGTTGCATGAGAGCGCCAAATAGCTGGCGGTCATGCCGCCTCACCTTGCGGGGAGGCACTCCCGGTCTGATCGGCCGTGGCCGTGCCGGGTTCCCGTTTCGCAGCCACCTGCCCGCTCGCGCGGGTCTTACGGTCGGCTCCACGGGCGTTTCGCGTCTCCGACGTACTGGCGGCGACGAGGTTACGCAGATTGACCGCGGCGTTGAGGTCGCGGTCGGCTACCAGTCCGCAGGACGGGCAGGTGAACATGCGATCCGACAGGGGGAGGCTTGGGTTTCGCCAGCCACAGCCGGAACAGGTCTTCGACGACGGGTACCAGCGGTCCGCGATGATCAGAGTCGACCCGTACCAGGCCGTCTTGTAGGCGAGCTGGCGGCGGACCTCGGCCATCCCCGTATCGGACACCGCGCGGGCGAGCCGCCGGTTACGGACCATCCCGGCGACGTGCAGGTCCTCGACCACCACAACCTCGTGGCTCTGTGCCAGCCGGGTGGTGAGCTTGTGCAGCCCGTCGCGGCGCTGGTGCGCGATCCGGCCGTGGATACGGGCGATCCGGGCCGCGTGCTTGCGGCGGCCGGCGCTGCCCGGTTTCGACCGGGCGTAGGCGCGCGACGCGGTGCGCAGCCGGCGCAGCGACCCGGCGAGATGCTTCGGGTTCTCCACCGTCTCCCCGGTGGAGAACACCGCGAGGTGCTTCACGCCGAGGTCGACACCGACCGTGCCCCCCGTGCGCTGGCGGCGGGTCGGGCCGGCGGGCACGGCGAGTTCGACCTCGACGGTGAACGACACGAACCAGCGGCACGCCGTGCGGGACACGGTTGCACCGAGCAGCCGTGCCCGCCCGTCGGCCAGCCGGTCGGTGAGCGTGTCCATCGGATCGTGGACCTTCACCCGGCCGATCCGCGGCAGCTTCACATGCCTGTCGTCGGCGGGGCCGTAGGCCCCGGTGGTGTACCGGAAGCTATCGCGGGCCTTCCCGCGCTTCTTGAACCGAGGAAAACCGACCTGGCGGCCCTTCCGCTTCCCTTTCCGGGAGTCGGTGAAGTTCTTCAGCCCACGGGCGAGCTGGTCGAGCCCGGCGGAGAATGCTTCCTTCGAGCACTCCGCTTGGCGGCAGCATCGGCTCCTGGCTCGGCATCAGGGCCTACAACGCCCTGGGATGGAACGCGGTGTGCCCCCTCGTCGCAGTGCTCGCAGGTCTCGCCCTGACCCGTCACCTGCCTTCGTTGCGCAGCCGGACGGCATTGTCCGGTCGGGCGGCATCCGCTGAGAAGCTGTTTGGGATCTTGATGTTTGTGTGCTGAGTGTGGTCGCCTGGGTCGAGGTCGACGTGGTGGTGCGGTCGGTGGTGGACGGTCTGGTGATGGTTCGGTCTGACCCGTATCCCTCTGATCTGTCCGACGCGGAGTGGGCGTTGGTGGAGCCGTTGCTGCCGCCGGTGTCGAAGGATGGGCGGAAGGAGGCGCATCCTCGCCGGGAGATCGTGAACGCGATTCTGTATGTGACGCACGCGGGGTGTAGCTGGCGGTCGTTGCCGCGGGACTTCCCGCCGTGGGAGACGGTCTACGGCTTCTTCGCCCGCTGGCATGACAAGGGCGTGATCGCGAGGGTTCATGATGCGTTGCGGGACACCTCCCGTGAGCTCGAGGGCAGGGATCGGCAGCCGACGGCGGGGGTGATCGACCCGCAGTCGGTGAAGGGCGCCCAGACGGTGGATGCGGCGACCCGCGGCTACGACGCGGGCAAGAAGGTGAACGGTCGTAAGCGGTTCCTCATCACGGACACCCTCGGGCTGCTGCTCAGCGTGCTCGTGTTGCCAGCCAGTGTCCAGGACCGCGACGGCGGCAGACGAATCATGGTGGATCACTACTTCGATCACTGGCAGTGCCGTCATTTGTTCGCGGACGGTGGATTCGCCGGACGTTTCGTCGACTGGGCCGGTGAGGTCATGAAGACCAGCGTCGACATCGTCCGGAAGAACCCCGGGCAGCGCGGTTTCGAGGCTCTCCCGAAACGTTGGGTCGTGGAACGAACCTTCTCGTGGATCACCGCGCACCGCCGGCTCGCGCGCATCTCCTTCACCCGACCCGACGTCGTCGCGCAGTCCGGGCAGCGGGCCACCGTCCCCGCCGCCGCGGCCACGTGCACCGTCGACGAACCGTCCGCCTCCCGCTCCACCAACTCGACCTCGAAACCCGCCAGGCCCAGCAACCCGGCGCCCGTCTCCTGACGATCATTTTCCTAGACAAGAAACGATCTTTACAGGCAGGCGGGTGCGTCCCTTTCCGCACCCCTCGACGGTAACGCTCCGTTACCCATCGCAATCACGGGCCGTCAGCGACCAAACACGGTCTCCAGTCGCCTGCGAAGAGCCGGTAATGATGCGCCGCGGCCGATCACCATGCCGGAAGCTCGCGGACGTCTCCCGGCGAGAGATGTCCGCGTGTCGCGACCCGGACAGAAGCTGGACAGACAAATTCGTCCCTATGCACACTCGCTCGGCAGCGGACTTAGTTCGGTGCACCGTTCGACCTTGACCCACGCGGTAGGGGGCTTGGACATGGCTTTGTTCAGGGGGCAGCGCCGGCACGCGCTGATCGGGCTCCTTCTCCTCACGGCATTCCTGGCGCTGGCGCTGCCCGTGGCGCCGGCCCGGGCGGCCGCGCCTGCGGCGCCCGGCAGCGCGACGGCCACCGGCACGTCCGGAAGCACGATCACGGTCGGCATCAAGGAGCTCGACCCGTTCGTCGGCAAGGACGGTGCCGGCCAGAACTCCGGATTCAGCATCGACCTGTGGAACGACATCGCCCGGCGCAACGGCTGGAACACGAAGTTCGTCTGGTACGACAGCGTGCAGCATCTCGTCGACGCGGCCAGGGACAACAAGATCGACGCAGCGATCTCCGGGATTTCGATCACTGCCGACCGGGAGGCGGAAGTCGATTTCTCCTACCCGATGTTCGATGCCGGGCTGCAGATCCTCACCAACGACACCCCCGCCGGGCTCGATGTCTCCCACCAGCTTTCGAACTTCCTCTCCCCCGCCACCGGACGCTATCTCGTGGCGCTGCTGTTCATGCTGGTCCTCGCCGGTGCCATCACCTCGGCCGTGACCAGGAGCAGCAGCAGACAACGCTGGCACCGGCGGATGGGTGACGGGATGTTCCGGGCTGCCGCCATCGGCCTCGCCGGCGACCTGGGCAGTCCGCAGCGGCCGGTCGTAAAAATCGTCACGCTGGCCTGGCTCATCGCCGGGCTCGTGTTCGTCTCCCTGTTCACCGCGTCCATCACGACCCAGCTCACCGTGAAATCCATCCGGACGGGCATCACCGGGGTCTCCGACCTGCCCGGAAAGCGGGTGGTGACCGTCCGCGGCTCCACCGCCGAGAGCTACCTGCGCCGCCACGACATCTCGCCCCGCACCGTGGCGTCGATCGACGCCGCCTACCCGTTGCTGCGAAACAGCGACGCGGACGCCATCGTCTACGATTCACCCGTCCTGCAGCACCACATTGACGTCGCGGCCGGGCAGAAAGAGACCCTCGCGGCGGCGGTCTTCGACCCGGAGGAGTACGGCATCGCCTTCCCCACCGGCAGCACCCTGCGAAAGAAGGTCAATGCCGCCATCCTGCAGATGCACGCTGACGACACCTACAACGAACTCCGCGACCGCTATTTCGACAGCCATTCCTGACACCTCTGAGAAGCTGTTTTAGATCTTGTTCCGGCTACCCTCTGTAGTTGATGGTGTGGTCTGGCCGCTGTGCGCGAGCTGGCGCGGAAGACGCCTCACCATGGTTCGGATCATGGCGAGGCGGATGAAGGTCTCGGAGGTGGCGGGTTTTCTTTCATAGTCGCGCGCGAGCCGGCGGTGCGCGGTGATCCACGAGAAGGTTCGTTCCACGACCCAACGTTTCGGGAGAGCCTCGAAACCGCGCTGCCCGGGGTTCTTCCGGACGATGTCGACGCTGGTCTTCATGACCTCACCGGCCCAGTCGACGAAACGTCCGGCGAATCCACCGTCCGCGAACAAATGACGGCACTGCCAGTGATCGAAGTAGTGATCCACCATGATTCGTCTGCCGCCGTCGCGGTCCTGGACACTGGCTGGCAACACGAGCACGCTGAGCAGCAGCCCGAGGGTGTCCGTGATGAGGAACCGCTTACGACCGTTCACCTTCTTGCCCGCGTCGTAGCCGCGGGTCGCCGCATCCACCGTCTGGGCGCCCTTCACCGACTGCGGGTCGATCACCCCCGCCGTCGGCTGCCGATCCCTGCCCTCGAGCTCACGGGAGGTGTCCCGCAACGCATCATGAACCCTCGCGATCACGCCCTTGTCATGCCAGCGGGCGAAGAAGCCGTAGACCGTCTCCCACGGCGGGAAGTCCCGCGGCAACGACCGCCAGCTACACCCCGCGTGCGTCACATACAGAATCGGGTTCACGATCTCCCGGCGAGGATGCGCCTCCTTCCGCCCATCCTTCGACACCGGCGGCAGCAACGGCTCCACCAACGCCCACTCCGCGTCGGACAGATCAGAGGGATACGGGTCAGACCGAACCATCACCAGACCGTCCACCACCGACCGCACCACCACGTCGACCTCGACCCAGGCGACCACACTCAGCACACAAACATCAAGATCCCAGACAGCTTCTGAGACGCTGCTACCAGCCGAGAGGGGATGACGACCGAGACGCTGGGCCGTCGCCCGGTACTTCGGCGAGTTCACCCTGGCCGGATGGGTGGCCTCACCACGGATCGATGGGCGACGCTCATCAAACGGGTGGGACCGTCGCTTGTCGCCGACGGCCTGCTGGGAGAGGAGGAGCTCACCGGCTTCTTCGCACTGTTGGACGATCCCGCGTTCCTCGACATACCGCAGGTCGCGATTAGTGTCTGGGCCCAGCGGAGGTGACTGCTCGACCTTCTTGCGGACAAGAGGTCTCCCCATGACGGGTGCCTCGATGACGTCGAGAGCAGCAGCGCGGGTCTGGTCGTAGGTGGCGAAGCTGGTGCGGTCGAGGAGTTCGCATCTACGAAACGCACCGCATCCAGCCCCGAGGCACCCGAGGTCCGCCGCGATACGCGCCTCAGCCGGGCGGGTCTTCGAGGAGCTGGAGTGCGGCGTGGGCGGTTCGGGGGTCGAGACGTCCGGAGGCGGCCAGCCGGCGTAGGCGCAGGGCGGTGCGGGGTTCCTCCGCGGCCAGGCGGCGGAGGAAGGGGGTGGCGTCGCGGAGCCTGCCGGCCCGGGTGAGTGCGAGCGCGGCGGCGCCCACGGCGGTCAGGTCGTCGGGCGTGATCGCCAGCGCGGCCTCGATGTGGGCCAGGTCCTCGTAGCGGCCGTCGGGGTTCATGGCGTGCAGGAGATGCTGGAAGGACCGGTGGAGGTCCCACAGCCTGCGCAACTCGCCGATCGGGTCGCGGGCGTCGTCGACGCGCAGGTCGACCTCGCCGCCGACCGGTCGCCCGCTGCGCGTCTCACCCGACGACGTGGCCGGGTCGACGACCCGCAGCGCGGCGGACTGACGGCCGCGCAGATCGCCGCCCATCGCGTCCGCCGCCGCCAGGGCGGCGACCAGCCGCGCGGGAAACGGCAAGCCGTCCGATCTCGGGATTACGCTCCCCGATCGAGACCGTCACCCGTACGACCCTGACGGTCGACGCCGCTATCCCTCCTCCGTCCCTCCGCTATCCCTGTGCGGGGTCGTCGACCTGGTCCGAGATATATCCGAGATATATGCTCGACTCGCGAGTCGAGAAAAAGTTGCCGGGCGGCTGGGGGTCAGGATGGCTCGGATCAATCACGACACCGTCGAGCTGTGGCAGGGGTGGCAGCGGCGGGAGCTGCGCGTCGACCGTTGCAAGGACTGCGACACCTGGGTCTTCCCGCCGCGGCCGTTCTGTCCCGGCTGCTGGTCGGACGTCCTGGTCGGGACCGCGCTCGCCGGGGCGGGACGGCTGGTGTCGTACTCCCTGCCCCGCGTCGCGCCCGGGTCGCCGCCGGTGGTCAGCGGGGTCGTGGCGCTGACGGAGGCGCCGGGCGTCCGGCTGCTGGCCCGCATCGTGGGGATCGAGCCGGAGCGGATCACGCTCGGGATGTCGCTGGCGCTCGGCTGGTGGGAGGACGCCGGCGGCGTGTATCCGCAGTTCGGGCCAGTCGGTGGCGCGGGAGAGGCGGGGGCATGAGCGGGCGGGAGCGGGCGGCGATCGTGGGGATCGGCTGGTCGGAGCTGGCGCGGGACAGCGGCGTGGGACCGGGCAGCCTCGTCGCCCGGGCCGCCCGCGCGGCCGTCCTCGACAGCGGGGTCGCGCGGGACGCGATCGACGGGGTCGTCGGCGTGTACGGCACGGACTCGCCGACGCTCTGGCCCGGGTACGTCGTCGACGCACTGGGACTGCCCGACGTCCGCTGGTGGGACACGGCGCAGCCGCCGTCGGTCACGGCGCTGTCGACGGCGGCGAACGCGGTGCTGACCGGAAACTGCGACTACGCGCTGTGCTACCACGGCAAGTACCGCTGGGCGAACACCTCGGTCGTCGGCCGCGGCGACCCGCTGCGGCAGGCCCCGGCGCACGAGTTCGACCCCGGCCTCGATCACGCGTTGGTGGAACACGGCGGTTCGATGCTGTGGGCCGCGCGGGTCATGCGGGAGCACATGGTGCGCCACGGCAGCACCCGGGAGGACTTCGCCCGGATCGCCGTCAACAACCGGACGAACGCCGCCCGCAACCCCCGGGCGGTGTTCCGCACTCCGATGACCGTCGAGGACTACCTCGCCGCCCCGATGATCGACGATCCGATGTGCCTGCTCGACATGGACGCGCCGATCGACGGCGCGCTCGCCGTCGTGGTCACCACCGAGCGCCGGGCCCGCGACCTGCCGCATCCGTCCGTCCTGGTCGAGGCGTTCGCCAGCGCCCTGCCGGAGCGCAACGACGGGCTGCTGTGGCCGGAGGCGGACGGGCTCGCCGCCCGCCGCGCCGTCGGCAACCTGTTCGCCCGCAGCGACCTGACCCCCGCCGACATCGATCTCGCCTACCCGTACGACGGGTTCTCGATCCTGGCCATGCTGTGGCTGGAGGCGCTGTACACCGGGCCGGGGGAGGGCCCGGCGCTGCTGCGCGAGTCGTGGTCCGACGATGAGCAGCGGCTGCGGCTGCACGGCCGGGTACCGGTATGTACGCACGGGGGCAACCTGAGCGAGGGCCGTGCCACGCAGGGGTTCGGCTCCGTGATCGAGGCGGTGCAGCAGTTGCGCGGCGACGCGGGAGAGCGCCAGGTCGACGCCGCCCGCACCGCCGTGATCACCGGAGGCATGGCCGGCACGAACCGCTCGACGATCCTCGTCACCGGCTGACCGGCTGACCGGCTGACCGGCCCAGCGGCCCAGCGGCGGCGCGGTCGGCCGCCGACCCGCCGCCCGCCGAGCCACCGCGCCGGCGGCTCGGGTCAGGTCGGGAGATGCCGGCTCGGGAGGGGGGCGCCGCCGCCGTCGACGACGAGTGTCTGGCCGGTGAGGTAGGACGCCGCGTCGGAGCACAGGAACAGCACGACGGTCGCGATCTCGTCGGCGCTGGCCCAGCGCCGCAGCGGGATGCCGGCCGCCGTCGCCCGGCGAAACCGCTGGTAGCCCTCCTCGCCGAGGGCCGCGATCAGCGGCTGCCAGATGTCGGTGTCGACGAAGCCGGGTGCGACGGCGTTGACCCGCACCCCCCGATCGCCCCAGGCGGTGGCCAGGTTCTGGGTCAGGGTGTTCAGCCCGCCCTTCGTCGCCGCGTAGACGGCCTGCTCGACGTCCCCGCCGTAGGCCGCCGCCGACGACATCGTGACCACGCATCCCCGCCGGCGCAGCAACGACGGCGCGAGCCACGAGGTCAACAGGATGACGTTGCGCAGGTTGAGGTTGAGCTGCAGGTCCAGGGGCTTCGCCGTGATGGCCTCCGGGGGCTGGTGCCAGCCGAGCCCGGCGTTGTTCACCAGGATGTCGACGTCCCCGAGCTCGTCGAGGGCCTGGTCGGCCACCCGCCGGACGTCGTCCTCGACGGTGAGGTCGGCGCTGATCGTGACGGGCTTGTTGGCGAGCCCGTCGGCGACGGCGGCCAGGCCCGCGCCGCCGCGGGCGACGACGGCGACCCGCGCGCCCGCGGCGTCGAGGGCACGCGCGCACGCCGCGCCGATGCCCCTGCTGGCGCCGGTGACCACGGCGGTGCGGCCGGACAGATCAAAGGTGAGACCGGGCATCGTGCGCTCCTGAGAATAGTCCGGGCGGGGGAGTCTGGGAGGCTGCGACGGGGTTGTCCGGCTCCGCGGAACACGAAGATCGCCTGGCTGGGGCTGGGGCTGGGGTTGGGATGTGGTGCGGTTCCGCGGAACACCATGATCCAGTATGGATCGGGGAGCCTGCGAGCTGGCTACGTCCAGCCTGCCGTGGCGCCCTGGATCATCGTGAACGGCCCGACGGGCCAGCGGAAGCAGTCGACCAGCAGTTGGTCGACGTCGCGTTCGGTGCTGACCCCCTCGGCGACGATCCGGCGCGCCTCGGCCACCGCCGCCCAGTACACCCGGTTGGCGACGTAGCCCCAGGCCATCGGGGCGTCGCGCACGACGACCGGGTTCTTGCCCAGCCCGTGGGCGAGCCGGGTCACCGTCGCGACGGCGTCCGGGTCGGTGTGCTCGGTCACGACGATCTCGGCGAAGCGCATGATCTGCGCGGGCGACGACCAGTGCCAGCCGAGGACCCGGGTGGGCCGGTCGGTCGCCGCGGCCAGCGCCCCGACCGGGAAGCCGCTGGAGTTGGTGGCGAGGACCGCGCCGGCGGCGGCGACCCGGTCGAGCTCGCGGAACACCCGGACCTTCAGGGCGAGGTCCTCCGGCACGGCCTCGATGACCACCGCCGCGCCGGCGACGGCCGACAGCTCGGACTCCCAGGAGATCCTCGCGGCGACCCGGTCGACGTCCGCGGCGGCCAGCTTCCCGCGCTCGACGGCGGCCCGCAGCCCGAAGCGGCCCTCGACGAGCTGGCGGCGGGCGCGCTCGCGGGCCGCGGCGCTGGTGTCGACGCAGACCACCGCGCCGCCGGCCACCGCTACCGCCTGCGCGATCCCCGTACCCATCACCCCCGCGCCGATCACCCCCACCGTCTCCACGGCTGCGGCGCTCATGCGGCGCTCGCCAGACGGGAGGTCAGCGCCGCGACCTCGGCGCCCGCCTCCGCCAGCGGTCCCTCGGCCGGCCCGGCCGCGGTGAGCGGCGGCCATGCCCGGCGGTCGGCGACGATCCACAGCTCCTTCGACCCGGCCGGGCCGGAGCGCGACGCCCCGTGCCAGGTGCCCTCCTGCTGGAGCCGGAAGCCGAGACGGCCGAGCTCGACCCCGCCGGCGCCCGGATCGTCGATGTGGCAGGAGCCCTCGACGACGAGGCGGACCAGGTCGGTGCCGAGCCGGAAGGCGGGCAGCGCGGCGGCGCCCGCCGGCCGGTCCCAGCACAGCAGGAGCACCCCGGACTCACGGTGTCCCAGCGCGACGGCGGCCAGGCGGCTGCCGTCGCCGAGCGTCGACCATCGGGTCGTGTCGGTGAAGCCGGCGTCGAAGTGGCTCGGGCGCAGGACGGCGCCGAAGCTGTTGGCGATGGCGTGCGGAACGTCGGCGTCGCGGGGGAGCATCGCCACCCCCTCCAGACTGACGTCGTCGGCGAGGGCGGTGTCGGCGAGCCGCTGGAGCTGCGCGTCGGTCAGGTAGGGCTTGAGCCCGCGCCGGTCGGCCATCAGCAGGAGCTGGTTGGTGCCTACCTCGTCGGTCCAGTATTCCGGGCCGTAGAAGGCGTCGGCCCGCTGGAGGCGGAACTCACCGTGGGCGTAGCTGGTGCCGCCCACCCGGATCGGCTCGCCCAGCGCCATCCGGAAGCTGTCGCTCTTGTGCAGGTGCACGGGGGCCTTGCGAGGGAAGATCCGGCCCTCGATGGACATCGCGACGACGGGGCCCGCATCGGGGTCACCCATCCGCAGGACGGCCCCGCTGAGCAGGCCGTCCTCGGGTAACGGGCGGCGGATGTCCCGGATGGCGCCGTCAACGTGGCCGTTGTGCCAGGTCGCGGATCCGAGGAGAGTGATCACGAGGGACCCCCTGGGGACGTGTGTTTACTCGACTCGTGGGTTGACATTAATACGGCGAGGCTCCTACGGTCTGCGGGTCGTCGCCGCGAGGATCGAGGAACCGACATGCCGATCAGCTCCATCGCCGATCTGATCCGTACCCATGGCGCCGAGCGCGGCGGCCAGCCCGCGCTCACCGCCGACGGGCACACCGTCACCTTCGCCCAGCTCGACGCCCGCTCGAACCAGGTCGCCCAGGCGCTGGCCGGCGAGGGGGTCGGCGCCGGTGACCGGGTCGCCTACCTCGACGCCAACGCCGCGCAGTACTACGAGCTGCTCTTCGGCGGGGCGAAGCTGGGGGCGGTGAGCGTCGCGGTGAGCTGGCGGCTGGCGCCGGTCGAGATCGCGGCGATCATCGCCGACGCGCAGGCCCGGGTCCTCGTCGTCGGCGCGGCGTTCGCGGCGACCGTCGAGGCGGTCGAGGCGGAGCTCCCCGGCGTCAAGAAGATCATCGTGGTCGGCGGTTCGACCCGTCACGAGGGCGATGACGAGGTCCGTCACCAGGTTGACCATCAGGACTACGACGAGTGGGTCGACGCCGCGCCCGCGATCGATCCCGGGCTGTGCGCGAAGCCCGACGACGTGCGGATCCAGCTCTACACCTCGGGCACCACCGGCCTGCCGAAGGGCGTGATGCTGACCGAGCACAACCTGCTGTCGCTGCTGCGGATGGCCGGGGAGACGCTCGACCTCGGGCCCGACAGCGTGAACCTGGTCGCCATGCCGCTGTTCCACATCTCCGGCAGCGGCTACTCGCTCAGCGGTTTCCACGCCGGCTGCCACACGGTGCTGCTGCGCGAGGCCCATCCCGACACGATCCTGCGGTCGGTGGTCGAGCACGGGGTGACGAACCTGTTCGCGGTGCCCGCCGTGCTGCGCACGATGCTCGGCGTGGCGGGCATCGCCGAGCTGGACCTGTCGTCGTTGCGCACGATCGCCTACGGGGCCTCGCCGATCTCGCTGGCCGTGCTGGTCCGGGCGATCGAGACGTTCCGTTGCGACTTCGTGCAGGTCTACGGGCTGAGCGAGACCGCGGGCACCGTCACCATGCTGACGCCGGAGGATCATCGCCGGGCCCTCGAGACCGCCGGGACGGGCGCGGGCGGGACGGCGGAGGTGGCCGGGGCGCTCGGGGCGCTCGGGGCGGACAAGGCGGTCGGGGCGGACAGGGAGGTCGCGACGGCGGGAGCGGCCGGGCGGTTACGCTCGGCGGGACGAGCGGTGCCCGGGGCCCGGGTACGCATCGTCCCGCCGCACACCGGGGCCGACGCCGAGCCCGGGGAGGTCGGTGAGATCTGGATCCACTCGCCGCAGAACACCCCCGGGTACTGGCACAACCCGCGCGAGACAGCGGCGCTGCTCGAGGACGGCTGGGTGCGCACCGGGGACGCCGGCTACCTCGACGAGGACGGTTACCTGTTCATCCACGACCGGGTCAAGGATATGATCATTACCGGGGCGGAGAACGTCTACCCGGCCGAGGTCGAGAACGTCCTGATGTCCCATCCCGACATCGCCGACGTCGCGGTGATCGGGGTGCCGAGCGAGCGCTGGGGCGAGACGGTGAAGGCCGTCGTCGTCGCCGAGGCGGGCCGGACCCCGACGACCGAGGACGTCGTGTCCTTCGCCCGTGCCCGGCTCGCCGCCTACAAGTGCCCGACGTCGATCGACCTGGTCGACGCGCTGCCCCGCAACGCGGCGGGGAAGGTCCTCAAGCGTGAGCTGCGCGACCCTTACTGGTCCGGACGCCTTCGGTCCGTAAGCTAGAGCTCGCCGACGGGCAATCTACCTGCTGGTCGGATGGTCGATATCGTCCGGGGCGTGCGGAGCCCTGCGGAGGAGCCCATGAACACGACTCAGTCCGACCCGCCGCGCAAGCGTGGCCGCCCGCGCAACCTCGAACCCAGCCAGGAGTACCGCGATCGGCTGGAGAACATCGTGCGGGTGGCGGCGGACGTCTTCCAGGCCCACGGGTACGAGGCCGGCTCGCTCGACGACGTGGCCGCCGCGATGGGCCTGCGCAAGGCCAGCCTCTACTACTACGTCAAGCGCAAGAGCGACCTGCTCCGCCTGGTCTTCGAGCGTGCCATCACGGTGGCGCTGACCGAGGTCGAGACGCTCGCGCACCTCGCCGACCCGCGCGAACGGCTCGCCGCGCTCATCCGCCACCAGGCGCTGCTGGTCACCCGGGATCCCGCTCTGTTCGCCGTGTTCTTCGACCAGCGGGCCGGCCTGGAGCATGCCGACCTCGCCGACGTCGGCCACAAGGAGCACCTCTACCTGCGCCAGTTCATCCTCGCCGTCGAGGCCGCGATGGCGGCCGGGGCGATCCCGCCGGGCGACCCGCGGCTCGTCGCGAACGCGGTCATCGGCATGACGAGCTGGTCCTACAAGTGGTTCGACGCCCGGCGCGACTCGCCGGAGGCGTTCGCCGACACCTGCGTCGCCCTCGTCCTGCGCTGAGCCCGGCGGGGCCAGCCCCCGCCGGGCCACCTTCCCCGCCGCTCGATCCGCCCGCCGGGCCACGCGCCCCGCCGGCCGGTCCGCCCCGCCGGGGCCCTCGCCAGTGCATCTTTCACGGCCTGCGCGCGTGCGCGCCCGAGCGCGGGCCAGTGTGACGCGGATTAATTTCTACTCGTGGGTTGACATAAATCTGCCGCCCGCATACCTTGCTCCTACCTCGCAGGCCGCAGCGGTCGGCGGCCCCGCCGGGAACGCGATCGGCGCTCCGGGGAGGCGGTCGGTCCCGGCGGTCACAGATGGCCGTCGACGCGCCGGCGGGCCTGCTCGCGGGGCCGGCGGAAGCCGCCGGCCCGCCCGCGCGCCGCGTCGCACCGCCACCGGTGACCGGGGCCTGCCAGCCCGCCGGGAACAGGAGCTTGGACGAATGACGCGACCCCGAACTCCCTCCGCACGATTACGCACGGGCGTTCCCGCCCTCGTGGTGGTGGCGCTGCTCGCGGTGATCCTCGCCAAGGGGGACTACCGGGCCAACTTCTTCTCCGGCGGCGGGTTCGCCCTCGGGGCCCTGGTCGCGGCGATCGCCCTCGGCGTGGTCGTCACCTACCGCGGGTCCGGGGTGGTCAACCTGGCAGGGGCGGCCGTGGCGATGTACGCCGCCTACGTCTACGCCGACCTGCGGGCCCACGGCGACCTGTTCCTCCCCCCGCTGCCCAACCCGCTCGCGCCCATCGAGGGTCTCGTGCACCTGGCGGGCGACGACTCGTTCTCGGTGCCGCACTGGCCCACCTCGGTGTCGTTCGGCGCCGCGATGGGGTTCTGGCCGGCCCTCGTGCTCGCCCTGGTGTTCTGCGCCCTGTTCGGCCTGGTGCTGCACGTCGCGGTGTTCCGGCCGCTGCGGCACGCCCCCGTCCTGGCCAAGGTGGTCGCCTCGGTCGGCGTGCTGCTGTTCCTGCAGGCCGTCGTCGTCCGGCGGTTCTCCACGACGACGCAGGTCGTCGGGCCGCTGCCGTTCGTCGACAAGACGCAGGTCGACCTCGGGGTCTTCAAGATCACCCAGGAACAGCTCTTCGTCGTCTGCCTGGTGCTCGTGCTCGCCGTGGCGCTCTGGGCGCTGTTCCAGCGCAGCCGCTTCGGCCTCGCCGTGCGGGCCGCCGCCGAGAACGAGAAGGGGGCCACGGTCCTCGGCTTCTCCGCCGACCGGCTCGCCGCGGCGACCTGGGTGCTGTCCACCGTCGTCACCGGGCTGCTCGGCATCTTCGTCGCCTCGGTGAACTCCTCCGTCGACCCGAACACCATGCCGGCGCTGATCGTCCCGGCCGTCACCGCCGCCCTGGTCGGCGGCTTCACCTCCTTCGGGTGGACGACGCTGGCCGCCTTCGGCCTCGGCATGCAGGTCTCGCTGGTGACCTTCCTCGGCGCGAACGAAAGCTGGTTCCCGAAGGCCGGCGGGCTGCCCGTGCCCGGGGTCGACCTGCTCGTGCCGCTCGTCGTCATCGTGGCGGTGCTGGCCCTGCGCGGGCAGTCGCTGCCCACGCGCGGCGTGCTGGGGCCGGGCCGGTTGCCGTTCTCGCCGACGGCGCGGCCGTGGGCGCTGCGCTACGGCGGGCCGGGGCTGGCCGTCGTGGCGCTGATCCCCGGGGTGTTCCTGCTGTCGCCGGCATTGCGCGACGGGCTGACCAACACGCTGACCGGCATCGTCATCTGCCTGTCCATCGTCGTGCTCACCGGCTACATCGGGCAGATCTCGCTGGCCCAGACCAGCTTCGCCGGCCTGTCCGCCTACACCGTCGCGAGCCTGTCGACGCACCACGGCTGGCCGTTCCCGCTGCCCATCCTCGCCGGCGCGGCGGTCGCGGTCGTCGCCGGTGTGCTCGTGGCGCTGCCCGCGCTGCGGGTGCGCGGGGTGCACCTGGCGATCGCCACGCTCGCCTTCGCCGTCGCCGTCGACAAGGTCGTGTTCGCCAACTCCTGGATCAACGGCGGGTACGACGGCGCGACCGTGACGACGCCGTCGCTCATCCGCTCCCAGGACACCACCACCCACCACGTCCTCGGCGTCGCCATCGGGGACGGCACCCAGCCCAACCCGCTGACCCTGGTGTTCTGCCTCGTCGTCGTGGTGGCGCTGGGCTACCTCGTCGCGAACCTGCGCCGGTCGCTGACCGGACGGCAGATGCTGGCCATCCGCTCGAACGAGCGGGCCGCCGCGGCCGCCGGGGTCAACGTCGCCGCCGTCAAGGTGCTGGCGTTCGGGGTGTCGGCGTTCATCGCCGGGGTCGGTGGCGCGGTCATCGCCTACCGCACCGGCAACGTCACCCCCGATAAGTTCCTCTACGACAAGTCGCTGATGTTCTTCGCGTTCGCCTACCTCGGCGGGATCGCGAGCGTCAGCGGCGCGGTCACCGGCGGCCTGCTCGTCGGCGGCGGGTTCGGGTTCACGGTCCTCAACCGGGTGTTCGGGCTGCCCGACGAGTTCGTGCTGCTGCTCGGCGGCCTCGGCCTGGTCGTCACCGCCGTGCTGAACCCCGAGGGCGTCGCCGGCAAGGTCCGCACCGACCTGCTGGCCCTGCAACGACGATTCCGACCGCCCGCCCCGGCGGACCCACCCGCCCCGGTCGACCCACCCACCGCAGCGGACCCACCCACCCCGGCGGACCCACCCACCCCGGCGGACGTGGCGACGCCGGCGGACGTGGCGACGCCGGCGGACGTGGCGACCTCGACCACCGTTCCCGCCGCGTCCACCAAGCCCGCCGCGACTGTCCCGTCCAGTGCGCCCACCCCGCCTGCCGCGTCGCCCACCCCGGTTGCCGCGGCCACCCCAGTTGCGTCCGGGTCCGCCGCCGGGGCCCACGTGAGCGGGTCCGCCGGGGCGACGCCCGCGGTGGCGGGAGACGCCCGATGACCGAGCTGTTGCGCACCGAGTCGATGAGCGTCGTCTACGGCGGCCTGCACGCCGTCAACGGGCTGGACCTGCGGGTCGACGAGGGCCGCCTGGTGGGGCTCATCGGCCCCAACGGCGCCGGCAAGACGAGCTTCATCGACGGCATCTCCGGCTTCACCCGCACTCAGGGTGCGATCCACTTCCGTGGGAAGCGCGTCGACCGCGAGCCGGCCCACCGCCGGGCCCGCCTGGGCCTCGGCCGCACCTGGCAGTCGCTGGAACTGTTCGAGGACCTCACCGTGCGGGAGAACCTCCAGGTCGGCGCCGAACGGCAGACGGTCGGCGGGTTCCTGCTCGACCTGGTCCGGCCCGGCCGCCAGCGCGACCAGTCCGACGTGGACTGGGCGCTGGACGTCCTCGGCATCGCCCACCTCGCCGACCGGCTGCCCACCGAGATCAGCCACGGCCAGCGCAAGTTGGTCGGCGCCGGGCGCACCCTCGCCGCCCGGCCCGCGCTGATCTGCATGGACGAGCCGGCGGCGGGGCTGGACACCACGGAGTCGGAGCAGTTCGGCCGCCGGCTGCGGCGCATCGTCGAGGCCGGCGTGTCGATCCTGCTCGTCGACCACGACATGGGGCTGGTGATGGGGGTGTGCGACGAGGTCTACGTCATCGAGTTCGGGACGAGGATCGCCCACGGCACGCCGGCGCAGGTCGTCGCCGACGAGCGCGTCCGGGCGGCCTACCTCGGCACGAAGGCGGGAATATGACCGCGCTGCTGGAAATCGAGGGCTTGTACTCCGGCTATGCCGGCGTCGCGATGGTCCGCGACCTGAACCTGACCGTGCACGCCGGGGAGATCGTGGCCCTGCTGGGCCCGAACGGCGCCGGCAAGACCACGACGCTGCTGACCACCTCGGGCCTCAACCCGGTGATGAAGGGCGACATCCGAGTCTTCGGCCGCTCGGTGCGGGGCCGCCCGGCGCACCGGGCGCCCCGCGAGGGGCTCGCCCACGTGCTGGAGGACCGCTCGCTGTTCTACCAGCTCACGGTCGCCGAGAACCTCCGGCTCGCCGCCGCGCGCAGCAAGGGCGACCTTGCCCGCGCGCTGTCGTACTTCCCGGCGCTGGAGCCGCTGCTGGGCCGGCGGGCGGGGCTGCTCTCCGGCGGTGAGCAGCAGATGCTGGCCATGGCCAGGGCCCTGACGTCGAAGCCGCGCCTGCTGATGGTGGACGAGATGAGCCTCGGCCTCGCCCCCGTCATCGTCGAACGCCTACTGCCGGTGCTGCGGCGCATCGTCGACGACACCGGCGCCGGGGTGCTGCTCGTCGAGCAGCACGTCCACCTCGCCCTGGAGGTCGCCGACCGGGCCGCCGTGCTCGTCCACGGGGACCTGGTGGCCAGCGGCACCACCGCGGAGATCGCCGGGCGCGCCGCCGCCCTCGAATCGACCTACTTCGGCGCTGGTGCCGGTGCCGAAACCGGTGCCGAGACCGACGCGGACACCGGAGCCGTTACCGACACCGGAGCCGTTACCGACACCGGAGCCGGAGCCGTCATCGACGCCGGCGCTCCCACCGGGGCCGGTGCCCGCCCCGACGGTCCGGAAGCCGACCTGGATGAGCTGGAAGGATCACGATGAGCGAGGCATGGATTCTTGACGGCGTGCGGTCCCCCCGCGGTAAGGGCCGGCCCACCGGGGCGCTGCATCACCTGCATCCGCAGGAACTGTTGGGCCAGCTCCTGCGCGCGCTCGCCGACCGCGTCGGCGTCGACCCGGAGCTCGTCGACGACGTGGTGATGGGCAACGGCAACGCCGTCGGCGACCACGGCGGCGACATCGCCCGGATGGCGGTGCTGGCCGCCGGCTGGCCGCAGACGGTGGCGGGCGTGACGCTGAACCGCTGGTGCGGGTCCGGTCAGCAGGCCGTCACCTTCGCGGCGATGGGCGTGGCGTCCGGGCACCAGGGGCTCGTGCTCGCCGGGGGTGTGGACATGATGTCGCGCTGGCCCGCCGAGGAGGGGCCGATGGACTTCTCGGCCGGCAACCCGGCGGTGCGGGCCAGGTTCCCGCAGGTCCCCCAGGGGGTGTCCGCCGACCTGATCGCGACCATCGAGGGGTTCACCCGCGACGACGTCGACGCGTTCGCCGCCCGCAGCCAGCAGCGGGCCGCCGCCGCGATCGAGCAGGGCCACTTCGCCCGCAGCGTGGTGCCCATCGTCAACGCCGACGGCTCCGTCGCCCTCGACCACGACGAGCATCCCCGGCCGGGCACCACCGCGCAGACGCTGGCGAAGCTGGCGCCGTCGTTCGCGGCCCTGGGGCGCGCCGTGTTCACCGACTACGGCTACGACCGGGCCTTCGGCGAGATGGTCCGCGACGTCTACCCGGACGTCAAGGAGGTCGACTACGTCCACCACGCCGGCAACTCGTCGGGCATCGTCGACGGCGCGGCTGTGCTCGCGCTCGCCTCGCCCGAGTTCGCCCGCGCGCACGGCCTGCGCCCGCGGGCCCGGGTGGTGATGAGCGCGGTCGTCGGCGCGGAGCCGGTCATCATGCTGACCGCGCCCGGCCCGGCCTCGCGCCGCTGCCTGGAGCGGGCCGGGATGACGGTGGACGACATCGACCTGTGGGAGATCAACGAGGCGTTCGCCGCGGTCCCGCTGAAGACCATCCGCGATCTCGACCTCGATCCCGAGAAGGTCAACGTCAACGGCGGAGCGATCGCGCTCGGCCACCCGATCGGCGCGACCGGCGGCATGCTCCTGCAGACCGCCCTCGACGAGCTGGAGCGCCGCGACCTGTCGACCGCGCTCGTCACGATGTGCACCGGCGGGGGCATGGGCACCGCGACCATCATCGAGCGGATCTGACCGCGTCGAGCAGCTCCGGACGCGCAGGTCAGGTCCGGACGCGCAGGTCAGGTCCGGACAACAACGCCGCGACGGCGATCACAGCCGCGACGGCGATCAGGGCGGCGGGCGGGTCCGCGGGGATCCGCCCGTCCCGGGGTGTGGAGGCAGGCGATGGGCAGGATCCTCGAGGGCATCAAGGTCGTGGAAGTGGCGCTGTTCGGCTTCGTGCCGTCGGCCGGCGCCGCGCTCGCCGACTGGGGCGCGGACGTCATCAAGATCGAGCATCCCGAGACCGGCGACCCGGTCCGGGCGCTGTCGTCCTACGGCTTCGGCCCCGGTGACGGCGGCGTCACGACGCTGTGGGAGGTGTTCAACCGCGGCAAGCGGGGCGTCGGCATCGACATCGCCACCCCCGACGGCCTGGAACTGCTGATGTGCCTCATCGACGAGGCGGACGTGTTCATCACCAGCTTCATGCCGTCGGCCCGGGAGCGACTCGGCATCGACGTCGACCAGGTCCGGGCGCGTAACCCGCGCATCATCTACGGCCGCGGCACCGGCCAGGGGCCCGACGGTCCCGACGCGGACAAGGGCGGGTTCGACGGCATCTCCTACTGGAGCCGGTCGGGCGCCAGCACCGCCTCGGTCCCGCCGGGCTACGACTTCCCGATCCTGCTGCCCGGCCCCGCCTTCGGCGACATCCAGAGCGGGATGTTCCTGGCCGGCGGCATCGCGGGGGCGCTGTACCAGCGGGAGAAGACCGGCCAGGGCAGCGTGGTGGACGTGTCCCTGTTCGGCGCCGGGCTGTGGGCGATGCAGGCCACCATCGCCGGCGCCGCGGCGATCGGCGCGGACAACATCGTCCAGCTCGACCGGCGGCGCCCGCCGAACCCGCTGACGAACCTGTACCGGACGGCCGACGGGCACTTCTTCGTGCTCGGGATGTTACAGGCCGACCGCTACTGGTCCGGCCTGTGCGCGGCGATCGGTCACCCGGAGCTGGCCGCCGACGAGCGGTTCACCACCCTGGCCCTGCGCACCGAGCACGCCGAGGCGTGCGTCGCGGCCCTCGACGCCATCTTCACCGCCATCACCTACGACGAGCTGGTCAAGGCCCTCGACAGCCAGGAGGGCCAGTGGGCGCCGGTCGCCGTCCCCGGCGACACCCTGACCGACCCGCAGGCGCTGGCGAACGGCTACGTCCAGCAGGTCGACTACCCGAGTGGCGCGCGCCTGCCGCTGGTCCCGGTGCCCGCCCGGGTCGACGGCGACCTGCCCACGCTGACCCCGGCGCCGACCCTCGGGGAGCACACCGACGAGGTCGTCCTGGCGCTCGGCCGCTCCGAGGAGGAGCTCATCAACCTCAAGATCGCCGGTGTGATCTCCTGATGACCGCCGTCACCCACGGGGTCGACGCCGGCGTGCTGCGCGCGCTGCTGGCCGCGGGACACCACTGCGCCCTCGGCGAGGCCGACCCCGCCCTCGGCGAGGCCGATCCCGCTCTCGCCGAGGTCGACATTCTCGACCTGCACCCGCTCAAGGGCGGCTACTCCCGCGAGATGTGGTCGTTCGACGCGGTGACCCGCGACGGCGCCGTGCATCCGCTGATCCTGTGCGCCGACTCGGCCGCCGGCGTCGTCGGCGCGGGCGGGCAGACCCTCGGTCGGCCCGCGGAGGCCGCCCTGCTGCACACCCTGCACACCGCGGGCCTGCCGGTGCCCGACGCGGTGGCCAGCGGGGACGGCGCCGCCGGGGGGCCCGGTGGCGAGCTCGGTCGTCCGTACCTGGTGATGCAGCGCTGCAGTGGCACGGCCGCGATCGGCCCGCTGCACCGCGACCCCTGGTACGTGGAGCACCGCGCGGAACTCGCCGTCTGGTTCGCCGCGACGCTGGCGGCGATCCACGCCGCCGACGTGCCGGCGGACGTCCTCGGCGGTGTGCGCCCGGACCAGGCGCGGGTCGCCGGCGCGGAGCTGGCCCGGTGGAGCGGCGAGCTGCGCGCGACCCCCCAGGCGCACACCGCCGTGCTGGACCGTGCGCTGGGCTGGCTCGCCGCGAACCCGCCACCCCCGCCCGCGCGGGTCACCCTGCTCCACGGCGACTACCGGACCGGCAACATCCTGCACGGGCACGGCGACGGCGGCCCCAGCGGGCTGCGCACGGTGCTGGACTGGGAGATGGCCCACCTCGGGGACCCGCTGGAGGACCTCGCCTGGGCGCAGCTCGTCTGCTGGCGGGTCGGCACCGACCGGGTCGGCGGCCTGGTGGACCTGGCGCGCTGGCCGGAGCTCTACGGCGCCGCCGCCGGCTGGGCGCCCGACCTCGCGGCCCTGCGGTGGTGGGAGGTCCTCGGTTCGGTGAAGATGGCCTGCCTGGTGTGGCGGGCCGCCGAGGCCGTCACCGCGCCCGCCGAGCGCGCCCTGCTGGAACGCCTCTTCGCCGACCTGGGCACCGAACTCGACCGCCGCCTGCTACCCCCCGACCGCCACCCCGCCCCACCGCGGCGGGGCGGACCGCCACCGACGGACGAAGCACCGACGGACGAAGCACGGACGGACGAAGCACGGACGGACGGAGACCAGCGATGACCGACGGTGGGAGGCGCCCCGGGGTGGGGCCCGACACGGAGTCGTTCGAGGTGCGGGGGGTGCGCAACGGCAGCATCGTCACGGTCGTCTGGGACCGGGGCCTGCTCGACGGCGATCCGCCCACCGTCGACCTCGTCGAGGTCGAGGCCGATCTGCTCGCCGAGTCCCGGCGCGATCCCCTTCAGCGTCGCCGCGACGGCGACGCGACCACCACCGCGACCGCGGCCACGGTGGGCGACCCCGAGTCCGCCCTCGCCCTCGTGGTCCGCACCCTGGACCGGGTCGTCCAGGTGACGACGCCCGCGCGGCCCCGGCCGTCGAGCTAGCCGAGTGAGGTGCGGTGCGCCGCGCACGGTCCGCGCTGTCAGGCCGTGCAGAACGCACCGCACCGGCCCGCGCACCGGTGCCGACCTGCGCGCGGAACCGTTCCGCCCGCCCTGGCACTGACGCCAGCGCCGATGATCTTGGTGTTCCGCGGAACCCTCCGCCGCTGCGGGCCTCCGACCCACGCCCGGTACCCCGCATCGTTGATCAAGGTGTTCCTCAAACGCCACCCCGACATCAGATTCCGCGGAACCGCGCCGTGCTGGCGGGCCAGGGGATCGACGGAAGGCCCGGGCACCGTGCGGTGCCCGGGCCCTTTCGGTGCCGGCGGCCGCCGGCCGGCGGCAGTGGCCGGGCCGGGTCGGGTGACTCAGGCCAGGTCGTAGAGCTTCATGGCGTTGTCCTGGAGGATCTTGCGCAGCACGTCGTGCGGGAGGTCGCCGAGCTTGTCGTTGATGAACTGCCGGGGCGGCAGCGCCGAGCTCACCGGCCCCGGCGACATGCTCGTCGGGTGCGGGAAGTCGGTCTCGTACAGGATGTTGTCGGCGCCGACGTAGTCGATCGCCGCGCGCAGCGTGGGGCCGTGCTCGAACCAGAAGCAGGCGTAGATCTGGCGGCGGAAGTACTCGCTGGGCAGCAGGTCGTACTCGGGGTGCTCCTTGGCGACGCCGCACTCCGTCCACATCCAGTCCAGCGCCTGCAGGGTGAACGGCACCCAGCCGACGCCGCTTTCCACCGAGACGAACTTCAGGTCGGGGAAGCGGTGGCACACGCCCGCGCCGATGAGGCTGCCCACCGTGCGGGCGTTGCCGAGGAAGAACGTCATCGGGAAGGTGGCGTAGTTGGCGTGGACGCCGGCCGACGGGTGCAGCAGCTGCGGCATCGTGGTGTCGCCGCTGCCGATGTGGAAGTTGATCGACAGGCCCATCTCCTGGGCCGCGGCCCACAGCCGGTCCCAGTGCGGGTCGGTGAGCATGGGGGAGCCGAAGTCCTCGGGCGCCTGGGAGAACACCAGGCCCTTGTGCCCGAGCTCCGCGCAGCGCTTCATCTCCGCGATCGACAGGTCGATGTCCCAGAACGGCACCGCCATCACCGGGACGTAGCGGTCCGAGACCCGGCGGAAGTCCGCCAGCCAGTCGTTGTACGCCTGTAACAGCAACAGCGCCAGCTCCATGTCACCGAAGTCGGTGTAGCGCCCGGCGCCGAAGCCGGCGACGTTCGGGTAGAGGACCTCGGCGTGGATGCCGTACTCGTCCATGATCTCCAGGCGGCCCTCGGGCTGCCAGATGCGCGGGTCGACCATGTCGAGCTGCGCGGGGAACTTCGGGGGCGGCTCCTTCCAGCCGGCGATGGCGAGACCGGCGGCCGGGCTGAGCACCTTGCCGCCGGCGATCCACCATTCGATGCCGTTCGCGTCGCGTTCGACGTGGGGAACGCGGTCGCCGTACTTCGACGGCACCCGGGACGTCCAGAGGTCGTAGTGCTCGACGACGTGGGTGTCGCAGTCGATGACCTTGAGGTCGAGTTCGTCGATGAGATCCACGATGTACCCCTCACGCGGGACCGGGATCGCCCCCGGTCGGGACGGTGCGCAACTACCTGCACGGACCATAGGTGAGACCCAGATTACAGTCAACCCGTCGGTCGAATAAATTCGTCCCGCGGTCGTCGGGTGCCGTTCGGCGGCCCTCCGTCGATCGAACGGGCCGACGCCCGGGCTGTGGTGGGGTTGCGGTCAGGTTGCGAGTCGGGCCCGCCGGCCGGTCCGCCGATTAATTCGAACGACTGGTGGACTAAATTATTGTGGGGTCGTACGGTGCTCCCACCCGTCGGCCACGGGGGCCGGCGCAGGTGGGAGGCGGTACCGGTGAGAGGTCGTTCTGTGGCGGGGGCGCTGGCGCTCAGTTCCCTGCTCTTAGCCGC
Organism: Frankia alni ACN14a; assembly: GCF_000058485.1. Classification (NCBI taxonomy): domain Bacteria; kingdom Bacillati; phylum Actinomycetota; class Actinomycetes; order Frankiales; family Frankiaceae; genus Frankia; species Frankia alni. Next base: position 3,372,180 of record NC_008278.1, read on the forward strand.
GGCGTGTTCGTCGTCGGGTTCGTCCGGGGGCGCCGCGAAGCCCGCCGGCGGTGCCGGCACCGGGGAGGTGAGCTCCGCGCCCGTCGCCAACAGCGACAACAACGCCTGGGCGCTGCGCTACACCGGTGGCTCCGCCGGCCCGGCGAAGGGCACGCCGTACAAGATCGGATTCGTCAGCCAGGACACCTTCCTGCCGTCCGCGACGCAGGGCGCGCGGGCCGCGGTGGCCTACGTCGACGCCGAGCTCGGCGGCGTCGGCGGCCGGCCGATCGAGCTGGTCTCCTGCTCGGTCAACGTGCCGGAGGACGCCGCCCGCTGCGGCGCCCAGATGGCCAACGACGCGTCGCTGTCCCTGGTGATCGTGGGCGGCCTGAGCGTCGGCAACAAGGAGTTCTACGACGCCGTGGGCGGCCGCAAGGCGATCCTCATCGGCAACGCCCTGGCCAGCGAGGACTTCGTGACGACCCGCGGCGTCGCCTACACCGCCGGCTCGCCCGGGGTGCTGATGGGCATGGCGCGCTTCGCCGTGGAGGAGCTCAAGGCCCACACGGTGGCCGGCATCGTCCCGGACACCCCCGCCGGTCGCGCGGCCGCCCAGCAGCTCGTGAAGCCGATCCTGGACGCCGCCAAGGTGAAGTTCCGGCCGGTGTTCATCAGCCTGCAGGCCACCACCCCGGACCTGACGACGGCGTTGCAGGCCAGCGGCGCGGGCAGCGCCGACGCGCTGATCACGGCCTTCCCCCCGAGCAGCTGCATCAGCATGTACGACGCGATCCGCTCGCTCGGCATCAAGCCCAAGGTGATCACGACCGACCAGTGTGCCGACGTGCCCGTGCGCGCCCACCTCAAGACCGTGGGTGCCCCCGGCGCCGTCCCCGACGGCTGGTACTACGCCAACTACGGCTACAACTTCGACCTGCCCGACGTCGACTCCGGGATGAAGACCTACCAGTACGCGGCGGCGAAGTACGCCAAGCCGCTGGGAAGCGCCCCCGTCGAGCTGCGCGGCTTCAGCGGACCGACGTTCGGCACCGTGATGACCGCAGCCAAGATCGTCAATCAGCTCGGCGTGGACAAGGCCACGTCGTTCGACGTCGTCGACCGGGCACTGCGCGGCTTCGCCGGCCCGGCGATGCTCCAGGTCGGCCCGCTCAAGTGCGGCCAGGCGCCGTTCGTCGCCGTCTGCGGCCACCAGATCGGCGTCGACCAGTACTCCGGCGGCAAGTGGACGAGCGTCCGCGACGGCCTCAACGACAAGCCGGTCAACCTGCTGGCCCCGGCGAGCTGACCCCGCCTACCTCCCGGGCTTCCGGCCGGCCCCGCCCCCGCCGGCCGGCGCCCCGGCGCGCCGCCCACCCGATCCGGGAGTCGGTGCCGCGGGCGCGGACGACGTCGGCGCTTCGGGTTCGGTCGCGTCTGCCTCGAGCAGACGCGCGAGGAGCTCGGTGAGCTGCTCGAGGTCGGCGGCCGGGAGGTTGCTGATCGCCGGGGGCGGGCGCAGCAGGATGGCGTCGGAGGTTGCGATGGCGTCGTGCCCGGCGGCGGTGAGCGCGACCAGCTTGCGGCGCCGGTCATCGGGGTGCGGGCGGCGTTCGACCAGGCCGTGCGCTGCCAACTTGTCGACGATCAGGGTGGCGTAGGGGGCGTCGACGCCGTTGGACCGCGCGAGTTGGCCGAGGGTCACCGGTCCGTCGCGAATCTGCAGGAGGATTTTTCCCCGGCCGCCGCCGAGGCGGAAGCCGAGCGCCTCGGCGAGCTCGCCCCGGCGGTTCTGGGCCTCGACGAACCGCTGCATGAGGGCCCAGGCCCGCTGGTCGGGATCGGCGTTCACCACGCCACCGTCCGGCCGAGGAAGTCGACGTAGTGCAGGCCGGGGCTGCCCGTCAGGGCGTCGAGGGTCTTGACGACGTTCGGGATGCTCTCGTCGATGGTGTAGCGGGGGCCTGCGCCCCGTTCTGCCTCGAGCCCACCTGCCTCGCGACCGCGCCATCGGAGGAAACGGGGGTTCGCCGTGTCCGCGGGAACGGCGACGCCGATTCGACCTGCCCGACGCCGACTCCGGGATGAAGACCTGCCAGTACGCGGCGGCGAAGTACGCCAAGCCGCTGGGACGCGGCCGGCCGCAGGTCCCGGGGCGGCGATCGCCACGGCCCGGGAATCCACCCCGACGCGCGGGACGGTTCCGCGGAACACATTGTCCCGGAGCCGGAGCCGGAGCCGGGGCCCAGCAGAAGGCCGGGCAAAACCGGTGGACGCCATGGCCACGGGCGTCGTACCTTCACCCGGGTCCGACGCCCACACGTCCTGTGAGGTGCAGGTGATGACGGTCCAGGCAGTTACGGCCAGTTCCGCCCGGCCGCTTTCCGTAACCGCCGTAACCGCCACGACCTCCTCGGACGTCAGGAATCCCAGAAGTGGATCTTCCGCGTGGTTTCACCATCCGCGAGAGCACCCACCGCATCCACAATCCGTTCGGCAGCGACAAGCTGGCCGCGCTGGGACGGGCGCTGGTTCTGGCGCCGGGAACTCGGGTGCTCGACCTCGCGAGCGGGTCGGGCGAGATGCTGTGCACCTGGGCGCGCGACCACCAGATCACCGGGACCGGGGTGGACATCAGCACGGTGTTCACCGCTCAGGCGCGTGCGCGCGCCGACGAGCTGGGCGGCGCCGAGCAGGTGGCCTTCGTGCACGGCGATGCCTGCGGTCACGTCACCGACGACCTGGTCGATCTCGCCTCGTGCCTCGGTGCCACCTGGATCGGCGACGGTGTGGTCGGCACGGTCGAGCTGCTTATCAGGACGGTTGGGACCGGTACAGGGCGGCGCAGTGGCTCAAATCCGCCGCTGGCTTGACCGCAATCCTGGCGACGAGCTGGCCGCCGAGCTGCGGGCCGAACTCGCCACCGAGCCGGCCCGCCAGGTCAGGTACCAGCGCGAATACCTCGGCTGGGGGGTCTTCGCGCTGATGCGACGCTGACGGTGGTTCACGGGTGGGTCAGCGCTGGACGCCGACGGACTGCCACACCCGGAGCAGGACCTCGTCGTCGGGGGCGTCGAGCGACCACTGCCACGGCTTGGCGAAGACGAAGACCTGGGCCTCGTGATGGGTCGGGTCGCTGCCGTCGAGCATCGTGATGGTCACGCTCTTGTCGCCGGTGAGGACGAAGAAGACCTCGCGGTACTGCCCGAGGTGGACGTCGAGGACGACGGCGTCGGGGCCGTAGCGGTGGACGTCGACCGTCCGGGTGCGCGGCGTTGCGGGACCCGGTGCGGGATCGGCGGGGGACGGTGCCCCGTCCTGCCTCATGCCCCCGCCTGCCTCATGCCCGCCTGCCTCGTGCCCGCGCCATCACTCGTGCCCGCGCCATCAGAGGAAACGGCGGTTCGCCGTGTCCGCGGGAACGGTGATGCCGAGTTCCTCCAGCAGCGGACGGGTGTCGGCGATGTACTGCTGGCGGAGCTGCTCATTGTTGAGCTTGCGCAGGCCCCAGCGAACGTACGCGTCGCTGAACTCCGAGTCCGACCGGCCGAACATGTCCAGCGCGGCCGGCCACCAGATCTTTATCTTCTCGTTGGCCTCGGCCAGCCCGGCCGGGTCGGCGCACACGCGGCGCAGGTTCGACATCCCGAACGTCGCGTGGAAAACCTCGTCCTTGTGCAGGCGCTCGGCCACGTTCAGCAGGGGCTCGTAGGGCACGTCCTCCCACGTCTCCCCGATGTAGCAGCCCACCCGGTCGCCCAGGGCGTTGAAGTACGCCATGTCGCAGAACGTGTCGATGGGCAGGTGGAAGAGGTACTGCTTGATCGGCTGTTCGACCACCCCGACGCCCAGGCCCGCCAGGATTCGCGCCGTGATGACGCCGTGCTCCACCTCCTGCTGCATGAGTTTCGCAAACGTCGTCTTCAGCCGCTCCTCGGGAGCGAGCGTCATGCAGCGTTCCCACAGGTGGTTCAGCAGCTCGGTGTAGTACCGGTTCGTCGAGTTCTCCAGGTGGTGCACGAGCATGCGCACCAGCAGGTCGGAGAACTCGCTCGGGATGTCGGCGTCGTTCTCCCGGTACACCCGACGCTCGCCCACCATCGCATCTGCCATGACCTCATCGTAGGAAGGTCCACCATTATTGTCAACTCATGAGTCGAATGAAATCGACCCCTGCTTATCCAGAGGGATAAATCGGACACGGAAGCCTCCGGACAGGCGGCTGGGCCCGTCGCCGTGCGGTGTGCCGGCTGTGTGCTGGTCTGGTGGTTCGGTGCCAGGGGGTGATGCGCGGCACGACTCCACCGAAGATGCTGATCACCAGTTTGGGGTCCGGGTTGACGCCTTCCCGTACCCCACCGATCACCCACGGATACGGAGGGCGGCCCGCGGTGGCCCCGACCAGATCGTGGTCAGCAGATGCTGGAGGTTGTGTGCGTCCCAGCTGCCGCACGGGGTCACCCACCTCCTGCAGTTGCCGACGCAACCAGACCTGGCAGGCGCCAGCCAACCCGGCCTCCTCCCGCACACCATGCCTTCGGGCGTGGAAACGCGCCCCAGGGCCGGGGTGGTGACAGGGTGGGACGGCCTCGAAGCCAAGCGTTTCTGCGGCCACGAGGGACAGCAGGGTCCAGGGTGGTCCGGGCCGGGCGAGCGGGGCAGGCCGAGCGGGCCCAGCAAGCCGGGCGAGTCGGGCAGGCCGAGCACGCCGGGCGGGCCGGGCGAGCGGGACGAGCGGGGCAGGCCGAGCCGGGTTGGTGGGTTGTTCAGGGGGCGGTGGGGTCGTCGAGGCGCAGGGCGCGGCCGACGACCTCCTTCATGATCTCGCTGCTGCCGCCGAAGATTCGAGTGATGCGGACGTCGCGGTACATCCGGGCGATGGGGTACTCCTCCATCCAGCCGTAGCCGCCGTGGAGCTGGACGCCGGCGTCGACCGCGTCGAACTCCAGCTCGGTGGCGAGCAGCTTGGCCGCGGCCGCGTCCTCGGGGGTGAGGGTGCCGGCGATCCTGGCCTGGACGCAGCCGTCCACGAGCGCCTGGACGGCGAGTGTGCGGGCGTGCAGGGCCGCCAGGACGAACCGGGTGTTCTGGAAGCTGCCGATCGTGGTGCCGAACGCCGTGCGGCTGCGGACGTACTGCCTGGTCAGCTCCTGGGCGCGGCGGGCACTGGCGACGCTGCCGACGGCGATGGACAGCCGTTCGGCCGCCAGGTTGCGCATCAGGTAGTGCAGCCCGCGGTGCTCCTCGCCGAGCAGGTTGGCCGCCGGCACCCGGGCGTCGTTGAAGAACAGCTCGGCGGTGTCCTGCGCGCGCAGGCCGACCTTGTCGAGCTTGCGTCCCCGCTCGAAGCCGGGGGTGGCGCGCTCCACCGCGAGCAGGCTGAGCGAGCCCCGCCCGGCGCCCGGGTCCGTCTTGACCGCCACGACCACGAGGTCGGCGAGCAGGCCGTTGCTGATGAACGTCTTGGCGCCGTTGACGACGAAGTGGTCGCCGTCGCGCAGGGCGGTCGTGCGGATGCCGCGCAGGTCGCTGCCGGCACCGGGCTCGCTCATCGCGATGGCGGTGACGGTCTCGCCGGAGCAGTAGCCGGGCAGCCAGCGCGCCTTCTGCTCGTCGGTGGTGAGGCCGACCAGGTAGGGGGCGAGCAGCTCGTTGTGCAGCGACAGCCCGAGCCCGGTGATGCCGCCGAACGCCAGCTCCTCGGTGACGATCACGTCGAAGCGGGGGTCGCTCAGCCCGGCGCCGCCGTACTGCTCGGGCACGGTGAGCCCGAGCAGGCCCATCTCGCCGGCCCGGCGCCAGGCGCTGCGGTCGACGACGCCGGCCCGTTCCCACTCCTCGTGGTGCGGCTGGCATTCCTTCGTGACGAAGGTCCGCACGAGTTCGCGGAACTCCTCGTGTTCGGCCTCGAAGAGCGTGCGTTGCATGACGGCGACTCCTGTCCGTGCTCGTCGGGGCCTGGTTGCCAGTGGCGGGAGTGGTTGCCAGTGGCGGGAGTGGTTGCCGGTGGCGGGCCGGGTGGTTCCTTGCGGGGGGCTGGTCAACCGGCGGCCGCGCCGCCCGCAGCGGCGAAGGCGGGTGCGGCGCTCGGACGAGAGCGCAGGGCACCCCAGGCGGCGGCCATGGCGCCGGCCTCGGCGGGGGAGGCGCCGTGCACCAGCACCTCGTCGGCGCCCGCGGCGCGGTAGTCCGCCGCCCGCCGCGCACACGCGGCGCTGGACCCGATCGCCGCGCCGGTGTCGAACCACTGCGCGGGGATCAGCTCGGCGGATTCCACCAGCCGGTCGCGGGTGACGGCGGTGTCCGCGATGCCGCGGCCGGTCAGGGTGGGATGGGCCCGTAGCCGCTCGAGCACCGCCGGGTCCCAGCCGTTGCGTTCGACCAGCAGTTCCCCGAGGCCGCGGACCTGGAAGTAGCTGACCGCCCGTGCGCGCACGGCCAGGTCCGCCCGGTCGGGCGGCAGGTCGGGCGCGGCGACGAGGGTGGTGATGACGCGGACCGAGGCGGGATCGCGCCCGGCCCGCTCCGCAGCGCCGCGCACCGCCGCCACCGAGGCGGCCACCGCGTCGACGGTGAGGAACGGGTGCAGGATGACCCCGTCGAACGCCCGACCGGCGAGGTCGAGCCCGCGCGGCCCGATGGTGCCGAGGACGACCGGCGGCGCGCCGTCCGGGGGCAGGTCGGAGAAGCGCATCCCGCGGAACGACCCCGACGCGCCCTCCTCCCGGATCGCCTCGCCCGCCCACAGCCGCCGCAGCACGCCCACCAGGTGCTCCAGACCGCGCAGCGTCGGTGGCGCCACGCCGAGCGACGGCGCCAGCGCCCCCAGTCCCCGGCCCAGCCCGAGGACGAACCGGCCGCCGCTCATCGTGTGCGCGGTCGCTGCCAGCGCGGCGATGGTGAGCGGATGACGGGTGCCCTGGTGGATCACGGCGGTCCCGACGCGGCAGCGGTCGGTCGTCGCGGCGAGCGCCCCGCAGACCACCCCGGCCTCCTTGAGGTCGAGCCGCTCGCTGACGTAGACCGCGCCAAAGCCGGCCCGGTCCGCGTCGCGCGCCTCCCGCAGGGCACGGGCGGGGTCGCTCGCCCGCCCGGGTAGCACGTACACGCTGAGGTCGTCGTGCAGGCCGGGGTCGTCGTGCTCGCGGGGGCCGTCGTGCAGGCGGGGGGCATCGTCCAGGTCGGGTTCGCCCTGCAGGCCGGGGGCGTCGTGCACGCCATCGCTGTGGTCGGCGGATGTCACGGTTCGATTCCCTCGGCTTCGGTCGGATCGGTCGACGGGGAGGCAGCCTGGGCGGCCCGGATCCCGTCGGGTTCGTCGAGTTCGTCGGGGTCGTGGAGCTGGCTGGGGTCGTGGAGCTCGTCGGGGAACAGCTCGTCGGTGTGGCCGACGTAGCCCAGCGCGAGAAACAGGTACATCTGGGCCGTCTCCAGCGCCCGCTCGATCGCCGGCGACAGGGCGCCTTCCCGCTCTCGGGCCAGCAGGGCATGCACCGCGAGCAGGCGGGCGCGCTGCCGCTCGACGTCGGCACCCAGTCCCGCCTCGGTGCCCAGTCCCGCCTCGGTGCCCAGTGCCGCCTGGCCCTGCTCCGGCCTCGGCTCGGCGCCCGGTCCCGGTGGCGGGAGTCGATCGAGATCCGGGCGGGTCCGCGTTCCCTGCACCGCGCCGGCCATGGTTCAGCGCCTCTCTCGGGTGGTGGTGGCTCGTGCGCCCGGCTCGCGGGCGTCGAAGATCCGTTTGGTCTTCAGCTCGTAGCGCGGCAGCGTCCCGGCATGGACGATCTCGGTCTCCAGCCGGACGCCGAGGTGGTCGCGCAGGTGCGCGGACAGCCGCGCGGCCAGGTCGGCCAGCGCGCCGACCCCCGCCGCGGCCTCGGCCCGGACGAGCATCCGATCCATGCCGTCGCGGCGGGACAGGTGCAGCTCGTAGTGGTGCGTCAGGCCGGGGACCTCGCTGATCAGGTTCTCCACCGCGGTCGGGTACACGTTGACTCCGCGGATCGTGACCATGAAGTCGGACCGGCCGAGCACGACGCCGGGGAAGTGCTTCCACGTCCACCCGCAGCCGTGGTCGGGACGGTCGTCGATGCGCACGAGGTCGTGCGTGCGGTACTTGATGAACGGCTGCACGAGATGGGTGTAGCTGGTGATGACGTGCTCGCCGACCCCGTCCGAGTCGGTGACCGGCTCGCCCGAGGCGGGATCCACCGAGTACGAGTGGCAGACGTCCTCGATCGCGTGCACCCCGCCGGCCCACACGTCGCACGACTGGCCGATGAACAGCGCCTCCCCGATGCCGTAGGCGTCGTGGATCCGCTCGGCGCCCCAGGCCTCGGCGAGTCGGTCGCGGATGCGCGGCACCGACAGACCCGCCTCGCCGCCGCCGGCGAGGATGCGCACCCCGGCGCGGCGCAGGTCCAGACCCGCCCGCTCGGCGATCTCGGCCAGGTGCAGCAGGTAGGTGGGGGTGCCGCAGACGATGGCGGGGCGGCGTTCGAGGATCTGGCGGACCCGCTGCTCCCCGGTGGCCCCGCCGCCGGAGACGATGGTCAGGCCGAGGTTGCGCGCCCCCCAGTAGTACGTCCACAGCCCGACCCACATGCCGAAGTCGAAGCAGAAGTAGATCGAGTCCCGTGGCCGGGCGCCCTGGCTCCACAGGCCGTAGCAGAGCTGGGTGCCCGCCTTGTGCATCTCGAACTGGCTGAACGCCTCGTGCAGGAACCGGCCGGTGGTGCCCGTGGTGTGGAAGTACTGCTGCCAGTGTTCCGGGCCGAGCGCCAGGCCGCCGAAACCCGACTCCGAGCTCTCCTGGTCGCGGACGTAGTCGGGCTTGTCGGTGAACGGCAGCCGGTGATGGTAGTCGTCCCAGGTGCGGATGTCGGCGGGCTTCACCCCCGCCGCGTCGTAGATCCGCCGGTGCAGCGGGGAGTGGTCGTAGGCCCAGCCGACCAGGTGGCGGATCCGGGCGAGGTGCAGCGCGTCGAGCCGTTCCCGATCGGCGGTCTGCGTCGCCCGGTTCCAGAACCGCTGGTCGACGGCCTGGCCTAACGCCCCTGCCATTGCGCGGTCCGCTTCTCGATGAACGCGGCGGCGCCCTCGCGGTGGTCCTCGGTGGTCTTGAGCACGCTCTGGCCGAGGCGTTCCAGCCGGCGGCCGGTCTCGCCGTCGACGTCCGCGCAGGTGTTGAGCACGAGCTTGGCCATGCCGAGGGCGAGCGGCGCCATCGCGGCGAGCCGGTCGGCCATCGCCCGGGCGGCGTCCAGCGCCGTACCGGCCGGGACGACCTCGGTGACCAGGCCGAGCTGCAACGCGGCGTCGGGACGCAGCGTGCCGCCGAGCATGACCAGTTCCTTGGCCCGGCCCCGCCCCACGTACGTGACGAGCCGCGAACAGCCGCCCGACCCGGGGATGAGGCCGACCTTCGCCTCCGGCATGACGAACCGGGCCTTGTCGCCGGCCACCCGGAAGTCGCAGGACAGTGCCAGCTCGAAGCCGCCGCCCGCGGCCACCCCGTCGACGGCGGCGATCACCGGGATCTCCATCGCCTCGATCGTGTCGAAGACGTCGTGGATGCGCCGGGCGTGCGCGCGGAACCCGCGGGTGCCGAGCGCGGTGAGGTCGCCCATGCCGCTGACGTCCTCGCCGGCGGAGAACGCGCGCCCGCCCGCGCCGGTGATGATCAGGACGCGTACCCCCGGGTCGAGGGCGGTGTCCTCGACGGCGTCGCGCAGCTCCTGGCGCATCGCCGCGTTCCAGGAGTTCATCCGGTCCGGCCGGTTCAGCGTGAGCACCCGCACGCCGCGGGGCTCGTCGTCCAGGGTGATGTACTCGTGCCCCATCAGCGGGTCCCCGTCTCCACCCGGCCCGTTTCCAGGCGGACCGTCGCCGCCACGGTGCCGTCGGCCTTGCGGACCTCGACGCCGTCGGCGGTGGGCACCACCGTCAGCTCGTCGCCGGGGAAGACCGGCGCGGACAGCCGGGCCTTCGCCGACCGCAGGGCCTGGGGGCCGAGCTGCTCGACCACGGCGTCCAGCGCCAGCGTCACGGTGAGCGGGCCGTGCGCGATCACCGACGGCAGCCCGGAGGCGCGGGCGAACTCGTCGTCGACGTGGACGGGGTTGAAGTCGCCCACCGCGCCGGCGTAGCGGGCGATCTGCACGCGGGTCACGGGGCCGCGCGTGCGCTCGCCGAGGGCCACGTTCTCGCCGGGGGTGAGTGTCGCGCTGTCGTCCTGGGTCACTTGCTGCTCCCACGCTCGATGAAGGTGACGGTCTGGCGCTGCACGAGGTCGCCGGCCGCGTCGGTGAACTCGGCGGCGAGCAGGCCGAACTGGTTGGCGCCCTTGCGGAAGACGTCCTCCACGGTGACCCGCACGTGCACCCGCTCACCGGGGGTGAAGGGCCGGCGCCAGTCGTAGTCGATGCCGGCGAGCAGGGCGCGGGACAGGTCGAGGCCGAGGCCGTCGACCGCCGTCGACTCGCCGCCGACCGACGCGCCGAAGTAGGGCACGAGGGTGGCCGTCGCCGTCCCCGCGGGGCTGCCGACGGCCCGGGCCAGTGCGGCGAGCACGTCGGGGGAGACCGTGAGGTCGTCCTCGACCAGGGTTCTGCCCTTGGCGCTTTCGTCCATCTCGACCTCCGTCGGGACTGTCCGCGGCCCGTGGGCGCGGCGAGGGTACGTGGCTGGTCCGCGGGCCGCGGGCCCCGCGGCGGTCAGGGGAAGCCGCCCGCCGGTGCAGGCGGTTCGCGGGGGGTGTGGGGCCGTGGCGCGGGTCACGTCGGGACTGAGCCGACCGTCCCCCATGGCGGGGCTCGCAGTCAAGAGTTTATTTGACCGACGCGATGGTTGACTAAAATACCGTGGTGATCCTACGGTCGGGTCGGCACCGCGCCCGGAAGCGGTTCCGGCGCAGGAGGGATCGGCGATGAGCGAGGGCTCGGCGATGAGCATCGTGCGGGAGTCGGGCCGGCGGCCGTCGGGCGGCGCCGTGGCGGCGGACGCGCCCGCCGGGCGCAACCCGTTCGACCTGACCGGCCACGTCAGCGTGGTGACCGGCGGCAACGGCGGGATCGGGCTGGGCATCGCGGGCGGGCTCGCCGCGGCCGGCGCCCACGTCTGCGTCTGGGGGACCAACCCGGCCAAGAACGCCGCCGCCGTCGAACGCATCGCCGCGGCGGGCGGGCTGGCCACCGGCCATCTCTGCGACGTCGGCGACGAGGACCAGGTGGTCGCGGCGATGGGCGAGGTCGCCGCGACCTTCGGCCGGCTCGACTCCTGCTTCGTCAACGCCGGGGTCGCGTCCCAGTTCCACCCGCTGCTGGAGACCTCGCTCGCCGAGTTCCGCGAGGTGACGCGGGTCGACCTCGACGGGGCGTTCGTGACCCTGCGGGAGGCGGCCCGCGCGATGGTGCGCTTCGGCAACGGGGGAAGCCTCGTCGCCACGGCCAGCCTCGCGGTCCTGCAGGGGCAGGCCCGCGCCTACTCCTACGGCGCCAGCAAGGCCGGGCTGACCGCCATGATCCGGGCGGCCGCGGTGGAGCTGGCCCGCCACGACATCCGGGCGAACGCCATCCTGCCCGGCTGGACGGACTCGCCCATGACCCACCAGGGCCTGCACGACGAACGGTTCACCGAGCGGGTGCTGCCGCGCATGCCCGTGCGCCGCTGGGGCCGCCCGGAGGACTTCGCCGGCATCGCCGTCTACCTGGCCTCGCCCGCGTCCGCCTTCCACACCGGCGACAGCATCCTGCTCGACGGCGGCTACGCCGCCTTCTGACCGCGACCCCACGAACTGACCCGACCCGCGAAGGAGAACGAGGCATGGACATCTCAGGCAGCATCGCTCTGGTGACCGGCGGCGCGTCCGGACTCGGCCTCGCCACGGCGCGGCGCCTGCTGGCGGCCGGGGCGAGGGTGGTGCTGCTCGACCTGCCGAGTTCCGCCGGGGACGCCGTCGCCAAGGAGCTCGGCGACGACGCCCGGTTCGTCGCCGCCGACGTCACCCAGCCCGAGGAGGTCGGCGCCGCCCTCGACGCCGCCGTCGCCTTCGGCCCGCTGCGGGTCGTGGTCAACTGCGCCGGCACCGGCAACGCGATCCGGGTGCTGGGGCGGGGCGGCGTGTTCCCGCTGGAGGCCTTCGCGAAGGTGATCCACGTCAACCTCATCGGGACGTTCAACGTCATCCGGCTCGCCGCCGAGCGGATCGCCACGGTCGAGCCGGTCGACGGCGACCGCGGCGTGATCGTCAACACCGCCTCCGTGGCCGCGTTCGAGGGGCAGATCGGGCAGGCCGCCTACTCGGCGTCCAAGGGCGGCGTCGCCGCCATGACGCTGCCCATCGCCCGGGACCTCGCCGACAAGGCGATCCGGGTGGTCACCATCGCGCCGGGCCTGTTCGAGACGCCGATGCTGGGCGGGCTGTCCGAGCAGGCCCGGGAGTCGCTGGGGCGGCAGGTCCCGCATCCGAGCCGGCTGGGCAACCCGGACGAGTACGCGGCCCTGGTCGAGCACATCGTCGCGAACCCGATGCTCAACGGCGAGGTGATCCGCCTCGACGGCGCGATCCGCATGGCGCCCCGCTGACCAGGCCAGGCGGCTAGGATTCGCCTTGACGGGCAGGTGAGCGGGCGTTCGGTCAGCTCGCCCGGTCCGTCTTCCATGGGGAATGCGGACGCCGGCCGGGAGGGTGCGGCGGTCCGGCGGGCAGAGCGCCCGGCCGTCGTCGTCGACGAGGTGAAGCCGCGTGCGCTCGCCCTGGACCAGAGGAGAGTGATCATGCGCGCTTCGGTCTCCCGTGCCGGCAGGCCGCACGTCGGTCGTCCGCCCGCCACGACGGGTGCCCGCTGATGGCCGCCGCGGTGGACGGCCGGCCCGTGAACGGCCAGCCCGTGAACGGCCAGCCCGTGAACGGCCGGCCCGTCATCGAGCAGCGCGGGCTCTACTACGACGAGCTGGCCGAGGGGGTCGTGTACCGGCACCGGCCGGGCCGCACGGTGGGCGAGGCCGACAACACCCTGTTCACGACGCTGACGATGAACATGCAGGCCCTGCACCTCGACGAGGCCTGGAGTGCGACGCAGCCGTTCGGGCAGCGGCTGGTCAACAGCCTGTTCACGTTGTCGACCCTGGTGGGGCTGTCGGTGGCACAGCTGACGCAGGGCACGACGGTGGCGAATCTCGGCTTCGGCGCGGTGCGCTTCCCCGCGCCGGTGTTCGTGGGCGACACCCTCTACGCGGAGACGGTCGTGCGCAGCCGGCGGCTGTCGAGCAGCCGGCCGGACACGGGCGTCGTCGAGTTCGAGCACACGGCGCGCAACCAGGACGGCGTCGTGGTCGCCACGGCGACCCGTTCGGCGCTGATGCTCCTGCGCCCCGTGGACGCGGGCGCGGCCACGCGGGACGGGGTGCGGTCGGATGTCGGCTGAGTCGGCGGGTGCGGCTGGATCGGCGGGTGCGGCTGGATCGGCGGGTACGGCTGGATCGGCGGGTACGGCGGGGCTCACCGGCACGACGCTGCTGTTCTGCCCCGCCGACCGTCCGGAGCGCTTCGCCCGGGCGGCGGACTCCGCGGACCTCGTCATCCTCGACCTGGAGGACGGCGTGGCGCCCCCGGCGCGGCCCGCGGCCCGGGAGGCGTTGGTGGCCGCCCTGCCAACCCTCGACCCGGCCCGCACCGTCGTACGGGTCAGCCCGGCCGGCACCCAGGACTTCGCCGCGGACCTCGCGGCCCTGGACGGGACGGGCGTGCGCCTGGTCATGCTGGCGAAGGCGGAGTCGGCGGCGCAGGTCGAGCGGCTCGCCGGCTTCGCGGTCATCGCGCTGTGCGAGACGGCCCGCGGGGTGCTCGCGGCGCCGGAGCTGGCCGCGGCGGCGAACGTCGTCGGCCTGATGTGGGGCGCGGAGGACCTCGTCGCCGGGCTGGGCGGCCGGTCGAGCCGCTTCGACGACGGGCGCTACCGCGACGTCGCCCGCCACGCCCGCGCGGCCATCCTGCTCGCCGCCGGTGCGCATGGGCGCCAGGCGATCGACGCCGTCTATCTGGACATCGCCGATCTGGACGGGCTGGCCGCCGAGGCGCGCGACGCCGCGGCCAGCGGCTTCGGTCTCAAGGCCTGCATCCACCCGAAGCAGGTCCCGGTGGTCCGGGCGGCCTTCGCGCCGTCGGCGGACGAGGTGGCCTGGGCGCGGCGCGTGCTGGCGGCGGCGGGCGAGGCGGGCGTGGGCGTGTTCGCCTTCGAGGGCCGGATGGTCGACGCGCCGATCCTGCGCCATGCCGAGCACCTGCTGCATGCCGTGGAGAGCGTCGCGGGGCGGTAGCCGGGCGGCCCCGATACTGGCCTGCCGCCTGCCGCCTGCCGCCTGCCGCCTGCCGCCTGCCGCCTGCCGCCTGCCGCCTGCCGCCTGCCGCCTGCCGCCTGCCGCCTGCCGCCTGCCGCCTGCCGCCTGCCGCCTGCCGCCTGCCGCCGAGAGCCGGGCACTTTCCGACGTTCCCTGACTACAGAATCGTGCCGAGGGCTAGGCACGGTTTTTGGGCGAAAAACCGTGCCTAAACCTCGGCACGATCTGGCCGCCATCCGGCCGGGAAACCGGAGGCGGTCGTGGGATTCCCATGCTGTTCCCGGACCGTGCTGTTCCCGGACCGTGGTTCTGGGCGGTCGTGGTTCCTGGGCGGTCGCGGCCTGGGCGCGGATCGCTGGAGGTCGGTGGCCCTGCAGCCGGCGCGGTGGCCGATCAACCTCCAGCACCTGTGCCGCCGGCAGCATCTGGCTGTGGGGGAGGGGCCGGGGCGGTGATCAGGCGCTGCCCGCGCCCCTGCCCGCGCCCCTGCCCGAGCCGAGGAAGTCCGCGGCCAGGGCGCCCCAGCTCGCCAGCTGCGCGCCGGTCTCGGCGACCTGGAGCTGGGCGCCGTCGATGAGGGCGGCGAGCCGCTCGGCGGTGGAGACGGGATGGCCCGGGTCGCCGGCCCAGGGCAGGATCAGGACGGGAATGTCGATGGTGGCCAGGGCCTGCTCGGCGGGCAGGTCGGAGTCGGCGGCGCCGCGCAGGACCGACGGGAAGAGCTTCTCGCTGACGTCGGGTGCCGGCGGATAGCCGGGCACGTCGGCGAAGACCGGGGGTACGGGCGCGCCGGCGGCGAGCTCGGCGAACAGCGCCGGGCCGCGCGTCTCCACGAGGTCGGCGCCCCGCCGGTACAGGTCGGCCTGGGCTGGCCGGGTCGCCCAGGCGGTCGGCGGTGCGGTCAGCACCAGCCGGTCGAAGCGGCCCGGCGCGGCCACGGCGGCGTGCAGCAGCGTGGCGGTGCCCATCGACGAGCCGATCCCGGCCACCGGCGCGGGCCCGGCGAGCTGGTCGAGCAGCGCGAGCAGGTCCTCGGCGAGCTGCGAGTAGGTGTACTGCGCCGGGACCGGGTCGCCGGTGGACCGCCCGTGGCCCCGGGCGTCGTAGCGCACCAGGCGCCGGCCCGCGGCGACGACGGGTGCCCAGTCGAACAGGCCCGACGCGGCCTCCGACGCGCGGCTCTGGGTGAGGCCGTGGGCGTAGACGGTGAGGGGGCCCGCGCCGGCGTCGGTGTAGGCGAGCTCGGCGCCCCGGACGTGCGCGTGGCTCTCCGCCGGGTGGGAGGGGGCGCCCGGCCCCGCGGTGCTGGTTCCACTCATGTCGCCATCCTGCCGCGCACCGGGGCGAGATGCGCGTCCGAATGGCGGCGGACCGTCACCAGCCGGTCAGGGGCGGGCGCCTCCGGTGACGGCGAGCTCGCCGACGATGTGCTCGGCGATCGCCAGCGACGACGTGGCGGCCGGGGACGGGGCGTTGCGCACCACCGTGACCCGCCCGCTGGTGCGGATCACGAAGTCGTCGACGAGCTCGCCCGAGCGACGCACGGCCTGCGCCCGCACGCCCGCCGGCGCCCGGGTGAGGTCGCCGGCCCGCACCTGCGGCAGGTAGCGGCGCACCGCGGCGGCGAAGCGGCGCCGGGACAGCGAGCCGGCCATCTCCGCCAGGCCGTTGCGCCAGTGCTCGCGGGCCAGCCGGCGCATCCCCGGCCAGGCCAGGACCCGGGCGAGGTCGCGCGGGTTGACGTCGCGCCAGCGGTAGCCCTCCAGGGCGAGGGCGAGCACGGCGTTCGGGCCGACGTGGACGCCGCCGGTCAGGTCGCGGGTCAGGTGCACCCCGAGGAACGGGTAGCGCGGGTCCGGCACCGGGTAGACCAGGCCGCGCACCCGGTCGCGCAGCCCGGCGCGCAGGTGGTAGTACTCGCCGCGGAACGGGATGATCCGCACGTCGCCCGGGTCGCCGACCATCGCGGCCAGGGCGTCGCTGGACAGCCCGCCGCACGCGACGAGCCGGTCGACGTGCAGGATGCGCCCGCCGGCGGTGACGGCGACCCGATCGCCCTGGTCCCGGATGGCGGTGACGGGGCTGGACAGCAGCACCCGACCGCCCCGTGCGGTGAGGTCCGCCGCCAGTGCCTCGCACACCGCCCCGTAGTCGATGATCGCCGTGTGCGGGGAGTGCAGTGCGGCGATCCCGGTGATGTGCGGCTCGATCTCGGCCATCCCGGCCCGGTCGAGGCGGACCAGGTCGGGTACCCGGTTGCGCCGGGCGCGGTCCTCGATGACGGCCAGCTGCTCGAGCTCGGCGTCGTTCGTGGCCACGACGAGCTTGCCGAGCTCCTGGAAGCCGATGCCGTGCTGCTGGCTGAACTCCCGCAGCAGCGCGCCGCCGCGCAGGCACAGCGTCGCCTTGAGGGAGCCGGGCTGGTAGTACAGCCCGGCGTGGATGACCCCGCTGTTGTGCCCGGTCTGGTGGGCCGCGAGGCGCGACTCCTTCTCGACGACGACGACCTCGGCGCCGGGGTGACGCAGCGCGAGCTCGCGGGCCACGGCCAGCCCGATGATGCCGCCCCCCACGACCCCGAACGTCGCCCGCCCGCCGCGATCCTCCGACACGCTCATCCGGCGAGCCACCCTCCGTCGACGTTGATCAGTTGTCCGGTGATGTACGCCGACGCCTCGGCGAGCAGGAACACGACGGCACCGGCGAGGTCCGCGGGTTCGCCGAGGCGGCCCATGGGGATGCGTCCGGCGACCCAGGCGGCGCGCTCGGCGTCGGCGAACAGGTCCTCGGTCAGCGCGGTGCGGATGTAGCCGGGGGCCACGCAGTTCACCCGGGCGCCGCTCGCCGCCCACTCCACCGCGAGCGTGCGCACGACGCCGAGGACGCCGGCCTTGCTGGCGGCGTAGGCGGCGACATTGCGCAGCCCGATCGAGCTCGCCAACGACCCGATGAACACGTGGCTGCCGGACTCGCCCCGGGCCGCCTGCGCCCGGTGCACCGCGGTGCTCAGGAAGAACGGTGCGCTCAGGTTGACCGTCAGGATGCGCGCCCAGGCGTCGGCGGGAAAGTCCGCCGCCGGCGCCCGGTGCTGGATCCCGGCGGCGTGCACGACGCCGTGCAGCGGTCCGGCCAGCCGTTGCGCGCCGGCGACGAGGTCGTCGGCGGTGTCGGGCGCGGCGAGGTCCCAGGGCAGCACGTGGACGCGGCCGGGCTCGGCCAACGCCGCCGTCTCGGCGAGTTCACCCGCCGTGCGGGCCACTGCGACGACCGTGGCACCGGCCTGCGCGACGCCCAGCGCCATGGCCCGCCCCAGGCCCCGCCCGGCGCCGGTGACCAGCACCGTGCGTCCCGCCAGCGCCCCCGTCACCGGAACCGGATGGCCGTGGTCTTGGCCCGGCGGTAGAAGTGCAGCGCCTCGAGGCCCTGCTCCTTGAACGGCGAGCCGGACTCGCGGAAGCCGCCGAAGGGATGGTGCACGTCCCAGCCGGAGGTGGGCAGGTTCACCGCGACCTGGCCGGCGTCGGCCCGGTCGAGGAACAGGTGGGCCGCGCCCAGGTCCCGGGTGAACAGCGACGCCGACAGGCCGTAGACCGAGTCGTTGACCGCGTCGACGGCCTCGTCGAAGCCGTCGACGGTGCGCACCGCGAGGACGGGGCCGAAGACCTCGTCGCGCCAGATCGACATCGCCGGCGTGACGTCGCCGAGGATCGTGGGTTCGACGAAGCAGCCGTGGCGCAGCCCGTCGTCCGCCGGGGTGCCGCCGCCGGCGAGCAGCGTCGCGCCCTCGGCGCGGGCCCGCGCGACGTGGTCGAGCACCGAGTCGCGCTGCGAGGTGTTCACCACCGGGCCCATGGTGGTGCCCGCGTCGAGGCCGGGGCCCAGCCGCAGCGCGGCGACGCGGCGGCCCAGCGCCGCTAGCAGGTCGTCGCGGACCGCGCCGTCGACGACGAGCCGGCTCGTCGCGGTGCAGCGCTGCCCGGCCTGGGCGAAGGCGGCGGCGGCGATCGTGTCGGCGGCGAGGTCGAGGTCGGCGTCGGCGAGCACCGCGGTGGCGTTCTTCCCGCCCATCTCGGTCTGGACCCGCAGGTTGCGCCCGGCGACGGTGCGCATGATGGCCAGCCCGACCTCGTTGCTGCCGGTGAAGGTGACCGCGGCGAGGCGGCGGTCGGCCAGCAGGGGGCCGGAGATGTCGCGGCCGCGGCCGGTCACCACGGACAGCACGTTCGCGGGCAGCCCGGCGTCGAGCAGCGCGTGGGCGAGGTGCAGGCTGACCAGCGGGGTGTCGGTGGCGGGCTTGAGCACCACCGCGTTGCCGGCGCCGAGCGCCGGGGCGAGCTTGCGGGCCGGGGTCAGCAGCGGGTCGTTCCACGGCGTGATGGCCAGCACGATCCCGACGGGTTCGTAGCGCACGGCGATGCTGGTGTTCGGCCGGCCGTCGGGCAACTCGTAGCCGTGGGGCGCGCGGGCCATACTGCCGTAGTACTCGAAGAAGTCGGCGGCCTTTCCCACCTCGCCGGTGGCCTCGGCGAGGGTCTTGCCCATCTCCAGGACGAGGTCGCGGGCGATGTCGGCGGCGCGTTCGCGCAGCAGGCCGGCGGCGCGCAGCAGCACCGCGCCGCGCTCGAGGGGCCCGGCGGCGCGCCAGGAGCGGGCGCCGGCCTCGGCGGCGTCGTAGGTGCGGGCGATGTCGGCGGCGTCCAGGGCGGGCACCCGGGCGACGACGCGGCGCAGGTCCGCGGGGTCGAGTACGGGGATCCAGGTGTCGTGCGCGCCGGCGTCCCAGGCGCCGGCGACGAGGACGGGACGATCGCTTGTGGTGGTCACGCGGCCACTCCATCCGAGGTGGGGTTCGGGTCCGGGTTCGGGGTGAGGTCGAGCTCCCACGCGTCGTCGACGCTGCCGCGGTGCATCGTGGTGAGCAGGCGGTGCACCGGCGCCGTCGCCATCGGGACCGGGTTCGTGGGGCGCGGGAAGTCGCGGACGGTCTCCGCGGCCATCTGGGCCAGCAGGTCGGCGGAGATGCCGACGGCGTCGAGCGAGCGGGGCAGGCCGAGCCGCTGGGCGAGGTCGTCGACCCGCTCCGCCGCCGCCCGCAGCCGCGTGCTCTCCCCGGCGGTGACGGTCCGCGCGATGTGCGCGGCCAGGGCCTCGGGCACGTCGCGGTCGTAGGCCAGGCAGTAGGGCAGGGCCAGCGCGCAGCTCGTCCCGTGCGGCATCGGCGCGTGCCGGGCGATGACGTAGGCCAGGCTGTGCCCGAGCACGACCCCCGCATTGAGCGCCAGCCCGGACAGGTGGGAGGCGTACAGCACGCGTCCCCGGGCGGCCCGGTCGCCGTCGAGGGCGGCCCGTTCGAGGCTGGCGGTGAGGATCGCCACCGCCTCGGTGGCCACCGCCAGGGTCAGCGCGGTGCGGGTGGTCGACAGCATCGACTCGACGCCGTGGGCGATCGCGTCCATGCCGGTCGAGGCCACCACGGCCGCGGGGAGGTCGGCCACCAGGTCGGCGTCGAGGACGGCGACGAGCGGGACGAACTGGGCGCAGCTCAGGATGCTCTTTGCGCCGCCGATCGTGATCATCGAGATGCGGGTCGCCTCGGAGCCGGTACCGGTGGTGGTCGGCACGAGCAGCAGCGGCGCGACCGGTACCGGCGGCTCGACCACGCCGACCCAGTCGGCGATCCCGCCGGTGTTCGTCGCGAGCAGGGCGACGGCCTTGGCGAGGTCGAGCGCGCTGCCGCCGCCGACGCCGGCGACGGCCGACACCGCGTGGGCGCGGGCGAGCTCGGCGGCCCGGGCGACCACGGTGTCGGTGGGCTCGCCGGCCACCTCGTCGAACACCGTCACCCCGAAGCCGGCGTCCGCCAGGCCGCCGACCACGGTGGCGAGCAGCCCCGCCTCGGACACCACCCGGTCGGCGACGACGAGCACCCGCCCCGGGGCCACCCCCCAGGAACGCAGGGCCGCCCCCGCCGTGGCGGCGGACCCCGCGCCGGTCAGCACCTGCCGGGGGGCGAGGAAGGCCGGCGCGCCGGTACCGGCGAGATCTAGCAGCACGTTGTCCTCCGATGGTCGTCAGATGGCGTCAGGGCGGGCACGACCTCGGCGCCGAAGCGGCGGACGCTGTCCATCGCGGCGGCGAACCCGCCGCCCGGCAGCACGACGCCGGCCCAGGTCACCCCGGCCTCGCGCAGGCGGGCCAGCTCGTCGAGGCGTTGCGCCGGCGACCACCCGTTCGCGAGCACGCCGGCGGGCGTGGGGGCGAGGACGTCGATCTCGGCCAGCGTGCGCCCGCGGGCGTGCAGGCGACGTTCGAGCTCCCGGATGCGGTCGGCGAGCTGCGCGGTGGAGGTGATCGACGTCGTGCGCGCGCTGCGGGCGAGCTGCGGGGAGCCGACGAGCGCGGCCCAGCCCTGGCCGAACCGGGCCACCCGGTCGAGTGCGAGCCCGCTGTTGCCGCCGAGCCACAGCGGGGGGTGCGGGCGCTGCACCGGTCGGGGCAGCATGGCCTGCCCGGTGGCGTGGAAGTGCCGGCCGGTGTGCTCGACGACGTCCTGCGTCCAGGCCTTGCGGATGACCTCCACGGCCTCGTCGAACAGCTCGTTGCGCTCGTGGGCGTCCACGCCGAGGGCGGCGAACTCGGAGCGCAGG
Organism: Frankia alni ACN14a; assembly: GCF_000058485.1. NCBI lineage: Bacteria > Bacillati > Actinomycetota > Actinomycetes > Frankiales > Frankiaceae > Frankia > Frankia alni. Next base: position 3,393,143 of record NC_008278.1, read on the forward strand.
TAGCCCGTGCCGAGCGCGAAGATCGCCCGCCCGCCGGAGAGCACGTCGACGGTGGTCATCGACCGGGCCTGGAGCAGGGGATTGCGGTACGGCACGACCGCCAGGTGCGTCATCAGCCGGATTCGCCGGGTGACGGCCGCGCAGTACGTGAGCGCCGCGAACGGGTCGAACGTCTCGTGTCCGCCCGCCGCCAGCCACTTCGCGCTGGGCGCCGGGTGGTCGGTGAACGCCAGCGCGCCGAAGCCGACCTCCTCCAGCGTCCGCGCGAAGGTGGCCACGTTGTCCGGGTCCAGCCAGCCGGCGTCCGGATCGCTGCGGACGTTGTACTCGGCCATGAAGCGCATCACGGCCGGCCCGCGGGCGTGGGCGTGGGTGCGGCGGGCTGGGCGGATGCGGTGGATGCGGCGGATTCGGCGGGCTCGCCCATGTCGAAGTCGTACTGGAGCGGGATGATCCGCTCGTAGGGCAGCAGCGCGAGCGTCTCGTGGGCGCCGCCGTGGGCGGGGAACCGGCCGGTGAGGCGTTGGCGGTTGCGGACGGCGGTGAGTCCGGCGAGGACCTCGGCCGCCGGCTGCGCGCACAGCAGGACGTGCAGCACCAGGTCCTGCTCGCCGGTCTCCACCGGTTCGAGCTGCAGGGTCCCCAGCAGGCCGGGCAGCTCGTACAGGTCGTCGCGCTGGGTACGCTCCCACCAGTCCAGCGCCGCCGGGCGTCCGCCGGGGCCGGCTCGGCCGATGCTGACGACGACCCCCTGGTGGGCCAGGTGAGGGACGGCGTCGGCCGAGACGTCGATCGACGGGCGGGTGTGCGCCGCCGTCAGCCGCCACCAGCTCGTGAAGACCGGCCGGCCCTGCCGCCAGAAGCGCCCCGCCCGGGTGATCGCGCGGTCGGTGTCGCGCCAGCCGGCGAACGCCTGCTCGGACATGAAGTCGAGCGGGCCGCCGAACAGGTACATGGTCGCGTAGGGCGGGTGGCCGCTGGTGAGCTCGCCCGCCAGTGTCCCGGGCGTGGCCCGGGTGGCCGGGGTCGCCACGTACCGCCGACCGGCGACGACGTCGGCCTTGGCCACGTGCTCGGGCAGGTGGTCGAGGTCGTACCAGCGGTTGTACTCCTGGGTGTACCGCGCCGGGATGTCCAGCAGCGCGAGTGCGAGACCCGTGATCTTCACATTGTCCCTCTGACCCGGCGTCCACCGGCTCGTTAAAGACCTACATCAGCTTACGGAGCACATTCATCTAACTTTATTGCTCCGATGCTGTCCACCGATGCCGCGCCGGTGGAGCCGCCGACGCGAGCGGGCCTGGCCGCGCGCCGCCGTCCCGCCGGGTGGCCCGCTGGTCCGCCCTGGCTCGGTCCTGTCCGGCTGGATCGACCGGACGGTGATGACGGAGAGTCGGCACGAGTACATAATTCTGTGATTCATATAACCGTTTGAGGGTGCTCCTCCGTCGCCGTCGGTCGGGCTGCAGGGCCTAGAATGGGCGGCGGATCGTGGGTCACCGGCGCGGCTCGGCAGACTGTGCGGCGCAGCGCGGGCCGTGGCCGTGGCCGTGGCCGTGCTGGGCTCGGGGCGGCCGGCCGTCGGGGGCCGGGAGTCGCAGCGCGGTGACGCGGGCCGGTGTGGGTGGTCGGCTGCGATCGGTGCTGACGTCAAAGATGTAGAGTCCACAATTCCGGTAGACAATTTCGGCCCAGGTCGGCTCTCGTACGCCGCGGCTCCGCCCCGTTTGCGGGCCCGCGCCGGGGAGCCGCAGAGACGAGGGATGACGGCTGTGACGACCGCCGGTATTCGGGTACCCAAGGCGGCTGAGCTCGTGGCCGCGACGATTCGTCGGCAGATCATCACCGGCGAGCTCCTCGAGGACCATCTCCTGCCCTCGGAGTCGGCCCTCATGGAGCAGTTCCACGTCAGCCGGCCGACGCTGCGCGAGGCGTTCCGCATCCTGGAGTCGGAGTCGCTGATCACCGTGCGGCGCGGCGTGCACGGCGGGGCCCGGGTGCAGATCCCCAACGGCGACGTCGCCGCCCGCTACGTCGGCTACGTGCTGGAATACCGCGGGACCACGATGGCCGACGTCTATCGGGCCCGGGCCGAGGTGGAGGCCCCGCTGGCGCGGCTGGTCGCGACCTCGGCGACGCCGGAGAACATCGCCCGGCTGGAGGAGTGCCTGGCCAGGGCCGAGGCGCACCTGGACGAGCCGTCGGCCTTCATCGTGCACGACGAGGAGTTCCATCGGCTGATGGCGGAGCTCGCCGACAACCAGACCCTCGCCGTGATGCTCGACATGATGTACCACATCGTCGGCACCGCCCGGCGGCGCTACGCGCTGAACGTCGACCAGGGGCAGACCCGCAAGGAGACCGTGGAGGTGCATCGCAGCCACGTGCGCCTGGTCGACCTGATCAAGCGGGGCCGCCCCGACCTCGTCCACCGGCTGTGGCTGCGCCACCTCGACGAGGCCACCCGCCACTACCTGGAAGGCCCGCTGGCCACCACCGTCGTCGAGATGATGAGCTGAGCGGCGCCGCCTCGGGGGCCACGCCCCGCGGCGGTCTAGGCTTCTTTGCGGCCGCGACCCTCTCTGCGGCCGGGCCCTCTCGGTGCCGGGACCTCTCTGCGGCCGGGACCTCTCTGCGGCCGGGCCCTCTCGGTGGCCGGGACCTCTCGGTGGCCGGGCCTGGTCCGCGTCCGGTGGCCCGGGCCCGGCCACCGAGGTCAGGCAGCCCCGGTGGCGGCGGACCCGGTGGCCGGTGAACCGGGTGCGGGGGCGGGTTCGACGGTGCCGAGGTAGGCGGCCTCGAGCTGCTGCGGGTCCCGGGCAAGTGCGGCCGCGTCGCCGCTGAGGGTGACGTCTCCGTGGACCAGCACGATCGCCCGGTCGGCGACCTCCAACGCCAGGTGCACGTGCTGCTCGACGAGCACGACGACGGCGCCGGTGTCGTCGGCGATGCGCCGCACGACCGGCAGCAGCTCCTCGACGATCACCGGCGCGAGGCCCATGCTCATCTCGTCGACGAGCAGAATGCGCGGGTTCTGCACCAGGGCGCGGGCCACGGCCAGCATCTGCTGCTCTCCGCCGGACAGGGCGCCGGCGTTGACCGACAGGCGCCGCTTCAGGGCCGGGAACACCTCCAGCGCCTCGCCGACGGTCGGGCCGCCCCGCCGGCGGGCGATCGTGAGGTTCTCCCGGACCGACAGCCCGGAGAACAGCGCCCGGTCGTCCGAGACCAGCACCATCCCCGCCCGGCTGGTCGCGGCCGGTCGGGCGTTGGGCAGCGGCTGCCCCTCGACGAGCACCTCGCCGCCCAGGCGCGGCAGCAGGCCGGCGAGGGTCGTCATCAGCGTCGTCTTGCCGGCCCCGTTCGGACCGAGGACGGCGAGCACCGAGCCCCGGTCGAGGTCGAGGTCGAGGCCGCGGACCACCGGTACCCGGCCGTGGCCGCACACCAGGTTGCGGGTGCGCAGGACCGCGGTCCCGGTGACCGCGCCAGGGCCGGCCGGATCGGGGCCGCCGGGACCGGGAGAGTCGAGAGTCGTCGTCATGCCGGCACCTCCGCCGCGTGGGTGCTGCCCAGGTAGGCCGCCGCGACGCGGCGGTCGGAGCGGATCTCCGCAGGTGGTCCCGACGCGATGACCGACCCGAAGTTGATCACCTCGATGTGGTCGCACAGACCGAGGACCAGGCTCATGTCGTGGTCGATGAGCAGGATGGTGACGCCGGAGTCGCGGATGTCGCGCAGCCGTTCGCCGAGCCACTGGCTCTCGGTCGTGTCCAGGCCGCCGGCGGGCTCGTCGAGCAGGAGGACCCGCGGGTTGCCGGCCAGGGCGCGCGCGATGGAGATGAGCTGGCGCTGCCCCTGGGACAGCTCGCCGGCGGGCCGGTCGCGCACCTCCGCCAGCCCCAGCAGCGCCAGGGTGGCCTCGACGTCGCGGTGCGCACCGTCGCGCCCGCCGCCGTCGCGCCCGCCGTCGCGCCCGCCACCGCCACGCCCGCGCAGCGCGGTGGTGCCGACGCTGACGTTCTCCGCGACGGACAGGTCCTCGTACAGCTCGATGGCCTGGAAGGTACGGCCGAGGCCGGCGCGGACGCGCTCGTGCGGGGCCAGGCGCTCGACGGGCGTCCCGGCCAGCTCCACCGTGCCGGCGCAGGAGACGAAGCCGCTGATCGCGTCCATCAGCGTGGTCTTGCCGGCGCCGTTCGGGCCGATCAGCCCGACGATCGCCCCCTCGGGCGCGGCGAACGAGACGTCGTCGACGGCGACCACGCCGCCGTAGCGGACGGTCAGCCCGCGCACGGTCAGCACGTCGGGCCCGAGGACCGGAGCCGGGCGCGTCTGCGCGGGCACCGGGGCGGCGTGCGAGCCCAGCACCGGCGCGCCGAGGCCGCGGCGCCGGCGGCGCTCGGCGTAGGAGTGCACCGGCCCGACGATGCCCTCCGGGTTGAGGACCACGGTGAGGACGACGCCGACCCCGCTGAGCACGTCGTACCACAGGCCGGTGGAGAAGATCTTGTCGATGATCAGGTAGGACAGGCCCTCGACGGCGAGGAAGCCCGCCAGCACGCCGCCGGACACCGACGTGATGCCCGCGATGTACACGGTGGTGAACAGGGCCAGGCCGGAGAACGCGCTGACCGGGTCGAAGGTGATGTTGCCCTGCTGGTAGCCGACCAGGCAGCCGCCGACGCCCGCGATGAACGAGGCGATCGCGAACGCGACGATCTTGATGTGGGTGACGTTGATGCCGGCCGCGGCGGCCGAGCGTTCGTTGGCCCGCACGGCGAGCATCTGCGAACCCAGCCGGCTGGTGCGCAGCCGGGCCACGGCGACCGCGGTCAGCGCGAGCACGACCAGGCAGAGCAGGCCGAAGCGCACCCGGGGATACGACGGCCCCGAGCCGATCCCCAGGTCCCAGCCGAACAGCGACGGGCTGGGCACGTCGACGCCGCTGCTCGGCACGATGTCGCTGTTGCGGAACCAGATCGCCTCCAGCGCGTAGGCGAGCGCGAACGTCACCACCGCGACCGTCAGGCCCCGCACCCGCAGCGCCGGCAGGCCGATGACCACGCCGAGCACCATCGCGAACAGGGCCGCGACCAGCGGCGCCACCGGGAACGGCAGGTGCCAGTCGTCGGTCAGCGGGCCGACGAGGAAGCCGGCGGCGCCGGCGAGGGGGAGCTGGGTGAGCGAGACCTGGCCGGCGTAGCCGGTGACCACGACCATGGACAGCGCGATCACCCCGAAGACCAGGCTGGTGATGAGCGCGGTCAGCCACTGCCCCTGCAGCACGAACAACCCGATGACGGCGAGGGCGCCGAAGACCAGCAGGTTCAGCCGGATGTGCGCGGGTCGAGGGGCGCGGCCGAGCGAACTGAGGATGACCGCCCCGCGTTCCGGCAGCGCGCGGGCCCGGACGACCAGCACGATCAGGATCAGCACGAGGGGGATCAGTTCGGGCAGCCCCGAGGAGGGCAGCCAGTGGTGCAGGCTCTCCAGGTGCTGCGTCTCGGACTGCAGCATGCCGATGGCCAGCCCGCCCACGACCGCCGGGACCAGGTACTGGAACCGGCCGAGGATGGCGGCGGCGAGCGCCGGCACGATGAACAGCGTGTAGGCCACCGGCACCAGCGGCACGATCGGGGCGATGAGGATGCCGGCGAGCCCGGCGACCAGCGCGCCGATGATCCAGTTCAGGGCGGCGATGCGGTCGGGGGAGATGCCGCTGAGGTAGGCGCCCTTCTCCGTCTCCGCCGCGGCGCGCGTCGCCAGGCCGAACCGGGTGAACCGGTACAGCGCGCCGAGCGCCAGCGCGACCGCCAGGATCGTCAGCGCGAAGTAGACGCGGTCGGAGGCGACCCGGAACGAGCCGTGCGTCCAGAGCCTGGACGGGTAGATGGGCTCCACGGACAGCGGGGTCGTGCCGAGCCGGGCGGCGGTGAGCCCGGTGAAGACCACCGACACGCCGATCGAGGCGACGGCCCGCGCAACCGGCGGGGCGGTCCGCAGCGGCCGGAACACGACCAGGTACAGCAGGAGCCCGAGCACGCCGGTGATCGCCAGGGAGAGCGCCATCGCCGCGGCCAGGCCGAGCTGCGAACCCAGGTCGACGGTCTTCGGCAGCCCGGGAATGAGGATCATGAACTTGCCCTGGCGTAGCAGGGCATAGGTGTAGGCCGCGTAGAGCGCGAGCCCGCTGGTCGCGAAGTTGACGACCCCCGAGCTGCGGTAGGTCACCACCAGCGCGAGGGCGAGGGCGGCGAACACCGAGCCGTTCCCGATGCCCAGGCACAGGAAGACCAGATGCTGAACCATGTCCGTCCTTTCGACGCGCACCCCGGATCGGCCGGGGCGCACCGGCTGCGGGCAGCGGGCTGCTGGCAGCGGTCAGCGGGCTGCGGGAGTCGGCGCGGGCAGGCGGGGCAGGCGGGGGCGATCGGGCCGCTGGATCCGGTACTGGCCGGCGCCGCCCGCAGATAGGTCTGACTGAGTTAGAGGAATTTACCGCAACTTGTGGGATGAGTCACGAAGATCCTCCGTGGGCTCGGCGGAGGTCCACACGTCTGACCAGCGGGTAAGCCCGCGCATCCAGGTGCCCGACCGGTGAGGATTCAAATCATCTGACTGAAGCGTAGGATCATCCCGGTTCGTGACCCCGATGCCCTTGGGGCTGAGGCCCCCGTGGGCCGCGGCGAGCCCGACTCCGGGGTGGTGTCCGTTCCTGCTCGCGATGCCCGGCGGGCGTAGGGCGGTGCGGAGGGGTGCGCGGGCTGCACGGGGCGGTGTGGAGAGGGTGCGCAGGGTGAGCGCACGACCGGGGATGCCGGGCGGCGGGCGCTTGTCTTCGGCTTCCGAACTAATTAGTCTAATTATCCAACGGAAATCCGGGGTGACCGGAACCGCGGCGTGGGGGTCTGGCCACGGCGACGGACGCCGGGCGGCCCGCGAGCCGGGGAAGAGGAGACATGACAGGCATCATGGAGGGCATCCAGGTCGTCGAGCTGGCGGCGTGGACCTTCGTCCCCGCCGCCGGCGCCGTGCTCGCGGACTGGGGTGCCGACGTGATCAAGATCGAGCATCCCGAGACGGGCGACCCTCAGCGCGGCCTGATCGCCTCCGGGATGCTCGCCGGCCTCGACGGGGTCAACCACCTCATCGAGCAGTGCAACCGCGGCAAGCGCAGCATCGGGCTCAACGTCGCGACCCCGGACGGGCTCGCGCTGCTCTACAAGCTGGTCGAGGGTGCCGACGTCTTCCTCACCAACCTGCTGCCGGACTCCTGCGAGCGCCTCGGCGTCGGGGTGGAGAAGATCCGGGAGGCCAACCCGGACATCATCTACGCCCGCGGCCACGGGCAGGGCGCGCACGGCCCCGACGCCAACCTGGGCGGCTACGACGTCGCCTCCTACTGGGCCCGCGGCGGGATCGCCTACGCGCTGGCGTCACCGGAGTCCTACCCGCCGTTCATGCGCCCCGCGTTCGGCGACTACACCTCCGGGTTCAACCTGGCCGCCGGGGTGGTCGGCGCGCTGTTCCACCGCGAGCGCACCGGCACCGCCAGCACCGTCGACGTCTCCCTGCTCGCCTCGGCGATGTGGGGCATGTCCCTCGACGTCGTCGGCTCCAAGATCCTGAACCAGCCGACGATGCAACGCTTCGACATCGCCGAGATGCCGAACCCGCTGACGAACGTCTACCGGACCGGCGACGACCGCTTCCTGTGGTTCTCCCTGTTGCAGGCCGACCGGCACTGGCCGGAGTTCTGCGCGGCGCTCGAGCGCCCGGACCTGCTCGACGACCCCCGCTACGTCGACGCGAAGGCGCGCTTCGACAACCGGCGGGAGTGCATCGCGACGATCCGGGAGGCGTTCGCGGCCCACCCGTTGACCTACTGGCAGGAGCGGTTCGGCAAGATCGAGGGGGTCTGGTCGGTGGTGAAGTCACCGCTGGAGCTGCACGACGACCCGCAGGTGCAGGCCAACGGCTACGTCACCGAGGTGACCAACGCCGCCGGCACCAGCTACGCCCTGGCCTCGAACCCGGTGCAGTACGACGACCGGGTGCCGCCGCTGAGCCCCGCCCCGGAGCACGGCGAGCACACCGAGGAGATCCTGCTCGAGCTCGGCCTCGACTGGGACCAGATCATTGCCCTGAAGGAGAAGTCGGCCGTCCTCTAACCGTCCCCCCTGGGGCTGTCGTACAAGGAGAACAGCGTGCCCACGCAGATCGGTGACCGGCTCCGGTTCGGGCCGACGACCCTGCCCCCCGTGACCGAGGTCGAACGGCAGTCGACGGTGGTGGTCTCCTTCGTCACCACGCCGCAGGCGGCGGCGCACCTGCTGCCGCCCTGCTTCGAACCGGCCGAACGCCCGGTGCTCAGCGTCACCTACCAGCAGCTCGAGAACGTCGACTACATGCGGGGGCGGGGCTACAACCTCGTCAACGTGGCGGTGACGGCCGTGCTGGCCACCGCCGGCGGGCCGCTGACCCGGACCTGCCCGGTGGTCATCTGGGAGAACAACACGATGCCGATCATCGCGGGCCGGGAGCTGCACGGCAACCCGAAGATCTACGGCGACGTCTCCGGCCTCACCCGCGACGGTGACACGGCCGGGTGGGACTGCCGCGAGTACGGCACGCTGCTGCTGCGCGGCGAGGTCGGCGAGCTGCGCCCGCTGCCGGCCGACCGGCTCGCCCGGGTCAACCGGGCGTCGGTGGACTCGGAGATCTTCGGCTGGAAGTCGATCCCCGGCCGCGACGCCCCGGACGCCGACTACCCGACGCTCATCCACGGCTCGACGTCGTTCGAGCAGGGGTGGAGCGGGGTGGGGCGGGTCGAGTTCGCCACGCCCACCGACGACGAGGCCCCCTACTCCGCGGTGGTGCTGCGGGCGCTGGCCGCGGTCCCGCAGGTGCAGCCGCGCCCGGCCTTCGTCGGCGTCGGCTCCGCGAAGCTGTTCCGCAACCGGACCGAGCGGCTGGCCTGACCGGCCGGCCGGCCTGCCCGAGTGGCTGGCCTGACCGGCCGGCCTGCCCGAACGGCGGTCACCCGACGCACCACGGCCCCCGTCCCCACCCCTGGAATCCAGGGGCGGGCGCGGGGGCCGCCGGCGTGCGTGCCGTCAGGAGCGCGGGAAGCGGTACAGGGTGCGCGCGTTGTCCTCGACGATCTTGGCGACCTCGTCGTCGGGGATGTCCTTCATGAGGTCGGCGGCGATCTTACGGCTGTTGGGCCAGGTCGAGTCGGAGTGCGGGTAGTCGATCTCCAGCATGATCCGGTCGATGCCGATCTCGTGCCGGTTGCGCAGGCCGCTCTTGTCCTCGATGAAGCAGCCCCAGAAGTGCTTGCGGAACAGGTCGGACGGCCGGGTGTCGAAGTCGATGTCCTTCTGGTACCAGCGGTGCTTCTCCCAGGTCTGGTCGGTGCGCTCCAGGATGTAGGGCAGCCAGCCGATGCCGCCCTCGGACAGCGCGAACTGCAGCTTGGGGTGGCGCTGCAGGACGCCGGAGAACAGCAGGTCGATGGTGGTCCACATCAGGTTGGTGGCGAACGAGGCGATCGCCACCGCGAACGGCGCGTCCGGCGCGGTCAACCCGCCGGGGACGGGCTTGGCCGCCGCGAAGGAGAAACCGGGCACGAAGGACCCGGACCCGAAGTGCAGCGAGACCGAGACCTCGGTCGCCTCGCAGACGTCCCACAGCGGTTCCCAGTGGTTGCTGTGGAAGGAGGGCAGGCCCAGCGGGACGGGGCTGTCGGGGAAGGACACCGTGCGCGCGCCCTTGGCGGCCGTCCGCTCGACCTCGGCGACGCAGGCCGCGACGTCCCACACCGGCAGCAGCGCCAGCGGGATGTAGCGGTCGGGGGCGGCGGCGCACCACTCGTCGACCATGAAGTCGTTCCAGGCCTGGATGCAGGCGAGCGCCAGCTCCTTGTCCTGCGCCCGGTGGAACACCCCGCCGGCGAAGCCGGGGAACGACGGGAAGCACAGGGCGGCGTGGACGCCGTCGACGTCCATGTCCTTCAGTCGCGCCACCGGGTCGTAGCAGCCGGGGATCATCTCCTCGAAGCGCATGGGGTCCACCCCCCAGTCCCGCGGCTCGCGCCCGGCGACGGCGTTGAGGCCGATCGTGGGGAACACGACGCCGTCGTAGACCCAGACGTGCTTGCCGCCCTGCTCCTCGATCCGCGGTGTGCGACCGTCGAACTTCGAGGGGAGTCTGTCCAGCCAGACCCTGGGATGTTCCACGAGGTGGTCGTCGACGGACACGATCTGGTGACTGTCCCGCAGCGGCATGGCTTCTCCTCCTATACGGCTGTAACCGACGTTACATGAGTTCGTGAACTCGGTGTCAGATTTCCGTCGCCGGGCCGCTGACCTGCGGGTTTTGTGCGACGTCCGGCGGCGACCTCGCTCCTCCGTCGCGTGCCGTGACTGATTTGTCGCTGGGTGACCGGGTCGTCGCCGGGTGGCCGAGGCGTCGCCGGGTGGCCGAGGCGTTGGCGGTTGGCCGAAGCGTTGGCGGCTGGCCGAGGCGTCACCGCGTGTGTCGGCGGGGTCGAGTCCGACGGCAGGCGGAGTCGACACGCGCATCTCTCGCTGGCTGATTTACCTCAGTCGTATCCTTAAGCTATATTCCGCTGGCGCGCCGGACCTGTGTGCTGCCCGGTGCGTGGGGCCATCCGCGCAGCACGCACAGGTGGGGAGGACGTTCGGATGCGACCGCGCACTCGATGGCGACAGCGGGGCGTTTGCGCGCTCGGGATGTCGGCGGCACTGATGGTCGGCGTGGCAGCCTGCGGCTCGAGCGGCGGCCCGGGCGGTGGGTCCGGCTCGGGCTCGACCGACTCGGCCGCCGCGCAGTCGCTGGGGCCGGCGAAACCCGCCACCGGCGACGAGTTAAAGATCGGCTTCATCACCGACGGGTCGGGCACGACGCTGGACAACTCGACCGAGGTGGCCGCGGCGCAGGCCGCGACCTCCTACCTCAACGACTACCAGGGCGGGGTCGCCGGCCACCGCCTGGCGCTGACGGTCTGCGACACCAAGCAGACGCCCGCCGGCGCCACCGACTGCGCCAACCAGATGACCGCGGCCAAGGTCCCGGTCGTGCTGATGAACAACTCCGGCAACGTCACGCCGGTGTTCAAGGTGCTCAGCGCGGCCAAGGTCCCGCTGGTGCTCGACATCAACGGTGACGAGTCCACGCTGGGCGCCAAGTCCGGCGCCTACATCCTGGTCAGCCCGCTGACCGCGGCCCTGGCGGGGCCCGCGCAGGTGGCGAAGGACGCCGGGGTGAAGAAGGCCGCGATCTTCGTGCTCGACGTGCCGGGCGCGACCGGGCCGGTGAACTCCCTGGACAAGATCTTCTACGCCAAGGCGAACATCGGCCTGACGATCCAGCCGATCCCGCCGGGCACCGCGGACGCGACCCCGCAGGTGCAGACCGTGCTCGGCGGCAACCCGGAGCAGGTGAACCTCGTCGGCGACCCGACGTTCTGCACCGGCGTGCTCAAGGCCCTCAAGACGCTGGGCTACTCGGGCAGCATCGTCCTGCAGTCGCAGTGCGTCAGCCCGGGGGCGGCCGCCGGCATCCCCGGTGGCTACGACGGGATGAAGGTCGTCAGCGGTCAGACGACGAACGTCGCCGACCCGGAGTACAAGCTGTACCTGGCGGCGATGAAGAAGTACCAGCCCGGTACCGACCCGACCGCCAAGAGCCTCACCGCCGGCGGCTGGGTGGTCACGCTCGGCTTCAGCCGGGCGATGGCCGGCCTCACCGCGCCGGTCACCTCCGCCGGGATCGAGAAGACGCTCGCGGCGATGCCGAAGACCAAACTGCCCCTCGGCGGCACCGCGACGTTCCAGTGCGACGGCAAGCAGGTCTCCATCACCCCCGCGGTCTGCTCCACCGGCGGGCTCGTGCAGACCCTCGACAGCAAGGGCAAGCCGACGTCGGAGCAGCCGCTCGACGTCTCCAGCGTCCTGCCGTAGCGGGCCGGCCGACCCGCGCCGAGCGCTGACGCCGAGGCCGGTCGGGGTGTGACGATGAGCCCCGACCGGCGCGGCAGGTGGCCGAGGGACCGCGGGGCGACCGAGGAACCGAGGGCCGGCAACGGACTGCGGGGCGGCCGAGGGACCGCGGGGCGATCGAGGAACCGAGGGCCGGCAACGGACTGCGGGGCAGCCGAGGGACCGCGGGGCGATCGAGGGACATGGAGGGATCGAGGGACATGGATTTCGCGTTCACCGAGGACGATCGCGCGTTCGGCCGGCGGTTCGCCGAGCTGCTCGACGAGAAGCTGCCCGCGGACTGGCAGGGCTTCTTCGCCGAGGATCGCGAGGCCCTGGCCTTCACCCGCGAGTTCTGCCGCGACCTCGGCCGCGCCGGCCTGCTCACGGTGAGCTGGCCGGCGGAGTACGGCGGCCAGGGGGCCGGGGTCTGGAAGCAGACGCTGCTGCGCGAGCTGATGACCGCCAGCGGCGAGCCGCGCGGACCGCAGTACATGAACCTCAACTACATCGGCCCGCTCATCATGAAGTTCGGCACCGCGGAGCAGAAGGACCGGTTCCTGCCGCCGATGGCCCGCGGCGAGGTCATCTGGACCCAGGGGTTCTCCGAGCCGGACGCCGGCTCCGACCTCGCCGCGCTGCGCACCCGCGCCGTCGACCACGGCGACCACTTCGTCGTCACCGGGCAGAAGATCTGGTCCAGCTACGCCGACTCGCCGGCGGACTGGAACCTGCTGCTCGTGCGCACGAATCCGGACGCCGGCCGGCGCCGGGGGATGTCGGTCCTGCTCGTCGACATGACCTCGCCGGGAATCACGGTGCGCCCGATCGAGAGCATGGGCGGCTGGCACGAGATCAACGAGGTCTTCTACGACGAGGTCCGGGTGCCGCGTGACTGCCTGCTCGGCCCCCTCGACGAGGGCTGGGGGGTGATCGGTTCGGGGCTGACGCTCGAACGCATCGGCATCCCCCGCTACGCCCGCGCCCAGCGTGTCGTCGAGCGGCTGTGCGACCACGTCCGCGCGACCGGCCGCGCGGACGAACCCGACGTCCGCCAGAAGCTCGCGGACCTGCGGGTGCGCTGCGAGGCGGCGAAGCTGCTCGCCTACCGGGCGATCTCGCTGGTCGCCGCCGGGGCCAACCCGGCCGCCGAGGCCTCGACCGCCCGCATCCACGCCACGCTGCTCGAACAGGCCGTCGGGCACGTGGGCCTGGAGATCCTCGGCGCGAGCGGGCGGCTCGGTTCTCCCGCCGACCAGCACGCCCCGCTGCACGGGCTGGTCAAGCAGCAGTGGGTGCACAACATCCCGGCGACGATCGGCGCCGGAACCCTGGAGATCCAGAAGAACATCGTCGCCCAGACCGCCCTGGGTCTGCCGCGGTCGCGCTAGTCGCAGAAGTGAGGTGCGGGGATGGATCTGACGTTGACCGCGGAGCAGCGCCTGCTCGCGGACACGGTGCGGGACCTGGTCGAGCGCGAGTGCCCGCCGGAGGTCGTCCGCGAGATCGAGAAGTCGGAGCGGGGTTACGGCGACGGGCACTGGAAGACGCTGGCCGGCCTCGGTCTGACCGGCCTGCTGCTGCCCGAGGAGCACGGCGGCGCCGGACAGGGCGTGCTGGACCTGGCGGTGGTCGCCGAGCAGCTCGGCTGGGGCGCGATGCCCACCCCGCTGCTGACCTCGGCCGTGTTCGCCGCCGGCCTCATCGACCTCGCCGGCAGCGCGGCGCAGCGGGCCCGCTGGCTGCCGGCGATCGGCGCCGGCACGGCCATCGCCACCGTGGCCGTGCTGGAGCCGGGTGCCCGCGACGAGTGGGGTGCACCGGACGCCGCCCTGACCCCGCACGGCGCCGGCCACCGGCTGACCGGCACGAAGATCCTCGTCCCCTACGCGCACGTCGCGGACGTCCTCGTCGTCGTGGTGAATGTCGTCGGCGCGCAGGTCGCCGGCTCCGCCCCGGGCGCCGACGCAGTCACCCCGGGCACGGATGACGGCGCCGGTGCGGGCAGCGGACGCGGCCTCGTGCTCGTCGACCCCGGCGCGCCCGGGGTGACCCTGCGCCGCCAGCACGACGGCGGCGGCGAGCCGGTGTTCGAGGTCGTCCTGCGCGACGTCGAGGTGACCGCCGCGGACCTGCTCGGCGCGTCGGCCGCCGCGGACCTGCTCGCCGCGTCGGCGGCGGCCGGGGCCGCCCTGGCCACGGCGCTGGACCGGATGACCGTGGCGAGCCTGGCCTACGCGATCGGCGGGGCCCAGCGCGCCCTGGACCTCAGCGTCGAGCATGCCCGCAGTCGCCGCCAGTTCGGCCAGCCGATCGGCGCGTTCCAGTCGGTGGCGCACCGCTGCGTCGACATGCTCACCGACCTGGAGGCCTGCCGCTACCTGTGCTACCAGGCCGCCTGGAAGCTGGACACGCCGGGCGGGCCGGGCGCGGCCGACTTCGAGGTCGCGGCGGCGAAGTCGTTCGCCAACGACGCGATCCGCCGGGTGTTCGTCCACGCCCACCAGGTGCACGGCGCCATCGGCTTCTCCATGGAACACGACCTGCAGCTGCACTCCCGGCGGGGCAAGACCTTCGAGCTGAGCTACGGCGGGTCGACGTGGCACCGGGAACGCGTCGCCCGCGCCCTGCACCTGTAACTGCCGCACCTTTGACTGCCGCACCTGTGACTGCCGCACCTGTAGTCGCCGCGTCCGTGATCGCCCCCGGCCGCCATCGGCTCGGGGCCAGGCAGGCAGAACCATCGAGAGAGGGGTCACCGTGTCGTCGATGAAGGTGGGAGTCCTGCAGGACTTCCTGATGCCGCCGGCGTCGCAGCAGGTCATGCTCGACGCGCTGCGGCTGGCGTTCGACGAGTCCTACGCCGACGGCGAGATCGACCGTCCCGTCGAGCTGGTGCTGCGGGCCGTCGACGGCCTGCCCCGCGGGACGAGCTTCGACGTGCTCAACGCCTGGAAGGAACTCGAGGCCGAGGGCGTCCTGGTGATCTTCGGTCCGTGGGCGTCGGACAACGTGCTGGCGATCCGCCCCTACGTCGAGGACGTCGGCCACATCCCCACCCTGTCGATGAGCGGCACCGACCGCTGGTACGGCGAATGGTGCTTCTGCATCAACAACGGCTCGTTACCGGAGGAGCCGTACCTGCTGTCGAACTACCTCGGGGTGCGCGGCGTCGAGTCCGTCGCCGTCGTCTACGACAAGTGCGTGCCGGGGGAGGAGTACACCCGGTTCTTCCGCGACGCCTGTGCCTTCGACGGCGTGAAGATCGCCATCGAGGAACCGATCAACATGCTCGACACCGACCTGAGCCCGGCGCTGGCCCGGCTGCAGGCCTCCGGCGCCGACGCGATCGCCTACCTCGGCTGGGGGCTGACCGCGACCCACCTCAACACGGCCTTGGACGGTACCGGCTGGGACCCGGTGAAGGTGATGAGCTCGGGGTTCATGGCGGCGCCGTTCCTGCCCGGCGGCCTGAAGAGCATCGCCGGCTGGGTCGGCGTCGACCAGTACGACGAGGACAACGTCGTCGGCCAGGACTTCCTGGACCGGTTCGAGGCGCGGTTCGGCTACCGGCCGGCGAACTTCTTCTCCGTGCTGTGCTACGACTTCGGCGTCGTCATCGCCCGTGGCCTGTCGAAGGCCACGCCGCTGTCGCCGGACGGCGTGAAGGAGGGCCTGGAGAAGGTGAAGATGGTCCCCGCGGCCACCGGCGGCCCCGGCGGGGTGTTCAGCTTCGGCCCGCACGCCCGGCGCGCCTGGCTGACGCCGCACTTCATCGTCCTGCGCGAACCGGACCCCACCGCCGAGGTCGCCGACCTCACCAGCGGACCGGGCAGCATCCTGCGCCACCGCTACACCGCCCGCTCCCGCAGCGAGCGGCTCGGCACAGCGGGGCGAACCCAGTGATCCGGCGGCGAAGCGGGGCGTCGGTCGGATGAGCGAGCACTTCCGGCGCGAGCTCGACGACGGCGTCCTGACGATCACCTTCACCCGCGACGACAAGCTCAACGCCGTCAGCGCCCCGATGCTGGCGGCGCTGCGCGGCGCCGTCGCCGACCTCGGCGACGACGATGCCGTCCGGGTGCTGGTGATCACCGCCGAGGGGCGGCACTTCACCGCCGGCATGGACATCACCACGATCGACACCGGGATGGGCGTCGAGCCCGACGGCAGCGTCAACGGCCGGTCGGTGCGACGCACCTACCGGGCGCTGCACCTGCTCATGGACGAGATCGAGGCGATCGAGAAGCCGGTGATCCTCGCCGCGCAGGGGCCCTGCCGCGGCTTCGGGGTCGAGCTCGCCGTGTCGTGCGACTTCCGCTTCGCCGCGCCGCGGACCACCTTCGCCCTGCCGGAGGTGCCCAACCTGGCGGTGCTGCCCGGCTCCGGCGGCATCAGCCGGCTGACCCGGCTCGTCGGCCCGCACTGGGCGCGGTGGCTGGCGATGGCCGCTCGGCCGGTCGACGCCGAGCGGGCGCTGACGATCGGTCTGGTCCACGACGTGTTCGCGGACGAGCAGTTCGCGGCGGGCGTGCGGGAGTTCGCCCGCTCGCTGGTCGCGCTGTCCCCGCAGGCCCTCGGCCTGGCCAAGCTCGCCATCGACGCGGCCGCCAGCGTCGACCGCACGACCGCCCGCGACTTCGACCGGGTCGCGAACACCCTGCTGCTGACCTCCGAGGAGCACCTGGCCAAGGTGCGTGCCTTCCAGCAGCGGGCCGCCGCCCCGCGCGAGTAGCCCGTCGCGCCCGGCCGGCCGTCGCGCCCGGCCGTCGCGCCCGGCCGCCCGTCGCACCCGATCGCCCACCGAACCTGATCGAGGGGGAACGACCAGATGGATCTCGGTTTACGCGGGAAGGTCGCGGTCGTCACCGGCGCGTCGAAAGGAATGGGCCGGTGGACGGCGCTGGAGTTCGCCCGTGAGGGCGCGGACGTGGTCGTCGTCGCCCGCGGCGCCGCGGCCCTCGCGCGCGTCGCCGCGCAGATCGAGGCGCTCGGCGTGCGCGCGCTGGCGGTGCCGGCCGACCTCGCGACCGCGGCCGGCACCGAGGAACTGTTCGACCGGGTGCGCGGCGTCTTCGGCGGCTGCGACGTGCTGGTCAACACCCTGGGCAGCGACGAGTACGACTACCTGCCCCTGACGGAGACCTCCGACGAGCTGTTCCAGGCGCATCTGGAGATCGGCCTGATGGCCGGGGTGCGGACCTGCCGGGCGGCGATCCCGCTGATGCGGGCCCGCGGCGGCGGCGCCATCGTCAACCTGGCCGCCATGTCGATCCGCAAGCAGTACCCGACGATGGTCGCCTACACGGCGGCGAAGGCGGCGCTGGCCAGCGTGTCGAAGAACCTCGCCCGCGCCGTCGGGCCGGACGGCATCCGGGTGAACACGGTCTGCCCCGGCGCGATCCTCACCGAGGGCGTCCGCGAGAAGATCGAGCAGTTCGGGCCGCAGCGCTGGGTCGCGCCCGACGCCCTGGCCGCCTCGGTGGGAGCGCCGAGCACCGAGGAGGTCTTTCTCGCCATCTCCCGGGACATGGGCGGCGCCGGCCGCGGCCTCGTGCCCGACCTCGGCCGCCCCGGGCGCCCCGAGGAGATCGCCGCCGCCATCGTCTTCCTGTGCAGCGCACGCGCCGGCTACATCACCGGGGCCCTGCTCAACGTCGACGGCGGCTCCGACTTCTAGCCCGTGTATCCCGCTGAGCCCAAGGGAGATGGTTCGCGCGCGCCCGAGCCCGGTGTGCAGAGCCCGCGCCCAGGTCATCCCGGCGGGCAGCCCGGACCGCCGCAGACGAAGCCCGCGGAGGACATCGCGCAGCCCCGGCCGGACGAGGACCCACCCGACGCCTACTGGATGAACACCGAAATGATCGCCTGTCATGCCGGCGTGTCCCTGATCGTCGGCGGCGATTCCGCCGGCTGGCGGCCCCGTAGGGCCCGCTCCACATCCGCGCCCGCCCGGACGACCACAGCGTCGCCGGCGAGGGTCAGGAGCCCGAACTGGACAGAAGGGTCGAGCCGCCGGCATCGGCCGGCCCCACAGCAGCCCCGCGGCGACCCGCGGTCCGACGTCGGCGATGACCTTCGTCAGCGATGACCTTTCCTGCTGTCTCCTCAACCAGATGCAGGGTGACCGCCGGTCCGGGACCCCTGCCTTTGTGGCAGCGGTCCCGTCCTCGGTCCACCTTTCGGTAGGTCAGGCCAGTTGCTGGGCGTTGAGGCTCGTGAGGTGTTCCTGAGCGGGGTTCTCGGTCGGGTAGAGAACCTGGATGTCGATGAGGAGATCCGCCTCGGGGTCGACGGTGTGATCGCCGCCCGGGGGGGAGGCGAGCAGGACGCTGCCCTCGGTACCGTCGCGGAGGATCTGGCCCCAGAAAACGTCGCTGAAGCCCTTGAACAGCGAGGTTCCCTCCGGTAGATCACCAAAGCCGAGGGCCCATTTCACCACCCGCGTCGTCGAGGCCCTCACGGTGATCCGGTAGGAGTAGACCACCTTTCCCGCGTCCTGCCATTTTCCCCGGAACTCCTGCCTGACGACCAGGTTCCCCACGAAGGGGGCGGCCCGCGCGGACCGGGCCTGGTCGTTCCAGGTACCGTTCGGGCTTTCGGCCATGGCGACGCGGATCAGGTTCGCGATCGAGGAGTTCCGGTCCACCGGCAGAGCGTGCCCCTGCTGGCTGGCCGCGGAGAACAGCGTGTTGTCCTCGTCCGTGTTGTTGACGACGGCGCTGACCCCGTCACCGCTGTGGTCGAATCCGTACTCGGCGAAGTCGTCGACATAGACGCCCGAAGGAATGACCAGGATCTTGTCGCCGACACCCGACTGCTGACCGGCGTTGAACTCGACGGCGCGGTAGAGGCAGAAGCTTCCTTCGGGACATGCCTCCCGCCCTTTCCCGTAAATCAACTGGGCACGCTTCTCGCTCATCGTATCCGGCTTTCTGTCGAATGGAATGCTCTCGATTCTGCCGATACTCGATTGTCCCGGGCGATTATTCAATCATCGTGGCTTCGTCTGGTCCCATCTCCGGGCGTGTCCAGTTTTGGGTGATGACAGACTTGGACCGAGGACCCGCTGTGGGCGGTTCTGGCACCACCACCCCACCGGCCGAAACACCACCCCAGGGCGGGCACATGCACGGCCGGTCGCCCTCTTCCCGTCACGGTGCCCCATGCTCTTCCCGCCGTCATCCCACCCGACGTAGCGAACGGGGCATGCCGTCTCCCGCTGGCTGTCGTCCCCGACGTGCCCCGCATGCCCAGTGTCTCCGGGATGGGATGCCCAGCGTCCCCGGGGTGGGATGCCCAGCGTCTCCGGACCGGCCCAGGAGGCGTCGGCCGCCTCGTTGTCACCATCGGGCTCCGGCCGGCGGGTGAAGGGCTGTGCCTGGTGTGCTCCCCGGATGAACCTGGCTCCCGGGCTGAGGCTGGTCCACGGCCTGCGAGCTTCGGCTCGGCCTCCAGTCCGGCTCGCGACGTGCGCCCGGTCTCTCGCTGACCGGGCGCCACCCCTGCTGACAGTCACGGCCTCGACGATGTTCACGCGTCGGTGGATCCTTCTCCCACACCGGTCACCAATCCGAACATACGTTCGACATCGGGGGCTGGTTGACCTAGTGTTGATCCGTGACGCCCTTCACTTTCGGCCCCAGCCCTGGCCCTGACCCATGCCCTTCACCTGGTCCTGACTCCGATCTCGACCCCGACCGTGGTTCTGGCCCCGACCCGAACCCTGGCCCTGGCCCTGGCCCTGGCCAGGGTTCACGCTCAGCCGCTGGCATCGCCCCCGGCGTCGCTCCTGATCCGGGTCCGCGCTCAACCTCCCGCACCGGCAGCGATTCTGACGGTGCTGGCCTGGCGGGCTGTCCGCGGCTGCTGGCCGCCCTGTCGGAGCTCGACGCGATGGTCGGGCAGGCGGTGCACATGCCCGGTTGGGGGCTGTCCGACCCCGAGCTCGACGGCGCCGTCCTGGACTGCTCGGCGTTGCTGGCCCGTCTCGCCGCGGTCCGGGTCGGTCTGGTGCGGGAGATGCGTGGCCGAGGCAGCGCGCTGCGGGAAGGCGCGACCAGTACCGCCGCCCTGGTCCGTGCCCGGCTACGCATCCGCCCCGTCGACGCCCAGCGGCTGGTGGACCTGGCCTTGGCCGTGGACGACGACCTGGCCGCAACCGGTGCCGCCCTGATCGCCGGCACGATCAGCGTCGAACAGGCCCAGACGATCCACCTCGCGCTTCGTTCCCTGCCCCGCGGTGTGGACGTCGCCACCCGACGTTCCGCCGAACAGTTCCTGCTCACCTCTGCCGCCAGGTTCGACCCCGCGGAACTCGCCCGGCTCGGCCGTCACCTCCGTGAACGCCTCACCGACGTCGATACCAGCCCCGGCGGCGACAACCCCGACCCCGAGGACAACGGCGCCGGCAACAACGACGGCGCTGGCAACGCAGACGCCGACAGCGACAGCCCTCCGGACGGCGGTGAGGGCGCCGGTAGGAGCGCTACCTCCGGCGCCGCCGACGGCGACGGCGATCCAGCGGACCGCCGTCGACTATGGATCACCGATCTCTCTGACGGCATGACCCGGATCAGCGGCGAACTCGACGCGGAAGCCGCCGCTCTGCTTCGCACCGCGCTCGACAGCCTCGCCGCACCCATGCCCGCCATCGACGGCACTCCCGACCCGCGCAGCCCGGCCCGCCGCCGCGCCGACGCCCTCGTCGACTTTGTGCACCGCGCGCTCGATGCCTCCGCCGTTCCCATCTCCGGCGGAGTGCGCCCGCACCTCACCGTCACGATCCCCTGGACCACCCTGGTCGGTCGCGGCGGGCCGGCCGCATCCACCAGTTGGGGTCAGCCCCTGTCACGCGCCACCGTGCGGCGCCTCGCCTGCGACGCCGCGGTCAGCCGCATCATCCTCGATCCCGCCAGCGTCCCCCTCGACGTCGGCCGCACACAGCGCACCGTCCCGGGCGACCTCCGCCGTGCGCTGGTCGCCCGGGACCAGGGCTGCGTCTTCCCAGGTTGCAGCAGGCCACCCAGCTGGTGCCAGGCCCACCACATCATCTCGTGGATCGACGAGGGTCCTACCTGCCTCGACAATCTCGTGCTGCTTTGCCCCTGGCATCACCGCCACGTGCACCATCACCACTGGACCATCCGACTCGGCGCCGACCGCCGACCCGAACTCATCCCACCCCCCTGGGTCGACCACACCCAGACCCCCCGCCGAAACCCCTACAGCCAACCCGTCGACATCCTCCTCAACTCAGCATGATCGTCACCTCGGTCGGGGAGCCGTCCTCAGGGCGGGTGTTGGGTCAGTGGCGCGGGGGCGTGGTCGTCGCGGCGTCGCGGCGGGTGAGGTCGGCGTGGATCTCGTCGGCGCGGGCGATCGTCGAGAGCATGCGTAGCTGGTTGGCGACGATCCACGCGTGCGACTCGGCGCTCGCCCCGGCGGTCGCGTCCTCGACGAGGACGCTGCGGTAGCCGCGGTCGGTCGCGCCCAGCGCGCCGGCGAGCAGCGCCATGTTCGTCGACACGCCGGTCAGGACGACCGTGTCGACGCGCAGGTTGCGCAGGGTGGAGTCGAGGTCGGTGCCGTACCACATCGCCAGGCCCGAGCGGCGCGTACTGACGTAGTCGCCGGGCTGCGGCGCGACCTGGGGCATCGGTTCGGCCTGCGGGGTGCCGGCGAGCACTCGCCGTTCGCGGCGGACCTTCGCCGAGACCGGGTTGGTGTCGCTGAACGCGCCGAAGTCCGGCCGGTGCGCGACGTGGATGTGCACGACCGGCAGCTCGAGGGTGCGGAAGTCCGCGGCGAGCGCGGCGATGCGCGCGAGGATGCCGCGGGCGGCGGCCTGTTCGGCGAGCCCGGCGAAGATCGCCAGTTCGGGGTCGAGGGTGCCCCGCAGGCACTCGCTGACGACCAGCGCGGCGCGCTCGCCGCGGTCGAGTCCGTGGACCATGGCGCAGATCCGTCCGCGTCGCTCAGTGGCCGGCGCGCTGGGAGTCCCGGCTGCCCCGACCGGCGTCGGCGGGAACAGGGCCGGGGGCGGGGGCGCGTAGGCGGGCGCGCAGGTCGGCCTTGCGTACCTTGCCGGCCGCGGTGCGGGGCAGGTCGGCGACGATCTCGAGGCGTTCGGGGGTCTTGTGCTTGGCCACGCCGACGGCGACGAAGTGCTCGACGAGGTCGCGGAGGGAGAGTTCGCGGCCGGGCTCGACGATGACGAACGCGCAGACCCGCTCGCCGTAGAGCGGGTCGGGCATCGCGGTCACCGCCGCCTCGACGATCGCCGGGTGGCGCAGCAGGACGCCCTCGACCTCGGTGGAGGAGATGTTCTCCCCGCCGCGGATGATGATGTCCTTCTTGCGGTCGACGATGGTGAGGTGGCCGGCCTCGTCGAGGGTGCCGATGTCGCCGGTGCGAAACCAGCCGCCGTCGAGGAAGGCCTCGGCGTTGAGCGTGGGGTCGGTGTAGCCGACGAACAGCTCCGGGCCGAGGGTGACGACCTCGCCGGGGGTGCCGGGCGGCAGGTCGAGGCCGTCGTCGTCGACGATCCGCAGGCGGTTGGCGCCGAAGGCGACGCCGTCGGTGTAGGCGCGCACCTCGACCGGGTCCGACACGGCGGACACCGTGACCGTCGGGTGCTCGGTGGAGCCGTAGGAGCGAAACGCCCGCCAGCCGGCCGCCTCGGCGGCCAGGACGAGCTCCGGCGGCACGCCCGCGCCGCCGAGGTGGATCTCGTCGAGCGACGGCATCGGCGCGCCGGTGTCGCGGACGTCGGCGAGCAGGCTGCTGAGGAAGAACGGGGTCGCCCCGAGCCAGCTCACCCCGCGTTCGCGGATCACCCGCGCGACGCGTGCGGTGTTCCACGAGTCGACGAGGATGCTGGTGCGGCCCGACAGGAACGCCCGGCCGAGCAGCAGGACGCCGCCCATGTGCCCGGCGGGGAACGGCGAGAGGTGCACCGCGTCCGGGGTGCCGGCGTCGGCGTCGGCCAGCGCCCGCATCTCGGCCAGCAGGGTGTTGTGGGTGTGCTGCACGCCCTTGGGGGCGCTGGTGGTGCCCGAGGTGTAGATGACCATGCAGACGTCGTCGGCGTGCAGCGCCGGGGGCGCCGGCGGGTCGGCGTCGAGGGCCTCCAGCGCAGCCAGGGTGACCCCGCCCGGCGCCGTCCGCTCGCCGATGGTGATCACATGTTCCAGGTCGGGGCAGTCGCCGACCGTGGCGAACCGCTCGAGGTAGTCGATGGTGCGCCAGCGGTCGGGCATGACCAGTGCCCGCGCCCCCGACTGCCGCAGGATGTAGCCGACCTCGACCGGCCCGTAGATGTGCACGACGGGCACCAGGACCAGGCCCAGCGAGATCGCCGCGTGGTAGACGACCGCGCCCTCCAGCCAGTTGGGAACCTGGCAGGCGATCACGTCGCCGGGCCGCAGCCCGAGCCGGGCGAACGCGCCGGCCAGGCGGGCGCCGCGGCGGTGGATGTCGATGAGCCGGGCCGACGCCGGATGCGTCTCCGAGTCGAAGATCATCAACGACTGGGGGTGCCGCGCGGCGCCGTCCTGTAACGCGTCGACCAGGGTCTGGGTGGTGTGCAGCCCGGCGGCGTACCAGTGGTCGTTCGCCGGCGCGCGGCGCAGGAGACCGGTCATGGCAGCACTGTAGCCCTCATCACCTGTACAAGCTATATCCTTAAGATGATTAGATTCTCTTTACCGTCTGCCCTGTGATGCTGCCAGACGATCCCCGCGGAGGTCACGAGATGCAGCGTTCCGTCTTCACCCCCGACCACGAGGAGTACCGCCAGCTGGCCCGTACCTTCGTCGAGAAGGAGTGCCTGCCGCACAACGACCGGTGGGAGGCCGAGGGCATCGTCGACCGGACCGCCTGGCTGCGGGCCGGCGAGGTGGGCCTGCTCGGCCCGGCCGTGCCCGAGCAGTACGGCGGTGCGGGCGTCGACGACCCCCGCTACGGCGCCGTCGTCGCCGAGGAGTTCGCCTCCGCCGGCATCGGCGGCTTCGCCATCCAGCTGCACAACGACCTCATCGGCCCCTACCTGCTGGAGCTGACGACCGACGAGCAGAAGGCGCGCTGGCTGCCCGGCTACGTCCGCGGCGAGCTGATCACGGCCATCGCGATGACCGAGCCCGTCGCCGGCAGCGACCTGCGGGGCATGCGCACCACGGCGGTGCGCGACGGCGACCACTACGTCGTCAACGGGTCCAAGACGTTCATCAGCAACGGCATCCTCGCCGACCTGGTGGTGCTGTGCGCGAAGACGACCCGCGCGGACGGCGAGCAGGGGATCAGCCTCATCGTCGTCGAGCGCGACACCCCCGGCTTCGAGCGCGGCCGTCGCCTGGACAAGGTCGGCGCCCGCTCGCAGGACACCGCCGAGCTGTTCTTCACCGACGCCCGCGTCCCGGTCGCCAACCTGCTCGGCGAGGAGAACGAGGGCCTGCACTACCTGATGCGCAACCTGGCGAAGGAACGTCTGTCGATCGCGATCTCCTCGATCCAGAACGTCTTCCGGGCGCTGGAGCTCACCACCGCCTACGTCCGCGAGCGCAGGGCGTTCGGCAAGCCGATCGGCAGCTTCCAGAACACCCGCTTCGTCCTCGCCGACCTGCAGGCCCGGGCGTGGATGGCCCGGTCCTTCGTCGACGCCTGCCTGGCAGCCCTGGTCGTCGGCGAGCTGACGGGGGTCGAGGCGGCGGCGGCGAAGCTCTGTGCCACCGAGCTGGAGGACGCCGCGGTGGACGCCGGGGTGCAGCTGCACGGCGGCTACGGCTGGATGAACGAGTATCCGATCGCCCGGATGTATCGCGACAGCCGGATCAGCCGCATCCTCGGCGGTTCCAACGAGATCATGAAGGAGATCATCGGCCGCTCGATGCAGTTGGGCTGAGCGGCCGACGACCTGCTTCGGGCGGCCGGATCCGGCCCGGCGGTGATCAGGTGATCAGGTGATCAGTTGTGGCGCAGCTCGTTGAAGGGTCGGTCGAGGTCGTGGGCGGGTTCCCGGGGCAGCCCGAGGATCCGTTCGCTGATCCCGTTGCGCTGCATCTCGTTGGTGCCGCCGGCGATGGCCAGGATCCGGCCGTTGAGGTAGTTCAGCGCCGTCGTCGACGCCTCGGTGTCCTGCGGATGCCAGACGACGCCGGCCGCGGCGGCGATCTCCAGGCCGATCGACGCCCGGACCGGGTTGAGCGTGCCGGCGGCGAGCTTCGAGTACGAGCCCAGGTTCGGGTTGGCCGCCCCCGACTCCGTCAGGGCGGCGACGTAGGCGTCGAGCTGCTCCTTGACGAGGTCGATGACATGGGCGCGGGCGATGAGCTGGCGGGTCACCGGATCGCCCTGGCGGCCCACCCGGCGGGCCAGGGCGACGAGGTCGGGGGCGAGCTCGCGGGCGCCGGTGTGGCGGGGCGCCTCGTCGGGGTCGCCGCCGAGCCGCTCGAAGACCATCATCGTGCGGGCCACCGTCCAGCCGTCCCCGACGGCGCCGATCCGGTTGGCGTCGGAGACGACCACGTCGTCGAAGAACTCCTCGCAGAACTCCGAGCTGCCGTTGATCTCCCGGATCGGCCGGATCGTCACGCCGTCGCTGGTCAGCGGCACACCGAACCACGTCAGCCCGCGGTGCTTCGGGACGGTCGGGTCGGTGCGGGCCAGGCACAGGCCGTAGTCGGCGTAGTAGGCGCCGCTGGTCCACACCTTCGACCCGTTGAGCACCCAGTCGCCGGTGTCGGTGCGGGTCGCCCGGGTCGACACCCCGGCGAGGTCGGACCCCGCGCCCGGCTCGGAGAACAGCTGCACCCAGATCTCCTCGCCGGAGAGCATCCGCGGGATGTGGGTGCGGCGGAACTCGTCGGTGCCGTGGGCGAGGATCGTCGGCCCGCAGACCCGGGTGGTCGTCAGGCCCGCGATGCCCAGGTCCGCCACGACGTAGCCGCGGCTCTCCTGCTCGAAGATCTCCTCGTGGGCGGGGGTGAGGCCCTGCCCGCCGAACTCGGCGGGCCAGGTGATACCCGCGTACCCGCCCTCGTAGACGCGGCGCTGCAGGGCACGCTGCTCGGCGACCCGCTCGGGGGAGAGGTTGGCGGCATCGCCGCCGCGCAGCCGGGCCGGGGCGTCGTCGTCCCGGCGATCCAGGTTCGCCGCGAGCCACGCCCGCACCTGCCGCCGGTAGTCGTCGAGGTCGGGCACCGCGCCCGCCGCCGTCCGGCCCGCCGTCCCGCCCGCCGCCTGCCCGCCCGCCGCCTGGCCCTCGGCCGTCTGTCCGCTCATCGCCTGCCCTCCGGTCGTCGCGGTGTGCTCATCGGTCGTCGCCCCTTCTCACAGGCCGTGCAGCCGGCAGATGCGTTCGCGGTGCCAGCCGGGGTCGCCGAACACGACCCGGTCGGTCGCCAGCCGGCGCAGGTAGAGGTGCAGGTCGTGCTCCCACGTGTAGCCGATGCCGCCGTGCAGCTGCAGGCAGCCCTGGGAGACGTCGATCGCGGCGTCGCCGACGAACGCCTTGGCCGCGCTGGCCAGCTCCGCGGCGTCCGGCGCCTGCTCCTGCACGGCCGTGAGGGCTCCCGTGGCGATGGCGTGGCTGCACTCGACCGCGAGGCTGAGGTCGGCGAGCTGGTGTTTCACCGCCTGGAACGAGCCGATCACCCGACCGAACGCGGCCCGGGTGCGGGCGTGCTCCAGCGTCATCGCGAACAGCTCGCCGATCGCGCCCACCATCTCGGCCACCGTCAGCACCGTGGCGACCTGCAGCAGCCGCTCGCCGAGATCGTCGTCGCCGATCTGCCCGACCACGGCGGAGGCCGGCACGCCGACGTCGCGCAGGACCAGTTCGGCGTAGCGGTGGGTCAGGTCGAGCCCGGCCAGCGGCTCGACGGTGAGCCCGGGGGTGCTGCCGGGCACCAGGAACAGCGCCGGGCGGCCGTCCACCGCGGCGCTGACGAGAAACCAGTCGGCCAGGTGGGCGTCCTGGACGAGGCTCTTGGTGCCGGACAGGACGAAGCCGGTGCCGTCACGGCGGACCTCGACGCCGGCCGACGCCTCCCAGCCACCCACCGGGTCGCCGAGCGCCCAGGCCGCGAGGGCCTTGCCGCCGGCGAGGTCGTCGAGCAGGGCACGCTGCTCGCCGTTACCGCCGAGCGTGATCGCCAGCGCCGCGACGTTGGCCCCGACGACGCCCCCGGGCTGCAGGTAGCGGCCCCGCTGCTCGGCGATGAGGCCGGCGTCGAGGACCGGCTGACCGGACGGGCTGCCGCCGCCGTGCTCCTCGGGCACGAACAGCGCCAGCCAGCCCAGCTCGCCGATCTCGGTGAAGTAGCCGCCGTCGAGCTCCTCCTCGCGCTGCGCCACCCGGCGCACGGTGGAGACGGGGCAGGTCGACCTGATGAAGCGCTCGGCCGTCTCGGCGAACAGTTTCTGGTCCGCTGTCACACCCGGAAGCACGGGCGGTCTCCTCTCGATCCTGGGCGCCGGTCGATCCCTGGGCGCCGGCGGCACCCTCGACCAGCAAACGCCGTTCGGCCCGATGGCGCTCGCGGCACGGGACCCTCCGGCGGACCGCGGCGGCGCCGTCGGGCCGGCCCGTGACGCAGCCGACCGTCGGCGCCGCTGCCACGATAGCGACTATTAAGGTAGCTTACTCAAATCATCTATCTGATCCAACTTAAGGAGTGGACGTGAAGGTCGACGTTGGTCTGTGGGCTGATCTTGACGACATCGCCAGCCGATCACGCGAACTCGAGTCCCTGGGCTACGACGCGCTGTACGTTCCGGAGACCGCGCACGACCCGTTCCTGCCCGTGGTCCTCGCGGCGCAGGCGACCGAACGCGTCATGATCCGAACCGGCGTCGCCGTGGCCTTCCCGCGCAGCCCCATGCACCTGGCGATGGTCGCCAACGACCTGCACACCATCAGCCGGGGCCGGTTCGTCCTCGGGCTCGGATCGCAGGTCAAGCCGCACATCGAGAAGCGCTTCAGCGCCGTGTGGTCCGAGCCGGCCAAGCGCATGCGGGAGATCGTCCTGGCCATCCAGGCGATCTGGCGGTGCTGGAACGACGGCGAGCGCCTGGACTTCCAGGGCGAGTTCTACCAGCACACGCTGATGACGCCGTTCTTCAACCCCGGGCCCAACCCGTACGGGACACCGCGCATCCAGCTCGCCGCCCTCGGGCCGCGCATGACCGAGGTCGCCGGCGAGGTCTCCGACGGGATCCTGCTGCACGGCCTGTCGTCGGAGCGGTTCGTGCGCGAGGTGACCCTGCCGGCGCTGGAACGGGGCCTGGCGCGGGCCGGGCGCAAGCGCTCGGACGTCGAACTGACCTTCCCCACCCTCATCGCCACCGGCGACACCGACGAGGAGCTGGCCGAGTCGGAGAAGAAGCTGCGCCAGCACTTCGCCTTCTACGCCTCCACCCCCGCCTACAGCGCGGTCCTGGAACTACACGGCTGGGGCGGCCTGCAGCGTGACCTCTACGAGCTGACCCGGGACGGCCGCTGGCAGGATCTCGGCTCGCTCGTCACCGAGGAGGTGCTGGAGGTCTTCACGGCGCGGGGCACCCCGGAGGACATCCCGAAGCAGATCCGGGCGCGTGTCGGCGACATCGCCGACCGGGTGAGCTTCTACTCGCCCGCCCCCATCACCCCCGAGGTGATCTCCCGCATCCTCGCCGGCCTGAAGGGCTAGCGACGGCGCCGCGCGGCGGGTCACGGTGCGCCGGCCGGGCTACGGGAGCGGCCGGCCCGGCTCGGCCCGACTCGGCTGTCGCCGTCGCCGTCGCCGTCGCCGTCGCCCGAGCCTGATCGGGCGGTGGGGCTGGACGGGAATGTTAGTTGTGGCTAACTTCGTCTGGGTTAGCGGACGCTAACGTGCAGGCGGTTCCGGTGTGGTGCCGCCGACTGGTGCGGGAGGCGGGTGCGCGGGTGGACAAGGTGGTCGCGAGTGCGGCCCTGGCGGTGGCCGACATCCCCGACGGGGCGTCGCTGGCGGTCGGGGGGTTCGGGCTGTGCGGCATCCCGAGCGTCCTGATCGACGCGTTGCTGGCCGCCGGGGTCCGCGAGTTGGAGACCGTCAGCAACAACTGCGGGGTCGACGACTGGGGGCTCGGCCTGCTGCTGCGGGCGGGGCGGATCCGGCGGACGACGGGCTCGTACGTGGGGGAGAACAAGGAGTTCGAGCGGCAGTTCCTGGCCGGTGAGCTGGAGGTTGAACTGGTGCCGCAGGGCACGCTCGCCGAACGGCTGCGCGCGGGCGGGGCGGGCATCCCGGCGTTCTACACCCCGGCCGGGGTGGGCACGCAGGTCGCCGAGGGTGGTGTTCCGCTGCGCCACGACGCCTCCGGCCGGGTGGCACTCGCGTCGCCGCCGAAGGAGACCCGGGTGTTCGACGGCACCGAGTACGTCCTGGAGCGGGGGATCGTCTGCGACTACGGGTTGGTGCACGCCTGGCGCGGCGACCGGCACGGCAACCTGATCTATCGGGCGAGCGCGGCGAACTTCAACCCGCTGTGCGCGGCGGCGGGCCGGGTGACGATCGCCGAGGTCGAGGAGCTCGTGGAGCCCGGCGAGCTCGACCCGGATCAGATTCACACCCCGGGCATCCTCGTCCAGCGCGTCGTGCACGCGCCAGACCCGGAGAAGCGGATCGAACGCAGGACGGTGACGGCATGACGCTGACGCGGGAGGCGCTGGCCGCGCGGGTGGCGCGGGAGCTGGTCGACGGCCAGTACGTCAATCTCGGGATCGGGCTGCCGACGCTGGTGCCGGGCTACCTGCCGGCCGATGTGACGGTGGTGCTGCACAGCGAGAACGGCATCCTCGGCGTCGGGCCCTACCCGGCCCCGGACCGGGTCGACGCGGACCTGGTCAACGCCGGGAAGGAGACGGTGACCGTGCTGCCCGGGGCGTCGTACTTCGATTCGGCGACGTCGTTCGGGATGATCCGCGGCGGGCATGTCGACGTCGCGGTGCTCGGCGCGATGCAGGTGTCCGCACAGGGCGATCTCGCGAACTGGATGATTCCCGGGAAGATGGTCAAGGGGATGGGCGGCGCGATGGACCTCGTGCACGGCGCGCGCCGCGTCATCGTGATGATGGAGCACGTCGCCCGCGACGGGACCCACAAGCTGGTGCGGGAGTGCTCCCTGCCGCTGACGGGCCGGGCCTGCGTGCACCGGGTCATCACCGATCTCGCCGTCCTCGACGTGGACCCCGGCCGCGGCCTGGTGCTGCGCGAACTCGCCCCCGGCGTCACCGTTGACGACGTCCGCGCCGCCACCGAACCCGACCTCACCCTCCAGCTCGACTGACCCGACCGTCTCCGGGTGGAACGGGATCCGGGACGGCTATCCGACACGTCCGTCGACCGGCCACGGATACGGGACATACTGACCACGGGTCGCATCGTCGGTCAGGGGAGCGTGCGTGGCGTCAGGTAGGCGTGTCGGGCTCGTAGCCGGTGCCGTCGTCGGGGTGGTGGCGGTGATCTTCGGGCTGGTCGTGGGGGCGAGTGCGCTCGGTTCGTTCGCGTCGACGTCGGGCGGGCAGATCGCGGTGGTCCGCAACGGGGGCCCGTTCGACAATCACCGGATCCGCCAGATCGTCAATCCCGCCTCGTCGAGGACCTACGTCGGCCTGTATTCCTCGATGCACAACTATCCGGCGCAGCAGCGTTACTACACGATCACGTCCGTCGCCGGTGAGGGCGACCGCGGCAAGGTCGACGTCGTGACGACACCGTCGAAGGACGGCGTGAGCATGGGGATCGAGGGCACGTTCTACTTCACCCTCAACCTCGACCACGACGTCCTACGCCGGTTCGACGACAAGTTCGGCACCAGGAAGTTCCCGCTGGCGAGCAAGGGTGGGAAGCTTTACTACGCCTGGTCCGGTGACGACGGCTGGTCGGCGTTCCTGGGCGCGATCATCCGGCCGGTCATCGACAACGACCTGCGCGAGCAGATCAACAACTTCACCTGCGCCGACCTCGTCTCCTCCTGCGCCCTGGTCCAGATGGGCGCCAACCAGCAGGCCGGGGCGCAGACGACCCTCAACGCGGCGTCGAGCAACGGCAACATCCAGGCCGTCCAGAACGCGATCAACAAGTCGCTGGCCACCGACCTCAACGACAATCTCGGTGGCCCGTTCCTGGAGAACCTGCGTTTCACCCTGGCTCGGGTCACGCTGCCGGAGAACGTCCAGGGAGCAGTGAACAGCGCCCAGGCGGCGTTTGCCCGGATCACCGAGGCGCAGGCCCGGGTCGCCGAGGCGAAGGCTGAGGCGGAGGCGAACCGCCAGCGTCAGTCGGGCTACGCACAGTGCCCGGCCTGCGCCAAGATCGATGAGCTCAAGGCAATCCCGTCGAACGTGACGACCTACGCGCCCGGCGCGGAAGTCGCCGTCACCGCGGGCAAGTAGCAGCTGCGGTTCCGCGGAACCGCACACCCCAGCACGGCCCTACCATCCCCGGCATCCCCGGATAAGCAGTGTGCATGGCCCGGTGGTAGCACCGGCCGTCCTGGGTTGTCGTCAGCCGCCGGCTCTGAGGAACTCGTAGAGAACGGTCCAGTTCTCGCTGGCGCGGCCTGCGAGGACGGCCTGGTCGTAGTGCGCCTTGACGGCTTTCGGTAGCCGCGTGTCGATGCCGGCCTTCTCACTCGTCCAGACGATGTGGTTCGCTGTGGCGCCCATCATCCGCGCCGTACTGAGGTCGCCGGGGTGTTCGCCGGCCTCCAGGCGCCGGGCCAGGTCCCGTCCGTCTCCGATCATCGTCGGTATGCCGGTGAGGAGTTCCATCGCGCCGGGTAGGAAGTCGGCGGCCGGGACACCGGCGACGGCGACGAGCGCGGTGGCGTGCAGCAGGCTCGACAGCGCGGTGAGGAAGACGTCGAGGTGCGCCTGGTAGAAGAGCTGGGCCAGGCCTGGGTCCGCTCCGAGGTACCTGGGCTCGCCGATCTGTCTGAGGGCGGGCTCGTGCGCGTCGAACACCGCACGCGGCCCGCTGTAGAACACGTGTGCCCCTGGACCGCCCACGGCGGGAGCGGGCACCATCACGCCTCCAGTCACGAAGCTCGCTCCGTGTACGGCCGCCCATCGCGCCGCGTCCCGGGAGGCATCAGGCGTGTCCGAACTGAGATTGACCAGGACCTTGCCGGCCAGAACGCTCGAGGCTCGTGAGGTCGCGCCGCCCAGGCCGAGGATGTCGTACATCGCCTGGTAGTCGGTGAGGCTGAGAATCGTCAGCTCACTGGCGGCGACCGCGGCCGTCGGTGTGGGCGCCAGCGTGGCGCCCCCGGCGACGAGGTCGTCGGCGCGCCCCGGGGTGCGGTTCCACACCGTCACCGGATGGCCGGACCGCAGCAGGGACGCGGCCATCGCTCGACCCATCGGGCCAAGGCCGATGACCGTCACGGAGGACAGTCCGCCCTCGCCGCTCACCGGGTGCTCCTGAGCGCCTCGACGATGCGGGCGGTGCCCTGCCTGCCGTACCCGGCGGCGACCTGCCGGTGCACGATGTCGTGGACGGGCCGTAGCACCTCGATGCTCACGCCCTGATCCAGGCTGGCCGTCACCAGCAAGTCCAGCGCGGCTTCGGTGAACTCAAGGCTCTGCTGGCCCGAGGCCCCTGCCGACGGGCGAAGTCGGTTGCCGACACTCCTTCGGCACCGACCATCGCCGCGCCGTGGAGAAAACCGGCGAACATCGTGTACATCCCGACGAGCATCGCCATGTCGCGGAGCGAGGCAAAGCCGGGGTCAGTCCCGAAGTAGTCGCTTCGCCCCCACAGATCGAGCAGGTCCCGGTTCTCCCCGAAGGCGGCCTCGGGGCCGCTGTAGAAGATCGCCGCATCCGGATGGCCGATCATCCTGGGTACGGCCATGATCGCGCCATCGAGGTAGGTGATGCCGTGCTCTGCCGCCCACGTCGCGAGCCCGCGAGCCTGGTTCGGTGTCGTCGTCGTCAGATTGATCACGGTACGTCCGGCCAGACGTGCGGCGACAGGATCGACCACAGCGTGCACCGATTGATGATCGAGCAGGCACACGACGACCACCCCGTCGCCGGTGATCGCCTCCTCGACGGTCTCGGTGACGGTGGCGCCACGCTCGCCCAGGGCCCGTGCTTTGTCTGGAGTGCGGTTCCACACCACGGATGGTCGGCCGGTGTCGAGAGCCGCGGCGGCGAGCGCGCTGCCCATCGCGCCCAGGCCCAGAAAGGTCGTACGGGTCGTCATGAACTGTCCCTTGCTCCGTTTGGTGGTCTGACTGTCGTGCTGTCCCGACCCTCCGCCCGGACCTTCCCCTTCGACAAGTACCTACAATTTTGTTCAATACTTACCGGGAAGTATGTGTCCAGCTGAGGTGAGGTGGAGGGTCTGATGGCGACGAGCGCGAGGCGCGGTCCCTACGTCTGCGGCATAGACGCCGGTATGGACGTGGTGTCAGGGAAGTGGAAGTCGCTGGTCCTCTGGGAGCTGAACAACCATGGAACCCGGCGGTTCGGAGAGCTGCGGCGCGGCCTTCCCGGCGTCAGCGAGAAGATGCTCATCCAGCACCTGCGCGAGATGGAGGCAGACGGCCTGATCCATCGCGAGGTGTATCGGGAGGTCCCACCCCGGGTCGAGTACTCTCTCACCGAGCACGGTACGTCACTCAACGAGGCTCTCCGCTCGCTGGGTGAGTGGGGGAAGCGACGCTGCGAGCGCCTCGCCGCCGAGGACGCGCCCGCGCCCGCACCCGCGTAACCATCCGCGTCGCGCGCGGCCGAATCAGTCCCACATATGTCCGAGCAGGTCCTCGACGCGCTCGGCGCAGCACGCCGACCTACCTTTGGCCAGTGGCTCACCCAGCCCGCGGAGATGTGTACCGCCGACGTGATGGTGGTGAGGCCCGATGTCCCATGGCTATGTGTGGCAGCCCGTCGCCCGGCTGCCGCTCCCAGCCTGATTCCTACCGCTCGAAGCCCGCTGCCGGCCGGGCCGCAATGCCTCGGTCTGCGCTTCGTGGCGGGGCGGGGACTGAGCCCACGGAAGGCCCAGGCGCCGTTCGCGTCTGGGTTGAGGCCATGCACACTGCGCGGGAGTAGTCAAGGTCGACCGTCATGACGGACCATCCGCAGGTCGCCTTGCTGTTCAATGGTCGCCCGGTGCAGGTCGACGTCGGCATGGCCGAGTTGGTGCACGCCCTGTGGGCTTACGGGATCGAGACCGCTTACTCGTGCCAGGGTGATCCCGACGGCGACTCCGAAGACCCGGCGGCCCTCGCCTACGTCGCGTTTGCCTCGCCTGCGGATACCGCGCGCTTTGCCGCCCGCGTGGCACGGGGCCGTCCTGGCTGGCTCTGGGTGACCGAGCACGAGGTCGCCGGCGGGCGTGACTCGGTGCATCTCCCACCCGCTGATCTGCTGTGGCTGTGCACCCAGTTCACATAGATGACGGAACCCGGCGGAGGCTCATGCCGTGGCTGCGGCGGTCGCCATGGCGTGCAGCGTGGTGGCCCTGACGGCGGGGTCGAGGGCGCCGGAGCTGTGCGGGGTGGAGTTGATCAGGCCGAAGATCGCGTGGGCGCGGACGCGGGCGGCGGGCGCGGTCAGCTCCGGGCGCAGGCGGCGCAGCACGCCGACCCACAGCTCGACGTAGGCGCGTTGGAGCCGGCGGACCTCGTGCTCGTCCGGCGCCGGCAGGCTGTGCAGGTCACGGTCGTGGATGACGATCAGGTCGGGGTTGCCGACGGCGAACTCGACGTGTCGGCGGACGAGGCGGTCGAGGGCGTCGGCCGCGCTCGGGTCCGCGCTCAGCACGGTCTGGGCGCCGTGGAGCAGATGCTGGCTGATGCCCACGAGCAGTTCCGTGAGCATCGCGTCCTTGCTGGCGAAGTGCCGGTAGATCCCGGGACCGCGGATGCCGACGGCGGCGCCGATCTGCTCGATGCCGACCCCGCGGAACCCTCGCTCGGCGAACAGCCGGGCCGCCGCCTGCAGCAGGTCGTCCCGGCGCCCGCTGCGAGCCCGCCGAACCGGCGCAGCCGCGGTCGGGTCCGCGTTGGTCTGATCTGGGCGGGCCGGGTCCGGGCGGGCCGGGGGCGCCGCGGGCTGATCGGCGTCGGGCTCCGGGGTGGACGGCGGGACGGTGACGGGCGAGGTGGGTGCCGGGCGGGTCGCGTCGAGGGCGACCGCGGCCGGGGTGGTATGGGGTTCCGGCGCCGGGGCCGGCGGTGTCGCGGCGGTGGAGGTGGCGGCGTCGGAGAAGGTGGGGGCCAGACCCGCCGGGGGCGTCACCCGGGTGGCACGCGACGGCACGATGTGGTCCTCCTTCGGGCAGAGGCTACCAAGCGCGGCCCACCGGTCGGTGGCCGGAAGTACCCGGTCGGTGGCGGACGTCCCAGCCGGGCCGGACAGTCGACGGAGGTGTTAGCGCGCGCTAACATCTGGACTCATGTTAGCGACTGTTAACGTCGGCGACGGTCCGGCCGCCGCGCGCGCACGGGCCGCGGCGGCGGAGGACCTCACCGGGCCGCCGCTGCGCAGCGCCGTCGACGCCGCCTCGCCCGCGGCGCGCGGGTACTCCGAGACCCACACCGCGCTCGTCGCCGAGCTGCGCGAGCGGCTCGCCGCGGCGGCCCTGGGCGGCCCCGAGCCCGTCCGGCGCCGGCACGTCGAGCGCGGCAAGCTGCTGGCGCGTGAGCGCATCGAGGTGCTGCTCGACCCGGGCAGCCCCTTCCTGGAGCTGTCCCCGCTGGCCGCCGACGGGATGTACGACGGCGACGCGCCGGGTGCGGGCATCGTCACCGGAATAGGTCGGATCGCGGGACGGGAATGCGTCGTCGTCGCGAACGACGCGACCGTCAAGGGCGGGACGTACTACCCGTTGACGGTGAAGAAGCACCTGCGGGCGCAGGAGGTGGCGCTGCACAACCGGCTGCCCTGCGTCTACCTCGTCGACTCCGGCGGGGCGTTCCTGCCGATGCAGGACGACGTGTTTCCCGACCGGGAGCATTTCGGCCGGATCTTCTACAACCAGGCCACGATGTCGAAGGCCGGCATCGCGCAGATCGCGGCGGTGCTCGGTTCGTCGACGGCGGGCGGCGCCTACGTCCCGGCGATGAGCGACGAGACGGTCATCGTCCGCAACCAGGGAACGATCTTCCTGGGTGGGCCGCCGCTGGTCAAGGCGGCCACGGGAGAGGTCGTCGCCGCCGAGGACCTCGGCGGCGGTCTGCTGCACGCGAAGACCTCCGGGGTCGTCGACCACCTGGCCGACGACGACGCCGACGCCCTGCAGACGGTGCGCCGGATCGTCGCGAACCTGGCCCCGCGGGCGGCGCGGCCCTGGCCGGTCGCGGCGGTGGAGGAGCCCGCGGTCGACCCGGCCGGCCTTTATGCGGCGGTGCCGACGGACTCGCGGACGCCGTATGACGTGCGGGAGGTGATCGCGCGGATCGTGGACGGGAGTCGGTTCGCGGAGTTCAAGCGGGAGTACGGGTCGACGTTGGTGACCGGCACGGCGCGGTTGCATGGTCATCCGGTGGGGATCGTGGCGAACAACGGGGTGTTGTTCGGGGAGTCGGCGTTGAAGGGGGCGCATTTCATCGAGTTGTGTGACCAGCGGGGGATTCCGTTGGTGTTCCTGCAGAACATCTCGGGGTTCATGGTGGGGCGGGAGTACGAGGCGGGTGGTATTGCGAAGCACGGGGCGAAGATGGTGACGGCGGTGGCGTGTGCGCGGGTGCCGAAGTTCACGGTGGTGATCGGGGGTAGTTTCGGTGCGGGGAACTACTCGATGTGTGGGCGGGCGTATTCGCCGCGGTTTCTGTGGATGTGGCCGAACGCGCGGATCTCGGTGATGGGTGGGGAGCAGGCCGCGGCGGTGCTCGCCACCGTCCGCCGCGAGCAGTACGCCGCCCGTGGGCAGGACTGGCCGGCCGAGGCGGAGGAGGACTTCCGCGCCCCGATCCGCGAACGCTACGAGGTGCAGGGCAGCCCCTACTACTCGACGGCCCGGCTGTGGGACGACGGGGTGATCGACCCGCGCGACACCCGCACGGTGCTCGGGCTCGCGCTGTCGGTGGCGGCCAACGCGCCGATGGACCCGCCCGGCTACGGCATCTTCCGGATGTGAGGGCGACGGGGGTGATCGCGACGGAGGTGACGACAGGAAGGGCGAGCATGTTCTCGACAGTGCTGGTGGCCAACCGCGGGGAGATCGCCGTACGGGTGATCCGGACCCTGCGCGAGCTGGGCATCGAGTCGGTGGCGGTCTACTCCGACGCCGACGCGGGCGCCCGCCACGTGCGGGAGGCCGACGTCGCCGTGCGGATCGGGCCGGCGCCCGCCCGCGAGTCCTACCTGAACATCCCCGCGGTCCTGGCCGCGGCGACCTCCACCGGGGCGCAGGCCATCCATCCCGGGTACGGATTCCTGTCGGAGAACGCGGAGTTCGCGGCCGCCTGCACCGAGGCGGGGATCGTCTTCATCGGGCCGCCCACGCGGGCCGTGGAGGTGATGGGAGACAAGATCACCGCCCGGCGGGCGGTCGCCGCGGCGGGGGTACCCGTCGTCCCGGGCCGTGACGACCCGGCGATGACCGACGCCGACCTGCTCGCCGCGGCCGACCAGGTCGGCTATCCGGTGCTGCTCAAGCCGTCCGCCGGCGGTGGCGGCAAGGGCATGCGGGTGGTCACCGACGCCTCCCGGCTGGCCGCGGAGGTCGTCGGCGCGCGCCGGGAGGCCGCCGCGGCGTTCGGCGACGACACCCTGTTCGTCGAGCGGTACGTGCAGACGCCCCGCCACATCGAGGTGCAGGTTCTCGCCGACGCGCACGGCACCGTCGTGCACCTCGGCGAGCGGGAGTGCAGCCTGCAGCGGCGTCACCAGAAGGTGATCGAGGAGGCGCCGTCGGTCCTGCTCACCCCGCAGGCCCGGGAGCGGATGGGTGCGGCGGCCGTCGCCACGGCCGCCTCGGTCGGCTATGTCGGGGCGGGCACGGTCGAGTTCCTCGTCGCTGCAGCGAACCCGGAGGAGTTCTTCTTCCTGGAGATGAACACCCGCCTACAGGTCGAACATCCGGTCACCGAGCTGGTGACCGGGCTCGACCTCGTCGCCGAACAGCTCCGGATCGCCGCCGGGGAACCACTCGGCTACACCCAGGCCGACATCCGGCTGACCGGTCACGCGGTGGAGGCCCGGGTGTACGCGGAGGACGCCGCGCGCGGTTTCCTGCCGACGGGCGGGCAGGTCCTGCGGCTGGACGAGCCGTCGGGGCCCGCCGTGCGGGTCGACTCGGGGTTGCGCCTCGGCACCACCGTCGGCTCCACCTACGACCCGATGCTCGCGAAGATCATCGCCCACGGGCCGGACCGGGACACCGCGCTGGACCGCCTCGACCGGGCACTGGCCCGCACCTGCGTGCTCGGCGTGACCACCAACGTCGGCTTCCTGCGGGCCCTGCTCGAGCATCCGGACACCCGGGCCGGGCGGCTCGACACCGGGCTGATCGAACGGGACCTCGACGCCCTGGTCGCCGCGGCCCCGGGCGCGGCCGACGTCCCGGCCGTGTACGCGCTGGTCCGCCTGCTGGAGCTGACGCCGGACACACCGTTCGTCGATCCCTGGGACGTCCCCAGCGGCTGGCGGCCCGGCGAGCACTCGTCGCTGCACTGGACGATCACGGCCGCCGGCCTCGCCGGACCGGTCGAGGTCGGTGTCCGCGGCACCCCCGCGGACGCGCTGGTCGCCGTCGACGGCGGCGAGCCGATCCCGGCCGCGGTGGAGTGGGCCGACGCTCCCGCGGGCGAGCGGGCCAGCCGCCTGGCGGCCGGGGGTGAGCTGGTGGTGACGCTGGCCGGTCGTACCCGCCGGTGGCGGGTCGTCGCCGACGGTGCCACGCTCTGGCTGGGCGCCGACGGCGCCGCGTGGCCCGTCTCCGAACACCGCCGCCGCTCGGCCGCGGCCGCCGTCGAGGCCGGCGGCGAGGCCCGCAGCCCCATGCCCGGCACCGTCATCGCCGTGCACGCCGCCGCCGGCGACGAGGTGGCCGCCGGCACGCCGCTGGTCGTCGTGGAGGCGATGAAGATGGAGCACACCGTCGGCGCCCCGGTCGCAGGCAGGGTCAAGGACGTCCTCGTCGGCGTCGGCGAGCAGGTGACCCTCGACGCGGTGCTCGCCGTCGTCGACCCGGCCCCGGTCGCACTCTCCACCCCGGTCGCACCCTGAACCCGGTCGAATCCAGAAGGAGTCACCCATGCCCGACACCCGGTTGAGCGAGGATCAGGAGTCGCTGCGCAAGCTCGTCGAGGAGTTCGCCCGCGAGGTCGTGGCGCCGGCGGCGGCGGTACACGACGAGGCGAAGACCTTCCCCTACGAGGTCGTCGCGCAGATGGCGGAGATGGGGCTGTTCGGCCTGCCGTTCCCGGAGTCCGTCGGCGGGCAGGGCGCGGACTACTTCACCCTGTGCCTGGCGATCGAGGAGCTGGCACGGGCGGACTCGTCGGTGGCGATCACCCTGGAGGCCGGCGTCGGGCTGGGTGCGATGCCGGTGTACCGGTTCGGCTCCGACGCGCAGAAGGAGCAGTGGCTGCCGCTGCTGACGTCGGGACGGGCGCTGGGCGCGTTCGGCCTGACCGAACCCGGCGCCGGCAGCGACGCGGGCGGCACCCGCACGACCGCTCGCCTTGACGGCGACGAGTGGGTCGTCAACGGGTCGAAGGCGTTCATCACCAACTCGGGCACCGACATCACCCGGCTGGTGACAGTGACCGCGGTGACCGGGCAGACCGCCGCCGGGCGCAAGGAGATCTCGACGATCCTGGTGCCGGTGCCGACCCCGGGCTTCACCGCGCAACCCGCCTACTCGAAGGTCGGCTGGCACGCCTCCGACACCCACCCGTTGACGTTCGACGACGTGCGGGTGCCGGCGGAGAACCTGCTCGGCGCGCGGGGCCGCGGGTACGCGAACTTCCTGAGCATCCTCGACGAGGGGCGCATCGCCATCTCGGCGCTGGCGGTGGGGCTCGCCCAGGCCTGCGTCGACGAGAGCGCGCGCTACGCCAAGGAGCGGGAGGCGTTCGGCGCGCCGATCGGGCGTAACCAGGCCATCGCCTTCAAGATCGCGGAGATGGAGACCCGGACGTACGTCGCGCGGGCGGCCTACTACGACGCCGCCTCCCGGATGCTCGCCGGCCAGCCGTTCAAGAAGCAGGCCGCGATGGCGAAGCTGTTCTCCTCGGAGGCGGCCGTCACCAACGCCCGGGAGGCGACCCAGATCTTCGGCGGGTACGGCTTCATGAACGAGTACCCGGTCGCCCGGCACTGGCGGGACTCCAAGATTCTGGAGATCGGCGAGGGGACCAGCGAGGTACAGAAGATGCTCATCGCCCGCGACCTCGGCCTGTAGGGTCGCCGCCGCGGGCCGGACCTGCCGGGAATCCCGCCCACACACGCAGTCGGGTCCCCGCAGACGCAGTCAGGTTATTGTCAGGTCCGGGCTGCGAGCCTCGCGACATGACTGCTGTGACTGGCCGGGCGCAACCCTGGGGCCGGACGACGCTGAACAAGGTCCCCCAGGTCACGATCTTCTTCTGGATCATCAAGGTCCTCTGCACCACCATCGGTGAGACCGCGGCGGACTTCCTCAACTCGAATCTCGGCCTGGGCCTGACGAACACGACCTACGTGATGGGCGCCCTGCTGGTCGTCGCGCTGTTCTTCCAGTTTCGGCAGGAGCGCTACGTTCCCTGGGTCTACTGGCTCGCGGTCGTGCTGATCAGCGTGGTCGGCACGCTCATCACCGACAACCTGACCGACAACGCCGGCGTGCCGCTGGAGGTCACCACCGCCGTGTTCGCCGTCGCGCTGGCCGCGACGTTCGCGGCGTGGTTCGCGGTCGAGCGGACGTTGTCGATCCACACCATCCTCACCACGCGCCGGGAGGGCTTCTACTGGCTGGCGATCCTGTTCACGTTCGCGCTTGGCACCGCCGCGGGTGACCTGGTCGCGGAGAAGCTGAACCTGGGCTA
Organism: Frankia alni ACN14a; assembly: GCF_000058485.1. Lineage (NCBI taxonomy): Bacteria > Bacillati > Actinomycetota > Actinomycetes > Frankiales > Frankiaceae > Frankia > Frankia alni. The sequence goes on from NC_008278.1 coordinate 3,434,161, forward strand.
CGGAGTCTCCGTGCTTGTCTTCGCCGCAGCCATCGCCGCCGTGGCGGCGGCCCGCTTCGCGCTCGCCGCGAACGCCGTGGCCACCTTCTGGGTCGCCTACGTGCTGACCCGGCCGCTCGGAGCCTCCGCCGGTGACCTGCTGTCCCAGCCGCGGGACGAGGGCGGCCTCGGTCTGGGCACGGTCGGGACGACGGTGATCTTCCTCGTCGCGATCGTCGGACTCGTCGCCTACCTCACGGTCCGGCGCCGGGACGAGATCGCCCCCGAGGGCCTGCCGGGGAGGACGACGCAGGCCTGAGGCGCGCGGCGCGCGGCGGGCGGCCGGCGGCCGGCGGCCGGCGAGTCAGTGCAGCCGGTAGCCGATCCCGCGGACGGTGTCGAGCCGGGCGTCGACCGCCGCCACCCGCAGCGCGCGCCGCAGCCTCGTCACGTACGAGTCCAGCGTGTTCTCCCGCACGATTGCGCCGGCCGGCCAGGCCGAACAGACCAGCGTCTCCCGGCGGACGACCTCCCCGCGGCGCACCAGCAGGGTCGCCAGCAGGCGGTATTCGGTCGGGCTCAGGGGCACGGCCGTGCCGCCGCTGCCCAGGCGGAACCGCAGCGGATCCAGGGCGATCGCGATCGCGCCCGTGTCCGTGTCCGTGTCCGTGCCCGCATCCGATCGGCGGCGGCGGACCAGCACGTCCAGTCGGGCGGCGAGTTCGGCGAACGCGAACGGCTTGGTCAGGTAGTCGTCGGCCCCGCGGGCGAAGCAGCGCAGCCGGTCGGGCAGCGCGTCCCGTGCTGTCAGCACCAGCACTGGCGCCCCGACACCGCGGTCGCGCAGGGCACTGACGACGTCCATCCCGTCCATGTCCGGCAGGCCCAGATCCAGCACGAGGGCGTCGGGCCTGGCCGCGACGGCGGCGACCCGGCCCAGGGCGGAGGCGCCGTCGTGGACCGCCCACACGATCTGGAAGTCCGCCGCCTCGAGTCCGCGGACGAGGACGCGCCGCAGCGCCGGATCATCCTCGATCACCGCGATGGCTCCGGGCACCGCTCCCGCACCTCTCCTTCGACGCGAGCTCGACGGATGGAACGAGATGCAGAACATCACGCCGGGGGTGTGAAGACCGTGTGAGGGGAACGCCGCAGCCTCGGACCAGCATCGGAATCCGCCCGCTCCGACCTTGGGGCCAGGTATTCTGGCCCCAAGGTGGCGGGGTGCGATGGTCTGTCCGGGTGGCCCCCTTTTCTGCATTCATCGATTTCACATCCGACGCCCGTACCCTCGGTCGGGTGCAAGGAGATCTCTTTTCACCACGGCGCCACGGAAATGGCGGCGCCTGGATTCTTCTCGTGGTGGGCTGCTATCTCCTCGGCGAGATGGGCGAAATCGTGGGGGTGCCCGCGCCACAGCTCGTCGTCCCGCTGCTGGTGGGGGCCTTTCTTGCGCTCGGTGGGATGGTCCGGCGGAATCTCCCGGCCCCGACCATCCGCGGATCGCAGGCCGTCCTCGGCGTCCTGATGGGAAGCTATCTGAACATCTCGGAGCTGCGTTCGGTCCTGGGTACGGCGCTTCCTCTGACGGCGGTCACGCTGGCCACCATCGCGCTGTGCCTGCTGGCGGCCCTGCTGTTCACCCGGACGAGCCGGGGCAGTGTCACCGACGCGGCGCTCGGCATGATGCCGGGTGGTTCGGCCGCGATCGTCGCCTGCGCCGAGGAGCTGCGGGCGGACAGCCGCCTGGTGGCCCTGAGCCAGTACCTGCGGGTGGGGCTCGTCGCGGTGACGGCACCTGCCGTCGTCGCCGTCTCCCACGGGACGGTGGGACGCCCGCGCCCGGGATCCTTCCCGGCCTACGCGCACCTGGTCGACGGATCCAGCCAACTGCTTGGCCTGGCGTTCCTCCCCGGAGTCTGCCTGCTCGGAGCCCGCGCGGGGCGCCGCCTCGGGCTGCCGGCGCCGGCGCTGCCTGGGCTGTGCGGGCCTGGCCTGGGCGCTGGCCAGGATGATCGGCATCGCGTTCCTGGAGTCCTACCTGGCGACCACTCCGGGCGGCATCAACGCGGTGCTCGCCACCGCCACTGTGGCCCACGTCGACGTCGGTGTGGTCTCCACCGTTCAGAGCTTCCGTCTCGTCCTCGTGGTGCTGCTGACCCCGCCGCTGGTCCGCTGGCTCCTCCGCCGGGCGCTGCCGGCCAGCCCCGCCCCAACCCCCGCCCCCGAAGAACGCGGGGTCTTGCCCTGACGCCCGTCCGGCGGGCCGGCCGCACCTGCGGGTCAGGTCCGGTCGGCGCCGCCGAACACGGCCCGGGCGGCGGTGATCCGCAGGTCGTCGAGTGCGTCGGCCTGCCTGCGGGCCCGCTCGAGCAGCACGTCGAGACGGTCCTGGTCGAGCGGGTCGTAACGGTCGGCGACGGCACTCAGGGTGCGCCAGGCGGCCGCCTTGCCCGCGATCCCGATCCGCAGTGTCTCCAACTCGACCACCGTGCTCAGCGCGGAGCGGCGCACGACCCGGCCGTTGGACTTCAACCGGCCCGCCGCCTCGGCGAGCCAGCCGGCCGCGATCTTGTACTTCCGTTCGGGGACGCCGAGGGCGCGCATCAGCTCGAGCAGCGCCTCGCGGTCCTCGGCGATCTCCGAGGCCACCCGGGCCAGCGCGTCGCCGGAGGGTGTTCCGCGATGGGCCGTCGCCGTGCGGCGGGCGAGCCGCAGCCCGGCGGTGGAGCCGGCCAGGTGGTCGTTCAGGTAGATGCCGAGTGGATCCGGGCCGGCCTGCGCCCCGGCCACCCGACCGCCGGTGATGGTCTCGGTCCTGGCGTCACTCATGCCACGCCTCCCTCACTCGGGGCACCGCCGCGGGTCGGTCCTGCGGTAGGTGTCTCCGGCCGGGCCCGGACCAACCCTTGCCGCAGGCTCCTCGGCTGGGCGGCTCAGCGCCAGGCGGCGGTGATGGTGGGGGAGGGCACGACGAAGGCGATGTTGCGCATGGTGTAGCGCACGACGTGTTCGGCGTATTCGTACGGGTCGCCCGCGATGCAGTCCGGCGGGACGACGACCGTGTAGCCGAGGTTCATCGCCTCGATGGCGGTGCCCAGGACCGCGATGTTCAACGAGACGCCGGTGACGATCAGGGTGGAGACCTTCGTGTTGCGCAGGTACTGGTCGAGGCCGGTGGCGAAGAAGCCGGTGAGGCCCTGTTCCCGGCGGAACACGACATCCTCCGGGCGCGGCGCGATCTGGGGCATCACCGGACCCTGGCCCCCGGTGGTTCCGGCGGCCGACGACGACCGCAGATTCACGAACGTGTTGTGCGCGAAGCCGAAGCCGTCGGGGCGCCGTTCGTCGGTGCAGTAGTAGATCCGCACGCCCACCTTGCGGCCCGCGTCGAACAGCGCGGACAGGTTGTCGAGCAGGCCGGTGCGCCGGGCGGACTCGGCGAGGCCGGGCAGTAAGGGCCGGTCGCCCAGGAGGTTCTCCTGGCATTCCATGTTCACGATGGCGGTGGTGGCCGGGTCCAGGTGCGGCGTCACGTCGAGAGGCATGGTCGGCACGCTACCCGGCACCGCCCGGGTAGCGTGCCCTCTCTCAGGCCCTCGTCAGGCCTTGGCCTGCGCGTCGGACCGGGCGGGGTTGGCCTGCTGCGCGGCCTTCGGGTCGGTCAGGTGCTGCTTGGCCCGCACGCCCGCCTCGATCCGGCCGCCGAGGTCCTTGTCGACGTTGCGCCAGTACTCGAAGGCGCGCTCGAGAACCGGCTCGCTGACCCCGTTGAGCAGGTGGCCGACGATGTTGTCGACCAGCCGGGCCCGGGCGGCGTCGTCGAGGACCTCGCGGACCATCGTGCCGGCCTGGCCCCAGTCGTCGTCGTCGGGACGCAGGGTGTAGGCGGTGCGCACCATCTCGCCGTCGGCGTGCCAGCGGCCGCCGTCGTCGGTCAGCTCCGGCCGGGCCGCCGGGCCGCCGTAGGAGTTCGGCGCGTACACCGGGTCGCTGACGTTCTGCACCCGCATCGCGCCGTCCTTGGAATAGCTGTGGACGGGGACCTTCGGCGAGTTCACCGGGATCTGCTTGTAGTTCACCCCGAGGCGGGCGCGGTGGGCGTCGGCGTAGCTGAACCCGCGGGCCAGCAGCATCTTGTCGGGAGACAGCCCGGTGCCGGCGACGAGATTGTTCGGCTCGAAGGCGGCCTGCTCCATCTCGGTGTGGTAGTCGCTGACGTTGCGGTTGAGGGTGAGGCGGCCGACCTCGTGCAGCGGGTAGTCGGCGTGCGGCCACACCTTCGTCAGGTCGAACGGGTTGAACCGGTAGGTCTTCGCGTCCTCGAACGGCATGATCTGCATCTTCAGCGTCCAGCTCGGGAACTCCCCGTCCCGGATGTGCTCGTACAGGTCACGCTGGTGGTAGTCGGTGTCGATCGCCGCCATCTGGTCGGCCTCGTCCTGGGTGAAGAACTCGATGCCCTGGTCGGTCTTGAAGTGGTACTTCACCCAGAACTGCTCGCCGGCCGCATTGATCCACATATAGGTGTGGCTCGAGTAGCCGTTCATGTGCCGCCACGTGCGCGGGATGCCGCGGTCGCCCATCAGCCAGGTGACCTGGTGGGCGGATTCCGGCGACAGCGTCCAGAAGTCCCACTGCATGTCGTGGTCGCGCAGGTTGTTGTCGGCGCGCCGCTTCTGCGAGCGGATGAAGTGCTGGAACTTCAGCGGGTCCCGGATGAAGAACACCGGCGTGTTGTTGCCGACGATGTCGAGGTTCCCCGCGCTGGTGTAGAACTTCACCGCGAAGCCGCGCGGGTCGCGCCAGGTGTCGGGGGAGCCCCGCTCGCCCGCCACGGTCGAGAACCGGATGAGTACGTCCGTCCTGGCGCCCGGCTGGAACACCGCCGCCCGGGTGAAGGCGCTGACGTCGTTGGTCACCTCGAAGGCGCCGAACGCGCCGCCGCCCTTGGCGTGCGGCTGGCGCTCCGGGATGCGCTCCCGGTTGAAGTTCGCCATCTGCTCCAGCAGATAGTGGTCTTGCAGCAGCAGTGGGCCGTCCGGCCCGACGGTCAACGAGTGTTCGTCGCTGGCGACGGGCACTCCGGCGTCGGTCGTCGTCGGACGGGTCTCAGTCGTCGGACGGGTCTCGTATGTGGTCACAACGTCCTCCTCGCCTTACCGTGCAGGGACACCATCCGATCCGCTGTCACCTGGTCTGCAGTCGCGGCACACGCCCCAGAACACGACCTCGGCCTCCTCGATCACGAACCCGGCGTCGTCGGCCGGCTCCAGGCAGGGGCGAGCGCCGGTCACGCAGTCCACATCGGCTACCCGCCCGCAGACGCGACAAACCAGATGGTGATGGTTGTCGGCCGTGCGGGTCTCGAAGCGGGCCGGCGAGCCCGCGGGCTCGATGCGGCGGACGAGACCGGCGGTCACGAACACCGTCAGCACGTCGTAGATGGCCTGCTTCGAGACCGTGCCCAGCCGGGCGCGAACCCGCTCGGCCACCGCGTCGGCCGTCGCGTGCGGATGCTCGGCGAGCACGTCCAGCACCGCGAGACGCGGCCCCGTCACGCGCAGGCCGGCCCCCCGCAACGTCGTTGCCCGGTCGGTGGCCATGGACCGATCGTGTCACCTTTTCTGGAAGGAGTCAATTTAACGACCAGGTCGTCTTGCCGGGCCCCGTCTTACCGGGCCCCGCGTTACCGAGTCCCGCGTGACCGGGCTCCGCGCTACTGGGCCTCGAGCAGGGCCAGGGTGTCGAGGTCGGCGGTCGCGATGGAGAAACGTCCGATCATCGTGTGGTTGTCCTGCCCCCAGTGGTCCTTGGTACCCATCCAGGCCTGCAGCCCGTACATCGCCCACCGGCGGTACTGCTCCCAGATCGCGTCCGCGGACGGGACGTCGCGCGCGCCCGTGGCCAGCAGCGCCTCCCGGTAGCGGACCAGCAGCTCGCGCTCGTGGGCGCGGCGTTCGTCGACGGTGAGCGCGCCGACCATGAAGTAGCTGACGTCGCGCCAGGCGTGGCCCTTGCGGACCATCTGCCAGTCCAGCCAGATGCGGTGGCCGTCCGGGCGCAGGTAGGTGTTGCCCAGGTAGGCGTCGCCGTGCACGATCGTGCGCGGCCCGGTCTGCTCGCGGGCGTACTGGTTGAGCAGGTCGTAGGCGCGCAGGAAGCGCTGCGGGTCGGCGACCATCCAGGCCGGCAGCCGTTCGATGTAGACGTCGCGGCCGAGGTTCTCCTCGACCAGCCACCACATGATCCGGGCCTGGTCGCAGTCGCCGCGGGTGTCCATCGAGGTGGGCAGCCAGCTCGCCGCGTCGAGCCGGGGGCTCGCCCAGTAGCTGCCGTGCAGGACGGCCATGTCGTCGAGCGCCCGGCCGACCGCGTCGACGCCGATGTGCTGGTAGCTGTTGCCGAACTCGCCGCCGAGCTCGATGAGGTCCTCCAGCACCGCCAGCCCCTGGCCGCTGCCGTCGGGATCCCAGTCGGCGTAGTAGAACCGCGGCGCCGGGATGGCGCTGCCCTCGACCAGCTCGTGGTAGAAGCGAGCCTCCACCTGGCAGATGTCCATGGGGTTCGCGCGGCCGGTGAAGTTCGCCTTGAGGCACAGGTGCTCGGGCAGGCCCGCCCGCCGGCCGACCTCGTTGTAGGTGACGGCGACCCGCCCCTTCGTGGTGTGGGTGTTGCGCAGCTCCACGGTCCGCAGGTCGGTCACCTCGATGCCCGGGTAGCGGTTGGCCAGCATCGCACCTAACCAGGGGGCGGTGATCTCCTCCCAGCGCATCGGCATCGGCGCCGGCCGGGCGTACGGACCGTAGCTGTCCAACTCCGTGACATCGGGCCGCCAGGGCTGGGCGGAGGGCAGGCTCGGGCTGTTCGACACGCGGCGACTCCCGTCGTTCACACTCGGCTACGACACCCGCCCTGTGCAGGCACTGGCGCCGGTGGCAGATTGTGTCAGCCTTGCCCGTCACACGCCTGTTCACGTGGGACGCTCGGTTCGGCCGGAGATCATCCTTTTCTCTGGCACCGGGTGCCACTAGAGTGCTGGGCGTCCGGCGGCTGGCGCAGAGGTGTGCCGGTGCAGGCGTGTCGTGTCGGTGGGCGCTGGCCCGCCCCGGTCGTGGAGGGCTCTGGCTGCATGGACAGGATCGTCATCGTGGGGGCGGGGCTCGCCGGCGGGCGGGCGGCGGTGGAACTGCGCGCGCAGGGGTTCACCGGGAGCATCGTGCTGCTGGGCGCGGAGGAGCACCCGCCCTACGACCGGCCACCGCTGTCCAAGGGTGTGCTGTCGGGTCGGCTCGAGGAGACCACCCTGCCGCTCGACCTCGGCGGCGTGGAGGTCCGGCTCGGCCAGCGGGCCACCGGGCTGCGCCCCGGGACCGTGGAGACGGACGCGGGCCCGCTCGCCTACGACGGGCTGGTGCTCGCCACCGGGGCCGCGCCGGTGACCCTGCCGGGTGACGGGCCGCAGCGGGTGCTGCGCACCATCGACGACGCGCGGGGGCTGCGCGACGCGCTCAAGCCCGGCGTCCGCCTGGTCGTCGTCGGCGCGGGGTGGATCGGCGCGGAGGTCGCGACGATCGCGGCGAAGATCGGCGCCGAGGTGACGGTGATCGAGGCGGCCGCGTCGCCGCTGCAGGTGGCGCTCGGCGGCGAGGTCGGCGGGCAGACCGTGCCCTGGTACGCCGAGGCGGGCGTGGACCTGCGCCTCGGGGTGTCGGTGCGCGAGATCGGCCCGCAGGCGCTGGTGCTCGGCGACGGTGAGGTGCTGGCGGCCGACGAGGTCGTCGTCGGGGTGGGCGTGCGCCCGGACACCGCCTGGCTCGCCGAGTCCGGCCTCGTCCTGGACCGGGGGGTCGTCGCCGACGAGCATCTCGCCGCCTCCTGGAGCGCGGACGGGCCGCCGGTGGTGGTGGTCGGGGACTGCGCGGCGTGGTGGTCGCGGCGCTACGACCGGCGGCTGCGGGTGGAGCACTGGGACTGCGCGCAGGGCAGCCCCGCGGTCGCCGCGGCCACGCTGCTCGGCGGCGAGGCGGTCTACGACCCGGTGCCCTACTTCTGGTCGGAGCAGTTCGGCCGGATGGTGCAGGTCGTCGGGCTGGCGGGGGCGGGGGACACGCGGGTGTGGCGGGGGGACCCCGGCGCCGTCACGGCGCCGGAGGCCAGGCGGGCGCCCGGCTGGTCCGTCGGCTGGTTCGCGCCCGACGGCCGCCTGTCCGCGATCGCGACCGTGAACCGCCCCATGGACGCCGTCGCCGCCCGTCGCCTGATCGCCGCCGACGCGGTTGTGGACGCCGAGCGATTCACCGACCTCGCGATCCCCCTGAAGGACCTCGCCACCGCGTGACCTAACCACCGCGTGACCTCGCCACCGCGTGACCTCGCCACCGCGTGACCTCGCCACCGCGTGACCTCGCCACCGCGTGACCTCGCCACCGCGTGACCTCGCCACCGCAAGACGCGGACCTCCCCACACTCGCGCCCGATTCGTCGGGAATAATGCGCAGTGCGACCTGTTCGCTCCACTGTGGCAGCTCTGCCGCTACAGACCTGCCGCTACAGCTCTGCCGCGGCAGCTCGGAGCGGGTCGGCGGGGACCGAGGACTCGGCGGACGAGAGGCATGGGGCTGGCGTGGGAGACGTGCAGGATCGTGAGGAGCCCAGGCCGTGGTGGAACAGCGCGGTCGAGGGCGACCTGGCGTCGGTGGATCTGAAGACCGATCAGCCGCATTCGGCCCGTATCTATGACTACTTCCTGGGCGGGAAGGACAACTTCCCGGCGGACCGCGCCGCCGCCGAGCAGGCACTGATCGGTTTCCCGACGGCCCGGACCGGCGCCCGGGAGAACCGGGCCTTTCTGCGGCGGGTGACCCGCTTCCTCGCGGCGCAGCGGGGGATCAGGCAGTTCCTCGACATCGGCACCGGCATCCCCACGTCCCCGAACCTGCACGAGATCGCGCAGGCGGCGGTCCCGGACGCGCGGGTGGTCTACGCGGACAACGACCCGATCGTGCTGGCACACGCCCGCGCCCTGCTCGCCAGCACCCCGCAGGGTCGGACCGCCTACATCGACGCGGACCTGCGGGATCCGGCTGCGATTCTCGCCTCCACCGAGCTGCGGGACACCCTCGACCTGGCCCGCCCGGTGGCGCTGTCGCTGATCGCGGTCTTCCACTTCATCCCCGACGAGGCCGACCCGTACGGGATCGCCGCCAGGCTGCTCGACGCGCTGCCCTCGGGCAGCTACCTGGCGCTCTCGCACGCCACCGCAGACCTCGATCCCGGCGCCGAAGAGCTGGCCGCGACCTACCGGGCGCGCGGCGTGTCGATGACCATGCGCGGCCGGGCGGCGGTGGAACGGTTCTTCGCCGGGCTGGAGCTCGTCGAGCCGGGCGTGGTGGCCGCCCAGCGCTGGCGCCCGGACGACCCGACGCTCGCAGGAGTGGCCGACGCCGAGGTCAGTGGATACGGCGGTCTCGCCCGCAAGCCCTGATGTGACAGCGTCATCTGGGTGCATTCCGTCCGGTCCAGTGGACCAACCCAGGGGTTGCCTGCCTTCACCCGTGCGGAGAAGTGCGCGTCGAATCTCCGTAGAATAATGCATAACCATGTTGAACTGACCCTTGGATCTAACGTCTGTCCCGGTCGATGGAAATGACAGTTCATCGACGACCGCAAGGTCACATATCCGCGACCCAGGACGGGACGAGAAAATGCAGGCGGAAGACATGCCGGACGGGACTGGTTCCCGACCGCAGGAGAATCCCGGCGGCGGTGATGGACGGGTCCACCCACGCCGCCGGCGCGGTGCGCGCGGGGGCGCAACGGCCCGCCGCCGGCACGGGCGGCCACCCGGACCCAGCCGCGTGCGGATCGAGCTGCCGCGGCACCGTTCAGTGCGATCCCCACGCCGGCGCCGGAGCACCACCAGGCTCCGCGGCCGGCTCGGTTGGGCGGCCGTGGCGCTGGCCAGCGTCACGGCGAGCACGTGGGCGCTGGCGACGCCCGCGAGCGCCGCCACGGTCACGATCGAGGACACCGCCGTCGGCACCGGGAACAACCAGGTCTCCTACACGGGAACCTGGACCCAGTGCAGCGGATGCGCGCCCAGTACCCTCAACGGCAGCTATCGGTCTTCCACGAACTACGGCTCGATCGCCACGGTCCGGTTCACCGGAACCCAGGCCAACATCTTCGGCGTCAAGGGGCCTGACGGCGGGCACGCCGCCTTCAGCGTCGACGGCAGGACGCCGACGGTCGTGGACACCTTCGCGACGACCCTCGCCGCCAGCCTGGTGTTCAGCACGGGCCCACTCTCGGCGGGCGCCCACACCGTGCAGATCACGAACATCCACGAGCGGAACCCGGCGTCCAACGGTTACTACGTCGCCTTCGACCGCGCCGAGGTCACCACCGACCCGGCGCCGCCCCCACCACCGCCACCGGCCCCGACGGCGACCGTCGTCGAGGACACCGCCATCGGCACCGGGAACAACCAGGTCTCCTACTCCACCGGCTGGGTGCCCTGCGTCGGCTGTGTGACCTCACCCAACAACAGCCTGTACTACACCGGCGTCGCCAATGCGGTCGCCACGGTCCGGTTCACCGGCACCCAGATCAACGTCTACGGGGTCAAGGGTTCGGCCAACGGGTTCGGGACGTTCCGGATCGACGGCGCCCAACCGGTCGTCGTCGACACGTACGCCCCGGTTTCCTCCGTGACCCTGCTGTACACCTCGAACCTGCTGACGGCCGGCGCGCACACCCTGACGTTCACGAACGACGGCCATCGCAGCACCGCGTCCAGCGGGAACAACATCGGGTTCGACCGGGCCGAGATCACCACCACGTCCGTGCCGAGCACGCCCCCGATCTACGCCGGTCCCCGCTCGGGCAAGCCGTGGCTGTCCGGCACCTTTCCCGACCCGGTCATGAACCAGTCGAACCTCGAGGCGTTCTGCACCTGGCGCGGCACCCCCTGCGACTTCGTCCTGCTCTATGTGACGCGGAACAACTGGACGAACGTCACCCAGCCGGCGGATCTGTTGCGTACGTTCGCCACCTGGCCGGGAAGACTGATCATCTCCATTCCGCCGTTCCCGGAGAACATCGGCGCCAGTAACGCGACCTGCGCCACCGGCGCCTACGACTCGTACTGGCGGACCTTCGGCACCTTCCTGAACACCTACGGCCGGCAGAACTCCTTCCTGCGGCTCGGCTGGGAGAGCAACGGGGACTGGTACCAGTGGGCGGGCACCAACCCGACCGACTACGTCAACTGCTTCCGGCATGTCGCGGACGCCATCAACTCGACGGCCGAGCCGGATCCCACCATCTGCTGGTGCCTCAACGCCCACTACTCGCAGAACCCGCCGAGCCACAATCCGATGGAGCTCTACCCCGGTGACGCCTGGGTCGACGGGGTCGGCCTCGACGCCTACGACCACTACCCGCCGTCCACGACGAAGGCCGCGTTCGACGCCCAGGCCAATGCACCCGGCGGGCTGAACTACTGGTACAACTTCGCCCAGGCCCACAACAAACTCTTCGGCGTCGGAGAGTGGGGTGTGGTCAGCGGCAGCGGTGACAACGGCGGCGGCGACAACGCCAACTACGTCCAGTGGATGTACGACTGGTTCGTGGCCCATGCCGGCAAGGGATTCGCGTACGAGTACTACTTCAACAACTGTGACCAGGGCAACGTCGGGTCCAACCTGTACCGACCGCTCGGCAACGGGTGCTTCTATCGGAATCCCAACGCGGGGGCGCGATACAAGCAGCTCTATTCTGCCAGACCATAGTTGGCGAGGATTCGGAACGCGTTGCCCGCGGGCCCCGGTCCGCGGGCAACGCGTTCGTCGGGTGGAGATCGGTAGGCCGCCGAGCGGTACGGGGGTCTGTGCTCGGGTACGAAAGCGCTGGCCGGGGGGAGGCGACAGCATGATCTTCAGTGTGGCGGCGGCGCGCGGTCCGGGACGCGACGCGGCGGGGCGGCCGCGCCGCGGTCAGGGGACCAGCCCGGCGAACAGATCGTCCTCCTTACCTGATGCAGCGGGGGGGCCCGGTGTGCCCCGGGCCAGCACGTAGTGCTCGGTGGCCCGGGCGGCCTGCCCGTCCCCGTTGACCAGGGCGAAGAAGAAGCCGTCGACGGTCATCTGGGTGCGATGCGCCCGCATCGCCTCGACCTTCGCGGCGAAGAAGTCGGGGGCCTCGATCCTCGTGGTGACCTTGGCGTCAGGAACCGACAGGAGCATGTCCGAGGGCATGCTGATCCCCTCGGGTGCGGTCTTCGCGAGATCGGACCGCCACAGCTGATCGACCGCGGCATCGACCGCGGCCCGCGACAACGCCGTCTCGTACAGCTTCGAGACCTGCCATGGTTCGCCGGCCTGAGGTGCGAAGTCCGGGTCGGCGGCATCGTCGAAGGCCCGGACGGTCACGTCGTGCGCGCGGATGTGGTCCGGATGCCCGTAGTCCCCGATCGCGTCGTAGGTGACCATCACCTGCGGGCGGACCTCCCGCACGATCCGTACCAGCGCCTCGGACGCCGCCGTCAGGTCAGCCCGCCAGAAGGATCGCGGATCCGCGTTCGAGGGGCTGGACATCATCCCGCTGTCCCGCCAGCGGCCGGCGCCGCCGAGGAAGCGGTGATCGGTGACCCCGAGCGCGGCGCAGGCCCGCTCCAGCTCACCGATCCGGTACCCACCGAGCTGGTCCGCGTGGTCGGCCCGCAGATTGATCAGCTCGGGGATCAGTACCTCGCCCATCTCTCCCAGCGTGCAGGTGACGAGGACGACCCGGGTATCACGATCGGCGGCGTAGTGGGCCATCGTCGCCCCGGTTGCGATCACTTCGTCATCCGGATGGGCGTGCACGAACAGAACACAGCGTTCGGGCGCGGTGACGGCACCAGGACCAGCAGACACGGAACCGACCCTACGAGCGGTCGTCGGGGTTCGCACCTCGATGTCCCGCCGGTGCCGGCCGACCATGCGAGGGCCCCGCCGACCACGCTGCCTAGCACGTTGTCAACCACGCTGTCAACCACGCGAAGGCGAGGTGGACACATGAACATCACGCCGCGCAGCGCCGACCGGGCGTGGGCCGACGAGGCCATCCGCAGGGTCGAGGCCGACGCCAACCGGTCCGCCGACACCCACCTGATCCCGCTGAACCTGTGGCCGGCGGACCGGGGTGTCGACGTCTACCTGAAGGACGAGTCCTCCCACCCGACCGGCTCGCTGAAGCACCGGCTCGGGCGGTCGCTGTTCCTCTACGGGCTGTGCAACGGCTGGATCCGGGAGGGTACGACGATCGTCGAGGCGTCGTCGGGCTCCACGGCGGTCTCGGAGGCGTACTTCGCCCGCATGCTCGGGCTGCCCTTCATCGCGGTGATGCCGGCCCTGACGAACGGCCAGAAGATCGCGCTGATCGAACGCGAGCAGGGGCGATGTCATCTCGTCGAGGACGCCGGGTCGGTCTACTCGGAGGCCAGGCGTCTCGCCGAGGCCGCGGACGGGCACTACATGGACCAGTTCACCTACGCGGAACGGGCGACGGACTGGCGCGGCAACAACAACATCGCCGAGTCGATCTTCAGTCAGATGGCGCTCGAACGCCACCCGGTTCCCCGCTGGATCGTCGTCGGAGCCGGCACCGGGGGCACCAGCGCCACGATCGGGCGGTACCTCCGATACCGCCGCCACGACACCAGGCTGTGCGTCGTCGACCCGGAGAACTCCGTGTTCCACCGGTTCTGGTCGAGCGGGGACGGCCGGCCCCTCGCGGGCACCTCGCGCATCGAGGGGATCGGCCGCCCGCGCGTGGAGCCGAGCTTCCTGCCCGCGGTCATCGACCGGATGATCGCTGTCCCCGACGCGGCGTCCATCGCCGCCATGCGGTTGCTGGAAACGCTGACCGGCCGCAGGGCAGGCGCGTCGACCGGGACGAACCTGTGGGGCACGGTGCTGCTGGCCTGCGAGCTGGCGTCCGCGGGCCGCCACGGCAGCGTGGTCACGCTGATCTGCGACGGCGGGGAACGGTACGCCGACACCTGCTACTCCGAGTCGTGGCTCGCGGCGGCCGGCCTCGACCCGCGGCCCTTCACCGAGATCCTCCAACGCGCCACGGCCGCCGGCAGGTGGCCGGACTGACGGCGGCTGTCCTGTCACACGCCTGTCGTGCGGCGGTGATTTGTTCGCGGAGAATGTCACCATGGCCGGCGTGACGGGCGAAATCCTCGATCAGGAGCAGGTAGACAAACCGCAGGCTGACATCGCCGGCACGGGGGTGCGCCCTGGTGTCGTCGAGCTCGAAGTCCGCGGCGATCACGCGGGAACGCTCGCTGGCACGCTCGAACTCGGCGATCACGTCGGCCAGCGCTTCGCCGTCGGCGACGACGAAACTGCCGTCGTCACCGGTGGCGTAGCCGTCGCAGGCGGACTCGTCCAGGCCGAGCAGGGTGCGTTGGAACCAGATGCGCTCGGCGGTGGCGGCGTGTTTGATCAGCCCGATCGGTGTGGTCAGGGAGACGACCAGGCGCCGCCGTGCGTCGGTCTCGGACAGCCCTCGCGCGGTGTCGATGAGTGCTTGCCGGTTGCGGTCAAGCAGGCTCTCCAACATGAGACGTTCGGGTCCAGTGGTCAGGCGGGGCCAGATGAACATCAATTGTCCAGCTTTCTGAGTCGAAAGGACATCAACAGACCGGCTCGTCGTCTTCGCCTGAACGGGACAGCGGCGATGCGCGACCCGGGTGCTTTCACCTGTCCGGCTCCGCCCGACCGAGCGCGGCGCGCAGCGTCGCCAGGTGCTCGACGGGCTCCGGTCGCGGTCGAGCTCCGTGGCGAGCCCGGCGAAGCCTGGAGCTGCACCACTTCCCGGACACGCGCAGCACGCGCAGCACGCGCGGAAGTTCCTATTGCCCGATCGGGAGGGTACCGGCCGGCCCTGCGGCTGCCGGGGGGCGGGCGACGATGGCCCCGCCGAGGTCGATGGCCTCGCCGAGGTATCCGACGCGCCCGCGGAGGCTGCGCATGAGTTCCCCCGTCCTCGATCTTCCCCGGGCCGGCCTACCCGCCGGGGATCCCGCCTCGTATCCCGCCGTGGATCCCGATGAGTACATCGCCGCCCTGATGCGCTGGCACTTCACCGCGTCGACGGGCAGCCCGTTCTGGCTGCGCCGGGCGCGCAGCCTCGACTTCGACCCGATCGCCGACGTGCGTACCTTCGCCGACCTGCGCCTGTTCCCGAACGTCGTGGACGAGTTCCGGGACGTGCCCGTCGAGGACCTGATCCCACGGGGCCTCACCGGCGAGGACCGGGTGATCGCCGGTGTCTACGAGAGCGGCGGCACCACCGGGTCGCCGAAGCGGTTCGTCATGTTCGACCGCTGGATGGAGTTCGCGCTCGGCTGGGACGAACACCACTACGCCGCTGTCGGGCCGGCGAACGTGCTGGCGGTCGCCCCCAGCGGCCCACACATGTTCGGCGAGTTCGCCGCGCGCCGCGCGCGTCGCCACGACGGTCTGCGGTTCACCGTAGACCTCGACCCACGGTGGATCAAGCGGCTCATCGAGCGGGACGGGCCCGCCGCGGCGGACGCCTACGCCGAGCACATCGTCGACCAGGCCGCGCACATTCTGACCACCCAGGCGGTGGGCATCCTCATCACCACGCCCCCGCTGCTCGAACGGATGGCGCGCCGCGACGACCTCGTCGGGCTGATCCGCAAGAACGTCCGGTTCATCTGCTGGAGCGGCGCCCACATGGACGCGGACTCCCGGGAGATCTTTCAGACGGAGGTCTTCCCCGGCATCCCGCTCAAGGGCCTGTACGGCAGCACCACCATCCTCGGGATGTCCCGGGAGCGGCCGGGGGAGGGCCTCGACGGCCTCGCGCTGTTCGACCCGCCGAGCCCGTACATCGTCTTCCGGGTCGTCGATCCCGCGACCGGGCAGGACGTGGCCCTCGGTGACCGCGGGCAGGTCGTGATGAACCACCTGACCAAGTACGCCCTCATCCCGAACAACCTCGAACGCGATCACGCCGTCGCCGCCGAGCCGCCGCCGGGCTGGCTCGGCTGTTCGGTCGCCGACGTCGGACCGGTCGCCACGTTCGACGATCATGCAGTCATCGAAGGGGTCTACTGATGGGCGAGGGAATCCACCTCGACGCGCTGGGGCCCGCCGGGCCCTACCGCAGCCGTAACCGCCGCCCGCTGACCTCGCTGTCCGGGGCGCAGATCGGCGAGATCAGCCAGGTGCCGTCGCTGTACGCGCGGCGCACCATCGCGGCGATGCGCGCCGCCGGGGTGCTGCCCGGCGCGCAACGCCTCGACGCCCTGGACGCGGCGGCCGAGCTGTTCGGCTCCGCCTCGCTCGGCGGGTTCGGCCCGGACGCGTACGTGGAGCTGGTCTCCACCGCCTCGGGGGTGCCGCGCGCGGTGGTCCGCCAGTCGGTCGAGTGGATCGTGGACGTCCTGCGCTCGCAGCGTCACACGGTGGAGCTGGCGATGCCGCGGGGCGCCGTCGGCGACTGGCGTGACGAGCGGACCAGCGCGGGCTCGGCGGTGTGGGCGCGCCGCGGCGAGGTGTTCGCGGTGCACGCGGCCGGGAACACCCCGGCGGTGCACGGGCTGTGGCCGGAGGCGCTCGCCCTGGGCTACAAGGTGGTGGTGCGCCCGTCCGCCCGCGAGCCGTACACCGCGTTCCGGCTGGTGGAGGCCCTGCGCCAGGCCGGCTTCCCACCGGCGACGGTGACACTGCTGCCGTGCGACTACGCCGTCGCCGATCTGATCATCGCCGAGGCCGACTACGCGATCGTCTACGGCGGCCAGGACGTCGTCGACAAGTACAGCGCCATCCCCACCGTGCTCACCCAGGGCCCCGGGCGTTCGAAGATCCTCGTCACGGCGGACGTCGACTGGCGGGAGAAGATCGACATCATCGCCGCCTCGGTCAGCCACCTCGGCGGTACGGCCTGCACGTGCGCGAGCGCGGTGCTCGTCGAGGGCGACCCGGAGCCGCTGGCCCGGGCGCTGGCCGAGCGGCTGGGTCGGATCCCGAGCCTGCCGGCCGACCATCCGGACGCCACCCTCACGGTGCAGCCGACCGCGTCGGTGGTCGAGGTCGACCAGTACCTGCACAAGGTCGCCGGGGACGCCCGGCCGCTGCTCGGGGGCGACACCATCGTCGACGAGCTGGCCTCCGGCGGCGCGGTGCTGCGCCCGGCCGTGCACCTGGTCGATTCCAGCAGCGCCACGCAGCTCGGCGTCGAGCTGCCCTTCCCCTGCGTCTGGGTCGGGCCGTGGCAGCCGGCGGACGGGATCGCCCCGCTGCGCGACTCGCTCGTCCTCACCGCGATGACCACCCGCGCCGAGCTGATCGACGCCCTGCTCGACGAACCGTCGATCACCAATCTCTATCTCGGCGACAATCCCACCACCTGGCTGCGCCCGGGAATTCCGCATGACGGATATCTCGGCGAGGTTCTCATGCGTACCAAGGGAATGATCCGCACATCGGTCGGACCGAGCGTGGCCTGACCCGTCGGCGCGGACGGCGTGGTTCGCGCCGCCGCTGCGGTGGCGTCGCCGGCTCCCCGCGACCGGCGACGCCACCCACCACCGGCTCTCAGCTCGCGGGGGTCAGCAGGCAGGTGCAGCTTCCGTGCGCGACGAGCTTGCCGGCGGAATTGGTGACCTGAGCCTCGGCGGTCGCCGTCCGGCGCCCCACGTGAACCGTCCGCCCGACGCATTCCAGCGCCGCCGCGTCGAGATTCACCGAACGCACAAAGTTCACCTTCAGTTCCAGCGTCGTGTAGAAGACCTCGGGTGGCAGGCTCGTGTACACGGCGCTGCCCATCGCCGTGTCCATCAGCGTCGCGATGACGCCGCCGTGCACCGTGAACATCGCGTTGGCCGCGGCCGGCGACGGCTGCAGCGTCCAGACCGTCCGCCCCACCTCCAGGGTTCGCATCCGCACGCCCAGCGAGTGGCCCACGCCGACCCCCTCCGTGAGGCCGTGTTCCAGCAGTACGCGAAGGTCGTCGATGCGCTTGGTGACCTCGGCCTGCGCGCTGACGCCGTTGTGCTCCACGGCCGCACCTCCCTGTTGTGGACGGGGCCGAATGTCGGGACACGATATCCGCAGCGGCGGACCGGTGTCGCCGGGTCGCCGCCGCGGCAAACAACGGCCGAACTCGCGTCGACTTGGCGGTGCCGCCTGCCGGAATATCCGGTGAACCGCGACGACCGGAGGCCCGGAATTCCTTTCGCGGTAACCTTCGGTTGATTCACCGGCGCTTATTGTCCCCGGCGATGGATCGATTGGAGAGGCGGTTGTTTCGTTGACCCGCCGGCGTCGGATTGTCAGGCTTGCGGAGGCGGCATCGAGCGGGTCGGAAGTCCGGCAGAAAGGCTCCGTGCCGTCCGGTCGGGTCGGGGGAGCGTTACCGGCCGCCTGTTTTTCCCGCCCTCGCGCGGCCACGTCCGGCCACCGCAACCGCACCGGACACCTGCCCAGAACGGGAGAGCATCTATGCGAGGTACGACGCTGCCCGGCGCCCTCGACGAGGCCGCGGCGACCGGGCCCGACGTCGCCGTGAGCTTCCCCTCCTCGGCCGAGCGGCTCACCCTGGCCGAACTCGCCGCCCGCACGACCGCGCTCGCCCGTGCCCTGGTCGCCGACGGTGTGGCGCCCGGGGAACGGATCGGGGTGTTCAGCCGCAACAACGCCGACTTCGTGACCGCGGTCATCGCCGTCGGCCGGGCCGGCGCCGCCGCCTGCCCGCTGCCGCTGCCGACCTCGGCGGGTGACCTCGCCGGCTACGCCGCCCGGATCGCCGCCGTGACGAGCGCGGCCGGCGTCTCCCGCGTGCTGGTCGGGGCGGGCGCCGACGGCCTGACCCGCCGGCTCGCGCCGGTGCTGGGCGCGCTGCGGTTCGACGGCATCGCCGGGCTCACCCGATCGGCCCGCGACGGCGTGGCGCTGCCGGCCGTGTCGCCGTCCGACCTGGCCATCGTGCAGTTCACTTCGGGCAGCACCGCCGTGCCCAAGGGCGTCGTGCTGACCCACCGCAACGTCGTGCACGGCACCGCGGCCATCGTCGACGGCATCGGGCTGGGCGACGGCGACCACGGCGCCACCTGGCTGCCGCTTTACCACGACATGGGCCTGTTCGGCGCGCTGAGCGCGATCCTCACCGCGGTGCCGATGACGATCTGGTCGCCGACGACGTTCATCAAGGACCCGGCGTCCTGGCTGCGCGCGTTCGCCGAGATCGGCGCCACCGTCGCCCCGTCGCCGAACTTCGGCTACGACGCCCTGCTGGCGGCGCTCGGCCCGGACGAGCTCGCGGGCCTGGACCTGCGCCGCTGGCGGGTGGCCCTCAACGGCGCGGAGCCGGTGAGTCCGGTCACGGTGGCGCGCTTCGGCGCGCACTTCGCCCCGGCCGGATTCGCCCCCGAGGCGATGTTCCCCGTCTACGGGATGGCCGAGGCGACCCTTGCCGTCACGTTCCCGCCCCTGGGCCGGCCGCCGGTGACGACCTGGGTCGACCGCGACCGGCTGGCCCGCGACGGCATCGCCGTGCCGGTGCCCGCGGGCGCCGCCGCGGCACGCGGGCTGGTCGGCGTCGGGCGGCCGGTGCGGGGGATGCGGCTGCGGATCGTCGACGACGAGCGCCGCACCGTCGCCGACGGCACCGTCGGGGAGATCGAGATCGCCGGCGACGCGGTCACCGCCGGCTACCTCACCGCCGGGGGCACGCCCACGGCGATCGAGGCGGACCCGTCCGGTGAACGGTGGCTGCCGACCGGCGATCTGGGCTTCCTGCTCGCCGGCGAGCTCCACGTGAGCGGCCGGCGCAAAGAAATGATCATCGTGCGAGGGGTGAACTACTACCCCGAGGACGCCGAGGCCCTCGTCCGCGACGCCCCGGGGGTGCACCGCCGCCGGTGCGTCGCCGTCGCCGCCGCCGACACCGACGAGTCCGGAGCCGGGGTCGAGTCGCTGACCGTGATCGCCGAGACCACCCTCGACGACGCCGCCGACCGGGTGCGGCTGGCCGCCGACCTGCGGGTCGCCGTCGGGTCCGCGCTCGGACTGGCCGAGGTGTCGGTGCGCCTGGTCGCCCCCGACGCCCTCCCGCGGACCTCGAGCGGGAAGTTCCGCCGCGCCGAGGCCCGCGACCTCGCCCGCCAGTGATCCCCGGACAGTGATCCCCGACGGAGGTAGGCCCGCCATGCACGGCTACGACGTCTTCCGCCACTACGAGCAGAAGCGCTGGACCCTCGCCGAGCTGCCGTTCGACGACATCGACCGCGACCGCGTGCGGCCCGAGTACGTCACGATGGTCAAGAGCTCGGTGATGGGGGAGGCGAACTCGATCGCCGCCCAGCACGGCTTCCTCAACGAGTTCGACGACTACGACTTCTCGACCTTCGTGGCCGTCTGGGGCTACGAGGAGCTGCAGCACCACTTCGCGTTCCGGACCTGGCTGGACGCGGTCGGCGTGACGATGCCCGCCGCCCCCGTCGAGGCGATGCGCGCCCCCTACGCGCCGGGCACCACGCCGAGCGCGACGCTCGCCACGAACATCATCTCCGAGTTGACGGTGAACCACGTCTACCGGTCCGTGGCGGCCTGGGTCGACGAGCCGGTCCTGCGCTCGCTGATGCTGCGCGCCAGCCGGGACGAGGCCGGACACGCCCGCGAGTTCCTGCACTACGCGCGCAGGCGGCTGGCGGCGCATCCCGGCGAGCTGCCCTCGGTGCTGGAGACGCTGTACGTCTACACCTCCGAGGCGCGGATCAAGCATCCGGTCGGGGTGTTCAAGAGCGGGCTGGCCGAGGTCGCCGACCACGAGACCATCGACACCGCGTTCGACCTGTTCCTCGCGGGCATCGCCACCGAGGGCGAACTCGACCGGCTCCAGGACAACATCCGCCGGGCCTTCGCCGCCCTGACCGGGCTGGACCTGAGCACCAACGGCCGCGTCCGCCGCCGCCTCGCCGAGGCGCTGGCATGACCGCCCCCGAGCTGCCCTGGGCGGTCCTGGCCGACTACCGCTGCTTCGGCTGCTCGCCGCACAACCCCCACGGCCTCGCGCTGGAGTTCGACGAGCATCCCGAGGGCCTGCAGGCCGTCTTCGAACTCGGCCGCAGCTACGAGTCGTACCCGGGGGTCGTCCACGGCGGGCTGCTCGGCGTCGTCTGCGACGAGACGATGGGCAACCTCATCGTCGTGCGCACCGGGCTGGTGGCCTTCACCGTCAGCATGCGGATGCGCTACCTCGCCCCGGTCGCCACCGGGCACGGCTACACCTGCGTGGCCCGCCTCACCGCCGGCGCGGACGCCGGTTCGCCCCTGATCGGCGCGACCGCGGAGATCGTCGACGCCGACGGCGTCCCGGTCGTCACCGCGTCCGCGACCTACCGCAACGTCCCCTTCGGCACCGCCCGGGACCGCATCGCCCTGACCAACTCCGAGGCCGACCGCCTCCACCAGGCGATGTCCCCTGCTCCGGCGATGTCCCCTGCTCCGGCGATGTCCCCTGCTCCGGCGATGTCCCCTGCTCCGGCGCTGTCCACCGTCCCGGGGCCGTCCGCCACCGCGGACGTCCCCGTCCCCGCTGAGGAGACCCCGTGACCACCGACGCCGACATCCTCCGGCAGATCACCGAGATCGTCGCCCGGGAGCTCGCCGTGCCCGCCGAGTCCCTTGCCGCCGACACCGACCTGCGGGCCATCGAGGGCGCCGACTCCGTCCGGCTGCTGCGGGTCGTCGCCAGGGTCGAGCAGACCTGGGACGTCGAGCTGGACGACGAGGATGTCTTCACCGTCTCTTCCGTCTCCGAGCTGGCCGCGGTCGTCGGCACGGCGCTGCAGGTGAAGGCGGCATGACCACCTCCGTCGAGCTCGCCGCCGCCACGCCCGCGCCCACGCCCGCGGGCGAGACCAACCAGCACTACGACCTCGACCCGGAGATCTTCGGGCTTTTCCTCGACCCGCTGCGCAAGTACTCCTCCGGGCTCTACCGGCGCCCCGGGCTCACCCTCGCCGAGGCGCAGATCGCCAAGCTGCACTTCGTCGCCGACCGGCTGCGGCTGGCCCCCGGGCAGCGGCTGCTCGACGTCGGCTGCGGCTGGGGGTCGCTGATCCTGTTCATGGCGCGGGAGTACCGCGCCGAGGTCACCGGGGTCAGCCCGGCCGGACGCCAGCACGAGTTCATCGCAGGCCGCGCCGCGGAGCTGGGCCTGACCGACCTCGTCTCCACCCGTGTCGGGAAGTTCGCCGACGTCGAGCTCCCGGCGCGCTCGTTCGACGCGGTCACCATGCTCGGCTCGATCGTCCACATGCCCGACGTCGACGGGGCGGTGCGTCGCGCCCGGTCCATGCTGCGCCGCGGCGGCCACTTCTACGTGTCGGAGAGCTGCTTTCGCAACGCCGCGGCGCGCGACGAGTTCGATCGCCGCGCCGGCACCGAGTTCGTCCGCAACTCCATCTTCGGCTGGGGCGACATGCGGCCGCTGTCGGAACTCGTCCGCGCCGTCGAGGACGCCGGCTTCTCGGTGACGAGCGTCGACGACCTCACCGACGACTACCGCCGCACGATCGACGACTGGCTGGCCCGCGTCGCCGCCGGCGCGGCGGCGATCGACGACCTGCGCCCGGGCACGGCGGCGGAGCTGACCCGCTACCTGGAGGTCGCGAACGCCGGATGGGGCTTCACGACCAAGCACTACGCGCTGGTCTGCCGCAACGCCCGCTGACCGGAGGAACGCTGACCGGAGGAACGATGACGACCACGACCGAGCCGTCCACCCCGAGCGCCACGACGATCCCGACAATCCCGGCCCGGTCGGTCGGGCTGCCCGCCGAGGACCTCGACCGGGCGGTCACCGCCTTCATGACCGCCTCCCCGGTGACCCGCCGGTGGGACGTCGAGACCGCCTTCGACTGGGCGGCGGCCGACGCCGACCGGCTCACCGAGGGGCAACGTTCCGCCGTCCGGTTCATCACGTTCATCGAGGACCACCTGCCGGGCTACTTCGCCCTCTACGGCAGCCGGTTCCCGCTCGACAGCGACGTCGACGTCGAGACGTTCCTGCTCAACCGCGAGATCTACCACTTCACGGTGCGCTGGGCGCAGGAGGAGGACAGCCACGCCCGCGCCCTGTTCCGCTACCAGGTGGAGTCGGGCATCGCGCAGCCGGCGGCGCTGCGCCGCGAGCTCGCCGAGGAGGGGCGCAAGCAGTTCGCGCTGCCCCACGAGCATCCGGCCGCGCTGTTCGCCTACACGCTCGTGCAGGAGAAGGCCACCCAGATCTACTACCAGAACCTGCGGGCCGTCGTCGGCGACCCGGTGCTCGCCGAGGTGCTGGGCCGACTCAGCCGCGACGAGGCCCGCCACTTCACGTTCATGGCCGACATGGTCGACCTCTACCTGCGCCGCTACGGCGACGCCGTCGTCGAACCGATCAGGGAGGCCATCGCGCAGTTCCGGATGCCGCTGGCGGACACGCTGCGCGGCTACTGGCGCTGGGCGCTGCGGATCGCCGACACCGCCCACTACGACCACACCGAGGCCTACGAGCACCTCGTCCGGGTCGTGCGCCGCGCGGTGGACGCGCCGTCCGACCGCGTCGACGAACTGGCCAGCTTCGTGCGGGCCTGCCGCGCGACGGACCCGACCCCCGCGCCGCGGTAGCGCGGTGCCCAACCGCCCGCCCCCACTCCAGGAGCCCGCCGTGGACCTCGGCACCGACACGTCCTCCGTCCTGGCCGCCGGTCCCGCGACGGCCCTGACCCCGCCGGCGGCTCTCACCGTCGACCAGGCGGCGCTGAACATCTTCGACCCCGCCTGGCATCACGACACGTTCCCGAACTACCAGGTTCTGCGCGAGGCCGGCCCGTTCGCGCCCGGCCCGCTGGGCCTGCGGCTGGTGACCCGCTACCGGGAGGTCGAGGCGATCCTGGCCGACTCGGCGTGGAGCCACGCCGAGGAAGGCGCGATCATGCATCCCGACAGCGACGGCTCGGACCTGCCGACGTCGTTTCTGTGGATGGAACCGCCGGACCACACCCGGATCCGCCGGCTCGTCGGCAAGGCGTTCAGCGCGCGGCGGATCGAGGCGCTGCGCGCGCGGGTCACCGAGGTCGCGGGCGGGCTCGTCGACGCCGCGATCGCCGCGGGCGAGGTCGACCTGGTCGAGGCGATCGCCTACCCGCTGCCGCTGACGATGATCGCCGAGCTGATGGGCGTGCCGGTGGCCGACCACGCGGCGGTGCGGTCGATGTCCTTCGGGCTCGCCCGCGGCCTGGACCCCGACGTCCTGCTGTCCCAGGCCGAGATCGACCTGCGGCGCGAGTCCGCGGCGGCGTTCCGGGAGTACTTCACCGATCTCGTCGCCCGCCGCCGTGCCGACCCGGCCGACGACCTTGTCAGCGCGCTGGCCCTGGCGGAGGCGGAGGGCGATCGGCTGACCGCCGACGAGATGCTCTCGACCCTGGTGGTACTGCTCGTCGCCGGCCACGAGACGACGGTGAGCCTGATCTCCAGCACGTTCCTGATGCTGATGCGTCACCCCGACCAGTACGCGGCGCTGCGGGCGCGGCCGGATCTGGCGGCGCCGGCCGTGGACGAGCTGATGCGCTACTGCACCCCCTCGCACCTCACGACCCGGGTCGCCACCCGCGACGTCGAGGTGCTCGGTGAGCAGTTCGCCGCCGGCGACGGGGTGATCATCCTGCTCGCGTCGGCGAACCGCGACGCCGGGCGCTACGCCGACCCCGAGCGGCTCGACCTCGCCCGGTACGCGGGCGGCGCCGCGGTGCCCCGCCACCTCGCCTTCGGCCGCGGGCACCACTACTGCATCGGCGCGCCGATGGTGCGCCTGGAGATGGAGCTGCTGCTGCGGACGTTGGCGCGGCGCGCTCCCCGGCTGACGCCGCTGGTCGACCCGCCGCCCTACCGTCCCAACCTCGTCGTGCGGGGCATCGCCGAACTGCCGGTGCGGATCGACGGCTGAGACCCGCAGCGCCGCCCAGCCGGGTGTGACGGGGCTCACGCCGCTTGTCAGGCGTCCGACACTCCGGTGACGTGCGGCGGGAAGGTGCGGTTCACCAGAGGTTATCTGGCACCGTTAGGCTTGCGCTCGACGCCCCTGTGGAGGTGGCAATGGAGTTGCGGCACCTGGTGTCATTCCTTGCTATCGCGGACGAGCTGCATTTCGGCCGCGCTGCCGCTCGACTACATCTTTCGCAGCCATCCCTGAGTCAACAACTACAACGACTGGAACGAAGTCTCGGTGTCGAGCTGGTGGCCCGGACGTCCCATGATGTCCGGCTCACCGCCGCCGGAAAGGCCTTCGAGGCCGAGGCGCGGGCCATCATCTCGCAGATGCGCAAGGCCACCCACACCGCCCGCGAGGTCGCGGCCGGCCGGACCGGGGTGGTGAGCGTCGGGTACAACTTCCCCGGCGGCCAGCACGTCGTCCCGGCCGCACTCACGAAGATGTCGGCCGACTACCCCGACGTCAGCGTCACGCTGGTCGAGCAGCGCACCGGTCCACAGCTTTCCGCGCTCGCCGCCGGCGATCTCGACATCGCCATCGTCTACGGCCGTCCGACCTCGCCCGAGTTCCGCTCCCGGCGGCTTTTCCGGGTGCCGCTCGTCGCGGTCGTCGGCCATGGGCACACGTGGGCGGGTCGCGGTGGCATTCCCTTCGGGGAACTTGCCCGCCAACAGTGCGTCCTGTTCGCCCGGGAGAAGAGCCCGGCGATGTACGACGCGATCCAGGCGGCCGCCGAGGCCAGCGGCATCACCCTGTCGGTCGCCCACGAGGTGGACGACCCGAGTGCGACAGCGATCGTCGTGTCGGTGAAACCGCTGGTCGGGTTCGCCTCGGCGTCGCGCGGGCTGCACATCGGCTCCGCGGTCGGGGGCCCGCGGCCGGCCGCCGTCCAGCTCTACGACCCGGTCCCCACCCTGGACCTCTACGTGGTCTGGCGGGCGGCGAACTCGGCGCCGCTGGTGGACATCTTTGTCGACTGTATCGAGGCCGCCCGGCCGTTCCAGGTTCCAGCATACGGACGTGCCGAATCAAGAGTGAGGCGATAGGAAAGGCCGACCGTTCATTCAGGGAAAGCGCCTTGCCGCGTTCTCGGAATAATCCGAGACTCGGGCGTGAAAAGCTGAAACGCACTTCAGGAGTGCGGATGGCTGCGTCCGCGCCACGCGGAAAGGTGATGACGAGTGCAGAAATCCACCTCGGCCGGCGGTCCCGTCCTGCCGGACGACCAGGGCCTCTGGTCCGTGGTCGACCGGGGCGCCCAGGCGCACCCCGAGCGGCCCCTGCTGGGCCGTACCGACCTTCCCGGCGAGGCGATCCACGAGATCAGCAGCGGCGAGTTCGCCGAGCAGGCCCGGGCGGTGGCGGCCGAGCTGCTGGCCCTCGGGGTCGCGCACGGCGACCGGGTCGCCGTCATGGGGCGCACCGGCTACCACTGGGTGCTGCTGAGCGTCGCCGCCCTCGGCGTCGGCGCGGTGATCGTCCCCGTGTACCCGACGGCCTCGCAGGTGCAGGTCCGCCACGTCCTGACCGATTCCGGCGCCGCGTGGGCGTTCGCCGAGACCGACGAGCAGGTGCGGCAGGTCAGCGAGGCCGGCGCCGCCGAGCTGCGCCGCCCGGCGTGGCGCCTGGGGCAGGTCGACGACTGGGTGGCCGCGGCGGCGGGCTCGACCGATGCTGCGGCCGACGCCGACGCCGACGCCGACGCCGGGGCGCGCCGCGCCGCGCTCGACGAGGAGTTCGTCCAGCGGTCCGGCAAGGTCCGCGCCGACGACCTGGCAATGATCATCTACACCAGTGGCACCACGGGCCTGCCGAAGGGCTGCATGCTCACCCACCGCAACATGTTCGCCTCCTCGGCGGGCACGGTGGAGCAGACCGGCGAGCTGTTCCGGACCGCCCCCCAGGATGGACCCCGGGGCGCCCAGGACGGCGCCCAGGACGGCACGCTGGCCCCGGCGCAGGCCACGACGGCGCTGTGCCTGCCGCTGTCGCACGTGTTCGGCCAGACGATCTTGTTCGCCTGCCTCTACGCGGGGACGCGCACCGTCCTGCTCCCCGGGATTCCCGAGCTGCTGCCAGCGATGACGCGGATCCGCCCGACGTTCCTGGCCCTCGTGCCGTACGCGCTGGAGAAGATCCGCAAGCGGGTCCGGGACCTGCCCTCCGACGACGTCTCCGCGGCGTTCGGCGGTCGGCTGACCCAGGTGATCTGCGGCGGCGCCTCGCTCGACGACACCACCGCGGCGTTCTTCGCCAGCGCGGGCGTCACCGTGCTGAACTGCTACGGCCTGACCGAGGCCGCCACGGCGGTCACGGTGAACGCCCCGGCCACCAACCGGCGCGGGACCGTCGGACGGCCGATCCCGGGAACGACGGTCGCGATCGCCGACGACGGGGAGGTGCTCGTCCAGGGCGCCAACGTCTCGCCCGGCTACTGGTCGGCCGGTGAGCGCGCCGTCGGCCGCGACGCCACCGGGCCGGGAGAGGACCGCTGGCTGCACACCGGCGACGTCGGCCACCTCGACCCCGACGGCTACCTGGTCATCACCGGGCGCCGCAAGGAGATCCTGGTGACCAACAGCGGCAAGAACGTCGCGCCGACGCCGCTGGAGGACCGGGTCCGGCTGCACCGGCTGGTCAGCAACTGCATGGTCGTCGGGGAGGCCCGCCCGTTCGTCTCGGCGCTGATCACCGTGGATCCGGCGCCGCTGGCCGTCTGGGCGGAGGCGAACGGCGTACCGCTCGACGGTGGGCAGGACTGGCGGGAGCACCCCCGGCTGCTCGCCGAGCTCCAGCTCGCCGTCGACGACGCCAACAGCCTCGTCTCCCGGGCCGAGTCGATCCGAAAGTTCCGCGTGCTCGACGGCGACTTCACCGTCGAACGCGGACATCTCACACCTTCCATGAAGCTTCGCCGCGCGATCATCGAACGGGAATTCACCGAGGCGATCGCCTTTCTTTACCAGTGATCTGCACCACTCGATTGAGTGGCCTTATCGGCCGATGAGATGTCGGCCGGTCCGTTGACCAGCGATCTGACCTGTCAGCACCATGACAAGGTAGCCGGCCCGCACGCTGCGCTGCCGGCCGCCGGGCGGCCGCCGGCGGCCTACAACCGGGAGGACAAATCCATGTACGACGTCATCGTGGTGGGCGCACGCTGCGCCGGATCGCCTCTGGCGATGCTGCTGGCCCGGCGCGGGCACAAGGTGCTCGTGGTGGACCGCGCCACTTTTCCGAGTGACACCGTCTCCACGCACTACATTCATCAGGCCGGTCTGTCCCGACTTCAGGACTGGGGCATTCTGGACCGTCTCGTCGCCACCGAGCCGCCGGCGATGCGGCACCTGACGTTCTCCTACACGGACATCTTTCTCGAGGGTTTCGCGGACCCGATCGACGGAATCACCGAGGTGTATTCCCCGCGCCGGACGATCCTCGACGAGATCCTCGTCGACGAGGCGCGCAAGGCCGGTGCCGAGGTCGTCGAGGGCTTCACCGTCACCGACGTGATCTTCGCCGACGGGCGCGCCGCCGGCGTGCGCGGACGGATCGGCGACGGCCCGGAACGCGAGTTCACCGCCCGGTTCGTCGTCGGTGCCGACGGCCGCAACTCCACCGTGGCGGGCCTGGTCGGGGCCGAGATCTACCGGTCCGTCCCCGCGGCGTGCTTCGTGTACTACTCGTACTACGACGGGCTGGACTGGACCTTCCAGCACCGCACCGGCTTCGGTCAGCAGCAGCTCGGCGCGTGGCCGACGCACCACGGTCAGCACCTCGTCGCCGTCATGCGCCGCAAGGAGCGGATGCGGGAGTTCCGGGCGGACGTCGAGGGCAGCTTCCACGAGATCATCGACCAGGTCGTGCCCGAACTCGGCGAGGACCTGCGCGCCAACGGAAAGCGGGCGGAGAACTTCCGCGCCATGGCCTACCCGGACAACTTCTACCGCCGTTCCGCCGGCCCCGGCTGGGCGCTCGTCGGCGACGCCGGATACCACAAGGACCCGTTCACCGGCTGGGGTATCACCGACGCGCTGAAGTACTCCGAGGTGCTCGCCGAGAAGCTGCACGAGGGCCTCTCCGGTTCGCGCCCGACCGACGAGGCGGTCGAGGAGTACACGAAGATCCGTGACGCCGAGAGCAACGGCACCTTCGAACTCACCTGCAGCCTCGCGGAACTCAGCCTCACCCCCTACTACGACTCCGTGTTCCGCGCCACCAGCATGAGCCCGGAATACACGACGAAGTTCTTCGGCCTCATCGCCGGCGGAATTCCCGGCGAGGAGTTCTTCGCCCCGGCGAACCTCGAGCGGCTCTACGAGGACGTCAACATGCCGGCCGACCGAAGGATTGTCACCCGATCCTGACAGCCGCCGTTCTGCCGCGCGCCACCTGCGCGCCGACCGCCACGAAAGGCACGAAAGGGAAGGGCCCGCAGATGCCCGCAGTCAGGTTCACGGCCCTCGGCGACAGCTTCGTCGAGGGTCGCGGTGACGTCGCCGCCGACGGTTCCTACATCGGCTGGGCCAGCCGGTTCGCCCGCCGGATGGGCGTGCCCGCCCGCGAGGTCCGCAACCTCGGCGCCTACCAGACGACCACGCAACAGGTCGTCGACCGGCAGTTGCGCCCGGCCCTGGCCCGCAAGTCGCCGCTGATCGGCGTGGTGGTCGGCGTCAACGACCTCGTCCAGGACTTCGACCCCGACCGGTTCGCCCGCAACCTCGACACGATCTTCCGGTCGCTGGCGGGCCTGGACACCACGGTGTTCACCGCCAGCTACCCCGACATCCCCGCGAACCTGCCGCTGCCGGAGGAGTTCCGCGGCCTGCTGCGCGAACGGTTCGTGTTTGCGAACACCGTCCTCGCCGAGGTGTGCGCGGCGACCGGGACGCTGCGCCTGGACATCGCCGTCCACGCCGACTGGGCCGGGCGGCGGCTGTGGAGCCCCGACGGCCTGCACCCGAACGCCGAGGGACATCGCCTGTTCGCCGAGCAGATGGCGGACCTCGTCGAGCGCACGTCCTGGCTGACGGCTGCCTGAGCCGCACCGCCCGCCGGCGTCGCCCGGCAGAGAAGGGAAGATCGTGACCCAGCCAGCGCTCCCCCTGAGCCCGTCCGAGCCCGACGGTTTCGACGACCGTCGGCTCGCCCGGACCCCGATCGCGATTGTCGGCATGTCGGGCCTGTTCCCGATGGCCCGCAACCACCGCGAGTACTGGCAGAACGTCGTCGACGGCGTGGACTGCACGACCGAGGTGCCCTCCTCGCGGTGGGATCTGAACGACTACTACGACAGCGACCCCGCCTCGCCGGACAAGACCTACTCGCGGCGCGGCGCCTTCATCCCGGACGTCGAGTTCAGCCCGCTGGAGTTCGGCCTGCCGCCGAACCAGCTCGAGGTCACCAGCACGATGCAGACCCTCAGCCTCGGCGTCGCCCGTGACCTGCTGCGCGACGCCGGCGCCCGCGACGCCGCGGGGGTGGACGCGGACTGGTACGACTCGGGCCGCACCGGCGTCGTGCTCGGCACGACCGGCCCGGTCCCGCTCATGCACCCGCTCGCGGCCCGGCTGTCCACGCCGGTGCTGCGCGCGGCGGTGCGCAGCTGCGGGCTGAGCGAGGCCGACGCCGACGCGATCAGCCGCAAGTACGTGGAGGCCTACGCACCCTGGGAGGAGAACTCCTTCCCGGGTCTGCTCGCGAACGTGGTGGCCGGCCGGGTCGCCAACCGGCTCGGCCTCGGTGGGATGAACACGACGGTCGACGCGGCCTGCGCGGCGTCGCTGTCCGCGGTCCGCCTCGCCGTGGCGGAGCTGGTCGACGGCCGCGCCGACACGATGATCACCGGCGGCGTCGACACCGAGAACACGATCTTCATCTACATGTGCTTCTCGAAGGTCCAGGCGCTGTCCAAGAGCGGCACGATCAGCCCCTTCTCCGACGACGCCGACGGCACCCTGCTCGGCGAGGGCATCGGCATGCTGGCGCTGCGCCGCCTCGCCGACGCCCGTCGCGACGGCAACCGCATCTACGCCGTGATCCGTGGGATCGGCTCGTCCAGCGACGGCCGGTCCAAGAGCATCTACGCTCCCCGCGCCGAGGGGCAGCGCGTGGCGCTGGACCGTGCCTACCACGACGCGGACTGCTCGCCGGCGTCGGTGGAACTGTTCGAGGCCCACGCCACCGGCACCGCGGTCGGCGACCGCACGGAGCTCACCGCGCTCGGCGGCCTGCTGCGCGACGCCGGTGACGAGCGCAACTACGCGGCGCTGGGCAGCGTCAAGTCCCAGATCGGGCACACCAAGGGCGCCGCCGGCACCGCCAGCCTGATCAAGCTCGCCCTCGGCCTCTACCACAAGGTGCTGCCGCCGACGATCAACGTCGAGCGGCCGAACAGCGCCGTCGACTTCACCGACGCCCCCTTCTACGTCAACGTCGCGAACCGGCCGTGGATCCGCGACCCGCACCGCCCGGCGCGCCGGGCCGCGGCGTCCGCGATGGGCTTCGGCGGGACGAACTTCCACGTGGTCCTCGAGGAATACTCGGGCGACCGCTCGGCCGTGCAGGTGCTGCACCGCACGGCCCGCGCCCACCTGTGGCACGCCCCGGACGTCGCCGCGCTGGTGGAACTGCTGCGCTCGGGCGCACCCGGCGGCGACGGGCCGATTCCGGCCGACGCCGCCCGCGTCGGCTTCGTCGCCGTCGACGACGAGGGCGTCGAGGAGCTGCGCGCGCTGGCGCTCGCCCAGCTCGAGCGGGCCCCGGACGCGACCGAGTGGTCGCATCCCCGCGGCGTGCACTTCCGCCGCACGGCCCGGCGAGGCGTCACCGTGGCCGGCCTGTTCGCCGGGCAGGGCAGCCAGTACCTCGACATGGGTCTCGACGCCGCGATCGGTGTCCCGCCGGTCGGCGCCGCCTTCGACGAGGCCAACGCCGCGTTCGACGGCGCCGAGCGGCGCCTCGCGCCGATCGTGTTCCCGCCGCCGGTGTTCGAGGCCGAGCTGCGCCAGGGGCAGGAGACCGCCCTGCGCGCCACCGAACACGCTCAGCCGGCGATCGGCGCGCTCTCGGTCGGCCAGCTGCGCTACCTGCGCGACCTCGGCCTGCGACCGGCCGGCTACCTGGGCCACAGCTTCGGTGAGCTCACCGCGCTGCACGCCGCCGGTGCCCTCGACGCCGCCGGCTACTTCCGTCTCGCCCGCGAGCGTGGCCTCGCCATGGCGCCCCCCGCGGGCGACGCCGGCGGCGACCGGGGCACCATGGCCGCCGTCCCCGCCGACCGCGACCGAGTCACGGCGATGCTGGCCGAGCACCCCGACCTCGTCATCTGCAACCACAACGCCCCGGAGCAGGTCGTCGTCGGCGGGCCGACCGAGGCGGTCGCCGCCTTCGTCCGCCGCTGCGCCGACGAGGGCCTCGACGCCCGCCCGCTGCCGGTGTCCGCCGCCTTCCACACCCGCTACGTCGCCCACGCCGTCGATCGCTTCGCCGCGGCGCTGAGCACGGTCGGGATCGGCGAGCCGGCCGCCGCCGTCTACTCCAACACCCGCGGCGCGACCTACGGCGCGGACGCCGCCGCCAACGCCGCCGTGCTCGCCCGCCAGCTCCTCGAGCCGGTGGAGTTCGTCGACGCGGTCCGCGCCGCGCACGCCGCCGGCTGCGACGTCTTCGTCGAGTTCGGCCCGAAGCAGGTGCTGACCCGGCTCGTCCGCCAGATCCTCCCCGACGCCGACGTGGTGGCGATCCCCACCGACGCCGGCCCTCTCGGCAACTCCGACGTCGCGCTGAAGCAGGCCGCCGTCCAGCTCGCCGTGCTCGGCGTCGAGCTCGCCGGCATCAACCGCCACCAGGCCGACCCGTTCGAGGCGATCCCCGCCAAGGGCCCGACGGTGACCCTGTCCGCGCCCGAGTACACCCCGCCCGCGCGCCGGGCGGCCTACGCCGCGGCCCTCGACGACGGCTACCGCATCACCGCCGCGGGCGCCCCCGCCGCGCCCGCCCTGCCCGCCCCCCGGGCCGAGTCCACGTCCGAGGTGACCACGGTGGAACACGTCCCCACCGGCGCGACCGGCGCCGAGCTGACAGGCGCTGGGGTGAACGGCGCAGGTGTGGACGGTGCCGGCATCAACGGTGCCGGCCTCAACGGTGCCGGCATCAACGGCGCCGGGACTCATGGTGCCGGCGTGAACGGTGCCGGCGCGCACCACAGCCTGACCGACGCCGGCCCGCTCGAGCACGCACCCGTGAACGGCGCTGGAGTCAACGGCGCGGGGATCAACGGCGCCGGTACCGGCGGCGCGGGCCGCAACGGCGCCGGCTACCTGCCCGAGCCGGTGGCGGCCCATCACCCGGGACCCCTCCCGGCCGACGGGGGAGCCGGCCTGTCCGCCAGTGCGGACATCCTCGCTCAGCAGGTCAGCCTGCACGCCGTCTACCTGGACAGCCAGCTCGACGTGGCCAACCGTCTCGTCGGCGCGCTGCAGGAGTACCAGCGCCGCGGCCAGACCGACGAGCGGTTCACCGACGCGGTCGCCACCGTGGCCGGCCAGAGCGTCGCCATCGGCCAGACCCACACCCGTGCCAACGAGGTGCTCGCTCAGCTCGCCGCGCTCGAACTGGCGACGGCCGACCCCGGCGCCCCTGCGCAGGGCGGCGGACCCCGACCCGCCCTGCCGGCCTCACTCAGCCCGGCCTCGTCCAGCGCAGCACCGGTCGCTCCCCGCGAGTTCCCGACGACCCGGGCGGCGCTGACCGTGGCCCCGATCGCTGCAGCCCCCATCCCCACGGCCCCGTTCCCCACGGCCCCCATCGCCGCGGCGCCCATCCCCACGGCGCCCCCGGTCCATGCTCCGTCGCCGCTCGCCACTGCGGCCCCTGCTCCTGCGCCCCTCCCGATACCGGCCCAGCCGGCCACGCCGGACGCTTCCGGCACCGGCGTCCTTGATCGTGAGGCGGTGCGGGGTGCGTTGGTCGAGGTGGTGGCGGAGAAGACGGGCTATGCGGCGGACATGATCGATACCGGGATGGATCTGGAGGCCGATCTCGGGGTTGATTCGATCAAGCGGGTGCAGGTGTTGGGGGCGTTGCGGGAGCGGTTCCCGCAGTCGCCGACGGTGGGTCCGGAGCAGCTTGCGGAGCTGCGGACGTTGGACCAGATCGCCGACTTCGTCGCGGCCGGTGCGCCGGGCGGTTCCGCGGAACCGGCCTCGATCGTCGCGGCCGCCAGACCTGACGCCGGTGGCGCCGTTGATCGTGAGGCGGTGCGGGGTGCGTTGGTCGAGGTGGTGGCGGAGAAGACGGGCTATGCGGCGGACATGATCGATACCGGGATGGATCTGGAGGCCGATCTCGGGGTTGATTCGATCAAGCGGGTGCAGGTGTTGGGGGCGTTGCGGGAGCGGTTCCCGCAGTCGCCGACGGTGGGTCCGGAGCAGCTTGCGGAGCTGCGGACGTTGGACCAGATCGCCGACTTCGTCGCCGCCGGGGCAGGTTCGCCGACCCCGGCTGCGGCTGCGGTAGCGGCGGCCTCAGTAGCGGCGGCGCCGGGCGGTTCCGCGG
This sequence comes from Frankia alni ACN14a, assembly GCF_000058485.1. Lineage (NCBI taxonomy): Bacteria > Bacillati > Actinomycetota > Actinomycetes > Frankiales > Frankiaceae > Frankia > Frankia alni. Next base: position 3,468,766 of record NC_008278.1, read on the forward strand.
AACCGTCGGCCGTCCCGACGGCCGGGGCATCTGGCGCCGGTACCGGCACCGGCGTCCTTGATCGTGAGGCGGTGCGGGGTGCGTTGGTCGAGGTGGTGGCGGAGAAGACGGGCTATGCGGCGGACATGATCGATACCGGGATGGATCTGGAGGCCGATCTCGGGGTTGATTCGATCAAGCGGGTGCAGGTGTTGGGGGCGTTGCGGGAGCGGTTCCCGCAGTCGCCGACGGTGGGTCCGGAGCAGCTTGCGGAGCTGCGGACGTTGGACCAGATCGCCGACTTCGTCGCCGCCGCGCCGCCCGGATCATCCGGATCACCAGCCGCGTCCGGCGGCCCGGAGGCAGGTGGTGTCGACCCAAAAGCCGGTGAGCCGGCCGGGGCGCCGCGCCGGACCGTTCGGCTGGTGACCCTGCCCGGAGTCGACCGGCTCGACCGCCCGTACGCCGAGTCCCCGGTGGCCGTCGTCGTCCATCGCGGCGACCCGGGTGCGGGACCGATCCTCGACGGCCTGCGGACGCGGGGGTGGACCGTGCGAGAGGCCGACCTCGACGCCGCCACCCCCGGCGGCCCGGCCGTGCCGACCTCCGACGACGTCGAGCGGACCCTGGCCGCCGCGTTCGAGGGGCGGACAGATCTCGCCCTGACGGTCCTGACCCCGCGCGCCGACCGGGACGACGCCGACCGGGACGACGCCGACTGGGAGCATTCCGTGGCCGTGCTCGCGGAGACCGTCCTGGTCGCCCGGCACGCCCACCTGTCGCTGTCGGCGACCGCCGCGGGCGGCTCCCGCGCCGCGTTCGTCACTCTCACCCGCCTCGACGGCGGGCTGGGGCACCATGGCACGGCCGGCGCGGCCGCGTCCCTGCTCGGCGGGGTCGGCGGGGTCGTCAAGACGCTCGCCGCCGAGACTCCGGAGCTGTTCTGCCGGGCCGTCGACATCGCGCCGGGCCTCGCCGGGGAGACCGTCGCCGAGCTGCTCGACGCCGAGCTCCACGACGTCGCCCGAGACACCCCCGAGGTCGGCATCGACGCCGCCTCGGTGCGCCGGACCGTCATCCCCGGCCTGTTCGACCCCCTCGCGGCGGCAGACCCGGCCGACGCGAACCTCGGCGCCACCGCCTCCGGCACCGCCACCGACGGCGCCTCCGATGGTGCTGCGGAGATGGTCACCGTCGGCGCGGACGACGTCCTCATCGTCTCCGGTGGGGCCCGCGGCGTCACGGCGCTGTGCGTGCGCGCCCTCGCCGAGCGCGCCCCCGCCCGCTTCGTGCTGCTCGGCCGGTCGGCCCTGGCCGACGAGCCCGACTGGGCCGCCGGCGTCGCCGACGACGGGCTCAAGACCGCCGTGATCGCCAGGCTGCGGGCGGACGGTACCCGCCCCACCCCACGCGAGGTGGAACGCATCTACCAGGGGCTGCTGGCCCAGCGCGAGATCCGCGCGACGGTGGCGGCGATCGCGGCCACCGGCGGGCGCGCCGAGTACGTGGCGGTCGACGTGACCGACGCCGATGCCCTGCGCGCCGCCCTCGCCGAGGTGCGCGGGCAGGTCACCGGGGTGGTGCACGGTGCCGGGGTACTCGCCGACGCGCTGCTGCCCGCCAAGACCGCAGCGGACGTGGCCCGGGTGTTCGCGCCGAAGCTGACCGGGCTGCGGGCACTGCTCGACGCCCTCGACGGCGCCCCGCTGCGTCACCTCATCCTGTTCACCTCCGTCGCCGGGCTGTACGGCAATCCCGGCCAGGCCGACTACGCCGCCGCCAACGAGGCCCTGTGCCGGGTGGCCGCGGCGATGCGCCACGACCGTCCCGACTGGCACGTCACCGCCATCGACTGGGGCGCCTGGGACGGCGGCATGGTGACCCCCGCCCTGCGGGAGCTGTTCCAGGCGCGCGGCGTCGAGCTGCTGGCCCCCGACGCGGGTGCCCGCGCCTTCGCCGACGCGTTCCGCCCCGACCGCGCCGGGGAGGTGTGCGTGCTCGTCGGGCCGGGCCGCTCCCTGGCGGACCCGACTGCGGCCGGCGGGCCGGCCGTGCGTGCCCGCCGGCCGCTCACCCCGATCGTCGACCACCCCGTCATCGCCGCCCACCGCATCGGTGCGCATCGGGTGCTCCCGGCGACGTTCGGCCTCGGCTGGATGATCAATATCGTCGAACGGTCCCACCCGGGCCGCCGCGTCGTCGAGGTCCGCGACTTCGCGGTGCACAAGGGCATCGTGTTCGACGGCGCGTCACCCGACGGCGCGCGGGTCGAGGCGGAGCCCGCGGTCCCGGGTGACGCGGGCCGGCTGCTGGTCCGCGTCGCGGTCCGCGCCGACGGCTCCGGCCGGCTGCCCGTGTCGCACTACGCGGCGACGTTCGTGCTCGCCGCCGCCGAACCGAGTCCGGTCCGACCCGGCCCCGCGGTACCCGGCTGGCCCGGCTACCGGCTGGGGGAGGGCCCGCCCGACGCCCTGGCCATCTACACCGAGGGCACCCAGTTCCACGCCCCGCGCCTGCAGGGCATGCGCCGGGTGCTGGCCCGCGGCGCCGACCGGCTGGTCCTCGAATGCCAGCTCGACGACGACCAGGACCTGCGCGCCGCGTTCGGGGGCGCGCTGCACAGCCCGGTCCTCGCCGACGTGCTCCTGCAGGGACCGCCGGTGCTCGGCAGGGCCCTGCTCGGCCAGGCCTGCCTGCCGCTGGGTATCGGCCGCGCCGAGTACTTCCATCCCCTGCCCGACGCCGCGCCCTTCGTCCTCGTACTGGACGGGGCGCGGGTGGACGCCGGCGGTGGCACGGCGACCGTGACCGCCACCGCCTGCACCCCGGACGGCGCCGTCCTGGTGCGGTTCGCCGACGTCACGGTCGCCGCGACGCCCGGCATGGCCGCAAAGTTCGCCGAGGCCGTCCAGGCCTGGCAGCAGACCCCCGTCGCGGACCCCACCCCGACCGCGGACCCCACCCCGACCGACAACGAGGACGTCCCGTCATGACCGTGGTCGACCAGGCCCAGCGCCTCGACTTCGTCGGCGAAGCGTTCGACCCGCTGGCCTTCGCCGCACCCGCCCCGGTTCCCGCTTCCCCGCCTCCGTCCCCGACCGCCCCGTCCCCCGCCGACACCAGCTCCACCGAGATCAACCCCACCGAGACCAACCCCACCAGGACCAACCCCACCGAGCTGATCCGGCACCTGCGGGCGACGACCGCCGCGGCGCATGCGAGTGCCCTGCGGGCCCAGGCCGTCCTGCAGCTGCGCGTGCTGGCCGGGCTCGACGGCGGCCCGGCACGTCCGGTCGGGCGCGCCGCCCTCCCGGCGGCCCCTGCCCTCCCGGCGGCCCCTGCCCTTCCGGCGGCCGGCGCCCTTCCGCCGGTCCCAGCGGTGCCCGTCGGACTGCCCCCGGCCCCGGTGTGGCCCCGGGTGACGACCGAGGCGTCGTTCAAGCCGTTGGCCCGCAGCGCCGTGCGGACGTTGGGCGCCGCCGACCTCGACCGGTTGGCCCGGGGCGCCATCGCCGACGTCCTCGGCCCGCCCTACGACCAGGACGGCCACGACCGCTCGGTGCGCCTCGCCGCCGACGGCGGGCTGCTGCTGGCCGCCGTCGACGCGATCGAGCTGCGCGGCGGACGCCCCGGGCGGGGCCTGGTCCGTGCCCGGCTCGTCGGCCCCGCGCCGCACGGCGAGGGCCTGGTCGAGGCCGCGGCTCAGGCCGCCCGCCTGTTCGCGGTGTACGTCGGCCTGCACCTGGTTCTGCTCGACGCCCACTTCGTCGACGGCGCCGCACCCGGCCTGCAGGTCGACCCGGGCGGCATCGGCTCGGGCGAGCTCGAACTGGTCCTCGAGGTGACCGACGTCGATCTGGTGCCGCGGCCCGCGCTGCGCGCCGACGCCGAGATCCGCGCGGTCGGCGGCGACCAGGTGCTCGCCCGCGTCACCGACGTCACCGTCGGCCTGCGCGAGGGCGCCGGCCGACCGGTAGGACCCGGGCCGGGCGGGACGACGCCGGTCTGGCTCGGCCGCAAGAACCGCTTCGGCGACCGGGCGATGCTCAGCGAGTTCCACATGGCCCACTTCTGCCGCGGCGACCAGGAGATCGCTCTGGGCCCGGAGTTCGCCGGCTACACCGGCCGCAAGGCCACCCGGCTGCCGTCGGGCGGCCTGCTGCTCGTCGACCGGGTGCTGGAGGTCCACGGCACCCGCGGCGATCCGGCGTCGCTGGCCGGCGGCGCCTGGCACGTCACCGAGTACGACGCGCCCGCGGACTCCTGGTACTTCGCCGACACGGCGAACGCCTCGATGCCGAACTGCGTCTACATGGAGACGTCGCTGCAGGCGGCGCTCATGATCGGCTACTACCTGGGGGCGACGCTCGGTGACCCGGCGGCCTCGGTGAGCCTGCGCAACCTCGGCGGGACCGCGCGCGTGCTGCGCGAGGTGGACCTGCGCGACGCCACCATCCGCCAGCACTCGACGCTGCTGTCCACCACCGACATGCCCGGCTCGTCGCTGCAGAGCTTCGCCTACACCCTGTCCGTCGACGGCGAGCCGTTCTACGAGGGCGAGACGATGTTCGGCTACTTCAGCGACGCCGCACTCGCCAACCAGACCGGCCTGGACGCCGGCCGGTCGGTGCCGACCTGGCTGGAGGCGACCTCGCCGCGGCCGGCGACCCGCACCCTCGACGTCGCCGCCCGCCGCGCCGACCCGGGCGCGCCCCTGGTCGCCCGTGACCACCTCGCCCTGCTGGACACCCTCGACGTCGTCGACGGCGGCGGCCGCTACGGCCAGGGCTACCTGCACGCCGTGCGCCCGATCGACCCGAACGACTGGTTCTTCGCCCGCCATTTCCACCTCGACCCGGTCATCCCCGGCTCCCTCGGAGTGGAGACGGTGATCCAGGCGATGCAGGAGTGGCTGCTCGACTCGCCGCACGCCGAGGGCCTGGTCGACCCGGCCTTCGTGCTGCCGGTGGACGCACCGTTCACGTGGAAGTACCGGGGGCAGTTCCTGCCGACGGACGGGGAGACCCGCCTGGAGGTGCACCTCAAGGAGGTGCGACGCGCCCCCGGCCGGGTCCGCGTCACCGCCGACGCGAGCGTCTGGAAGCCGGGGTTGCGCATCTACGAACTCATCGACGTCGCCGTCGAACTGCGCACGGACGGAGCCGCCTCATGGTGACGCCCACGACCACCGAGGCGAGCCGGCACGCGGCACCGCCGCCGGCCGACGCGGGCGACGGTCTGGCGCAGGTGCAGCGCGACCTGCTCGCCCTCGACCTGGCCTGCTACGTCCTGCGCGACGGCCAGCAGGTCCGCACGAGCACCGACGCGACACAGGTGGGCCGGGTCGTGGCCGGCGGCGGCCAGGTGCTCGCCGCCGTCGGGCCGCGTCCGGCGCACGCGCTCGGCGACCCGGAGTTCCGCCGCGCCCACGGCGTTCGCTACGCCTACATGGCCGGGGCGATGGCCAACGGCATCGCCTCGGCGAGCATGGTCGCCGCGCTCGCCCGCGAGGGCTACCTCGCCTCGTTCGGCGCCGCCGGGGTGCTGCCGGCCCGCGTCGACGCCGCGCTCGCCGCGATCGGCCGGGACGCGCCCGCCAGCCCCTTCGCCTGCAACCTCATCCACAGCCCGAGCGAGGCGGCGCTGGAGGCGGCCATCGTCGACGCCTGCCTGCGGCACCGGGTGGGGTGCGTCGAGGCGTCGGCGTTCGTCGAGCCCACCGCGCAGCTCGTCCGCTACCGGCTCGCCGGCCTGCGCCGCGACCGGTCCGGCCGGGTCGAGGCCGCCCACCGGGTGATCGGCAAGGTGTCGCGCGCCGAGGTCGCCGAGCGGTTCCTGCGCCCGGCGCCGCCCGAGCTGGTCCGCCGGCTTGTCGAGACCGGCGACGTCACCGCCGAGCAGGCCGAGCTCGCCCGCGAGGTGCCGCTCGCCGACGACCTCACCGCCGAGGCGGACTCCGGCGGCCACACCGACCGCCGGCCGCTGCTGGTGCTGCTGCCGGAGCTGCTCGCGCTCGCCGAGCGGATCCGGCGCGAACAGGGCTACGCCGCGCCCGTGCGGGTCGGCGCGGCCGGGGGCATCGGCACGCCGGCCGCCGCGGCGGCGGCGTTCGCCCTCGGCGCCGCCTACGTCGTCACCGGCTCGATCAACCAGAGCTCCGTCGAGGCCGACCAGTCCGACACCACGAAGCGGCTGCTGGCCGCGACCGGCGTCGCGGACACGGTGATGGCACCGTCGGCGGACATGTTCGAGCTCGGCGTGGAGGTCCAGGTGCTGCGCCGCGGCACCCTGTTCCCCGGCCGGGCGCGTCAGCTCTACGAGCTCTACCGCACCTACGACGGCGTCGACGCGCTGCCCGGCGACGTCCGGGCCACCCTGGAGACCCGGGTGTTCCGCCGCTCGCTCGACGACGTCTGGCAGGACTGCGTGCGGTACTTCTCCGAACGCGACCCGGACCAGATCACCCGCGCCGCCGACGACCCCCGGCGACGGATGGCGCTGGTGTTCCGCTGGTACCTGGGGCGTTCCTCGGGATGGAGCATCGCCGGGGACGCCGAGCGCGCCCCCGACTACCAGGTGTGGTGCGGGCCGGCGATGGGCGCCTTCAACGGCTGGGTCGCCGGCACCTACCTGGCCCAGGTGGGCAACCGCCGGGTCGCCGACCTGGCCGGTCACCTGATGCGGGGGGCGGCCTACGCCGACCGTGTCGCGGCGCTGCGCGCGGCCGGGCTGCGCCTGCCCGCCGCCGCCGCGGCGTACCTGCCCGCCCCACCGCAGAACGACCCAGCCGTCACGAGAGGCAGCCAATCATGACGCTCGAGGCCACAGCGATCGAGGCCACCGCGATCGAGGCCACCGGGATCGAGGCCACCGGGATCACGGCCACAGCGATCGAGCCCACCCCCCGGCGGAGCCCGGGATCGTCCTGGCTGCTCTGCGGTGGCTGCGGCACGATGCTCTACGAGCGGCGGTTCGCCCGCGAGGGGCGGGTCTGCGCCGACTGCTCCTGGCACGCCCCGATGACCATCCAGCAGCGTCTCGACCTGCTCCTCGACGCCGACTCGGCGCGGCCGGTCGACGTGCCGGCGATCGACGGCGACCCGCTGGAGTTCACCGACACCCGCCCCTACCGCGACCGGCTGCGCGACGCCCGCGCGAGCACCGGTCTCGACGAGGCGGCGGCGTGCGTGCGCGGCACCATCGACGGCAACCCCGTCGTGGTCGTCGTGATGGACTTCCGCTTCCTCGGCGGCAGCCTCGGCGCCACCGTCGGCGAGGTGTTCACCCGGGGGGCCGAGCTCGCCCTGCGCGAACGCACCCCCCTGCTGACCGTCACCGCCTCCGGCGGGGCGCGGATGCAGGAGGGCGCGATCGCCCTGATGCAGATGGCCAAGACCAGCCAGGCCCTCGGCCAGCTCGACGAGGCCGGCATCCTGACCGTCTCGCTGATCACCGACCCGACCTTCGGCGGCGTGGCCGCCTCCTTCGCGACGCTGGCCGACGTGATCATCGCCGAGCCGGGGGCGCGGCTCGGGTTCGCCGGGCGTCGGGTCATCGAGCAGACCATCCGCCAGACCCTGCCCGAGGACTTCCAGACCGCCGAGTTCCTGCTGACCCACGGCGTCGTCGACCTCATCAGCCCCCGCCGCGAGCTGCGGGCGAACCTGGCCCGGCTGCTGTCGGTGTCCAGCCGGCGCGCCGACGGCATCCCCCGCCAGGCGGGGCGCCCGGACCGCGCGGTCGTCACCGACCCCGAGCAGCTCGCGCGGCGGGACGCCTGGGAGAGTGTGCGCGCCGCCCGGCGGCTGGGCCGACCGACGACCCTCGACTACGCCGCCATGATCCTTGAGGACTTCACCGAGCTGCGCGGCGACCGGATGTCGGCCGACTGCCCGGCGCTGGTCGCGGGCCTGGGCCGGCTCGACGGGGTGCCCGTCGCCGTCCTCGGTACCCAGAAGGGTCACACCGCCGACGAGCTGCGCTACCGCAACTTCGGGATGCCCACCCCGGCCGGCTACCGCAAGTCCGCCCGGGTGATGCGGCTGGCCGCCAAGCTCGGGCTGCCGGTGATCACCCTGATCGACACCGCCGGTGCCTACCCCGGCGTCGAGGCGGAGGAGCAGGCCCAGGCCGTCGCGATCGCCGAGAACCTGCGGCTGATGGCCGGTCTGCCCGTGCCGGTCGTCGCCGTCGTCACCGGCGAGGGCGGCAGCGGCGGCGCGCTCGCGCTGGCGTTCGCCGACCGTGTCCTGATGTGCGCGAACGCCGTCTACTCGGTGATCAGCGCAGAGGGCTGCGCGGCAATCCTCTGGAAGAACCCGGCGGCCGCGCCGACCGCCGCCGCCGCCCTGCGGGTCGACGCCCGCGAGCTGCTGCGCCTCGGCGTCGTCGACGGCGTCATCCCCGAACCCGACGGCGGCGCCGACGCCGACCCGGCCGGAACCGCCGCCCGCCTGCGGGAGGCGCTGCGCGGCGCGCTCGCCGACCTGCTGCCGCTGGACCAGATGAACCTGGTGACGCGCCGACGCGCCCGGTTCCGCCAGTTCGGCGTCGCGACTCCGGCACCGGCGACGGCACCGGCAGCGAGCGACGACGCGCACGAGTCCCAGACCGACCGGAGCGTGGAGGCCACCCGATGACGACCGACTCGACGGCGATCGACCCGACGGCGATCGACCAGGTAACGGGAACGACCGGCGACGTCGACCTGGACAACGGCGACGGCAGGGTGCCCGCACCGGCCGTGGACGCCGTGGTCGCGGTGCTCGGCGCCCACGTGCTGGAGCTGGCCGTGCGGGCACGGGTCGCGCCGAGCCACGTGCGCGTGTCGGCCGGCAACGTCAGCGTCGAGATGGGCTGGACGAGCACGGGCGCGGGGTTCGTGGAAGCACCGGTCCCGTCCGCGCGGACCCGCTGGGCCGCGCCCTCCGCCCCCGTGGCACCGGCAGCACCCGCGGCGGTGCCTGCCGCCCAGGCGGCGGTGCCCGCCGCCCCGGCCGTGGCTGCGCAGCCCAGTGAGCTGGCGGCGCCCGAGGAGGCCGGGACGTTCCCGCTGGGCTCCCCGTCGGTCGGCATGTTCTACCGCGCGCCGGAACCCGGCAAGCCGCCGTTCGTCGCCGAGGGCGACGCGGTGCGGGCCGGTCAGCAGGTCGCGATCGTCGAGGCGATGAAACTGATGATCCCGATCGAGGCGGAGCGGGCCGGGCGGGTCGTGCGGATCCTCGTGGAGGACGCCACCGCCATCGAGCACGGGCAGCCGCTGTTCCTGCTCGCGCCGCTGGACCAGGCCCCGAACGGGAGCCGTTGATGTTCACGAGCGTGCTGGTGGCCAACCGGGGCGAGATCGCGCTGCGGGTCGTGCGTACCTGCCGCGAGCTCGGCATCCGCACGATCGTCGCGCACTCGGCCGCCGACCGGGACTCCGCGGCCGTCCGGCTGGCCGACGAGTCGGTGCAGGTCGGCCCCGGTCCGGCGAAGCGCAGCTACCTCAACATCCCGGCGGTGGTGGAGGCCGCCCGGACCCGCGGCGCCGAGGCCATCCATCCGGGCTACGGCTTCCTGTCGGAGAACCCGGAGTTCGCCGAGGTCTGCGAGGACGAGGGGATCGTCTTCATCGGGCCGCCGGCCGACGTCATGGCCCGACTGGGGGACAAGGCCGTCGCCCGAGGGATCATGCGCGACGCCGGCCTGCCGCTGCTGCCGGGCAGCCGCGATGCCCTCGACGGCCCGGACGCCGCCCTCGCGCTCGCCGGCGACATCGGCTACCCGCTGATCCTCAAGGCCGTCGCCGGCGGCGGCGGTCGTGGCATGCGCGTCGTCCACGACCGCGCGGACCTGCCCGCCGCCTACGCCGAGACCCGGGCGGCGGCGCTGGCGGTGTTCGGCGACGGCCGGCTCTACCTGGAGCGCTACCTCGAATCCGCCCGCCACGTCGAGATCCAGGTGCTGTGCGACAGCTATGGCAACGGCGTCCACCTGGGTGCCCGCGACTGCTCGCTGCAGCGGCGCCACCAGAAGCTCGTCGAGGAGTCCCCGGCGCCCGGGGTGGACCCCGACGGCGTCGCCGAGCTGGGGGAGGCGGCGGTGCGCGCGGTGCTCGCCGCCGGCTACGTCGGCGCCGGCACCGTGGAGTTCCTCTACGACCCGGCGCGCGGGGCCTACTACTTCATGGAGGTCAACTGCCGGCTGCAGGTCGAGCATCCGGTCACCGAGATGGTCACCGGCCTCGACCTGGTCGCGGAGCAGCTCCGGGTCGCGGCGGGCGAGGAGCTCGGCTACACGCAGTCCGCCGTCACCGCCCGCGGCGTGGCGATCGAATGCCGGGTGAACGCCGAGGATCCCACCCGGGACTTCCGCCCCACCCCGGGGCTCGTCACCGAACTGGACCTGCCCGGCGGCCCGTTCGTCCGCGTCGACACCCACCTGAGGGCCGGCTACCGGATCCCGCCGCTGTACGACTCGCTGCTGGCCAAGGTCGTCGTCTGGGCGCCGGACCGCGACGGCGCCATCGCCCGGATGCGGCGCGCGCTCGCCGAGACCCGCGTCGTGGGCGCCGGCGTGGCGACGACAGCGGGTTTCCTCGCCGACGCGCTCGACCACCCGCGCTTCCGCGCGGCCGAGCACGACACCTCGCTCGCCGCGACCCTCCTCGCCCCGGCCGAGTCCCGAGTGGCCTAGCCGGAACCGGTGGTGCAGAGGCCCTTCGGTTCCACGGTTCCGCGGAACCGGCCCCGCGGTTCGCTCCTCAGGGGTTGAGGAGGGCGTGGATGGAGTCGAGGAGGCTGAGTCGGCCGCCGTCCTCGGTGTGGATGGCGGTGGCGGTGACGTGGCGGGTGGCGCGGGCGAGCATGGTGGCGGGTTCGGGGCCGGGGAGGATGGGTGGGCCGTCGGTGAGGGCGCGGCCGTCGGGGATCCGGGCGGTGACGGTGCCGTCCGGGGTGCGGTCGAGGTGGATGTGCTCGTCGTGGATGGCGTGGTGGTGGGCCGTGCAGAGCAGGAGTAGCCGGTCGATGTCGGTGTCGCCTCCCTCGACCCAGTCGGTCAGATGGTGTGTCTGGAGCCAGCGGGTGTGTCCGCAGCCGGGGTACTGGCAGCGGCCCTGGTCGCGGGCGTACACGGCGTCGCGGAGTCGGGGGCCGGGGTGGCGCTGGCGGCGGCCGAGATGCAGGGGGTTGCCGTCGGGGTCGGTGAGCAATGCGCGGATCATCCCGTCGCAGCCGAGCCGTTGCACGACCTGCGGGGACAGTCCGATCCCGCCGTCAACCCCGGCCCAGGCTCCGATCCCGATCAGTGGTGTCGCCGGCAGCCCGGCGGCGTCGCCCGCAGTACGGTCGTTCACGTCCGGGGCACTGGCATCGCCCTCCACGCCGGGCTGGGCGTTGCTGTCGGGGCGGGTGGTGAGGTGCACCGTGAGGGTGTGGCCGGGAGTCGTCAGGCCGGGCGCGGGCCGATCGAGGAAGCCCTCGGCCAGGGCGACCAGCGCATCGGCATCCCGCTGCCGGTCCCGCGACGTGGTCACCCTCTCTCCGTCCGCGGGCAGTGCCTCCACCCCGGCCCCGTCCGCCTCGCCATCGCCTGCCGCCCTGTCGCCTGCCGCCCTGTCGCCTGCCGCACCACCACCGCCGCCGGCCGCGTCGTCGTTCGTCCTGGTGCCCGCAGGGGGAGGGGTGGTGTCCTCGAGGCTTGCCCGGGCCGCGTCCAGTGCCGCGATCAGCCGGGCACCCTCCTCGGGAGAGATCTGGCCCGCGCTGCAGAAACGGGCGTGGGTCAACCAGGTCTGCTCGGTCGCCGGCTCCGCGACCCGGGTCACCGCCCGCACCTTGGAGTACGACAGCGTGCCGGCGGCGAACGCGGCACGAAGGGCGGGGAGACGCTCCAACGCGTGCGCGGTGGCCAGATGCTCCCGTGCGGTCCGCAGACCGAGCCCGCACCGCCAGGCCAGCCAGCGCGCGCACGACCCCATGCCGATCCCGGACCAGCCCTCCCGCCGGTCGAACGCCGCCAACGCCGTCAGCCAACCGCAGGTCGCCGCCGCGATCCGCCCCGCCCAGCGGCAGATCACCTCCTCCACCTCCCCCAACGGGGCCGTCTCGACGTCCACCTCCAGAACGGGCGGGAAGGTCGAGGACTTCGGAGCAGGAGCTGCCGCTGTTGCCATCATCATGATCACCGGGCCAGGGGTGTCGTCGATCATCGGACCGGGCCATCGTCCCACCCGCCACCGACAGAAAACCCATCATGATCCACAGAGTCGCGTGATCCGTTGCGCGGCATGGTTCACAGCGCGGCATGGTTCACAGCGCGGCATGGTTCACAGCGCCGCGTCGGCTCAGAGTGACGAGCGTGCTGCCCGCGCCTGAGCGAGGTTCACGGCGACAGCCCGGTGGGTCACCAGCGCGCGTCGCCGCCCGCGTGAGGACGACGTGGTCAGGTGGGCTGCCACAGCTCGATCCGGTTGCCCGCCGGGTCGGTGACCCAGCCGAAGCGACCGACGCCCGCCATGTCCTGCGTCTGCGCGGCCACGTCGGCACCCTTGGCGCGAAGCTGCGCGAGCATCGCGTCCAGGTCGCGGACCCGGAAGTTGAGCATGGTCTGCTGGTTGCGGGACCCGAAGTAGTCGGTGTCGGGCTCGAACGTCGCGAACACCGTCGGCCCGGCCGTCTGGTGCCACAGGCCGTTGTCGTCGGCGTCCAGGCCCAGGCAGTCGCGGTACCACGCACTCAGGGCCGCCGGGTCGACGGCCCGCAGGAAGTAGCCACCGATGCCTTGCACACGTTCCATGCCGCCATCCTCCCAGGACGGCGCTCGGTCCGGCTGGCACCACACCATCGCTCGCCTCGCCCCCGTCCTGATCGCGGGGAAGTCGTGAGGACCGGGCTCCGGAGGCAGAAGCCCCTGCAGCGATCGCGGTTCCGCGGAACCGCCCCCGGGAACGGCGGACGCGAAGGCGGACGTGGACGTGGACGTGCCGCGCGGGGTGGGAGTCGGGTTCCCGCCCCCGCGCGGCACGGGTCCTCAGCGCAGGCCGGAGCGGACGAAGCCGCTGACGACGTGGCGCTGCAGCAGTAGGTAGATCACGAAGATGGGCAGGCAGGCCAGGCCGGCGGTCGCGGTCAGCGGGCCCCAGTCGTCGCCCTCGGTGGCGCTCATGAAGCTGCGGATGCCGAGCTGTAGCACGTCGTTGTGCCGCTGCAGGACCAGCGCCGGCCAGAAGTACTCGTTCCAGGAGTTGACGAGCAGCAGGATGCCCAACGCCGCCAGGGCCGCGCGCAGGTTCGGCACGACCACCATCCACAGCGTCGACCAGGACGACCGGCCGTCCATCCGCGCGGCCTCCAGCAGCTCCTTGGGGAAGCTGTCGAGGTGCTGGCGTAGCAGCAGCACGCCGAGCCCGGAGACGATGTTCGGGACGATCACCCCGGACAGCGTGTTCAGCAGCCCGAGCTGGTGCAGCAGCACGTAGTTCGGCAGCATGGCGACCTGGAACGGCACCAGCCAGCTGCCGACGAACGCCAGGTAGAGCACCCGCTTGAGCGGGAAGTTCCAGGCGGCGAAGGCGTAGGCGGCGAGCAGGCTGGTCAGGAGCTGGCCGAGCGCCGTGAGCACCGCGACGACGGTGGTGTTGACCAGCAGCCGCAGGACGTCGACCTCGTCGATCGCCGTGCGGTAGCTGTCGACGGACAGTGGCCACGGCAGCGGGGTGACCTCGTAGACGTCGTTCGGTCGCCGCAGCGACGTCGCGTACAGCCAGTAGATCGGGAACACGCAGGCCAGGCCCAGCAGGGCCAGCGTGAGATGACCGACGACGACGCGCGTCCTCGACCGGCCCCCCGGCATCTGCGGAGCGTCGAAGTTGGTCACCGGCGCGCCGCCCGGCGCGGGAACGCCGGCTCCCGCGCCGGCGCCGCCGGCGCCCTCGGGCGGCGCCGGTTCGGACACCGACGGTTCGGTGGCGAGTGTCACGGGCGCCCTCTCAGTCGTCGTGGATGGTGACACGCTCGGAGATCCACAGCAGCACCGCCGCCACCAGCCCGAACCCGAGGAAGAACACCACTCCGGCCGCCGAGGCGAGGCCGGCGTCGAAGCTCTGGATGCCGTACTCCCAGAGCAGGTAGTAGACGTTGGTGGTGGCGTCGACCGGACCGCCCTGGGTGAGGGTGTCGATCAGCGGGAACGTCCACTGCGGCGCGAACAGCAGCACCGTGGACAGCAGCAGGAACATCAGCGTCGGGGACAGCAGCGGCAGCGTCAGCCAGCGGGTGATCTGCCAGCGCGACGCCCCGTCGACGGAGGCGGCCTCCGCGTAGTCGCCGTTGATCGAGGCGAGGCCGGCGGCGACCACGACCACGGCGAACCCGAGGACGTGCCAGCCGGTGATGCCGGTGATCGCGATCAGGGCGGGCCACCGTTCGTGGAACCAGTTCACCGACGAGCCCGTCGCCCGGTTCACCGCCCCGGTGCGCGGGCTGAGCAGCCACTGCCAGACCGCGGCGCTCGCCACCGGCGCGACCAGGAACGGCAGGAAGATCAGCGCCTGGTAGACGCTGCGCGCCCGGCCCCGCACCTCGCGGGAGAGCAGCCCCACCACGACCGGGATGACGATCGTGAACGGCAGCAGGCCGATGATCATCAACAGGGTGCGCCAGACTGATCCGCCCAGCTCGGGCAGGGTGAACAGGCGGTGGTAGTTGTGCCAGCCGACCGGGGTCGCGGGCTGCGTCGGCGACAGGTTCCAGGAGTAGAACGAGTAGTTCGCCGTCTCCACCAACGGGCGGTAGATCCAGACGATCAGCATGCCCAACGCCGGGACGAGGTACAGGTAGGGCACGACGCCGCGGCCGAGGCGGCGGGTCAGGCGCCGGGCGGTCCGGCGCCGGCCCCCGGCCGCTGCCGGCGCCACCATCGGCGCCGGCAGCGTGGGGGGAGCGACTTCGACGAACATCCCGCTCAGCCCGGGGTGGACTGCGGGGTGAGGCTGCGGATGAACTCCAGCCTCTCGGCCCGGTCGTTGTCGTAGACCTGACCGGCGGGAGACAGCGGGATCGCGGTGGCGACGAACTGGCCGTCGATCAGGTCGATCCGGCTGAAACCGCCGCCGAGCAGGCCCCGCAGCCGACCGTCGGGCGGCAGCGGGTCGGTGTCGTAGGCGAGGGCGGGGCTGACCCAGACGGGGATGCCGGCGAGCGCGCCGGCGCCGGCGTGGTGGGCGTGCCCGCTGAGGATCATCTGGACGTCGGTGCCGGCGACGACGTCGGCGAGCCGCTCGGCGGCGGCGAGCCGCAGCAGGTGGACGGTCGGCACCGGCGAGGGCAGCGGCGGGTGGTGGACGATCAGCAGGGTCCCGCGGGGCGCCGGGGTGGCCAGCACGTCGGCCAGCCAGGCGAGCTGGGCGTCGGTGAGCCAGCCGTCGTGGCGGCCCGGCGTGGTGGAGTCGAGGGCGACCAGGCGCAGGCCGTCGACCAGGTGAACGCTGTCGCAGGGATGGTCGGTCGACCACTCGCCGGCCTGTCCGTCGAGGCCGACGGGCACGCCGGCGCCGCCCAGCAGCTCGGCGCGGAAGGCCAGCCGCTCGTCGTGGTTGCCCATCGCGTAGACGACGGGCGCGTCGAACGTGGCCGCCAGCGGGTCGATGATCTGGCGCAGCCGCCGGTAGGAGGCGGGGGAGCCGTCGTCGGCGAGGTCGCCGGTGAGCAGGATCCCAGCGACCGGACCGGTCGAGGACGCCACCGTCGCGGCGACCGTCTCCAGCAGGGCGAAGGTGTCCACGCGGTCGTGCATCAGCTGGCCGGCTGGCAGCAGGTGGGTGTCGCTCACCTGGATCAGGGTCAGCTCGGCCGGTCCGGTCGTGGTCATCGGATTACGCCTTCGGTAGCAGTGCCGTGCCCTGCTTCTGGGCGGCGGTCAGGGTCGACTGCGCATCCGCGCCCTGGTAGACGATCTTCTCGACCGCCTCCATCATCCCGTCACGGACCTGGATGTAGTTGACGCCGGGAATCGAGATCCACGGCTCCATCCGGTCGAGCTGAGCGATGTTCGGCACGACCAGCGGGTTGGCCTTGGCCCAGTCGGCGAGGCCGTTCGGGTCATCGACGAGGCCGGTCCGCAGCGGCAGGTAGCCGATCTTGGTGGAGATCGTCTTGTAGGCGTCCTCGCTGGTCAGGAACTTGATCAGCTCCCAGCCGGCGCGCTGCTTGGCCGGGTCGTTGGAGAGCACGAACAGCGACGCGCCGGAGTTCGTCGGGACGGTCGGCTTCGCCCCGAAGCTCGGCATCTCCGCGGCGCGCAGGTCCCACTTGCCCTTCGCGCCCTTGACGAACGTGCCCTGGACGGAGCTGGTCTCCAGGATCATGCCGACGTTGCCGGCGGCGAAGCTCGTGTAGGCCTCCTTCTGGCCGAGTACGGGGGTCAGACCGTCCTTGACCAGGCCCTGGGCCATCTGGACCGCCTGGACGGCGGGGGGCTGCGCGTAGGTCAGGGTGGTGCGGTTCTCCGAGATCACCCGTCCGCCGTTGGAGCGCACCAGGCTCTGGAAGCACCAGTCCTTGGCGATCTTCGTGAGGCAGTCGAGGTACACACCGTCGTGGTCGGTCTTGTCGACGATCGCCTTGGCGTCCGCGCGCGCCTCGTCCCACGTCTTCGGCGGCTTCGCCGGGTCGAGCCCGGCCTGCTGGAAGATGGAGGCGTTGTAGTACAGCACCGGGGTGGAGAAGACGAACGGCACGCCGTAGGTCTTGCCGTCCCAGTCACCGAGGGTCCGCGCGGTCTTGGCGTACGGGTACTTGGCGCCGTCGAAGTTCGCCTGGACGGCGTCCTTGCCGACGAGGTCGTCCAGCGACTTCACCTTCAGGGAGTGGATGGCGAAGTCGAGGTCGCTGAAGCCGAGCTGGACGACGTCCGGCGGCGAGCCGGCGGCGATCTGGCTCTGCAGGCTCGACACCGTGTCGGTGGCCGGGTTCGGGCTGGAACCCTGCGGCTTCTGCGCGGTGACGTGGATGTTCGGGTGCGCCTTCTCGAACTTGCCGATCAGCTCGTTGAAGGTGTCGGTCCAGGCGCCGGCCTGACCGAAGTTGTAGCTCTCGAAGACGATGGAGACCTTCTGGTCCTTGCCGAGCTCGGGGATCTTGCTGGTGGCCTTCGGTGCCACGTCGTCGCCACCGCCGCCGGGCGAGCCGCAGGCGGCCAGGACGGACAGAGCGGTGGCGGCCGACAGGGCCACCAGGGAGAACGATCTCCGGGCGAACGGTCTTTTCACGTGCTGCTCCTCGGCGAGGTGACGGTGCGAGCGGGTGAGCTGTGGTGGGCGCCCGGCGATGCGCGGGGCCGGTGGCGTGCGAGACGGGTGACGTCAGGTGGCGACGGGGACACGGGCAGCCGGGATCTGGGCGTCCCGGTCCGGCTGCCAGACGAGCCGGCGTCCCGACTCCCGGTCGAACAGGTGGGTGTGCTCGGGGCGGACGGTGAGGACGACGGCCTGGCCGACGGTGAAGCCGGCCGGCCGGCGGGCCCGCACGGCCACCTCGGCCGCGCCGACGCGGCAGTGGGCGATCTCCTCGCTGCCGAGGTTCTCGATCGTGCGTACGGTGCCGCGCAGCGCCGCCGCGGGGGCGGCGCTGTCGGGGACGGCGCCGTTCGGGGCGCCGGCCTCGGGCGGCGTGCCGTCGCTCGACGCCGGCCGCAGGCTCAGGTGCTCCGGGCGGACGCCGAGGATGGCGGGTCGCTGCACCTGGTCGCCCGGCTCACCCTGACCCAGGGGAACGTCCACGCCCGCGGCGACCGCGTGCAGCCGGCCGTCGCGGCTGACGATCTCGGCGTCGAGCAGGTTCATCGGCGGGGAGCCCAGGAACCCGGCGACGAACGCCGACGCCGGGGCGTCGTACACCTCGGTCGGCGTCCCGAGCTGCTCCAGGCGGCCGCGGTTGAGCACGGCGACCGACGTCGCCATCGTCATCGCCTCGACCTGGTCGTGGGTGACGTAGACGAACGTCCGCCCGAGCCGGCGGTGCAGTTCGGTGATCTCCGTGCGGGTCGCGGTGCGCAGCTGGGCGTCCAGGTTCGACAGCGGCTCGTCCATCAGGAAGGCGCCGGGGTCACGGACCAGGGCGCGGCCGAGGGCCACCCGCTGGCGCTGGCCGCCGGAAAGCTCCCGCGGCCGGCGGTCGAGCAGCGCGGCGAGGTCGAGGATGTCGGCGACCTCGGCGACGCGGCGACGGATGTCGGCCTTGCGCTGCTTACGGGCGCGCAGCGGGAACCCGATGTTGCGCTCGACGGTCAGGTGCGGGTAAAGCGCGTAGCTCTGGAACACCATCGCGAGGTCGCGGTCGCGGGCCGGGGTCTCGGTGACGTCGTTGCCGTCCACGAGCACCCGGCCGTCGCTGGGCGGAACCAGACCTGCGATCATGCGCAGCAGCGTCGACTTCCCGCAGCCGCTGGGGCCGAGCAGGACCAGGAAGTCGCCGTGGGCGACGTCGAGGCTCACCCCGTCGACCGCCCGCACGTCACCATAGCGGCGCGTGACGTTTTCGACGGTAATGCGGCTCACTGGTTCCCCCCTCGGATCCGGCGGCATCTGCCAAACAAGCTGTTCTATGTCCCTGCGCGCGCCGGGGCCGGACCAGTGCCGGACCGGGTTGTCTCTGGCCGGGTGAATTCCCGGCACCCGGTCCGTATACGTGTCGATTAATTCCGTGTCGACGGGCAGATGCAGTTCAGCAGGTCTCGGTGAATCGTTGGTGAACGGATCGCGACGAATATGTCGGTGACCGCCCCCGATTGGCGGTTCCAATCGCGCGAGAGGTTTTCGGCTGATCGGGCCGGCTACTCGGGTCGGCGGCGGTCGCGGATCCAGGCCGCGACCGCCGGGCCGATGACGGCGGGATCCTTCGTCCAGGCGAAGTGATCGCGGTGGGCGACACCGGCGGCGGCGGTGATGTGCCAGCGGTCGAGCCGGGCTCTGGGCATGCGGCGGCAGAGGAAGTCCACGTTCGACTTCGGTCCCAACCGGTCGTCGTCGAGGGAGATGGCCAGCACCGGCAGGTCAAGCTCGGCGAGCAGCCGGTCGTAGTCACGGGTCGTCCCGTGCGGCCGGTAGCGGCTGGTGCGGGAGTGGCGGGCCCAGTCCGTCATCACCCGCCCGGGCATGGCGCCCCCGATGAGCATGCCGCCCGGCCAGTAGCCACGCACCCGCGCGACCAGGCCGATCGTCTGGATCGAGTACAGCGCCTCCGCCCACCGGCGGAAGCCGAACGCCTTCCAGTACACGGTCCCGGTGCCGATGACGCAGACACCGGCGATCCCGCCGTCGGCGGTCCCGTGGCGCTGCTCGGCCGCTGCGGCGGCGGCGTGCAGCAGGGCGATCTGGCCGCCGAGGCTGTGCCCGAACAGGTACGGCCGCGACCCGGGGAACCGCGTCCGCACGGCGGCCAGCACCCGCGGCAGGTCGACCTCGATGAGCTCGCGGTAGCCGAAGGTCGGCTGGTCGTGCAGGCCGGGCGTCGACTCGCCCTGGGCGCGCAGGTCCGTCGTCACCACCGACAGCCCCGCCGCGTGCAGCGCCCGCGCGATCGGCAGGTAGAACTTCGCCTTGAGCGCCATCGCGGGCAGGATCAGCACGACCGGCGCGTCCGGGTCGGCGTGGGGGAGCACCCGCAGCACGAACGACACGCCCCCGACGCTGTCGACCCGCAGCGCCTCCAACGCCGAGAACTCCGAGCGGCGCGGCGGCGCGGAGCCGGTTGTCGTCCCGGTTGTCGGGCCGGTTGCCGGGCCGCTTGTCGGGCCGCTTGTCGGGCCGGGCGCCGTCCCGGGCGTCGGGCCGGTCACGGGGCGGCCGGGGCGCCGGCCGGGGCGGCGAGTTCGGCGACGTAGGCGAAGCGGAAGGTGGCGACCAGCGCGCCGGCGGCGTCGTGCAGCACCGCCTTGCCGTCGAGGTCGACGCGCTCGCCGGGGCCGGCGGCGAGCACCTGGCGCACCGCGCGCTCGTCGACGGTGCCCACGGCGCGCACCAGGCCCCGGGCGGGCCGGCGGAACGACGACCAGCTGTCGCGTACGACGAGCCATTCCACGTCGGCGATCCGGGCCGCCGTCGCCCCCACGAACGCGCACGCCCCGGCGATGTCCGCGGCGAGGAACTGCGCGCCGGCGTGCACGGTGCCGAACTGGTTGGTCAGCTCGGGACGGTCGGGGATCTCCACGACCGCGTGGTCAGCGTCGACCTCCGTCACCTCGACGCCGACGAACGCGCCGAACGGCACCACCGTGTTCGCCATGCGCCGGATGTGCGCGAAGTCCACGGCGTTCCCCGGCTGGGCGAAGACCGCGAATCCGGGTGCTGCCGGGCTCAGAACTGACGGGTTGCTCACTGGGTCTCCTACCGCTGATGGACATGCCGCTGATGGGCACGGATCGCCTGACGCGGTTCCGCGGAACACCATGATCACGAGAGTCGGCTCGCAGCCAGGACGATCGCAGCCAGGACAGTCGTAGCCCGGACCGGGACGCGACGCGCGGTTCCGCGGAACACCAAGATCGACCGGACTAGCCGAGGCGGCGGAACACCCGCCGTGCCACCGAGGCCCGCAGCACCTCGGAGGGGCCCTCGTAGATGCGGAAGGCGCGCGCCTCGACGAGGAAGCGGGCGACGAGGTGGTCCTCGCAGACGCCGAGCCCGCCGAAGAGCTGCACCGCCCGGTCCAGCACCCGCCACACCGCCTCGGACACGAAGGTCTTCGCGATGGCGGCGTCGTGGCGGGCCGCCGAGCTGGTCGCGCCCTGGAGGTCCAGGGTCGCGGCGGTGGCGTGGACGAGGGCGCGGGCGGCGGCGAGGTCGATCTCGTTGTCGGCGACGAGGGCCTGCGCCATGCCGTGCTCGGCGATCGGGGCGCCGAAGGAGTGGCGGCCCAGCACGTGTTCGGCGGCCAGCACGTGCGCGCGGACCGCGAGGCCCAGCCAGTTCATGCAGAACGTCAGCCGGGACGGGGCCAGCCGGGCCTGGGCGTACTCCAGGCCCAGGCCGACCTCGCCGAGCACGGCGTCGTCGTCGACGCGGCAGTCGTCGAAGGCGACCTCGCAGTGGCCGCCGGGGGCGCTGGTGAAGTCCAGCGTCGGCATCCGGCGCACCACCCGCATCCCCGGGTTGTCCGCGTCGACGAGGAACATCGTGGGGCCGGCGTCGGTGCGCGCGACGCAGATCGTGAACGCGGCGCCGTCCGCGCCGGTGATGAGGTGCTTGGCGCCCGTGATCGACCAGCCGCCGGGCACCCGGGTGGCCAGCGTGCGCAGCATGCTCGGGTCGGATCCGGTGCCGGGCGCCGGTTCGGTCATCGCGATCGACGAACGCACCTCGCCGGCGGCCAGCGGCGCCAGGTAGCGCTCGCGCTGGGCCGGGGTGGTGGCGTCGGCGAGCAGGTGGATGTTGCCGTCGTCCGGGGCCCAGCAGTGCAGGGCCAGCGGCCCGACGAGGCTCGCCCCCGCGGCGATGAGCACGTGCGCCTGCCCGCGGAAGTCCAGGCCGAAGCCGCCGTACTCGACGGGCGACAGCGGGCCGAACACCCCGGCGTCCTTGGCGGCCGCCACCAGCTCCAGCCGCAGCGCGTCGTCCATCCGGCGGCCGTCGACGACGATCTCGCGTTCGACGGGGACGACGACGTCGCGGACGAACCGCGCGGTGCGTTCCGCCAACAGCACGGGATCCGGCGGACTCGATGCTTCGGAGGGCCTGACGATTGTCTCGCTCACGGTTGCTCCCACCGGTATAAAAGTGCTGCGTGCGGGGTCATTGTTGCCGTGTCCCGCGCGTTCGGTCGTCGGCCATCGACGTTTTCGATGGGGTGATTGCCGTTGTATTGATCGCTGTTCACCCGATGCCTGGCATGCGACGGTTTGACGGTGAGTTCGGTATCTCGCTGGACGGTCCTGCGGGTGGACACCGCGACCCTGGCAGCAGAGAACGTGCTGGTAGTCGTGCTGGTGGACCCGCAAGGAGAGGCTCTCGACACCTGGGCTCCGGGCGCCCACGTGGATATTCGGGTACCGGGAGGGGAGATCCGCCAGTACTCGTTGTGCGGTGATCCGTCCGATACCCGGTCATGGCGAATCGCGGTGCTCCTGGAGGAGAAAAGCCGGGGCGGGTCGCGCTACTTCCATGAACAGGTCGTGACGGGCACGGAAATCGAGGTGGGCGCCCCGCGAAACAATTTCCCGCTGGTGGCCGGCGGGTCCTACCGGCTGGTCGCCGGCGGCATCGGGATCACGCCGCTGCTGCCGATGCTGCACGAGCTGGAGCGCCGCGGCGCCGACTGGCGGCTGTACTACGGCGGTCGGGCGCGGCGGCGGATGGCGTTCCTGCCCGAACTCGCCCGCCACTCCGAGCGGGTGCGTGTGCTGCCCGAGGACACCGAGGGCCTGCTGCCCGTCGAGGACATCGTCGCCGAGCTCGCCGACGACTCGCGGCTGTACTGCTGCGGGCCGGAGCCGTTGCTGGCGGCCACCGAGCGGGCGTTCGCCGCCCGCGGCGTCGGCAGCCTGCACATCGAGCGGTTCCGCCCCCGCCCGACGGACGGCGCGGACGACGCCGAGCAGCGGGCCTTCGACGTACTGCTGGCCGGCTCCGGACGGCTGGTGCGGGTACGGGCCGACCAGTCGGTGCTCGACGCGCTCGACCGCGCCGGGCTCGACGTCCCCTCCTCGTGCCGCGAGGGCACCTGCGCGAGCTGCGAGACGACCGTGCTCGACGGCGAGGTCGACCACCGGGACTCGGTGCTGTCGGCGCAGGAGCAGGCCACCGGCACCACGATGATGATCTGCGTCTCGCGGGCGCGTTCGGAGCGGCTGACCCTTGACCTCTGACCGATCGACCTCGACACCGCACTCCGGGCATGCCGTCGTCCTCGGGGCGGGGATCGCCGGCCTGCTCGCCGCGCGGGTCCTGAGCGAGTCCTTCGACCGGGTCAGCGTCCTCGACCGTGACGACCTGCCCGGCACCGGCGACACGGGCGATCTCGGTTCCGGTCTGGGCGCCGGTCTCGGTGCCCGCCGCGGGGTGCCACAGGCCGGGCACCTGCACGCGCTCATGGACCGTGGGCGGGAGATCCTCGAGGAGCTGCACCCCGGCCTGGTCACGCGGCTCGTCGCCGCCGGGGCGCCGACGAGCGAGGCGCTGGTCGGCGGGCGCTGGTACCTGCAGGGGCGCCGCGTCGGGCCGGTCTCCACCGGGCTGACGTCGGTGCTCGCGAGCCGGCCGCTGCTCGAACGCGAGCTGCGCCGGCGCACGGCGGCCCTGCCCGGCGTCCGCCTGCTGCCGCGGACCGCGGTGATCGGGCTGGTCGGCGTCGGGGCGGATGAGTCCGTCACCGGCGTGCGGATCCGTGCCGGCGCCGGCGACGGCGCGTCGACGGTGCTCGCCGCGGACCTGGTGGTCGACGCCAGCGGCCGCAACTCCCGTTCGCTGGACTGGCTTGCCGCCGCCGGGCACCCGGCGCCGCCGACGTCGCGCGTCACCGTGGATCTCGGCTACGCCTCGCGGATCTACCAGCGTCGCCCCGAGCACCTCGGCGGCGACCTCAGCGTCATCATCTCCACCACCCCGGGCCTGCGCGGCGGGGGCGCGGCCGCCGTCGAGGGCGACCGCTGGATCGTCACCCTCGCGGGCCTGCTCGGCGAGCATCCCCCCACCGACGACG
The DNA here is from genome assembly GCF_000058485.1 of Frankia alni ACN14a. Lineage (NCBI taxonomy): Bacteria > Bacillati > Actinomycetota > Actinomycetes > Frankiales > Frankiaceae > Frankia > Frankia alni. Next base: position 3,492,420 of record NC_008278.1, read on the forward strand.
ACGGGTTCCGCGCGTTCGCCCGGCGGCTGCCGGCCCCCGACATCGCCGACCTCATCGGCACGGCGACGCCCCTGACCGACGCCGTGCCCTACCGGTTCCGGGAATCGGTGCGGCGGCACTTCGAGGCCGTGCGCCGCCCACCCGACGGGATCGTGGTCATCGGCGACGCACTGTGCAGCTTCAACCCGCTCTACGCGCAGGGCATGACGGTCGCCGCCCAGCAGGCGCTGGTCCTGCGCGACTGCCTGAGCGGGGGTCTGCGCGGGCTGCCCGGCCGCTTCTACCGCGCGGTCGGCCCCGTCCTCGACGTCGCGTGGGACATGGCGACCTCGTCGGACCTGCGCTACCCGGCGGTGGCGGGCCGGCGCACCCTGCGGGGCCGGGTTACCGGGAGCTACGCGGCCCGCGCGCAGCGCCGCGCACATCGCGATCCCGCCGTCGCCCGGACCCTCATGCGCGTGGTCCACCTCGCCGAGCCGCCCACCGCGCTGCTGCGCCCGGCGCTGGCCGCCCGGGTGCTCGCTCCCGGCGCCCCGCGGGCGATCACCCCCGCCGCGCCCACTGTCCGTGACCGCCTGGCCGTCCCCCACCACGAGCAGTCGTAGAAGGAGCTCAGCATGGTCACCGTCCAACCCGCGTCGTCCGAGGCCTACGTCCCACCGAACGAGTCGTCCCCCGAGCAGACGGGGGCCCGGCTGCTCGCGAAGCTGTTCGACCCCGCGAACCGGCACGACCCCTACTCCATCTACACCGAACTGCGCGCCGCCGGACCGCTGCACACCGGGCCGTTCGACCTCAAGCTCGCCAACCGCTACGCGGACTGCGCGGCGGTGTTGGGCAGCCAGGAGTGGGGCCACGACCGCGAGCCCCACCAGCTCCACCCGACCATCCCCGCCGAGGCGTTCCCCGCGTCGTTCCTGTGGATGGAGCCACCGGACCACACCCGGCTGCGCGGCCTGGTGACGAAGGCGTTCACCGCGCGGACCGTGGCGGCGCTGCGGCCCCGCATCGCCGCGCTCGTCGACGAGCTGCTCGACAACGCGCTGCGGCAGGGCGAGTTCGACCTCATCGCCACCATCGCCTACCCGCTGCCGCTGACGGTGGTCTGCGAGATCCTCGGCGTGCCGGCCGAGGACCATCCGCTGGTGCAGGTCTGGTCGCAGGCGCTCGCCCGGGCCTTCGACCCCGACGTGCTGATGACGCCGGAGGCGCTCGCCGAGCGCAACCGCGCCATCCCCGAGTTCCTGTCGTACTTCCGCGCCCTGGTCTCCCGCCGGCGCCGGGAGGCGACGGGCGACGATCTGATCACCCAGCTCGCCGCCGTCGAGGAGCAGGGCGACCGGCTCACCGAGGAGGAGCTGCTGGGCACCTGCGTGACGCTGCTCATCGCCGGCCACGAGACGACGGTCAACCTCGTCGGCAACGGGATGATGGCCCTGATCCGCCACCCCGACCAGGTCGCGCTGCTGCGGGAGCGCCCCGAGCTGATCGGGCCGGCGGTCGACGAGCTGCTGCGCTACGACTCGCCCATCCACATGAACACCCGGGCCGCCAAGCGCGAGCTGGTCGTGGGCGGCGAGGTCTTCGCCCCCGGTGAGGGGATCGTCGCGCTCATCGCGTGCGCGAACCGCGACCCGCTGGTGTACGACGACCCGGAGCGGCTCGACGTCACCCGCTTCCACACCTCCAAGCCGATCGCCCGGCACCTGTCGTTCAGCCTCGGCCACCACTACTGCCTCGGCGCGCCGCTGGCACTACTCGAGATGGAGCTGCTGCTCGCCGGCGTGCTGGACCGGGTCGCCGACATGGAGCTGCTCACCGACACGCCGCCGTACAAGCCGAACATGCTCATCCGCGGCCTGGCCGAACTCCCCACGCGCTTCCACGCCGCCTGAGTTCCACATTCCGCGGGCAGGCGGGATACGCGATACGCGGAAGGCCGGCGCCATCCCCGGGACCCATGACCGGGGGCGGCGCCGGCCTTCGCCGGTTCAGGCCGCGGCGGGGGAGAGGTCGACGGGCAGCGAGCTCAGCCCACGGTGGATGAGGCTCGGCTGGTAGGACAGCTCGTCGGTGGCCAGCGACAGCGCCGGCGCGCGCTCGACCAGCGTGCGGATCGCGGTCGTCGCCTCCAGCCGGGCCAGCGGCGCGCCCAGGCAGTAGTGCAGGCCGAGGCTGAAACCGAGGTGGCGCGGCGAGCGGCCGGGCTCGGCGTAGCGGGTGACGTCGAGGCGTTCGCCGCCGTCGAACACATCGGTGTCCCGGCCCGCCGACCCCATCAGCACGATCGCCCCGTCCCCGCGGCGGAAGCGGCGTTCGCCGACGGTGGTGTCGGTGAGCGCGACCCGCATCGTGAACTGGGTCGGCGTGTCGTAGCGCAGGATCTCCTCCACCGCCGACGGGGCCAGCTCGGGCCGGGCGCGCAGCAGCGCCAGCTGGTCGGGGTGGGCGAGCAGGGCGAGGATGCCGTTGCCGACCAGGTTGATCGACGTCTCCATCCCGGCGACGAGCAGCAGCACGCAGATGCCGAGCACCTCGGCGGCGGTGAGCACCTCGCCGGACTCCTCCACCGCGACGAGCCGGCTGAGAAGGTCGTCTTCGGGGTGCGCCTTGCGGCGCGCCACGAGGTCCTGAAGGTAGGCGACCACGTTCGCGCCGGCGGAGTCGCGACGGGCGGCGTCCTCGGCGGACAGCAGGGCGTCGGGGTCGGTGCCGCGGGCGATGGCCAGCTCCCAGGAACGCAGCATCTCGGCATCGGCCGCGGGCACCCCGAGCAGCCGCTGACCCACCATCGCCTGGGCGAGCGGCGCGGACAGGCCGCTGATCACGTCGAGTCCGCCGGCGGCGAGCGCGCGGTCCACCAGCGTGTCGACCAGGCTGGTGATCATCGGCGTGAGGTCGGCGACCATCCGGGCGCTGAACGCCTTGTTGACCAGCGTGCGCAGCCGCCGGTGGTCCGGCGGGTCCATCCGGATGAACGACCCGGGCAGGCTCGCCTGCTGGTCCCAGAAGGGGCTGAGCCGGTCGACGTTGCCGTGGCCCCACGCCTGGCTCTGCAACACCGCGGCGCAGTCCGAGAACCGGGACATCAGCGTCACCTCGGCGTCGCCCAGCCGGACGGGGGTCGGGCTGCCAGCCTGGCGCAGCCGGCGGTACCGAGGGTAGGGATCGATCCGGTGGGCGGTGTCGAACACGTCGTGGGCGTCGACAACACGGTGGGCGTCGACCCGGTCGCCGTCGATCTCCGCTGTGGTCATGAATCCCGCTCCTTCGTATGCGCCTTCCGTCCCTCGGACCTGCGGTACCGGGAACACGGGTATGCGCGCGGAGAAATGCAGGTGGCGGCGTCATCGTGGGTCCGGCGTCGGTGCCGGTCAAGGGCTCTTTGTTGCGGGCCGGGCAATTCTCATCGGTCGATAAGGAGCGGGTATCAGGCGCGCAGGCTTTCCAGCTCGGCCGGAAGATGGACGAAGCGGAAGCCGGCGCCGAGCAGGCGGGGCAGGGCCGCCGCCGCGCCGGGTCCGGTGCCGCGGCCGGGATGGTTCATGTGCCCGATCACGATCGAGCCGGGCGGGGCGGCCAGCAGGCTGGCGCGGACCTGGGCCGTGCTGTAGGTGGCGCCACCGTCACCGTTCACCGTGAACGACACGATCGTCTCGCCGAGGTCACCGACGATGCGGGCGGCGATGTCGTCGCTGTACGCAGTACCCGGACGGAACAGTCGGGGCGGTCGGCCGAGCAGGCCGGTGAGCGTGGCATGGTTGCCGGCGACCTCGTCGTAGACCTGGCCGGCATCGCGGGTGCCGGGGATGCCGTAGGCCGACCGTCCCGACACCGACAGCGGCCGGTGCAGGGTGCCGTGGTTGCCGATCTCGAACAGCGGGTCGCCGGCGAGGTCGGCGAAGGCGGGCCGGTTCGCGGCGATCCAGCGGGAGTTGAGGAAGAGGGTGGCCGGAACGCCGTACCGGCGCAACGTGGTGATCAGTCCCTGGTCGTAGCCGCTGCCACCGGGCCCACCGCAGGCGTCGAGGGTGAGCGCCAGCGTCCTGCCGGCGCCGGGCAGCCGGGTGATCGTCCCGGGCAGGTCCAGTGCCCAGGCACGCGGCCGCAGGCCGCCGTAGCGGGCGACGATCTCGGCGCGGCCCACCCCGGCCGGCGTCGCGGCGAGGCCGGCCTCCAGGGGAATCGGCCGATCCAGGGGAATCGGCCGATCGTTCAGCCCGGGCCCGTCGGCGCCGGCCGCGGGACGGCTCGGCCCTGGCGCGCCTGGCCCGCCGGTCCCGGCCGCGGAACGGCCGGTTCCACAGCCGGCGAGGACGCCAAGCGTCATACCGGCGACCCCGGTGACCAGCGCACGGCGAGATGCCGGCATGGCACAGTCCCCCGATCCGGCCCCGACGATCCGGCGCCGACCACCCGGATCCCACGATCCGGCCCCCGACAATGGTGTCATGGCCGGCGCCGACCGCACGGAGGCCACCCGTTGTGGCCGCGCATGGTTCAGCTGCGGCGGGAATTCCGCATCGGTCGATAAGAAGCGGATATCGAGTGCGGCAGTCGTGTCTACGCGGCCTAGCGTCGATGGTGTGGCCGAGGTCAGTGACGTGGCGGAGACCGGTGGTTTCGCGGAGGTCGGTGGCGTGGCGCAGACGGGTGGCGCGCGCGAGATCTTCGATCCGCGGTGGCGCAGCGATCCCTATCCGCTCTACCGGACGTTGCGGGAGTCGGCCCGCTGCCACTGGCTGTCCCCGGCCCGGATCGGCGTGCTGACCCGGCACGCCGACTGCGTCGCCGTCCTGCAGGATTCCGCCTGGGGCCACGTCCCGATGGAGACCAGCGCGTTTCGTCCGGTAACGGATCAGGACGAGGGCCTGCGCTCGATGCTGCGGGCGAACCCGCCGACGCACACCCGGCTGCGTCGCCTGGTCAGCCGGGCGTTCACCCCGGCGCGGATCGCCCGGTTCCGCCCGATGGCCGAGGCGCTGGCGGGCGAGCTGCTCGCCGCGGCCGTCGACCGCGGCGAGGTCGATCTCGTCGAGGCCTTCACCCGGCCGCTGCCGCTGCGGGTCATCTGCTCGCTGCTCGGGGTTCCGGCACACGACGAGAAGGTCTTCAGCGGTTGGGCGTCGGCGCTGACCCGCGGACTCGACCCCGACCAGGTCCTCGACCCGGTCGAGCGGGCCCAGCGCACCGAGGCCACCCGGGCGTTCGCCGACTACTTCACCGCGCTCATCGCCCGCCGCCGCGCCGAACCCGCGGACGACCTGCTCAGTGACCTGATCGCCGTGCAGGACCAGGGCGACCGGCTCGGTGCGGACGAGCTGCTCGAGATCTGCGTCCTGCTGCTCGTCGCCGGCTACGACACGACCGTGAACCTGGTCGCGAACGCCGTGCTGGCCCTCGCCCGGGACCCGGGCCAGTACGCGGCGCTGCAGGCAAATCGGACGCTCGTGCCGGCGGCGATCGAGGAGACGCTGCGCCACGACCCGCCCGTCCAGTGGACGGGACGCACCGCGCTCACCGACACCGACCTCGCCGGGCAGGCGTTCCGCGCCGGGGACGGCATCATCCTCGTCGCCGGGGCCGCCCACCGCGACCCCGCGGCCTTCCCCGACCCCGACCGGTTCGACCTCACCCGCTACGCCTCGGCGTCCGCCCCCGCGGCCCGCCACCTCGGCTTCGGCCACGGCCTGCACTACTGCCTCGGCGCCCCGCTGGCCCGCCTGGAGGCCGAGACCATGCTGACCGCCCTGCTCGACCGCGTCGCCCGCCTGGAGATCGTCGCCGAGCCGACCTACCGCCCCCACCTCGCCGTCCGCGGCGTCGACGCCCTCCAGATCCGCCTCCACCCCGCCGGTTGATCCTGCAGCGCAGCTCGGTGGGCGGCCACGCTGTCGGCTGGCGAGGTGCCGTGGGGCGGTTCCGCGGAACCGCGGTCGCCCCGTGGCTCACGGGCAGCCCGCTGCCAGCCATGCCGGGTACCGGGCAGGAGACATCAACTCCCACACCGGTTGTGCCTGATGCTCGCCACCCATGCCGGTGAGCAGCCGAACGGCAGTCCTCGATCTGGGCGGCTCCGACCGCACGACGAAGTCCCGCGTGACTGGTTCGTGACCGACGCACCGTCGCAGTGGCCCCCGACCGGCGCGGTGATCCGCCGCCGATGCTGCCCGCGCCGGCCGCGAGCAGAGGGTGGTGTGGACTGGGCCATCAGCTGATGGCGTCATCGGGGCTTGCCATTGGCGTCTAGATGACGTCATACTGGCGTCATGGACCTTGGGTCGTATGTGGAGGAGCTGCGCCGGGAGCTCGCCGTCGCCGCGGAGGTGGGGGGCGCGGACGCGCGTGCGCTGGCCGAGCGGCTCGTCGGGCCGTTGGAGTCGGCCACCAGGCTTGCCCTGCTGGAGGCGTTGTCGGCGGCGGCGGACGAGATCAGCCGTGAGTTGGCGCCGGGGTCGGTCGAGGTGCGGCTGCGTGGCCGCGATGCCGACTTCGTGGTGACGCCGCCGCCGGCGGTCCTGCGCGCCGAGGATGACGTCACGTTTGGCGTCACGCCGTCCGCCGGGGTGGTGGCCACCGGGGCTGGGCTGGTGGGGACCGGTTCGGGCGGGACCGGGCCGGCGGCGGGGGAGGGTGACGAGGGGCGGACGTCGCGGATCACCTTGCGCGTCCCGGAGCACCTCAGGCCGCGCATCGACGAGGCGGCCGAGCGTGAGGGGTTGTCCGTCAACGCCTGGCTCGTGCGCGCCGTCGGCGCCGCGCTCGACCCCGGCGCCGGAGCCGCACGCCCCGGGCTGCCGGGTGCCGACCAGCACGGGCGCCGGTACCGCGGATGGGTCCGCTAGCCAGTCACGGGGCCCGGCCGATCGCATGGGGTCGGGTCGACGACACAGGGCCGATCAACGAAGGCCGATCACTCCCGGCCGATCACTGGAGAAGGAGCTGCACCATGCCGAGTTTCGACACCCCCGAACCGATCCTCGCCGTCGTCGAGTTGGGCGTCGGGAGCCTGCGAGTCCGGGCGGGCGATCGCGCCGACACCGTGGTGGAGGTGCGCCCGGCCGAGGCGGCCCACGACGCCGACGTGCAGGCCGCCCGGGAGACCACCGTCGAGTACTCCGACGGCCGGCTGACGATCCGGGCGCCCAGGAGGCGCCTGCGTTCGCTGTTCGGGACCGGCGAGGCGGTCGAGGTGACGGTCGACCTGCCCGCCGGCTCGCGCCTTGACGCGAGCGCGGGGACGGGCGTCCAGGCCACGGGCCGTCTGGGTGACTGCACGGTCCAGACCGCCCGCGGCGGCATCGACCTCGACGAGGCCGCCGACCTGCGGCTGCGCACCGCCGACGGGGACGTCAGCGTGGGCCGCTGCCGGGGGCATGCCGAGGTCAGGACCGCGAACGGCGCGGTCCGGATCCAGCGGCTCGACGGCCCGGTGCTGGTCCAGGCGGCGAGCGGCGTGATCGCCCTCGGCGAGGCGGCGGACGACGTGCGGCTCGCCACCGCCGCCGGGGCCATCAGCGTCGACCGGGCGCTGGCGAGCGTCGACGCCCGGACCGGCTCGGCCGACATCCGTCTCGGTGAGGTCGTGCGTGGCGCGGTGGCGCTGGTGACCGGATCCGGCTGGCTCGACATCGGCGTGCGGGAGGGCACGGCCGCCCTGCTCGACCTCCGCTCGGGTGACGGCACCGTGCGCAGCGAGATCGCCGCCGTCGACCGCCCGGAACCGTCCGACGAGACCGTCGAGATCCACGCCCTCTCCGGCCGCGGCAACATCCTGGTTCACCGCTCCCGGCCCGTCCGGTCGTCCGCGTTGGCCAAGTAGCCGACACCTGGTTTCCGGAAATAGTTCGTCCGTAGTGATGGTATTTTTTTGGAGATCTTTGTCCGAATCGATCGGCCTACCTCGGCCCAGGCAACTCCGAGCCAGGTTATGAACGGGTGACGCGGGGATGTCGCAGCGTGCCCGCCTGTTTAACTCTTCTTCCTCTGCGCAGTACTGACCACGGTCCGTGGACCCCCTAACCTGACCTGGATCTTCAGCGAGGGCCCGCGCTGATTCCTTCGTAACTGCCGGAGGTCTCACCTTGTCCGTTCTCACCCGTGTCCGGCGTTCGCGCCTGGCGCTGGGCTCCCTCGGCGCGGCCAGCCTGGCGGCCGCCGTGTTCGGAGTGTGGGCTGCCGCCCCCGCCCAGGCCGCGGGTCTGCCCGCGCCCGACCACGTCGTCGTCGTGATGCTCGAGAACCACAGCTACTCGCAGGTCATCGGATCGTCGAGTGCGCCCTACATCAACTCGCTGAAGAGCGGCGGCGCGAACCTCACCGCGTCCTACGCCCTGACCCATCCCAGCCAGCCCAACTACGTCGCGCTGTTCTCCGGCGGCACCCAGGGCATCACCGACGACGCCTGCTACACCCCGGGATTCAGCAGCGCCGCCAACCTCGGCTCCGAACTCATCGCCGCCGGCAAGACGTTCGGCAGCTACAACGAGGGCCTGCCGTCGGCCGGGTCGACGGTCTGCACGAACAGCGCCACCAAGTACGCCCGCAAGCACAACCCGTGGTTCGCCTTCAGTAACGTGCCGACGAGCACCGCGCACACCTTCGCCCAGTTCCCGACGAACTACTCGACGCTGCCGAAGGTCTCGTTCGTCATCCCGAACCTGTGCAACGACATGCACGACTGCTCGGTCGCCACGGGCGACACCTGGCTGCAGAACAACCTCGGCGCCTACGCCACCTGGGCGAAGACCCACAACAGCGTGCTCGTGGTGACCTTCGACGAGGACAACTCGCAGAGCGGCAACCGCATCCCCACGGTGTTCTACGGCCAGCACGTCACCGCGGGCAGCAGCACGTCGACGACCTACAACCACTACAACCTGCTGCGCACCCTGGAGGACCTCGGCGGGCTGACGACGCACGCCGGCAACGCGTCGAGCGCGTCGGACATCACCGGCATCTGGAGCTAACGGCCGGTGTACGTCGCGGACACCCGCACCAGACCGGCAGGCCCGGGGGCGCCCCCGGGCCTGCCGGCCCCGCCGCCGGCGACCCGGGCGCCGGCATCCCCGGAACTGGCATCCCCGGAACTTGCATCCCCCGAGCCGGCGGGCCGCCCACCATCGCACCTCGCGCGGCGGGCCGTGCCCGCCACCGTGCTGGTCCTCGGCGCGGTCAGCCTCATCACCGACGTCTCCGCCGAGATGGTCACCGCCGTGCTGCCGCTGTACCTGGTGACCGGGCTGGGCCTGTCCCCGCTCGGCTTCGGCCTGCTCGACGGCATCTACAACGGCGCCAGCGCGTTGGTCCGCCTCGTCGGCGGCCACCTCGCCGACCGCGGCCGGCGCCACAAGGCGATGGCGGCCCTCGGCTACGGGCTGTCCGCGCTGTGCAAGCCGGCGCTGCTGATCGCGCACAGCCTGGCGGGGATCGGCGCCGTCCTCGCGGTGGACCGCACCGGCAAGGGGCTGCGCACGGCCCCGCGGGACGCGATGATCTCGCTGGCCGCCCCGCCCGAGGCCCAGGGCCGTTCCTTCGGCGTGCATCGGGCGATGGACACCGCCGGTGCCCTGCTGGGCCCGGTCGTCGCGGTCGTCGTGATGCACGCGGCCGCGGACGGGTTCGACGCGGTGTTCACCGTCAGCTTCTGCGTCGCGGCGACCGGGGTCGTCGTCCTGCTGCTGTTCGTACCCGGTCGCGTGTCCCAGCCCGAGCCGGCCGGGAGTGAGCGCGCCGGGAGTGGGCCGACGGGGAGTGGGCCGACGGAGAGCGGGGCGACGGAGGGCGGGCGGGGCGAACAGGCGGTTGTGTCCCTGCGCGCCGCCGTGAGGCTGCTCGGTGACCGCGCGCTGCGCCGGCTCGCCCTGTGCGCGTTGCTGCTGGGCCTCGCCACCGTCAGCGACTCGTTCCTGTATCTGATCCTGCAACGCGACCTGAACCTGTCGGGCGCGTGGTTTCCGCTGCTGCCGCTGGGCACGTCCGCGTCGTTCCTGCTGCTGGCGGTCCCGCTGGGACGCGCAGCCGACCGGTTCGGCCGCTGGCGCGTCTTTCTCGCCGGGCACGGTGGCCTGCTCGCGGCGTACGGCCTCCTGCTCGCGTCGGTGGGAGGCACGGTGGCGGGAGGCAGGGTGGCGGGGGGCACGGCGGTGGGCGTCGTCGTGCTCGTCCTGCACGGCGCCTTCTATGCGGCGACCGACGGGGTGCTCATGGCCGCCGCGGCCGGGTCGGTTCCGGCAGGGCTGCGCTCCAGCGGACTGGCCCTGGTCCAGACGGGGCAGGTGGGCGCGCGTTTCGCCTGCTCGCTGCTGTTCGGCGCCGCCTGGACGGCCTGGGGTGACCGTAGCGCCCTGGCCGCCGCCACCGTGGCACTCGCGGCCTGCACCGCCGCCGCCGTCGCGCTGCGTCCCGGGCGGGCGGCGCCGCCTCCTGCACCGGCGGCGCCGCGGTCAGGGCAGGAGGCCTGGTGAGCATCCGGGCTCGTCTCGCCGTGCTCGTCGCGGTCGTCGTGGTGCTCGCCGGGGTCGCCACCGCGGCCGTGGTGCACGCCTCCGGGCGCGCCGCGCGACGTGACGACCAACAGGCCGGCGGGCCCGTGATCCGGCCCGGGCGGGTCGTGCTCACCGCTGCGGCCGGCGCGGGCACCACCGCGCCGGCGAGCGGGGCGGCGAGCGCGACGGCGGGGGAGCGGCTGGTGTTCCGCTCGACGGCGTGGGGTCCGCACCGCGACGAGCTGGTGTCCGTGCCGGCCGCGGACCCGGCCGGGCCCCGCACCGCTTCCGGCGTGCGTTGCCTGCGCTTCCACGCCGCCGGCGGCACCGGCATCTGCCTTCGCCGAGTGCCGGGCGTGGTGGGGGAGAGCTACCGGGCGGTGGTGCTCGGCGCGGACCTGCGCGAGCGGCGCGACTACCCGCTCGGCGGCATCCCCACCCGCGCCCGGGTCTCACCGAGCGGACGCATGGCAGCCTGGACCGTGTTCGTCAGCGGCGACTCCTACGCGGGCACCGCGTTCTCCACCCGCACGTCCATCCTCGACACCCGCACCTGGCGGCTGGACGACACCCTGGAGGACTACCGGATCGTCCGGGACGGCCGGACCTACCGCAGCCCCGACGCGAACTACTGGGGGGTGACGTTCGCCGACGACACCCACTTCTACGCCACGCTCGCCACCGGCGGGCAGACCTACCTGGTCCGCGGCGACGTCGCCGCCCGGACGGTCACCACCCTGCGGGCGAACGTCGAATGCCCGTCACTGTCCCCGGACGGCACCCGGCTGGCGTTCAAGAAGCGGGTGGCGAGCCTGCCCGTCGACGCGCCGTGGCGGCTGACCGTCCTGGACCTGCGGACCATGCGCGAGACCGCGCTGGCCGAGCAGCGCAACGTCGACGACCAGGCGCTCTGGCTCGACGCCCGCACCCTCGCCTATGCCCTGCCCGGCGACTACGGCAGCGACCTGTGGGCCGTGCCCGCCGACGGCGGCGGCAGCCCGCGGCGCCTGACCACGGCGGCGCTGGCTCCCGCCGTGGTCGGCTGACCGGGCCCACGGCCTGACCGGCGACGCGGCCTGACCGGCGACGCGGCCCGACCGGGCGGCTCAGGCGGACTTGCGGGGCAGGCTCCAGTAGTCGCGGTTGACGGCGATCCGGCCCTCGCGCAGCGAGCCGAAGGAGGACCCGCGGATGCCGGCCGGCTGCATGACCCACTCGATGGCGTAGGTGGCTCCGTCGGACAGGGTGGTGACGACGTCGTAGGTGGTGCCCGCCGTCTGGCTCAGGGCGTTGTCGATGAACGCCCGGGCCTCGTCGGTGCCGGCGGCGCCGTGGCCGGTCGGGACGTCCTCCAGCACGACGTCCGGGGTCAGGGTGGCCAGGATTGCGTCGGTGTCCTGCTTGTTCCAGCCGGCGAAGTAGTCGTCGATGACGGTGGTGTCGCTCATGGTCGTGTCTCCTCCGTGAGGGCGGGCCGCGCCGGGCCCGCCGAGTCGATCGGGTTCGGGTCGATCGGGTTCGGGTCGATCGGGTTCGGGTCGATCGGGTCGGCGACGGGCGGCGCGGCCGCCGGTACCGTCGCCAGCACGCGGCGCAGGGCGCGTTCGAGCGTCGAGAGGTCGTCCAGGCCCGGCCCGCTGACGCCGGCGGCGGCCAGGCTCGGATGCGTGCCGCCGGCCGCCACCAGCCCGCGGGCCGCGAGCCAGCCGGTGAACAGCAGGTAGGTGGCGGTGAACAGCTCGACCGCCGCGGGCTCCGGCAGGCCCGCGGCGCGCAGGATCGACAGCGCCGTGCCGGTGAGCCGGCCGGCCGCGGCGGAGGGCAGCGACGCCGTCAGCGCCCGCATCCCGGTGCCCGGGTAGCGACGGAACGCCTCGTCCATCGCGGTGACGAGCCCGACGTACTGGTCCACCCAGGGCGCGGCCGGATCGAGCTCGATGCGGATGTCGGCGGCGACCGCCTCGACGACCCGGTCGGCCAGATCCTCGCCGCCGCGCAGGTGGTAGTGCACCGCGGGCGGGGTGACGCCGAGCTCGTCGGCGACGGCGCGCACGGTCAGCCGGTCGAGGCCGCCGCGCTCCACCACCCGTAGTGCGGCGTCGAGCACGTCGCGCTGGGTCAGCGGCGCCGGCTGCGTCCCGCCACGCCTGCGTGCCACCGACCGCCTCCCGCCCCGAATCTCCGGACCGCCCGAGGCTTCATTATGCCATAGTAAATCACTGCGGTCACGACCTGAGGGAGGCCGAAATGCGCAGCGACATCGACGGCGACCTGGACAACGACGTCGTCGTCATCGGGGGCGGGGTGGGCGGCTGCGCGCTCGCCGCCCGCCTGGCCACGGCGGGTCTGGGCGTCACGGTGCTGGAGCGCGAGCGCGTCTACCGCGACCAGATCCGCGGCGAGGCGATCGCGCCGTGGGGCTTTCGCGAGGCCGTCGAGCTGGGCCTCGGCGACACGGTGCTCGGCACCGAGGGCGCGTCGGTGATCAGCCGGATGGTGCCCTACGACGAGATGCTGACCGTCGAACGCGCCCGCAGCGCTGCGATGGACCTGTCCACGACCGTGCCCGGCGCCCCGGGGATCATCGGCGTGGGCCATCCGGAGCTGCGCGAGGCGCTCGCCACCGCGGCGGCCAAGGCCGGCGCGACCGTCGTGCGCGGCGTCGGGCGGTCCACGGTGGAACCGGGCCCGGCGCCGTCGGTCACCTACGAGCTGGACGGGGCGCACCACACCGTGCGCGCCCGGTTCGTCGTCGTCGCCGACGGCAAGAACTCCGCGACCCGCACGGCACTCGGCATCCCGATCACGGTGACCACCCCGCGGGTGATGCTCACCGGGCTGCTCGTCGACGACGGCGGCGCGTGGGACCGCGCCGAGACGACGCTCGGCGTCGACGGGCGCAACCAGTACGTCGTCGTGCCCCGCGGCGCCGACCTGATCCGGCTCTACATCGCCCGGTCCGCGACCGACCCCGAACGGTTCAACGGGCCCGAACGGGTGGCCCGCTTCCTGGCGGCGTACCGCTCACCGGCGCTGCCGTGCCCCGACGCGCTCGCCGACGCCACCCCGGCCGGGCCGTGCGCGACCTTCCCCATGACCGACGCCTGGACCGACAACCCGCTGCTCCCCGGGATCGCGCTGCTCGGCGACGCCGCCGGTTGGAGCAACCCGGTCACCGCCCAGGGGCTGAGCATCACCCTGCGCGACACCCGGGTGCTCGCCGAGGCCCTGCTCGACACCCCCACCTGGACCCCGCAGACGCTGCGCGGCTACGCCGAGGAACGCGGCGAGCGGATGGCACGGCTGCGCTTCGCCACCGCGCTGACCGATCTGCTGTCCGCGTTCGGCATGCCCGAGCGGGCGGCGAAGCGCCGGCGGATGACGAAGCTGCTGCGCGAGCGCCCGGACCTCGGCGCCGCGCTCGGCGCCGTCCACGCGGGCCCCTGGGCGCTCGGCCCCGAGGCGTTCTCCCCGGACATCCTCACCACCCTCGCCCTCGCCTGACCGCAGCTGCTGGCGGCCGGACACGGGTAGACCCTCCCCGTCAGGCTCGGGTGACGTCTGCGATGGCGGACCGGCCGACGGTGGGGCAGCGGGGCTCAGGCGGTCGCGCGGGCATCGGCGGCGAGGCGGCGCAGGAACTCCTCGACCACGTCGACCAGCTCCCCGACGACGTCGCCGGGCACGTCGGGACTGAGCACGGCCGGCAGTTCGGTCTCGGCCGAGCCGGCGAAGCTGCGGGTGCTCAGCCGGACCATCGACTCGAACAGGGGAACCCCGAGGCTGGCGGCCTGGTGGATGTGGGGCCGCAGGAAACTGGTCGGCTGGCCGCGGTAGTACTGGACCATCATGAGCACGACGCCGAGCACCCGCGGCTCCAGGCGTTTCGCCGCGGGATGCACGCCGGACTGCAGGTCGGCGACCCGGTTGTACTCCCAGACGTAGCGGCGCAGCTTGCCCAGCAGGTGCTCGATGCCCAGCGCGGAGAAGTTGTCGGGCCGGGCCGGGATGAGCACGTGGTCGCAGGCGGCGATCGCGGCGCGGGTCATCACCCCGAAGTGCGGTGGGCAGTCGATGAGGACCAGGTCGTAGTCGCTCATCCCGGGGGAGGCCAGGCCGGTGGCGAGGCGCTGGTAGACGTCGAAGTAGTGGCGGGTGGACCGGTGTGCCTGCGCCCCGCCCAGGTGGGCGGCGAGGTTCATCTCGATGTCGCCGAGGGACAGGTGCGAGGCGAGCAGGTCGAGTGTGCCGCCGCGCTCGGCGACGGCGGTGGCGGCGACCGGCGGGGTCGTCACGTAGCCGGCCAGCGGCGGCGGGAGGGTCTCCGGCCGCCACGACTCGAACCAGGCCTTCACGGTCCTGCGGTTCTCGGCGAGCTCGGTGCGCCAGACCTCCGGCTGGTAGAAGGAGAAGGTGAGGTTCGCCTGCGGGTCGAGGTCGATCAGCAGGACGCGGCGGCCCAGCCGGGCGATGGCGGCGCCGATGTTCGCGGTGAGCGTCGTCTTGCCCACCCCGCCCTTGTAGCTGGCGATCGCCACGACCTTCACCGCATCCTCGCTCCCGGTCGTGCGCCCCGCCCGACGGCGCGGTGACGTCTCCTCGTGCCCGGCCGGACCTGCGACATGCTCCGTGTCCGGCTCACAAGCAGACTACGGCCGTCGGGGATTCGCTGGCCGCCGCGGATTCGGTGACCGCCGCGGATGCGGTCCCGTGGCCCGGGACGAACACCGCCGCGACGGCCCGCCGCGCCGGTCCGGCCGGCCGGTGGGGTGGCCGGATCGGGCGATGCGCCCACCGCCCGGTGCGGGGGCGCCGAGCGTCCGCGAGCCCCGCGCGACGGCGCCGGGCGTCCCGCGCGCGGGCCCGCCCGGGCAGGGTGCGGCCGGGGCGGACAGGCCCGTTCCGGCCGGTGCGGTGGCCGCATCGGGCGCCCCTGCGCGGACGGTCACGGTTCCCGTTCGTCGCCGTGGCCGTCCAGGCAGCGGGTGAGCCAGTCGGCCGCCGCGGTGAACTCGCGGTCCGACTCCTGCGAGCGCACGGACGGCGCCAGACCGTCGGCCCGCGGATAGGACCCGAGGAAGCGCACCTTCGGGCAGATCCGGTACAGCCCCATCAGGGCCTCGCCGACCCGGCGGTCGCTGGCATGACCCTCCGCGTCGAGGGAGAAGCAGTACTGGCCGAGGCCCTCGCCGGTGGGGCGGGACTCGATCCGCATCAGGTTGACCCCGCGCACGGCCCACTGCTGGAGCAGCTCCAGCAGCGCGCCGGGGTGGTTCTCGGCCAGCCATGCCACCGCGGACGTCTTGTCCGCCCGGGTGGGCGCGGCGATGCGGCCGGGACGGCCGAGCAGGACGAAGCGGGTCGTGGCGTCGGCGGCGTCGTTGATGTCCGTCACCAGCGCCTCCAGGCCGTAGAGGCGGCCGGCGAACTCCCCGGCGAAGGCGCAGTCGAAGCGCCCGTCGCGGACCAGGCGCGCCCCTTCGGCGTTGGACGCGGCCGACTCCCACTCGGCGTGCGGCAGGTTCGCCGCGAGCCAGCGGCGCACCTGGGCCTGGGCGACCGGATGGCCGGTGACCGTCTTGACGTCCTCCAGGGTGGTGCCCGGCCGCACGAGCAGGGCGAAGCTGATCGGCAGCAGCACCTCGCGGTAGATCATCAGGGGGCTGCCGGTGGCGAGCTCGTCGAGGGTGGTGGTCACGGCGCCCTCGACGGAGTTCTCGATCGGCACCAGCGCGCCGGCCGCGTCGCCGCTGCGTACCGCGTCCAGCGCCGCCGTCACGGAGGCGGAGGGAACCAGCTCGCCGGTCGCCGCCTCCGGCAGCGTCTGGAGCGCGGCCTCGCTGAAGGTCCCCTCGGGGCCGAGGTAGGTGTAGCGGGCCTGGGCAGGCAAGTCAGACCTCCTGGGACCGGATCGGGCAGCACCCGTCGTCGGGCGCTGCGTGGAAGGTCGGATGCTGCGTGGCTGGCAGGGATGCGCCTGGCAGGGATGCGCCTGGCAGGGATGCGGCTGGCAGGGATGCGGCTGGCAGGGATGCGCAGCGGACGGGGGTCAGAGGTGGCGCAGCAGCGCGGTGGGGTCCTCGACGGCGTCGGCGACGAAGCGCAGGAACGCCCCGGCGGTCGCGCCGTCGCACACCCGGTGGTCGAAGGTGAACGACAGCTGCACGACGCTGCGTACGGCCAGCGCGCCGTCCACCGCCCACGGACGGGGGACGATCCGGCCGACCCCGAGCATCGCCACCTGCGGGTGAGCGATGATCGGCGTGGACCCGTCGACGCCGAAGACGCCGTAGTTGTTCAGCGTGAACGTGCCGCCCGTCAGCTCGGCCGGGGTGAGCCGGCCCCCGCGGGCGGCCGCGGTCAGCCGGGTGAGCTCGGCGGACAGCCGAGCCGTCGTCATGTCCTCGGCGTGGTGCACCACGGGCACGGCCAGCCCGCGCGGGGTCTGCGCGGCGAACCCCAGATGGACGCCGCCGTGGCGACGCACGCCGGTGGCGCGGCCGTCGGAGTCGGTGACGACGGACGAGTTCAGCTCGGGCGCGCGCAGCAGCGCCGCGACGCAGACGCGGGCGAGGAGCGCGAGCAGCCCGATCCGCGGTTCGGCGCCGCCGGCGTTGAGGGTGTCGCGGGCGGCGAGCAGGCCGGTGGCGTCGGCGTCGACCCAGCAGGTGGCGTCGGGCACCTCGCTGCGGCTGCGGGTGAACGTCTCCGCGGCCCGCCGCCCGATCGCGTCGAGGGGGACGATGGTGGCGTCGGACTCGGCGGGCTGCGGCGCGGGGGCCGGCGTGCCTTCGACGGCGGCCTCGACATCGCGGCGCATGATCAACCCGCCCGGGCCGCTGCCGGTCACCACCTGCAGGTCGACGCCGTGGTCGCGGGCGAGGCGACGCACGAGGGGGGACACGACCGCGACCGCGGTCCGCGCGGCCGATCCCGAGGGCTCGGCCGAGCCGGCCACCCCCGCGGACCCGCCAGATCCCACGGACCCGGCCGATCCGGCCGATCCGGGCCGCCCGGATGATCGCGACGGTCCGGAGGGCATCGCCGGGCGCGGCGTCGGGATGGTGCCGACCCGCCGGCGGCGGGGCCGGACCGGCTCGGTGCTGACGCCATAGCCGACGAGGATGTTTCCCGACCCCGACCCCGATCCCGACCCGGACCCGGACCTCGGACCGGAGCCCGATCCGGAGCTGGCGGTGGAACCCGGGGCCGAGGGGGCCGTCGCCGAGTCGTCGACGGCCACGGTGATCAGCGCCGCGCCGACGGGGACGCCGGTGCCGGCGGGGCCGGCCAGCGAGGTGACGACGCCGGCGTAGGGGCAGGGCACCTCGACGACGGCCTTGGCGGTCTCCACCTCGGCTACGGGCTGGTCGACGGTGATGACGTCCCCGACGTCGACGAACCAGCGGACCACCTCGGCGGAGGTCAGCCCCTCACCGAGGTCGGGAAGGGCGAAGGCGCGTACCGCGGCCACGGGCTCACTGCTCCCACTGGAGTCGGGCGACGGCGTCGAGGATGCGGTCGACGCTGGGCAGATGGTGCTTTTCGAGCATGGGCGGGGGGTAGGGGATGTCGTAGCCGGTCACCCGCAGCACGGGGGCGGCAAGGTGGTGGAAGCACCGCTCGGTGACCCGGGCGGCGATCTCCGCGCCGACTCCGGCGAAACCCGCCGCCTCGTGGACGACGACGGCGCGGCCGGTCGCGCGCACCGCCGCGCAGACCGTCTCGTCGTCGAACGGCACCAGCGAGCGCAGGTCGACGACCCCGAGGTCCCAGCCCTCCGACCGGGCGGCGGCCGCCGCCTCCAGGCAGACGGGCAGCGACGGGCCGTAGGTCAGCAGGGTCGCCGAGGTGCCCGGCCGGCGCACCATCGCCCGTCCGATCGGTGGCACCTGGGCGGTCGAGACCTCGGCCGGCGAGAAGTCCGCCGCCGACCAGTAGAGCCGCTTCGGCTCCAGGAAGACCACGGGGTCGTCCGAGGCGATCGCCGAACGCAGCAGCCCGTAGCTGTCGGCGACGGTGGCGGGGGTGACGACGTGCAGGCCGGGGGTGTGCGCGTAGTACGCCTCGCTGGAGTCGCTGTGATGCTCCACCCCGCCGACGCCCCCGCCGTAGGGCACCCGGATCGTGATCGGCAGGCCCATCCGCCCGCCGGTGCGGTTGCGCATCTTCGCCACGTGCGAGACGACCTGCTCGAACGCCGGGTAGGCGAAGGCGTCGAACTGCATCTCCACGACCGGCCGCAGCCCGTACATCGCCATGCCGACGGCGGTGCCGAGGATGCCCGCCTCGGCCAGCGGGGTGTCCAGGCAGCGCTGCGCCCCGAACTCGGCGGCCAGCCCGTCGGTGACCCGGAACACGCCGCCGAGCGTGCCGACGTCCTCGCCGAGCACGTGGACGCTGGCGTCCTCGCGCAGCGAGTCGCGCAGCGCCGCGTTGAGGGCCGCGACCATCGTCGTGCTCATCGGGCCTGCTCCCCGTCCCCGTCCGCGACCGCTCCGGCGGCGTCGGCGTCGGCGTCGAGGCGTGCCGCGAGCTCGGCGGCCTGCTCGCGCAGCTGGCTGGTCGGCTGCGCGTAGACGTGGGCGAACAGGGAGTCCGGGTCGGGATCCGGCGGGTTGTCGAACTGGGCGCGGATCTCGACGGCGAGGTCCTCGGCCGCCTGCGCGGCGGCGGCCACGCCCGCGTCGTCGAGCAGCCCCGCGGCGCGCAGATGCCCCTCCAGCAGCGTCAACGGGTCGCGTGCCCGCCAGGCGTCGACCTCGGCCGCGCTGCGGTAGCGGGTCGCGTCGTCGGCGTTGGTGTGCGCGTCCAGCCGGTAGGTGACCGCCTCGACGAGCACCGGCCCGCGGCCCGACCGGGCGTGGTCGACCGCCGCGGACAGCACGCTGTGCATCGCCAGCGCGTCGTTGCCGTCGACGAGGCGGCCGGCGATGCCGTAGCCGACCGCCTTGTGGGCGAGCGACGGCGCCGCGGACTGGCTGGCCAGCGGCACGGAGATCGCGTAGCCGTTGTTCTGGACCAGGAACACCACGGGCGCGCCCAGCACCCCGGCGAAGTTCAGCGCCTCGTGGAAGTCACCCTCGCTGGTGCCGCCGTCGCCGACGAGGGCGAGTGCGACGAGGTTCTCCGCGGCGGCGGGATCCGTCGCCGCGCGCAGGCGGGCGGCGTGGGCCAGGCCGACCGCGTGGGGGGCCTGGGTGGCCAGCGGTGTCGACAGCGGCGCGATCCGGTGGGAGTACGGGTCGTAGCCGCTGTGGGCGTGCCCGCGCATCAGCGTCAGCGCGTCCAGCGGCCGCACGCCCCGGGCGACCACCGCGAGGGTGTCGCGGTAGCTCGGGAACAGCCAGTCCACGTCGCGCAGCACCATGGCGGCGGTGACCTGGCAGGCCTCCTGGCCGGTGGACGCGGGGTACACGGCGAGCCGGCCCTGGCGGGTCAGCGTCGTGGCCTGCTGGTTGAAGCGGCGACCGAGGACGATCCGGCGGTACAGCTCACGCTGCACCTCGGCGTCGAACGTCCTGGCCGCCGGGGTGCCGAGGATGCGCACCGGCTCGGGATCGGGCAGTAACGGCGCGGGGTCACGGCGCGGGCCGTGGGAGTGCGGGGGCCCGACGAGGCCGGGTGCGGTGCTGTCGTCGAGGACGGTCATGGGCCACCTTCGGGACTGGGTGGTGGACGGGGGGTGGCTGCCGTGCCCGGGTCTGCGTTGCCCAGGTCTACGCTGCCCCAGGTCAGGGCGGTCCCAGGTCAGGGCGGTCCCAGGTCAGGGCTGTCCCAGACCGGCGCTGTCCGGGGCGCAGGCGGCCCGGGTGGGCGCACCGAGGGCTCCCTGCGGCGAGGTGCGGGCCTCGCGCTGCCGGCCTCACCTCGGCCTCGCTGCGGGGCGTGGCCCGACGAAGCGCCGGCGCGTCCTGCTCCTGTGCCGCGTCCTGTCCCGGGGCTGCGACACGGCCTGCGCTGCGGCTGCTGCCGGGCGGCGTCCGGGCGGCGTCCAGGCGGCGTCGGGGTGGCGTCCGGGTGGGCACCGGGCAGGGTCAGACGGGGGACGCCGTGGCAGCGTGCGGTCCGGCCCGAGGCGGTCCGGCTCGCCGGCAGGCCCGGTTCGGGCGCCGTCGGTGGTCACGATCCGTCTCCACTCACCTACTTCGTTCTGGGGGACCCCGGTGCGTTTCCGGAGTCCGGGTACGCGCTGTGGCCGGCCTCTGCGATTGATTTTCCACCGCCGGCCGACACTTGGATCGTGGCGATAATCACCTTGGGTTGACTCTGGGGCGTGAATTGTTGCGCGGCCCACCTTCTACGTCGTGTAGAAAGGTGGTTGAGGGCACGGGAAACACCGGTGGGACGGTGGCGCGACGGCCATTACGGCGCCTCCCGGCCGGACCCCCGAACTCGAGGCATGCCCAGCTGTCCACGCCGGTGAGGTTTCGATCCGCCCCGCCCCGCCCCGCCGCGCTCGGGCGGGGAACCGGCGGACATGGCGAAGAAGGCGACGACGGCAGGTGTCGTCGAGGGGCTGCGGCTACCCGAGAGCCCCGGTCTGGTGCAGCAGCGTCAGCGCGTCGGCGACGGCCCAGTGTTCGACCATGAGCCCGTCCCGGTACCGGGTGATATCCATGATGGCGAACTCGACCGGCCGGCCGGAGGCGGGAACGCCGAACCACTCCCCGGTGTGCCGACCACGGAACACCTTGTGGGTGGAGACGACGTCGTCCGCACCGATGCAGTGCAGGAGCTCGACCTGGAAGTCCGAGAAGGCCGCATGCAGAGCCTCGGTGGCCACCCGTACCCCGTCCCGGCCGGGACTCTGCCCCGGGCTCGCCGTGTGATTGCGGAAGTCGGCGTGCACAAATTCCTCGACAAGGTCCGCTCGGCCCTGACCCTGTACCCGTTCGACGAAGGTTCGCATGCGCTCGATGTTGGAGCGTGATTCCGCCACGTCGCCTCACCCGTCTCGGCAGCAGGGACAATGTGTGCACCGCGGGAACATGTGCCCGATCGTCCCCGCGGCCACACCCCGGCGGCCCGGCGAGAAGCGGTGACAGAAGCAGGTCTGGAAAGAAACAAGCCGTGACGGCAGGAAGCCGTCACGGCAGGTGGCCTGGTGATCAGGTGATCAGGTGGTCGGGCGGTCAGGCGTTGATCGCGCCCCCGGCGAGCAGGCCGGCGAGCAGGACGGCGACGGCGACGCGGTAGATGATGAAGGCGTTGAAGTTGTGCCGGGCGACGAACTTGAGCAGCCACGCGATGGAGGCGTACGCGACGAAGAAGGACACCACCGTGCCCACCGCGAGCGGCGCGGCCGAGACGCCGCCGCCGACGGCGTCCTTCAGCTCGTACAGGCCGGCGCCGGTCAGGGCCGGAATGGAAAGGAAGAACGACAGCCGGGTGGCGGCGACGCGGTCGAGGTCGCGGATGAGACCGGTGGAGATCGTCGCGCCGGAGCGGGAGAAGCCCGGGAAGAGCAGGGCGAGGATCTGCGAGGTACCGACGATCATGGCGTCGGGCAGGGAGAGGTCGTCCTCGCCGCGCTTGTGCCGGCCGTACTGGTCGGCGAACCACATCAGCGCGCTGCCGGCGAGCAGCGAGGCGGCGACGACCCACAGGGAGGCGAGTGGGCCGTCGATGAGGGGCTTGGCGGCGAGCCCGACGAGGACGACGGGGATCGTCGCGTAGATGACCCACCAGGTGAACGTGTAGTCGTGGTTCGTCCGCGCCGCCGGATTGGCCAGGCCACGGCCCCAGGCGGTGACGAAGCGGCGGATGTCGGCGAAGAAGTAGACGAGGACGGCCGCGATCGCGCCGACCTGGATGACGGCGGTGAAGCCGACGACCGCCTTGTCGTCCACCTGGATGTCCATCAGCCCCTCGGCGATCTTCAGGTGGCCGGTGGAGGAGATCGGGAGGAACTCGGTCAGCCCCTCGACGACGCCGAGGATGATGGCCTGTCCGACGCTGATCGCGCTCACGTGATGGCTGTCCTTGATGGTCTCGGATGCGGTACTCGCCCGGGATGCGGCGCCCGGCCCGGGACGCGCTGCTCGGGCGGTGCCGGCTCGGGATGCGGCACGGGTCTGCGGATTCGGCACTGGCCCGGGCTCGCCGCCGCGGGCGGGCGGAGCCTGACCGGGAGCATGCTAGATCACTGGTCGTGTGAGGACGATGTGACCCCCCCGGGTGCCTGCCCGGGGCGCGCCCGGCGATGGGCGCGGTACTCGCGCAGCACCGGGATGGCCGAGACCAGCACGATCAGCAGCGAGATCGGGATCATGTAGCGCTCGATGGGAATGGTCCGGCCCAGCGCGTAGCCGAGCAGCGTCACCCCGGCGGCCCACAGCACCCCGCCGATCAGGTTGAACGTCGTGAACACCCGCACCGGCATCCGCACGACGCCGGCCAGCGGATTCAGGAACGTGCGGACGACCGGCACGAACCGGGCGAGCACGACGGCCTTGCCGAACCCGTACCTGTCGAGCACCCCGCGGGCCCGCTCGACGTATTCCTGGCGGAAGAACCGGGAGTTCGGCCGCTCGAACAGCCGCGGGCCGGCCCGCCGTCCGATCAGATAGCCGGTCTGCGCCCCGGCGACCGCCGCGACGCAGGCGCCGAGCAGCACCGCGGGCAGGTGCAGGTGAGGTCCTGACGCGGCGGCGTCGCCGGCGCAGAAGGCCCCGGCGAGAAACAGCAGCGAATCACCCGGCAGGAAGAATCCCACGAACAGACCGGTCTCCGCGAAGATGACGACCATCAGGCCGAACACTCCGACGGAGGACACGATCGACGACGGATCGAGAATATTCAGCGCGATATCGCTGGACACGACAGGTCCCTCTCACCCGGGCGGCGACACGACGGCGGCGGGAGAGGCATCGATGATCACCGGCCCGCCGTCACCCACCCTGCCGGGACGACGATGTGAAGGCCGTGTGAGCGGCCATTTCTGCCCGCCTGCCCGGCCGACCAGGCGGCCAGCCCGTTTCACCGCGCGGCGGTGCGGGCCTGCCGGCGGTATCCGTGGACGACCAGCAGGACGAGCACGCCGAACAGGATCGCCGAGGCACCCGAGGTGCCGTAGGCGAGGCCGCCCCTGGCCGTCGGCTTGGTGAGCAGATCGCCCAGGGTCGCGCCCATCGGGCGAGTCAGCACGAAGGCCGACCAGAACAGCAGCGTGGTCGGGAGGCGGCGGCTGTACCAGGCGACCGCGATGACCGCCAGCAGGGACCAGATCAGTGCCGCTCCGCCGGCATAACCGAGGCCCGAACTGTCGGACAGGAAATCGCCCAGTGAGGTTCCCAGCGTGTTCGACAGCAGAATGGCGGTCCAGTACAGCAGTTCGACCCGGAAGGTGACGGGCCGGGTGATGTCGAAGGTGTGTCCGGAGCGCCACCAGGCCGCGAACAACAGCAGGAGCAGCCCGAGCAGAATCGCCGCGCCCCGCGGATAGCCGAGGCCGAGGGTCCGGTTGGCGAAGTCCGACATGGTGGTCCCGGCCATGCTGGTCGCGAGGATGACCGTCCAGTAGAGCCCGGGATGGAGGCGGTCGGCGCGGACCTGGACCGTCAGGCTGACGAGGAACAGCGCGATGAACAGGACCGAGCTGGCGGCGTAGCCGACCTTCATCGTCTGGGCCAGCAGATCGCCGCCGGTCTCGCCCAGGGTCGTCGCGACGATCTTCGTGATCCAGAACAGGAGGGTGACCCGGGGGATCTTGCTGGCCGCCGGCAGGGCCCGGGCGGCGGCGCCCGGCCGGCGCCGCTGCCCGGGGACCTCGGTGGGCGGGGCGCCGGCCACCTCGGCGGGTGGCGCCGGCGCCGGATCTTCAGGATGCACCGAGGCGCGCTCCACCACGCGGGGACCCGAGATGTTGCTTAAAGTGCCTTGTCATGCGCCCAGCGTAGGGATCGTGGATGTGAAGAGCATGTAGCCGGACCACCACACCCACCGCACGCTGCGAGCATCCGGCCAAAGATCTCTCGGGGACGCGGCACCCGGGCCGCGCTACCGCCGCAGCGCGCGGTCCTGCGGGGAGTCGTCCGGATGGGTGGGCTGCGGGATGGCCGCGGGAGGGATCTGCTGGCGCTGGATGTCGCGGCGGGTGACGGTGACGTAGGCGACGAGCGCGACGATCAGGACGGTGGCGATCGCGCTGACGACCCCGTCGCCGAGGCCGACCCCGGTGCGGTCGTGCGGCTTGCCGAGCCAGTCGGCGAACGAGGCGCCGAGCGGGCGGGTGACGATGTAGGCCAGCCAGAACGCGGCGACCTCGCCCAGCCCGAACCGCCACCAGGCGATCGCCGGCAGGGCGATGATCACCGCGAACATGATGCCGGAGGGCAGGAAGCCGAGGTGCAGCGTGCTCGCCGTCAGATCCCCGAGGGCGGTGCCGAGCGCGAAGGTCGCGAGCACGGTGCACCAGTAGTAGGTCTCCCGGCGGCGGGTGACGATGCTGTGGATGGACAGCGTCCCCTCGCTGCGGTGCCACCGGCGGAACACCACGGCCAGCACGACGGCGTAGAAGATGGTCGTGCCGATGTGGCCGAACGGCGGCCCGTCGGCGGCCATGGTGCCGAACACGGCCAGCATCACCACGGCGAACCAGTAGACCGGCGCCTGGTAGCGCCGCGACCGGAACTGCAGCCAGAGTGCCGCGACGAAACCGAGCAGGCCGATCGCCGCCGCCAGCACCAGGTTCACCCCGGCGAGGAAGTCCGCGGTGGCCTCACCCATCCCGGTGGTGAGGATCTTGATGACCCAGAACAGGGCCGTGATCTCGGGGACCTTGGGCGCGAGGGGCTCACGGCCGCGGATCAGGCGGTGGGACTTCGACCGCATCGAGTGCTCTTTCCGGACGGGGGACATGGGCCGTCCGAAGAACATCACGCGGCCCGTGTGAGGACCGTGTGAGCGCGACGCCCCGGCCGGCGCTGCGCGGGTGAAACGGCGTGCAACGAATATTCTGGCCTTCTACTATTGGATTCCTGTTTCGGCCGTTCGGCCGTTCTCGGGGGATGGGTGGGGAACGTCTCGTGCAAGGTCATGTTCGGCGCCGGCTGATCGCCGTGCTCTGCGTTCTGGGCGGCGTGCTGGCCCTCGCCTGCTGGCTGGTGGCGGTCCTGTCGCCGGTGCCGTTCGCCTGGGCGGTGACGGGCGGGGTGGCCGTCGTCGCCGTCCAGTACCTGGTCGCGCCGTGGGTCATCGCCTGGCTCGTCCCGGCGACGGAGCTCGTCCGCACGGCCGACGGGTACCGCAGCGACGAGCCGGTGGCCGCGATCGTCGCGCGCCAGTGCCGGGCGGGCGGCCTGCCCCTGGTCCGGCTCGGCATCGTCGAGGACGGCGAACCGAACGCGTTCACCTTCGGCCGCAGCCGCCGCGACAGCCGGGTGTGGATCTCCCGTGGGCTGCTGGACCGGCTCGACGAGCGCGAGGTCGAGGCGGTCGTGGCGCACGAACTCGGCCACGTCGCGCACCGGGACGTGGCCGTGATGACCGCGGCCAGCCTCATCCCGGCGGTCCTCTACTTCGCGACGGCCGGTGGGCGCGCCGCCGACCGGCCGGGCGGCAACGACCTCAACCGGCTGCTCGCCTTCGCCGCCTACCTCGCCGCGCAGCTCGCGCTGCTCGGCTTCGCCCGGGCCCGCGAGTTCGGCGCCGACCACGCCTCCTGCCGCGCCACCGGCGACGGCGACGCGCTGTGCTCGGCGCTGGTCCGCATCGCCTACGGCATCGACGAGGTGGGCCGTGAGCGGGCCGCGCGGATCGCCGCGCTGCGCGCCGACGACGAGAACCGTCAGGCCCGCCGCCTCGCCCGCCGGGCGGCCCGGATCCGCTCGACCGGCGCGTTGGGGATCGCCGGCCCGGGTGGCCTGCCCGCCGCCGGGCTGCTCGGCCCGGGACTGCCGCCCGAGCGCATCGCCGCGGCGATGCGGTGGGAGAACACCAGTCCGTGGGCGCGCTGGGGGGAACTGTTCGCCACCCATCCGCTCGTCGTGCACCGCATCGCGGCGCTCGAACGCAGCGGCCTGCCGGGCGCCCCGACCCGCTGGGGGGCGGTGCGCGCGGCCGCGGCGGCCCGGCCGGGGGAGCGGACGGCGGCCCGTGGCCGGTTCCTGGTGGAACTTCCCCTGCACCTCGGTGGCTGGGCGTGCCTGGTCGCCGCCCTCACCGTCGCCCAGCACCACCTGGACGTAGGCGGCCCGCGGACGGTCGCGGTGCTGGTGGCCGCCGCCGGGGTGCTGCTCGTCGTCCGCGCGGCGCTGCGCAGCCCGCTGGGCGCGCCCGAGCCGGTGGACGAGGCCGCGAGCCTGCTCGAACGCCTCGACGCGGGCCCGGTCGGCGCGGTGCCCGTCAGCCTGCGCGGCCGGATCGTCGGTCGGGGCGGCTACGTCGCCTCCCCGGACTTCGTCCTCGCCGACGACAGCGGCATCGTGCCGATCGTCTACCTGCAGCCGTTTCCCGGCGCGCGGACCTTCTTCGGGCTGACCGGGGCCGACGCCTTCGTGGACCAGGAGGTGCTGGTCACCGGCTGGTTCCTGCGCGCGCCCGGCCCGTACGTCGAGCTGCGCTCGATCACCGGCGCCTCGGGGCACACCGCCCGAAGCTGGCAGTTCGTCGCTCGCTACGCCCTGTCGCTGGCCGTGCTGCTTGTCGGGGCCGTCCTGCTCGCCCTGAACCTGTAGACGCGGCCGGGGGCATGCCCCCGGCGCGCGGGTGGGGACGTGACGGGATGATCAGGAACCGGTGGGCAGGAGCTCGACGACGGGGATGAGGCGGCTCACGGCCGCCTGCAACTCGGTGAACTGCGGGTAGCGGGCGGCCTGCCGGGCGTACATCTCGTCGCGCTTCTCGCCGTGCACCTCCGTGGCGGTGACCTGCAGCCGCCGGCCCTCGACCTCGATGGTGGCCTGCGGGTTCGCGCGCAGGTCGTGCAGCCAGCGCGGGTCCTCGTCGACGCCCGGGTTGACGGCGTAGACGAAGTACCGGTCGGCGTCGGCGTAGAAGTTCAGCGGGCTGACGTGGGGCGTCCCGTCGGCCTCCGCGCCGGTGACCAGCAGGAGCAGGGTGGCTCCCGTGTACTTGCCGGCGGGTCGGCCGCCGTTGGCCCGGAACGCCTCGACGAACTCGTCGATCTCCTGCGTGCTGAACATTTTCTGGCTCATCGGTTCGCCTTTTCTCCTGGTGCCGCGAACCGCGCGGGAGGGATCGGCCGCCGGGCCGGCAGCGCGCGTTCACCGGGCGCGGCGCGCGCGTTGCCGTCACCGACGGGCGGAGTCGCAAGCCGATGGCGCTCGCCGCGCGGACAGACATCCGGGATACGTCCGGCCCTCGGACCGTCGCGATGGGACGTCCTTCACGCCGCCGACGGCAGGGCCGTGGCCAGGGCGTCCGGACGTGGGACCGGTAGGCGAACCGGTGGGCTGTGGCCGGTCCCACGCCTCGGAGTGGTACGAGCGAACCGTCAGGCGGCGTCGTGCGGGGACCTCAGGACGTGCGGGGGAAGTTGTAGAGCGTCCGCGCGTTCGTCTCGACCATCCGCAGGGCCTCGTCGTCGGGGACGTTGATCAGCGCCTCGGCGAGCAGCTTGCGGGTGTTCGGCCAGTTGCTGTCGGAGTGCGGGTAGTCGCTCTCGAACATGATGTTGTCGACGCCGATGCGGTGGCGTGCCTCGATGCCGGCCTCGTCGACGATGAAGCACCCGTAGATGTGGTCGCGGAACAGCTCGCTGGGCCGCACCTCGGTGTTGACGTCGTTGTACCAGCGGTGACGCTCCCACACGTAGTCGATCCGCTCGAGCATGTAGGGCATCCAGCCGATGCCGCCCTCGGACAGCGCGATCTTGATTTGCGGGAACCGGTGGAAGACGGGGGAGAGCAGCAGCTCGGACGTCGCCGACATGGAGTTCAGGGCGAACAGCGAGATCGCGACGGTGAAGTTGGTCGTGGCCGCCTCGGGGGAGCACTGCGGCGACCCGCCGGAGCCGAAGTGCAGGCAGATCGGCAGGCCGGTCTCGCTGGCGGCGGCGAGCACCGGGTCCCAGTGGGTGGTGTGCCAGGACGGCAGGCCGAGGCGGTCGGGCAGTTCGGGGAAGGTGATGCTGCGCGCGCCCAGCGCGGCGGTCCGCCGGATCTCGGCGGCGGCGGCCTCGACGTCCCAGTAGGGCACCATCATCAGCGGGATCTGCCGGTCGGGCGCGGCGGCGCACCACTCGTCGAGGATGAAGTCGTTGTAGGCCCGGACGGTCTCGGTGGCCAGCGCCAGGTCCTGCGAGGCGGCGAGCACGCTGCCGGCGAAACCGGCGAAGTTCGGGAAGCAGAGCTGGGCGTGAATGCCTTCCTCGTCCATGTCCCGGATGCGGTCGGCGATGCGGTAGCAGCCCGGTAACATGTCGTCATAGCTGCGGGGGTCGAGCCCGAAGTCCTTCGGGCTCTTGCCGGCCACCGCGTTGAGGGCGAAGTTGCCGGCCCGGCGGCCCTCGTAGATCCACCAGTCGTTGCCGTCCTCGGCGCGTTCGATGCGCGGGCAGACGTCCTGGTACTTCGCGGGCATGCGATCGAGCCAGACGCGCGGGTGCTCGATCACGTGATCGTCTACCGAGACGATCTGGGCGTTGGCGGGCAGCATGTGATCCTCCTAGGGGACAACGGCCGATCCGCTCCGTGGAGAAGTCCCGATCTTCTGACAAGTACGTCACATTTTTAGGAGCCGCGCAAGGGGCGGCCGCCAACCGTTGGCGCGAGGGAATCTGACGGCCGCGTCGCAGTGTGACCGAGGCGCGACGCGGGAGCGGACCGGCGACGGCGGCGACGCGCTGCCCACACCCAGCTCACCCCAGGCGTGTTGTGCCCGCGGGATCGGGTAGCGCTGACCCGTCGGCCCAGGCCGGGCCGGCTGCGGTGGCCACCATGGTCGCGGGCCGGCATGGTCGCGGGCCGGCCTGGTCGCGGGCCGGCGGCCAGCCGGATGTCCCCGGTTCATCCCGGACGGCGTGCACAGCGACCGGCGTCCGCATCGGACGGCAACGATCGGCTCATCCCGAAGCGAGAAGGAGACCTGGCATGGCGAGCAATCTGGCGGAGCGGGAACGCGCGCAGGCGGCGACGCTGCCCGAGGACGACGTCGTGGGACTCCTACTTGCGCAGCACGCGCGGATCCGCGACCTGTTCGCGGCGGTCGGGGTGCAGCGTGGCGAGCCCCGCAGGAAGGCGTTCGACGAGCTGCGGGCGCTGCTCGCCACGCACGAGACGGGCGAGGAGATGGTCCTGCGGCCGGTGTCGCGCAGGTCGGCCGGCCCCGACGTGGTGCGGGCCCGTAACCACGAGGAGAAGCAGGCGGCGAAGGTGCTGGCCGCCCTCGAGAAGCTGGACATCACCGGCCCGGACTTCGCCCGGCAGCTCGCGGCACTCGAGCAGGCGGTGTCCGAGCACGCCGAGCGCGAGGAGCTCGAGGAGTTCCCGGCCGTGCGGGGGGCCACCAGCCGGGACGAACGGCGCAAGCTCGGCCGGCAGCTGCGCGCGGTCCAGAGTCTGGCGCCGACCCACCCCCACCCGAGCACGGTGGGCTCCCCCCTCGCGCAGTGGGCGGTCGGCCCGTTCGCGTCGCTGGTCGACCGGGCCCGCGACGCCCTGCGCCGCAGGTAGGCCGCCCAGGCGACGCGGGGCTCAGATCCGCCCACCGCTGCGGCCGGACAGGGCGCGCCGCGCGCCGCGGGCATGGTCGAGCCAGCCGGCCGCGCCGCGCAGGACCGGGGTCTGCTCGCCCCGGCCCGCGCCGGCGCCGACGAGCCAGTCGCGCAGGACCGTGCTCGTGGACAGGACGGGGGCCCAGCCCAGCTCCCGGCGGGCCCGCCGGGTGTCCATGATCGGAGCGCCGCGGGCGAGGTCGATCCAGCCGGGGCTCACCGGCGCCAGCCGGGCCCGGTAGGCGGCACCGACCGCGGCGCGCAGCAGCGCGGGCGGCAGCGGGATCCCGCGGGCGCCGAGCATGTCGGGCAGCGTCCGCGGCGTGACCGGCGGGTCCGCGGCGACGTTGTAGGCGCCGCGGGCCGTCGGGCTGAGGGCGGCGGACGCGAAGGCGACGGCTGCGTCGCGGGAGTGGACCACCTGGAACATCAGTCCGCGCACGGCCGGCACGACCGGCAGCCGCCCCTCGCCGGCGCCGAGACGGCGCAGCAGGCCCGGCGGCGCCAGCGGGCCGAGGAAGTACCGGGCCTGCGACTGCGCGGCGGCGGCGGACAGCACGATCGCCGGGCGCAGCCGGGACACCCGGATCCCCGGATGATCGGCCTCGAGGCTGTCCAGCAGCCGTTCCACGGCGACCTTCTGGACGCTGTACGGCGACGTCTCGATCCCCGTGGTCGGCCAGTTCTCGTCGACCGGCCGGGGGGACTCCCGGGGGCGGTAGGCACCGACGGACGACGCGTACACCAGCGCCGGCACCCCGGTGGCCAGCGCCGCCGCGAACACCCGTTCGCTCCCCGCGACGTTCGTGGCCTCCGTGACGACCGTCGCCCGCTCGGGCTGGATCAGCCAGGCCAGGTGCACGACCGACGCACAGCCGCGGAACGCCTTCTCCAGCTCGCCGAAGGCCCCGGGGCGCGCCACGTCGAGCGCCAGCCAGCGCACCCTGGCCCGCGGCCTACCGGCGGAAGGGGGTTCGGCGGACGGGGAGCCGGCGGACGGGGGGCCGGGCGGCGGGCGGCGGGCGATTGCGACGACCTCGTCGACCCGCGGGTCGGTGGCCAGCTCGCGGACCAGGTGATAACCGATGTTGCCGGATGCTCCGACGATGGCGACTCGCATCCTGTTCCCGTGCCCCGCCCGCGCCCATCAACCCGTGCCAGGACCTGTCCGTACGATGCACGTCGTGGCCGACGCTCTCGCTCAGCTCGACGACTACCTCGCCGCCCGCCGCCCCGAGTTCGAGGACCGGCTCACCCGCCTCGTCGGGATTGCCGGCGTCAGCGCCGATCCCGCCCACCAGCCCGACATCGGGCGCACGGCCGACCTCGCCGCCACGCTGCTGAGCGACGCCGGCCTCGACGCGCGGATCGTGCCCACGCCCGGCAATCCCGTCGTCCACGGCGAGTACCGCGCCGGTTCCGACTGCCCCACCGTCACGATCTACAACCACCTCGACGTCCAGCCCGCCGACCCGGCGCAGTGGGACACCGAGCCGTTCCGCCTCACCATCTCCGGGGATCGCTACGCCGGGCGCGGCAGCACCGACGACAAGGGCCCCGCGCTCACCGCGCTGCAGGCCGCCCAGTACGCCATCGTCCAGGACCTGCCGGTCAACATCGCCTTCGTCTGGGAGCTGGAGGAGGAGATCGGCAGCCCCCACTTCGAGACCTTCGTCCGCCAGGAGCTGCCGCGGCTGGCCACCGACTCCGTCCTCGTCTCGGACACGGTCTGGATCGCCGCCGGCCGGCCGGCCATCGACTACGGCCTGCGCGGCCTGGTCACCTTCGAGGTGAGCATCGAGACCGGTACCAACGACACCCACTCCGGCCTCACCGGCGGCCCGGCCCGCAACCCGCTGGCCGAACTCGCCCAGATCGTGGCGGAGTGCCTCGACCCGGCGACCGGGCGGGTGCTGATCCCCGGCTTCGCCGACGCCGCCGCGCCGGTGACCGACGCCGAGATCGACAGCTTCGTCGCGTCCGGCTTCGACGTCGCCACCTTCATGGCGATGCACGGCCTGACCTCGATGCGCACCACCGACGTCCGCTCCGTGCTCGCGAAGATCATGGGCGAGCCGACGTTCGAGGTGCACGGCTTCACCGGCGGCTACACCGGCCCGGGGGTGAAGACCGTCATCCCGCCGCGCGCCGGCGTCAAGCTGAGCTCCCGCATCGTCCCCCACCAGGACCCCCGCGCCGTGTTCGACCTGGTCCGCGACTTCATCCAGCGCCGCCACCCGGACGCCCGCATCGAGCTCGAGGCGGCGATGCCCGCCTACCTGGGCTCCCGCACCGGCCCGCACGCCGACGCCGCCCGCGCCGCCGTCGAGTACGCCTTCGGCGTGACCCCGGCGTTCGTCCGCGAGGGCGGCTCGATCGGAGCCGTGCTCACCATGGACCAGTACCTGAAGGCCCCCGTGGTCCTGCTCGGCCTCAGCCTGCCCAGCCACGGCTACCACGCGCCGAACGAGCACTACGACTGGATCCAGGCCGCCGGCGGCACGAAGATGTTCGCCCACTACTTCGCCCACCTGGCCGCCGGCGGGCGCGAGGGCCGCTGATCCACCTGAACTGCTGACCCGCTGATCGGCCGTCCGGAAGGCGTTCCTCCCGTGTTGCGGGAGTGTCCGACGCGTGCGGGCGTAACGGTGCGCGGAGTAGCGTCCAGGGGAAACGTCCGGGATGCGTCGCTGGCTGGCCGTGCGTCGGACCAGGCGGCCGCGTGACCGGACTACCGGTGTGGACGGACGCGGGAGGCGGCTTCATGGCAGCGGTCAGGCTTGACGCGCGGCGCATCGTGATCACGGGCGGGGCCAGCGGCATGGGTGCGGGGCTCGTGCAGTCGCTGCCCGGTCTCGGCGCGCAGGTCGTCTCCCTCGACATCACCGTCGATCCCGGCGAGCGGATCGCCGCGCAGGCCGGCGCCCGCTTCGTCCCCTGCGACGTCACCGACCCCGACTCGGTCGACACCGCCTTCGCGAAGGCGGTCGCGCACCTCGGCGGCCTGGACGTCCTCATCCACGCCGCCGGCATCGCCCCCGCCGCGCCCGCCGCCGAGCTCACCGTCGACCACTGGAACAAGATCCTCGCCGTCAACGCCACCGGTACCCTGCTGACCAACCAGGCCGCGTTCACCCACCTGCGCGAGCACGGCGGCCAGATCATCAACTTCGCCTCCGCCGCCGGCGTGCTCGGCTACCCGAACAAGGCCGCCTACGCCGCCAGCAAGGGTGCCGTCGTCGCCTGGACCCGCACCGTGGCCGTCGAGTGGGCCAGCCACGGCATCACCGTGAACGCGGTCGCCCCCGCGATCGTGACGCCGATGTACGAGCGGACCCGCGCCTCGATGACCGCCGAGCAGCTCGCCGCGCACGACGCCACCCTGCAGCGCAGCATCCCGATCGGCGGGAAGCTCGGCGACGTCCAGCGCGACTTCGTCCCCGTCCTCGCCTTCCTCGCCAGCGACGGCGCCCGCTTCATGACCGGCCAGATCTTCCCCGTCGACGGCGGCACCCTGATGATGCGCTGACGTCCACCGCCCAGCGCCCACCGCCCAGCGCCCACCGCCCAGCGCCCACCGCCCACCGCCCACAGCCCACCGCCGGCCCGGGGCCGATCCGGGCGGGGTTTGCCGCCGCGGGCGACGGCTATAGCCGGGAGGGGGCGGGCGTTCGGGACATGAGCGTCGCCGGTGACGGGTGGGTCGGCGAGGGGAGTGGTCGGACGGCAGCGAGGGCGCGGACGAGGACGCGAGCGGGTGCGGCCCGGGGTTCGCACGCGGTGGACGCGTTCGCGCGCGACGCGCACGCGGGCGACGCGCACGCGGGCGAGGATGCCTCGGGACGTGACGGCGGCTTGGGCGCGGCGTTCGCGTCCGGCGGCCAGATGGGCCGGCTGATGGCGGCCAAGGACTGGGGCCCCACCTCCCTCGGGCCGCCCGAGACGTGGAGCAGCAGCCTGCGCACCTGCGTCGGCCTGTGCCTGGAGTCCCGCTTCTCGATGGTGGTCACCTGGGGGCCGGAGCTGGCCTACCTCTACAACGACGCCACCATTCCCATTCTGGGCCGCAAGCATCCCGATGCCCTCGGCCGGCCGTTCCGCGACGTCTGGCCCGAGATCTGGGACTTCATGCGGCCGCTGCTCGACCAGGTGATGTCCGGCGGCGGCGCCACCTGGTCCCAGGACCAGCGGCTGCTGATGTTCCGGCACGGCTACCTGGAGGAGACCTACTTCACCTTCTCCTTCGGCCCGGTGCGTGACGCCGAACGCGGCGGGCGGATCGTCGGCGCGTTGACGACCGCGCAGGAGACGACCCGGCAGATGATCGACACCCGTCGCCTCGCCTGCCTGCGCGATCTCGCCGCCGTCGCCTCGCTCCGCGGCGACCAGCGCTCGGTGTGCACCCGCGCCGCCGCGGTGGCGGGGCGTTGGCGCGACGACCTGCCGTACTGCCTCATCCTGCTGCGCGACCAGCGGCGCCCCCGCCTGCCGCCGCGGCTGATGAGCTGGTCGGGCCTGGCCGGCGAGGACGCGGCCGCGGACCTGTGCGCCGCGCTCGCGCCGGGCGGACCCGTCCCCGAGGCGACCCAGGCGCTGACGTCGGGGCAGGCGCGGATCGTGGACCAGGTGGCGTCGCGGTGCCGGGTGGTGCTCGCGGCCGCCTCGCCGTCATCGGGCTCGCCGCCGTCGGGCTCGCCGCCGTCGGGCTCGCCGCCGTCGAGGTCGGCGCTGGCGGTGCCGTTTGCCAACGGCCGCGACGGCCACCCGATCGGCCTGCTGCTGGCCGGCCTGAGCGACCGGCTCGCGCTCGACGGCGACTACCGCGACTTCGTCGCCCTGGTCGCCGGCCAGATCTCGACCGCCGTCGTGTCGGCGCGCGGCCACGAGGCGGCGCGGGCGCGGGCGGCGCGGGCCCGCCGCCGCGCGCTGCGCGACGGGCTCACCGGCCTGCCGAACCGAGTGTCGTTCCTCGACCGGCTCGGGCGGGCCCTCGCCCGGGCCGAGGCCGACCGGTGGCAGGACCGGGTGGGCCTGCTCTTCGTCGATCTCGACGGCTTCAAGGCGGTCAACGACTCTGCGGGCCACCAGGCGGGCGACTGGGTGCTGCGCGAGGTGGCGGCGCGGTTGCGGCGGGCGGTGCGTCCCGGCGACACCGTCGCCCGCCTCGCCGGCGACGAGTTCGCCGTGCTCTGCGCGGGAATCACCTCGGTGGAGGCCGTCACCGGCATCGCCGACCGCATCGTCGAGACCGCCGCCGTGCGTGCGCCCGGCGGCGGTCCGCGGGTCACCTCCAGCGTCGGCGTCGCCGTGTCCGGCCCCGGGCTGACCGACCCCCGCGAGATCCTGCACGCCGCCGACATCGCCATGTACGCCGCCAAGCGCCAGGGCCGCCACCGCCGCGTCCTGTTCGACGAGTCCCTGCGCACCCAGCCGACCCGCCGCCGCCAGGCCGGGCCTGGCAGGCGAGCTCGCCCGGGGACCATCGCCGCGGTCCCGGTTCGGACCTCGGCAGGATGACCGGTCAGACCCGGGGAAGGATCGTCCAACGCTGATCGCCGTGACCCTCGTCCGCCCACTGGTGGAGCTGCAGCCCGCGTGTGGTGGACGATCCGGGTACGCTCATCAGCTTGCCAGAGCGGTCGTTGATGAAACGCCACGCGCCCCCATCGCGCGTCTTCTTCCGCAGGCGGTCGGCACCAGTACCGCAGGGCACCTGGAGAGCCATGATGATCAGCGCTGCGAGCATCGGCCAGCACCGCATGCGCAGGTTCGACATCATGGTGAGGAGACCTCTCGGATAGTCTTCGATGGCCCGCCTCTGCTTCCGGCCGGGGAAGAAGTGGAAGCCGTCGAAGACACGTTCCACTCGTCGGGAAGATGGACATCCCGCATCGACAGAGGCTCCGTCGGCTCAACGCCCACGGCGTCAGATGGTCACCGTGATGACCGACTTCAGGTATTCGAGGGCCAAGAATGTGCTGGTGGCGCGAAAGACCCAGCGCAGCGCCGAGACACAGCCCGAGTGCCCGTCTGGAAGCATCGCCGACCCGAGTGGGCCGACGCACCCGCGAGGCCACCGGGCCGTCAGGTCCTGCGGCCTCGAGAAGGTACGTTTCCCGTCGGGTTTCGAACTCGGCAGGGTTAACTGTGGTCAGGTGGTTCCGATTCTTCTTCGGCAAGCAGTACGCGGAGATTCTGCACCTCGGCGCGCAGCCGCTGCTGCTCTTCGACCAGTTCGAGTACAGCGTATGCGTCAAGGTTCGCGCGCCAACGTTCGACACGGTCGAACATCTGCTCGACCACCGAGTTCCTCGTCTCTGTCAGTTCTCGAAACAAATCCAGATCGTCCGCTCGGAGCGCGACCGCGGCTGCGTCCTCCAGGCGAGAGATCTCCTGGTTCACATCGTCGAGGTCGGGCAGTCTTCCGGGGGGATCTGTCGTGAGAATACGGTCGATCTCGGCACGCAGCGCACCCTCGTCTACTCCCGCTCCGGCGAGGATGTCGGCGGCTACTCCGTGTGGCACGGTTGCGAGCGCGAGCAGCAGATGTTCGGTTTCGATTCGGTCGCTACCAGCTCGTTGCGACTCCGCTGCTGCCAACCGAAATGCCTCCTTGACTCGGGGAGTGAAGGGCGTCACCTCACGTGACGGTGAATGGGGGCTGCCCGGGCTCCGGTCGAACCGCGTACGCACCGATTCATACGAGAGACCCAGGGCCCGCAAGGCGACCCCCGCGACCCCGTGACCTTCACGCAGAAGCCCGAGAAGCACGTGCTCGGTGTCGGCTTCCTCGACTCCCAGCTCCACCGCCTCCTGGTGGGACAGCCCAATCACCAGCGTGACCCGGTCAGTCATACTCCGTGTCTTCCGGCGACCCGCGAACACCGATGGCATCAGACCCTCCTTCCGCGAGCCTCCCGGCCGATGCGCCGTCCTGTCGTCGCTTCGGTGGCCACTCTAACTGGTGTGCGGCCGTTGTATGTGCACTTGTTCGGCGGTCAGGCCGAGCGCGGACCTTCCTGCTGCGGCGGACAGGAAGACCGCAAGCTTGACTATAAGGTGATCGTTCGTCTTCCGGCAGAATGAAGTGCGGATGGAGTGACGCGATCGTCCATGGCCGGAGGGTGAGTTCCCCCTGGAGTGGAGGAACCCTTGGCGCACGATTGATCCGCGGTGTGAGATGCCGGATCCCCGGTCTGCCAAGGAGTACCGGAATCCTCCGGCTTCACCTGCGGAGCCGCGGGCAACCGTGCGCCTCACCCTGGAGGTCCTGCGCGACGACCAGCCGTCCCGCCCCGTCCCGAGCCGTGACCGGGCGGGTGGCTGGCGTGTGTCGGTGGGATAGTTCGGTCCGGTGGGCGGGCTGCCGCGCCATCGTCAAGGTAGCGGCGGGCACGAGCCGGCCGGCCGGCGTCCACGGTGCTGGTCACCTGGCCGTCGTTGACGAAGTTCGGACTGGCGAGTGCGGAGGTACGACATGCGTGGCGAACCCGGGGGGCGTCCGGGCCTGGTGGCCATCTCGCTGGCCGCCCTGCTGACCGCCGCCGGCTGTGGTGGCTCCACCGTCGCCACCGGCACGAGCCCGCTCCCGACCTCCGCGACGTCTCCGACGTCCGCGTCGGCGGTCCCGGCGGCGTCGGCGGCGAAGGTGCGGCTGTCCTCGGCAACACCCTCATCGCCGGCGGTGGCCGCCGGGAGCGGCACGTCGGCGGTCCCGCGGTGCGAGGCGGGGGACCTGACCGTCGCGCTCGGTGCGGCGGACGCCGCGGCCGGCGGGCAGCATCAGCGTCCGCTGGTGGTGACGAACCGGTCGCCGCGGCGCTGCGCCGTGACCGGCTATCCCGGGGTGCGGTTCGTCGCCCGCGACGGATCGGCCTACGACGTCGTGCGATCGCCGCTCGTCCGACCCGGCCGGATCGACCTGCCGCCCGGCGCCGACGCCCGGGCGAATCTGACCTACCTGACCACCGAGCCCGGCGACAGCGGCGCGTTCCTCCCCGCGCGCGTCCTCGTCACCCCGCCGGACACGACCACCGCGGTCGAGCTGCGCTGGGACGGCGGCCCGGTCCTCGACCAGTCGGGCGCCACCCATCCGGGCACCTACATCATGGCCTTCACCGCCGCGTGAGTCTGTCCTGCCGCGTGAATCCGTCCTGCCGCAGGGCGTCACCGACCGACGGCAGGCCGCCGGTCAACGACAGCGGCGGGCGGCCCACTCGTCGGCGAGCAGGGCGTAAACGATCTCGTCGGTCCACTCGCCGCGCAGGAGCTCGTTGCGGACGAAATACGCCTCGCGGCGCAGTCCGAGTCGCTGCAGGACGCGGGCGGAGGCGCCGTTGCGCGCGTAGATGCGCGCGACGATGCGGTGCAGGCCGAACTCGTCGAAACCCAGCCGCAGCAGCTCGCGGGCGGCCTCGGTGGCGTAGCCGCGGCCGGCGACCGCGGGGTCGAAGACGTAGCCGACCTCGCCGCCGCCGTGCTCGCGGCTCGTCCACGTCAGCAGCACGTCGCCGACGAGCGTGCCGGAGTCGGCCTCGATCACGGCCAGACCCAGGGTCTGCTCCTCGTCGTCGAGCTCGCCGCGGGACCGTTCGATGCGGTCCAGCACGCCGGCGCGGTCGAGCACGCCGTGGGGCACCCAGCGCACCACGTCGGGCCGCGCCTTGTACGCCAGCATCGCGTCGGCGTCGTCCGGGGTGGACGGGCGCAGCAGGAGCCGCGCGGTTCGCAGCGGGTAGCGCGGGCGAAGGGCTACGTTGCGGCTCATCTCGTGACGGTAACGCCGGCCCCCGTCCGGCCTGCCCGGCGCGGCCGGCGTCCGGTCCGTACCAGGTAGTTTCCGGACGCACATTAGGTACTGTCCGGTCAGGTACTTCCCACGACGTTCGGGGGAAAGGGTTGCGCGCCAGACTGCGGGTGTTCGTCAGCCACACGTCGGACATGAACAAGTATCCGACTGACCGGGCCTTCGTGCGGGCGGCGTTGGACGCCGTGCGTCGCAGTGGGCACACCGCCATTTCGATGGACGACTTCCCCGTCGTCAGCAAGGTGCCGGCGTCCTTCTGCGAGGAGAAGGTCCGCGAGTGCGACGTGTACATCGGGGTCATCGGCCTGCGGTACGGCTCGCTGGTGGCCGGCGATCCGCGCGGCGCCGCCGCGCCGGCGAACGTCCCCGGCGTCGGCCAGCCGAAACCGGACTCGACGGACTCGACGGACGCCGTCGTCCCGCCAGGTCAGACGGCCGTCTCGTACACGGAACTGGAGTTCCGCACGGCGGTCGAGAAGAAGATTCCCCGGCTGCTGTTCCTGCTGGACGAGGACACTCCCATTCCGCGCAAGTTCACCGACAGGGATCTCGGGCCGGTCGATGCATTCCGGGAGCGGCTGCGAAACGCCGACGTGATTGTCGGCTTCTTCCGCACCGCGGACCACCTGGAAGCCCAGGTCACGCTCGCACTGTCCCAGCTGGTCGACAATGGCGCAGTCGATGCCGCGCTTGTCGCCAAGCGGATCGCAGACAGGTCGCCGGTCACGTCCGGGACCGCCCCGCAGCCCCCGGACCTGACCGGCCTGACCGCCGCTACCGACCAGGCCGGCACAGGTGCGGCGGACACGGATGCGGCTGGCAGGGATACGGCCGGTGCTGCCGGTGCTGCCGGTGCTGATGACGCGGGGCGCCGGTTCCGCCGGCGGGGAACGTTGCCATACGTGCTTGGCGCGGCGGTCCTCGCCGGCGCCGTCGCCGCCGGGGCGGTCCTCGGCGCGGGGCTGGGCCGCCCGAGATCGTCGCACGCCTGCCAGGCGCCCGACCCGCTGACGGCGCTGCCGGCCGCGGCCACCTGGGTGGGATCCTTCGACGAGCAGTGCATCGGGTTCAGCGACGGGGCGTACACCTTCGACTCGACCTCGCCGGATCTCGCCGCGCTGCTGACCACGATCGGCCGGCAGAACGCCGCGCTCGCCGGCAAGGGCGGCGTGTACACGGTGGTGGTCGCGGCGCCGCTGACCGGGAGGCACCCCCCGCCGGGCGGCGGACAGGCCGACTCGCCGACGACCGTCGGGCAGGGGGGACTGAACGAGCTGCTCGGGGCCCAGCTCGCGCAGGCGGCGACCAACGCCGCCGCGGATGCCCCGGGCGCCCGTTCCCGGTCCCGGATCCGGCTGCTCGTCGCCAACGTCGGCTGGCACTCCGACGGCGCGCTCACCGTCGCCCGGCACATCGACGAGGTGGCCCGCGCCGATCCCGGCCTCGCCGGGCTCCTGGGCCTGTTCCAGAGCACCTCCGCCGCCCGTCAGGCGGTGGCGTTGCTCAGCGGTACCACCGGTATCCCCATCGTGTCGTCCACGGCCTCCGACGACGGCTTCACCCGGCCCGTCGGGCCACCCGGGCAGACCCGCCGCGCGTTCGACTGGTACTTCCGGGTCGGGCCGACCAACCACCGGGAGGCGGAGGTCATCGCGAGGGCGATCCCCGAGATCATGAAGCGGGAGGAGCGCGGCGACCAGCCCATCCGACCGTTGATCGTCTCCGCCGGGGCGGGTAACGGCCCGAAGGACGCCAACCCCGACCACTACAGCGACAACCTCGCCGAGGACATCAGAACGGAGCTGGGTCGAGTGCCGCGCGCCGCGCCGGCCGTCCGCGTGTCCTTTCCCGAGACTGCGCGGGCGGAGGCGGCCAGCGCCGCGGACGGCGGCCCCACCGTGGTGGGCGTGCTCGGCCATGACCTCAGCGAGCGCTGCACCGGCCCGCAGCCGCCGAATTTGATCATCTACACCGGCCGGACCACCAGCGTGAACACCCTGCTGGGGGCGTTGACCGGGTCCGCCTGCGGCCGGGCGGACCCGCGTCTGCCGATCATCTCCGGAGACGACGCGATGGAGCTGGAGACCGACCCGGGGGAGATCGCGGCGGGCGCCCTGGGTCGCCACACCTTCTACTTCGCCGACTTCGGCCTTGCCCAGCCCGGCGACATCCCGCCGTCCTACTCGGAGCAGACCGGCGCGGACGGCACCGTGCCCCGGCAGTGGGCGACGCAGGTGCGCGACACCCCGCAGCGGCTCATCTCCGGGCACACGATCGTCGCCTTCGACGCCCTGTCGGTGCTGGCATGGGCCATCGGCGCCGCCGAGCTCAACACCCCGCCGCCCGGCCAGCTCCGCGCGAACATCAAGGCGGTCCTGAACCTCACCTGCGGCGATCTCGCCCGCGCCGGTGCGAACGGCTACATCAGCTTCGACCGGTACGGCGACTCGACCAGCGCACCGGTGCTCATCCGCCGGTTCGACCCGACAGACGCCACGGTGACGACCATCGCGCCCGGCACGATCGCGCAGAGCCCGCGCCGCCCCGCCGCCGCGGTCGCCAACTGCACCGTCCTCTGATCCGGCGCCGTCCGCCACGGTGGTCGCTCGCGGTGGTCGCTCGCGGTGGTCGTCCGCGGTGGTCGTC
The DNA here is from genome assembly GCF_000058485.1 of Frankia alni ACN14a. Lineage (NCBI taxonomy): Bacteria > Bacillati > Actinomycetota > Actinomycetes > Frankiales > Frankiaceae > Frankia > Frankia alni. Next base: position 3,534,037 of record NC_008278.1, read on the forward strand.
CGCGGTGGTCCTCTGAGCCGGTCGCCCCGGCGACGGCGCCGGGCAACTGGTTGCGTCCGGGCACAACCGCGGTTGACGATCGGAGGGTTTGGCCCGCGGGCCTGGAGGGGAGCAGCGTGGTTGCGCAGGACCAGGGCCCGGGGCGGGCCACACCGTCGCCCCCGTCGTTCGTGCCGGCGACACCGGCCGCGGACCTCACCGGGGACCCTCCCGAGGACGCGCACTTAGGGCCTGTGTCCGCCGGAGGGACGCCCGCCGCCGGCAGCGGCGGCAGGGGCAACCGCGTCGCCCGCACCGGGTCGGGGGCCGGTTCAGCGTCGGAGTCGGACGGTGAGCGCCGGGATCGGCAGCTCATCCTGCTGACGTGCCTGGCGGGGATGTTCGCGACGACGTTCACGGCGACCGTGCTGTCCGTGTCGATCCGCACGGTGGCCGGCGACCTACACAGCAACGTCGACGTCATCTCCTGGGCGGTGACCGGCTCGCTGCTCGCGCAGGCGGTCGCGATGCCGATCCTCGGCCGGGTCGGCGACATCCGCGGGCACCGGCGCACCTTCCTCGTCGGCTCCGTGCTCGCCGTGGTGTTCTCGCTGGCGACCGCGGTGGCCTGGGACCCGGTGTCGCTCATCGCCTTCCGTGCATTGGCACAGGTGGCGGGCGCCGCGACGATCCCCGCGTCGTTCGCGATGTTGTTCCACGCGTTCCCGCCGCACGAGCGGGTCCGGCCGTCGGCCTGGGCGTCGGGGGTGCTGTCGGGGGCGTCGGTCAGCGGGCTGGCGATCGGCGGGCTGGTCATCGACTCGATCGGGTGGCGGCCGCTGTTCGTCATGCAGGCCGGGATCGCCCTGGTCCCGCTGATCGCCGCGGTGAAGGTGCTGCCGGTCGACGTCGGCAACCGCAGCCTGACGCTGGACAAGACCGGCGCGCTGGTGCTCGGCGCGGCCACGTTCGCGCTGACCTTCGGGGTCAACCGGGCCGCCGGCTGGGGGCTGCGGCCGATCGTGATCGGCCTGCTCGCGGCCGTCCCGTTGCTGCTGTGGCTGCTGGTCGTGGTCGAGCGGCGCACCGCCATGCCGGTCATCCCGACGGTGCTGCTCGTCGAGCGCGACATCCGGGCCGCGGGGGCGAGTTCGTTCCTGCTCGGCGCCGCCCACATGGGCAACTTCCTGGTCACACCGCTGCTGCTGGAGGGGGTGTTCGGGCTGTCGGTCGCGGCCACCTCCCTGGTGACGATGACCCGCACCCTGTCGATCGCGCTGGCCGCGCCGTCGGCGAGCCGGCTGGGGGCCTGGATCCCGCCGCGGGTGCTCGCGGGCGTGGCCGGCGGGGTCTACACGATCGCCCTGGCCGTGCTCGCCCTCGGCACCCAGTACGACCAGCTCCCCGTGGTCATCGCCGGTCTGATCGTCAGCGGCCTGGCGTTCGGGCACGCCCAGCCGCCGCTGCTGGTGATCACCGGCAACGCCGCCGCCGCCGACAGCTTCGGCCTGGCCACCTCGCTGCAGCAGACCGCCAACCAGATCGGCGCGGTGATCGGGATGAGCCTGCTGTCGGCGATCGTCGGCGACGCGGTGCGCGCCGCCCCGTTCACCGTCGCCTACCTGGCCGCCGCCGGCCTGTCCGCCGCCGCCGGCCTCGCCATCCTCTTCGCCCGCCGCTCGCCCACCCTGCCCCTGCCTATCCAGAGGGATAAATCGGACACGAGAGCCTCCGGATAAGCAGGACCGCCCGCCGCCCGCCGCCCGCCGCCCGCCGCCCGCCGCCCGCCGCCGGCCCGCCGCCGCCGTGGGCTGGCGAGCGCGGCGCGGGCGTCAGCGATGCGGGCCGTTGCGGTCGAGTTCGGCGAGCCAGGCGGCGGGGCTGGCGTCGGACGGGGCCCGCCAGTCACCGCGGGGCGACAGCGTGCCGCCGTAGGAGACCTTCGGGCCGTTGGGCAGCGCCGAGCGCTTGAACTGCGACGCCATGAAGCGGCCCAGGAACTCCCGCAGCCAGCGCACGATCGTCGGCAGCTCGTAGGCGTGCCGCTCGTCGTCGGGGAAACCGGCCGGCCAGCCGTCGGTCAGCGCGTCGCGCCAGGCGTGCCAGGCCAGGAAGGCGATCTTCGACGGCGCCAGGCCGTGGCGCAGCAGGTGGTACAGGAAGAAGTCGTGCAGCTCGTAGGGGCCGATGCGGTCCTGGGTGCTCTGCATCGCGCCGGTCTCGGCGTCGGCGGGGACCAGCTCGGGGGAGATCTCGGTGTCGAGGACCGCGGTCAGCAGCTTGCCGGTGTCGGCGTCGAACTGGTCGTGGCTCACCGCCCACCGGATGAGGTACTGGATCAGGGTCTTGGGCACGCCGGCGTTGACGGCGTAGTGGCTCATCTGGTCGCCGACGCCGTACGTGCACCAGCCCAGTGCCAGCTCGCTGAGGTCCCCGGTGCCGACGACGAACCCGCCGTGGTGGTTGGCCAGCCGGAACAGGTAGTCGGTGCGCAGCCCGGCCTGCACGTTCTCGTAGGTGACGTCGTAGTCGGCGGCGCCCTCGGCGGCGGGATGGCCCAGGTCGGCGAGCAGCTGGCGGGCGGCGGGGCGGATGTCGATCTCCGCCGCCTCGACGCCGAGCGCGCGCATCAGCGCCCACGCGTTCGCCTTCGTCTCCGCCGAGGTCGCGAAGCCCGGCAGGGTGTAGCCGAGGATCGTCGTGCGCGGCACCCCGAGCCGGTCGCAGGCCTTCGCCGCGACGATCAGTGCGTGCGTCGAGTCGAGGCCGCCGGAGACGCCGATGACCATCCGTCCGCCGCCGGTCGCCCGATACCGCCGGGCCAGGCCGTGGACCTGGATGTTGAACGCCTCGTAGCAGTCGAGGTCGAGCCGCTCGGCCGTGTCGGGGACGAACGGGAAGCGCCGCTGGTGACGGCGCAGCCCGACGTCGCGGCGGTGCGGGCGGTGGTCGAAGCGGACCGTGCGGAACCGCTGCTCGGGCCGGCCGGCGACGGCGGCGCTGTCGTGGAACGTCCCGGTGCGCATCCGCTCCTGGCGCACCCGGGCGAGGTCGACGTCGGCGACGAGGAGCTGGGGGGTGTCGGCGAAGCGTTCGGACTCGGCGAGCAGATCCCCGAGCTCGTGGATCGTGCCCTGCCCGTCCCAGGCCAGGTCGGTGGTGCTCTCGCCGGTCCCCGCCGCCGAGTAGACGTAGGCGGCGAGCGCCCGCGCCGACTGGGCGGCGGACAGGTGCGCGCGGTCGGCGGCCTTGCCGACGACGATGTTCGACGCCGACAGGTTCGCCAGCAGCGTTGCGCCGGCCATCGCCGCGTACGACGACGGCGGGATCGGCGCCCAGTAGTCCTCGCAGATCTCGATGCCGACGACGAGGTCGGCCAGGTCCGTCGCCTCGAAGATCAGGTCCGTGCCGAACGGGACCGTCCGCCCCGCGACGGTGATCTCCTCCCCGGTGACGCCGGCGCCCGAGGCGAACCAGCGCTTCTCGTAGTACTCGCGGTAGTTCGGCAGGAACGTCTTGGGCACCACGCCGAGGATCCGCCCCCGCGAGATCGCCAGCGCCGTGTTGTAGAGCCGCCCGCGGTGGCGCAGCGGCGCTCCGACCAGCAGCAGCGGCCCGAGCTCGGCGCTGGCCCGGCACACCGTGTCGACGGCCTGCTCGACCGCGTCGAGCAGCGCGTCCTGCAGGTGCAGGTCGTCGAGCGCGTACGACGACAGCCCGAGTTCGGGGTAGACGACGACGTCGACGCCGTCGGCGTCCGCCCGGCGGGCCAGCGCGACGGTCGCCTCGGCGTTGCGGGCCGGTTCCGCGGTCACCACCAGCGGCGTGGCCGCCGCGACCCGCGCCAGGCCGTGGCTGTGGATCGCGGCGAACTCCCGCCGCGGCTTGCGGGACCGGACCGGGCCGCCGAGTGCCGGCTGGGCCGCCTCGTCGAATCCCGGCTGGACCGCCTCGCCGAACTCTGGCTCGGTCACATCGCCTCGCATCCTGTTGTCGGCGCACCGTCCGCAATGTCGCCCTCCCGCGATTGTCGCCCTCCCGCGAACGGGTGAGCACGTTCGATCCGCCCGCACCCCCGGTGGTGCCAGCGGCGGTGCGGTGCGTGGCGGCCTGCGGCCGTGGGAGCGGGCCCCGGGCCGACCCGCGCGCGGGGTGCCGTCCCCGGCCCTCGCCGACCGGCCGGGCGGCGCAGCGCCCTGCGCAGCACCGATGCCGACGCCTACCGGACGGCAGGTCACCTCGAAGGCACTCAAACAGGGACTCACACCGGTAACTTCCGTCCTCCGGGAAGGGAAGGAAGTCCCTCGCCGCTGCGTCATCCCGCGTCGACTCTGGGTGTATGGGTCAGAAGACGATCGATGGTAACGAGGCCGCCACCTCGGTGGCCTACCGGGCAAGTGAGGTGATCGCCATCTACCCGATCACCCCGGCGTCGGCGATGGGAGAGCTCGCCGACGCCTGGGCGACGAAGGGCCGGGCGAACATCTGGGGTGCGGTCCCCGAAGTGGTCCAGTTGCAGAGCGAGGGCGGCGCCGCCGGCGCCGTGCACGGGGCGTTGCAGGCCGGCGCCCTGTCGACCACGTTCACGGCCTCCCAGGGCCTGCTGTTGATGCTGCCCAACATGTTCAAGATCGCCGGCGAGCTCACGCCGATGGTCCTCCACGTCGCCGCCCGCACCATCGCCACCCACGCGCTGTCCATCTTCGGTGATCACAGTGACGTGATGGCCGCGCGCTCCACCGGCTTCGCCATGCTCGCCTCCTCGTCCCCCCAGGAGGCCCACGACCTGGCCGCGGTCGCGCACGCGGCCACGTTGGAATCCCGCGTTCCGTTCCTGCACTTCTTCGACGGCTTCCGCACCTCGCACGAGCTCAACGAGGTCGCCGAGATCGACGACGCCACGCTCGCCGAGCTGCTGTCCGCCGAGCGCATCGAGGCGCACCGGCTGCGCGCGCTGTCCCCGGACAGCCCGGTGATCCGCGGCACCACCCAGGACCCCGACACCTTCTTCCAGGCCCGGGAGGCGGCCAACGCCTACTACGCCGCCGTCCCCGGGATCGTGCAGCGGGCGATGGACCGGGTGTCCGCCGCCACCGGGCGGTCCTACCGGATCTTCGAGTACACCGGTCACCCCGAGGCCGAGCGGGTCGTCGTCGTCATGGGCTCGGGCCGCTCGGCGGTGCGTGACGCCGTCACCCGGCTGGTCGCGCGCGGCGAGAAGGTCGGCTTCGTTCAGGTCCGGCTCTACCGGCCCTTCGACGGCGCGGCGTTCCTCGCCAGCCTGCCGGCGACGGTCCGCTCGATCGCGGTCCTCGACCGGACGAAGGAGCCGGGCGCGCTCGGTGAGCCGCTGCGCCTGGACGTGCTCGCCGCGCTCGCCGAGCGGCCCGAGAGCATGCCGCGGGTCATCGGCGCCCGCTACGGGTTGGCGTCGAAGGAGTTCACCCCGGCGATGGCGGCGGCCGTGTTCGACGAGCTGGCCCGCTCCCAGCCGCGCCGCCAGGTCACCGTCGGCATCCACGACGACGTCACGAACCTCTCCCTCGCCGTCGACGACCACGGCCACCCGGAGCCCGACGACGTGCGGCGCGCGGTGTTCTACGGGCTCGGCAGCGACGGCACCGTCGGCGCCACCCGTGCCACCGCCGGCATCGCCGCCGACCACACCCCGCTGCACGCGCAGGCGTACTTCGTGTTCGACTCCAAGAAGTCGGGCTCGATGACGGTGTCGCACCTGCGCCTGTCGCCGCGCCCGGTCGACGCCCCCTGGCTCATCGACGACGCCCAGTATGTCGGCTGCCACCAGTTCTCGCTGCTCGAACGGGTCGACGTCCTCGCCGTCGCCGCCACCGGCGCCACCGTGCTGATCAACAGCCCGTACCCGGCGGAGACGGTGTGGGAGCACCTGCCCGCCAACGCCCAGCGCCACCTGCTCGACCGGGACGCGCGCCTGTTCGTCGTCGACGCCGACCGGGTGGCCCGCGAGGCCGGCCTGCCCGGGATCGTCAGCCCCGTGCTGCAGACCTGCTTTTTGACCCTGTCCGGGCTGCTGGCGGCCGACACGGCGGTCGCGGCGGTCAAGAACGCCATCCGCATCGCGCAGGGCAAGCGCGGCGAGGCCGTGCTGCAGCGCAACTTCGCCGCCGTCGACGCCTCCCTCGGCGCGCTGGCCCAGGTCGACCTGACCGGTCGGACGGTGGGGGAGCGCGCGACCCGGCGCCTGTCCGGCGACGCCCCGGTGTTCGTCAAGGAGGTCACGGCCCGGATCATGGCGGGGGAGGGGAACCTGCTGCCCGTCAGCGCGCTGCCGATCGACGGCACCTTCCCGGTCGGCACGGCCCGCTACGAGAAGCGCGCCATCGCCCACGAGCTGCCCGTCTGGGACGCCGACCTCTGCATCAACTGCGGCAAGTGCACGATCGTCTGCCCGCACGCCGCGATCCGGATGACCGCCTTCGACCCGGCGCTGCTCGCCGACGCGCCCGCGACGTTCAAGTCGCGCCAGCCGAAGGACAAGGACCTGGCGGGGCTGCGGGTGACCATCCAGGTGGCGCCGGACGACTGCACCGGTTGCAGCCTGTGCGTCAAGGTCTGCCCGGCGACCAGTAAGGAGAACCGGGAGCACAAGGCCCTCGAGATGGTCGACGCCGCGCCGCGGCTGGCCGAGGAGCGCGCCGGCTGGGCGTTCCACGAGACGCTGCCGGCGATCGACCCGACGCGCGTGTCGGCGGACAGCGTCCGCGGCTCGCAGCTTCGCCAGCCGCTGTTCGAGTTCTCCGGCGCCTGCTCCGGCTGCGGCGAGTCGCCGTACCTGAAGCTGCTCACCCAGCTGTTCGGCGACCGGATCCTCGTCGCGAACGCCACCGGCTGCTCGTCGATCTTCGGCGGCAACCTGCCGACGACGCCGTGGACGACGGGTGCCGACGGCCGCGGCCCGGCCTGGTCGAACTCCCTGTTCGAGGACAACGCCGAGTTCGGCCTCGGCATGCGCCTGGCGCTCGACAGCCGGGCGCGCGAGGCCCGCCGGCTGCTGATGGCCGCCGCGGGGGTCGTCGGCGACACGCTCGTCGACGAGCTGCTGGGCGCCGACCAGAGCACCGAGGCCGGCATCCTCGCCCAGCGCGGCCGGGTCGCCGAGCTGCGCCGGCGGTTGGCCGGCGCCGAGCACGACGCCCGGCTCGACCCGCTCGTCGACAACCTCGTCGACAAGAGCGTGTGGATCGTCGGCGGCGACGGGTGGGCCTACGACATCGGCTTCGGTGGCCTCGACCACGTGCTGGCCTCCGGGCGCAACGTCAACGTGCTCGTCCTCGACACCGAGGTCTACTCGAACACGGGCGGGCAGGCGTCCAAGTCGACGCCGCGCGGCGCGGTCGCGAAGTTCGCCGGCGGCGGCAAGCGGACCCGCAAGAAGGACCTCGGGCTCATCGCCGCCGCCTACGGCGACGTCTACGTCGCGCAGGTCGCCCTCGGCGCCAACGACCAGCACACGGTGCGGGCGTTCAACGAGGCGGCGAGCTGGCCCGGCCCGTCGCTCATCGTCGCCTACAGCCACTGCATCGCCCACGGCATCGACATGACCGACGGCCTGTCGCACCAGAAGGCAGCGGTGAAGTCGGGCTACTGGCCGCTGTACCGGGTCGACCCGCGCGCCGAGCAGGCGTTCAGCCTGGACTCGCGCAAGCCGTCGATGACCTACGCCGAGTTCGCCGCCACCGAGTCCCGGTTCACCCGGCTCGGCGCGGTCGCCCCCGATGTGGTCGCCGAGCTCGAGGGCCTCGCCCAGGACGACATCCGCGCCCGCTGGGAGACCTACGAGCACGAGGCCGCCGCGGCCCCCCGCACCCCCGACGGCTCGCAGACCTGACCGCCCGACCGCACCGGGCCCCCGCCCGACCGGGCCCCGCCATCCCCTGCCCGAACGGGCAGCCATGCCCCACTCGGGTGCCGTTCCCTGCTTATCCAGAGGCCTCCGTGTCCGAAAAATCCCTCTGGATAGGCGCGGGCGCGGGCGCCGGGGCGGGGGCGGGCGCGGGGCGGGCGCGGGATCTGGCGGTGGCCGGGCGGTGGGGGCCCGGGTGGGTCAGGCGCGTCGAGGTTCGGCGGCGTGCCACGTAGTGTCGGCATGTTCCGGCGGATTTGCGCCGGTTTCGAGTGTTTCTAGTCTGGAGGATTCGGCGTTGACGGAGAAGGTTGGTCCGGAGTGGGGGCCGCTGGCGGCCCTGGCCGGCGAGTGGGAGGGCGACCAGGGTGTCGACGTCGCCTTCGGCAACGTCGAGGGTTCGATGATCACCACCCCGTACCGTGAGCGGGTCACCCTGAAGCCGTTCGGTCCGGTGGACAACGGCTCGCAGCACCTCTACGGCCTCGACTACAAGATGGCCGCCTGGCGGTTCGGGGAGGAGAACCCCTTCCACACCGAGCTCGGCTACTGGCTGTGGGACGCCGAGCTCGGCCACGTCATGCGCAGCTTCCTGGTGCCCCGCGGGCAGACCCTGATCGCCGGCGGCGTGGTCGCGCCGGACGCGACGAGCTTCACCCTGCGCGCGGAACTCGGCTCCACCACGTACGGCATCCTGTCCAACCCGTACCTGGCCCGCGCGGCGAACACGACCCTGTACGAGGTGGCCATCACCGTCAACCCCGACGGCAGCTTCGCCTACGACGAGACCACCACGATCGACCACTCGCGGGTCCCCGGCAGCCCGGTCGCCCACACCGACCGCAACGTCCTGCGCCCCGTCGGCTGACACACGTCGGCTGACACACGTCGGCTGACACACGTCGCCTGACACACGTCGGCTGACCCACGTCGGCTGGGCGCCCGGCCCCTGGCTCCGCCGGACCGTGACCCCGCCCGGACCGTGACCCCGCCCGGACCGTGACCCCGCCCGGACCGTGGTCGCGGCCTGACACCGGTGGCCCGCAGTTGCGGTGCGTTCCGTCCGGTTTTCGCCTCGAGACCGTACACAGCGCACCGCAACCAGCGCACCAGCAACCGGCGGGGTGGAGGCCTCGCAGCCACCGAGATCGAAGCCCTCGGTGCCAGGTGGTCATCGTGCTGGACCCCGGGGCAGGTCGCGTAGCATCTGGCCGGGATCACCACGCCCTGGTGTGTGGCCGCGGGCTGGGCGCTGGACCTGTTCCGCGGCACGCAGACGCGCGAGCACGGGGACGTCGAGATCGCGGTCCCGGCCGCGAACTTCCCCGAGATCCGCGGCCGCTTCCCCGGATACGCCTTCGATGCGGTCAGCAGCGGCCGGATCTGGGCGAACGCCACACCGGACGTGCTGGCCGCCACACGCCAGACCTGGCTACGCGACACCTGCCGGCCGCCAGCCAACCCACTCGAAGTGCCTTCATCCCGGCTGTCCAACAGCGCGCAAGCCGAGGCATGATTGCATCATGGAGATTGCGGAAGGCACGGTCGTGGTTGTGCGCGATACCTTTGCGGAGGACCGGGCCCCTGTAGTCCTGGCCCTGCTACGGGAATACGGCACCGAAGAGTGGCACTGTGAACCTGATCGTGTGCGCCGAGCTATCGTGAAACTCGGTCAGGGTGACGTGGATCAGATCAGACACTATCTCAACGTCGCCAAAATAGACTACCGAGACGTGCTCTACTACTCGGGAGACTACTGAACCTTCTTTATGTCCGACTCGGGCTCGGCCCGTCGGAAGCAACGTGTTGGCCACTCCCGCGGTGTACCTGCGGGCGAGTGTTCCCCGAAGCTGACGGCGGTTCATCCCGGCCGGTCATCGAGCTTCCGCTGTTCGGCTGTCACCGGCTTCGATCGTCCGCCTGAGCCCGGTGTACTCGAGCGCAGCGTAGACCGCCGCGACCGCCGCTCCGACGATCATGAACGCGGTGCCGAAGGTGGTGAGCGATATCAGGTCGGTGGCCGTCACCCCCAGGCAACCGAGTCCGGACACGACGTTCAGGCCGACAACGGTCCAGCCGAGACCGGGCGGAATGGCCGGCCTGGTCGCGACGAAGGCAAGTGCGGCCGCGCCGGCCAACTGATAGATCCCGAATCCGACCGAGAACGCGACCGGCATCCCGGTGGGAGATGCCAGCAGGCCACTGGCCGTGATCAGGACGACGCCCATCACGGCGGTGCTACCGCTGTCGATGCGCAGAACGAGGCGCAGCAGCTGGCCGTGGAGTCGTTCTACCCGTTGGACGAGCAGACGGCTCAGATCCTTCGTCGACTCGCAGAGCCAGCGTGACCTCTCGCCCACCTCCGGGTGGATCGCGGGTCAGATCGGTTGGAGGACGTCGCACGCGGCGGGGCGGAAGGCGCGGCGTGCGCTGTGCACGGCGCTCCCTGAATCCAGGATGTCACTCTGGATCGAGGTGACGATGTCGACGGCGCGGTCCACGAGGGACTGGATGCCGAAGGTGAAGAAGACGCTGCCCATCGCGAGGTCCCCGAGTGCGAACAGCCGCCGGCTCGGGCGACCGTCCACCGTCAGGCGGCTGGTGGCGCGTTCGAGGCGAAACCCGCCGCGCGGATGCGGCTCGGCCAGGCCTGCGTCCACCAGCGACGTCAGCATCGGCGCGGTGAGGTCGGTGGCGCCGCCGAGGCGGCCGTTGACGGCGTTGACGACGACGGCGGCCCGATGCCTGCCGTGGGCGGAGCTCGCCACGAAGCCGCCGTCGCCCGGCTCGGCCCCGTCGGCCCCGTCGGCCCCCTCGGTCCACTCGATTCGCTCGATCCGTTCGAGTCCGCCGATCAGCTCGAGCTGCCCGGACTCCAGCAGGCCCAGCAGCGCGACAGCGCTGGCGGGCGGCATCGGGCAGCACAGGCTCATGAAGGCGCGGTGGTGCGTGGCCAGCAGGCGGTCCTTGTCGCGTTCGGGCAGCAGCGGCCAGACGTCCGGCCCGACGTCCGGCATGATCTGCTGCAGGATGCGCAGCGGGCCACCGGGTGCGTTGACCGCACCGAGCTGCCGGCGCAGCCGGTGCGTGGGTTCCTCCCGGCGCGCGGCGTCGATCTCCGTCCGCACGGCGTCGAGGTTCTCGCCCGCCGCCGCGAGCTCGGCGCCGATCATGACGATCAGGTCGGCCAGCGCCAGTGATCCACCGGAGGCGGCCATCGCCCGGAACCGCGCCGCGGTGACGTGGCGCGGGGTGAACCGGGCGGGCCGCTGGCGTACGGCGGGCAGGACCGCCTGGCGGGAATGCAGCCGGATCCTGCCGGTGTGTCCGCGGGCGGCCAGGGCGAGGGTCACGTCGACCGCGGTCAGCCCGCTGCCGATCACGGCCAGGTCGTCGTCCCGGCGGATCGCGGCCAGCCTCTCGGCGGCCGGGTAGGGATCCCGAACGAACCCGGTGCAACCAGCCAGCCCGTACGGGTCGGCGGGTCTGCCCGCGCCGGTGGCGAGGACCGCATAGTCGACCTCGTGCTCCTCGCCGTCCGCCGTGCGCAGAACCAGGCCGTGGCGGGTCGGCACGGCGCGGTGCACCATCCGCCGGTGCAGCTCGACGCTCCAGCCACGCGCGGCCAACGTCACCAGCGCCACCCGGGCGGACTGCTCCAGGTAGTTGCCGTACAGCGCCCGCGGGATGAACGGCGCACCGGAGACGGGGTCGAGGAAGGACGACTCGGCGCCGACGACGAGCCTGCGGGCGGCGAGCCACTCGGCGAGATGGCCGTCGTCGCCCGCCCGTACGGACATGTCCCGCGGTATCGCGTTGACCCGCATCGCGTCCAGGTCCGGCTGATAAGGGCGGCCACGCCACAGGTGTCGACCACCGTCGAATATCGCCAGGTTGCCGGCGGGAAGGTCATGCTGGTGGGCCAGTGCGTCGAGAAGGCAGACGGCGGACGCGCCGCCGCCGATCACGCCGATCCTCGCAGTGGCTGACATCGACTACCTCACCTGTGGACGCTGCGGAAGCGGAGGTGGTCGTCCACCGCCTCGGCCGCCATCCCCATCGTCACCTCGACGGCGGTGTCGGTCACCTCGAGGTCGCCGACGGGCTCGCCGGGCCGGACTGGGCGACCGTGTCCGTGGGCCGTGGGCCGTGGGCCGTGGGCCGTGGCCGGATCCGGATCCGGGTCCCTCGGCGGAACCCTGGACGTCCTGGCGGGGCAGGAGCGTCGGCGTCGAGGTCGTGCCCGGCAGCGTGGCGCGGTGCTGCACGCGCCCGGCCACTCTGAGGTGGGCGCTTCGAGGAGGTGGGCGCTTCGAGGAGGTGGGCGCTCCGTGGCAGACGCAGCGGCCACACACGGCCGGGGCCGCACGACGGCGATCGTGGATACGGGTGCTCGCTGCACGTCATTGGAGAGCTACGGCCTGCTCGGCCCGTCCTCGACCTGGGTGATCAAGATGTTCCGCGGAACCGCGCCGGTGCCGTTGGAGGCTCACCCGGCTGCACGCTGTTGGTCCCCCGGACAGCCGGCTCAGGGCAGCCGAGCGGCGAGGGCGGTCAGGGCCGGCAGGGCGGCGAGGGGGAGGGAGACGCCGGCACCGGGGCGGATCTCGGGCTGGGCGGGGTTGATGCGGATCAGGCGGCCGGCGAGCGACTCGGCGGTGCGGCGCACGGTCGGCACGGCGGTGCCCGCGCCGATCTCGACGACCACCAGCGGGCCGGCGTCGCCCGGACCGGTCACCTCGTCCAGCCAGGACTCACAGGTGCGCAGCGCGGCGTCGGTCCGCTCGCTCACCCAGGATCCGTCGCCGAACATGAGGATGTTCGGCCGGGCCAGGTCGCCGCACGACGGGCAGCGGGGCAGCGGCTCGCCCGCGCGCATCGTCTCCGGATCGACGTCCACCTCGACGCCGTCCGCCGGCCAGATCTCCCCGCCGCACGGGCCGACGCACTGGAGGTGGTGGATGGAGCCGTGGACCTCCGCCACCGCGTCGATGCCGGCCCGTTGGAACTGGCCGTCGACGTTGGACGTGAACACATACATCCCGCCGGGCAGCCGCGCGCCCCACCGGCGCAGCACGGCGAAGCCCTCGTGCGGCCTGGTCGCCCGGTACAGGCCGAGGCGGTGGCCGTAGAAACCCCAGGCCAGCGTCGGATCGTCGCGGAAGTGGACCGGGTCGGCCAGCTCCACGAACGACAGGCCGAGGCGTTCGTACGGCGGGTAGGCCCGCCAGAAGCCGGCGTCGCCGCGGAAGTCCGGCAACCCCGAGTCCACGCCCATGCCGGCGCCCGCGCACACCAGCAGCGCGCCCGCGCCCGCGAGCAACGCCGCGGCGGCGTCCAGTGCGGCCTCGACCGTGGCGGCGGGTCGTCCCGCCGAGGCGGTCACGGGTGGGCGGCGGCCCGCCTGGCTGGCGTGGGTCATCCCTGCCATTATGGGCGATCCCTGCGCGGGCTCTCTGCACGTGATCGGTGCGTGGCGGCCGCGCGACTCCCCCCCGACCCCATGACGATCATGGTGTTCCGCGGAACCGCGCCGGTGCCGTCGGAGGCGCACCCGGCGGCGCCTCTCGGCACCGGGCGCGCTTCCGTCCGCAGTCGGGCGTGTCCGGTGCCCTCGACGTGCAACGGGAGGGCGGACGGAATGTGCTTTCAGGTTGCCGCGGAGGTCTGCTGGCCGTCGGGGGCCGGGGGTGGCAGGACGTGCGGGGCCGGGCGAAGCCCGTCGACGAGCAGCGCGAGGTAGCGGCGGCGGTTCAGGCCCGCCGGGTCGTCGGGGCTGACCGTGGCCAGGGCCATCACGACGACCGCGGACAGGTCCCGGCGTTCGAGCTCGGGGCGGACCACGCCGGCGTCGCGGGCGCGGCCGAGCAGGCGTTCCATCGACTCCAGGTAGCGGTGCACCCCCTCGACGTGGAAGGCGTCGGTCTCCCGGGCGAGGGCGAGGATCACCTGCCGGCCCGCCAGCGCCGCCACCGTGGCCTCCAACGCGCCGACGAGGTCGTGCCACGGGTCGTCGGTTTCCCGGGTCAGCCGGGGCACGATCTCGGTGCTGACGAGATGGTCGAACACGGTGCGCAGCAACTGGTCGCGGTTGCGGAACCGGCGGTAGACCGTCGCGACCCCCACGCCGGCGCGCCGGGCCACCTCCTCCAGCGTCACGGCCCGCCCGACGTCCTCGAAGGCCTGGTCGGCCGCGGCGATGATCCGCTCGTAGTTGCGCGCCGCGTCGACGCGCAGGCCCCGCCCGCCCGTTGCTTCCACCGGGGCACGCTAACAGCGCGCGGCTCGTTCCCACGTCGGGTGGGCGGCGTCCGAACCGGTCACATGAGCGACACCACGGCCGTCGGCGGCGATTCGTGCGACACATCCGGCCTTGTCGGGTTAGAACATGGTCATCGGGGCTAAGGACGAAGGCATGCCCGCTGACACCGACGGCGCGCCTGCCGCCACCCCGCCCATCCCGGCATCATCCGCGGCGCCGGCAGCCTCGGCGGAGTGCGAGCCGGTGAGCGAAAGCCTGACGACACCACCCGCCCCGGCCGAGCTGCCGCCCGAGGCCCGCGACGCGATCCCGCTGCAGCAGGACGGCGGCGCCGGCAAGAGCGAGAGCGGTCTCACCGTCGCCGTCGCCTTCGTGGCCAACCTGGTCATCGCGATCGCGAAGACGGGGGCGGCCCTGCTCACCGGCTCCGCCTCGATGGTCGCCGAGGCCGCCCACTCCTGGGCCGACACCGGCAACGAGGTCTTCCTGGTGATGGCGAACCGTCGCTCGCGCCGCCCGCCGGAGCCGGGTCATCCGCTCGGGTTCGGCCGCGAGGCGTACGTCTGGGCGCTGTTTGCGGCCATGGGACTGTTCGTCGCCGGGGGCGCGGTCTCGATCACCCACGGGGTGCAGGAGCTGTTCGCGGGCGAGTCCGGCGGGGACTACCTGATCGGCTACATCGTGCTGGCGGTGTCGTTCCTGCTGGAGGGGACCTCGTTCCTGCAGTCGGTGCGCCAGGCCAGGCCCGAGGCCGCGTCGATGAACCGGGACGTCCTCGAGCACGTGGTGGAGACGTCCGACCCGACGCTGCGCGCGGTCTTCGCCGAGGACTCGGCGGCGCTCGCCGGCGTCGTGATCGCGGCGCTCGGGCTGGCGCTGCACCAGATCACCGGTGTGGCGGCCTTCGACGCGCTCGGCTCGATCCTGGTCGGGGTGCTGCTCGGGGTGGTCGCCATCGTGCTCATCAGTCGCAACCGGCGTTTCCTCATCGGGCAGGAGGCCGACCCGCAGGTGCGCGCGGCGACGCTGCGGGCCCTGCTGGCGCTGCCGGAGGTCGACCGGGTGACACGCCTGCGCCTGGAGGTCGTCGGCCCACGGATGATCACCGTCGTCGGCGATGTGGACCTGATCGGCGACGACATCGAGCCCAACGTCGCCCTGCGCCTGCGCGGGGTGGAGGCCAAGCTGTCCGCCTCGCCCGCCGTCGTCGACGCCGTGCTCAGCCTCTCCGCCCCCGACGAGCCCTCCCTCGACCCCGACGACACCCCCGAGCCCACCCCCGCCGCCGCCTGACCGCAACGGCACCAGGGCGCAGGCCGCCTGCGGTGCGGTGTGCACGGTCTGACGGACCGGATGGTGCACGACGCACCGCAGTCCGTCTCGCGCACCGCAGCTCGCGACGACGCGGCATCACCACCCTGGGCCGGGGCCGGCAGGTCCGGGGCCAGCCCCGGGGCCAGCGCCGGGGCGGAGAGGGTCCTGGCCGGGGGCGGAGCGGCCCGTGGCGACGCTGACCGCGCCGAGTGCGGCGGAGACGCGTCGCGCGGGGCGTCCCCGCAGCAGTGCCATGTCCAGCACGATGTCGCACTGGAGCACCGGGTTGTACCAGGCGAACCGGTAGCGGCCCTTCGGGTTCCGGCGGCCCGGCCGGGGCAGCCCGCCGGTCCAGGGCGCGGTGGGGCGCGCCGGCCAGACCGCCAGCACCTCCCGGCGTCCCAGCCGGATCACGTCGGCGCGGACGACCTCCGGCCAGGCGCGGTCGTACCGCTGCCCGTTGCACAGCGCGCGCAGGCCGTACGGGCCGATCGTCAGCCTCGGCGGCCGAAGGCCGAAGCGCAGCCGCCACCAACCCGGGAACAGCGCGCCGGCGCCGAGGACAGCGAAGATGCCGGCCCCCAGGAGCGCGGCGGAGATGCCACTGGAGTTGTAGCCCCGGTAGGTGAACAGGAGGTCGACGAGGACGATCAACGCCACAGCCAGCAGGACGACGCCGACGCCGACCAGCAGCGAGCCGACGACCAGCAGACGCCGCCGCCGTCCCGGGAAGACGACGTCGGCGACCGCGGGGTGGCGGGGCACCTGGGCCGGCCGCGGGGGAGGCGTCCGCGGGCCTGGGGAAGCCTGCGGGCCTGGTGGTGTCTGCGGGCCTGGTGGTGTCTGCGGCGGGGGCGTCCGTGGGGGTGCGGGTGTCTGCGGCGGGGGCGTCCGCGCGGGCGGCGGGGGCTGCGGGGGCTGCGGAGCTGGTGGGGGTGGCTGGTAGGTCGCGGCCATGATCCGGGTCGGTGAGCGGGGGGCGTCCGGGGTCTCCCACCAGACGGACGGGTCCGGGCGTGTCGGCGGCAGGTGCGCGCCGATCGCGGCGGCGTGCTCCGCCACCAGGCTGATGACCGACGGCGGCCAGGTCTCGGCCGCGACCTCCACCCCGTCGGCGAACCAGCGCAGCAGCGCGTCGGGGCGGGGCCGCGCGGCCGGGTCCTTCGCCAGGCAGGACCGCAGCACGTCGCCGAGATCGGCCGGCACCCCGGTCAGGTCCGGGGAGCCGTGCACGACCCGGAACAGCATCGCGGCAGGGTCGCCCCGCCCGAACGGGCCGCGCCCGGTGGCGGCGAAGACGAGGACGGCGGCTGCGGAGAACACGTCGGCCGCCGGCCCGGCGGCACCACCGGCGGCCTGCTCCGGCGACATGTAGGCGGCGGTGCCGACGACGTCGCCCGCCCGGGTGAGCTCCGTGTGGTCGGCGGCCCGGGCGACGCCGAAGTCGATCAGGCGCGGTCCGTCGGCGGCGAGCAGGACGTTGCTCGGCTTCACATCCCGGTGGACGATGCCGGCGCGGTGCACGGCGACGATCGCCTCCAGCACGCCGGCGCCCAGCCGACGCAGCACCGTCGGCCCGAAGGGCCCGCAGCGCGCCACCGCCTCGTGCAGCGAGGGCCCGGGCACGTACTGGGTGGCCAGCCACGGCGTCGCCGCGTCCGGGTCGGCGTCCACGACCGGGGCGGTGAACGCCCCGCTGACCAGCTTCGCCGCCGCGACCTCCCGCCGAAAACGGTCACGGAAGCCGCCGTCCCCGGCCAGCTCCGACCGGACCATCTTGACGGCCATCAACCGACCGGAGGGCGAGGTGGCCAGGAACACCCGCCCCATGCCGCCCTCACCGATCCGGGCGCGCAGGTGGTAGGGCCCGATCGTCGACGGATCCCCCGGTTCAAGATTCTGCATCGACGCGTCCGTCCGCAGAACTCATCACACTCCGTCGTGGGGGGGCTGGGGCCAGGGCTGTGGGTCACGGCTGTGGGTCAGAGCCATGGGTGTGGGCCATGGGTGTGGGCCATGGGTCAAGGCCTGCCGGAGGGGCTTCGCCGCGTGTCGTGACGACGCCCTTCGGTCAGGACCAAACTAGTGCAGAGCCGAAGGCTTCAGGACATGACCCGGATACGCCTTGCCGGTCGCCCTCGTCGCCCTCTGGTCGGGGCTGGGGGGTGGCCGCCCCGCTCGACCGTGTTCAGCCGTGCTCGACGCCCGCGGACCTGGCGGTCAGCGGGCGGACCTGGCCGTCAGCGGCAGGACGATCTGGTCGACGACGGCGGCGACGAACTCGTCGGGCACGATGGGCTCGCGGATCAGCGAGTACTGCACGAGCATGGCGGGTCCACTGGCGGCCACGAGCTCGCTGGCGGACTCGGGCCGGATCTCGCCGCGCTCGGCCGCCCGGCGCAGCACCTCCCCGATGAGCCGCACGCACGGCTCGACCACGTGGTCGATGATCGTCTGGCGGACGGCGGGACGGCCGCAGCCCGCCTCGGCCGACACGAGCTGGAGCGCCGTGCCGCGAGTGGCGCTGAACGACGCCTGCACGCAGCGAAGCAGCGCGTGGACGTCGGCGCGCACGTCGCCCGTCAGGGGTACGTCGCCCGGGTTGGGCAGCCGGTACCGCACGGCGTCGGCGATCATGTCTTCCTTGGCGGCCCAGCGGCGGTACAGCACGGTCTTGCTGGTGCCGGCGGCGGCCGCGACCCGGTCCATCGTCAGGTTGGCATAGCCGACGGTCCGCAGCTGGTCGAAGACCGCGTCGAAGATCGCCGCCAGTAGCCCGTCACCGCGGCGGCGGGTGGCGACCGCGCCGGTGCGGGCGGCGCCGGTCACCGTCGCGCGCGGTGCATCGGCGGGAACCACGCCCACGATCGCCTGCCTCCCGTCCCGTCGGCCGGCCGGATCGACGTCGATCGGGCGCCGGCGGCGGATCGACGGCCCGGTGCCGAGGGTACCCGGGCAGGGGGTTGGCGCGGGCCGGGCAGGTCGGCGACGAGGTGGGTGTTCGGGTGGCGGCGCTCTGCTACCCTCCCGCATTGGAT
The DNA here is from genome assembly GCF_000058485.1 of Frankia alni ACN14a. Classification (NCBI taxonomy): domain Bacteria; kingdom Bacillati; phylum Actinomycetota; class Actinomycetes; order Frankiales; family Frankiaceae; genus Frankia; species Frankia alni. The sequence goes on from NC_008278.1 coordinate 3,552,512, forward strand.
ACGGATTCGTATCTTAAGAAGTCTGGTCGGGAGGCTGCCATGTCCTCGTCCCCGTCGTCCTCGTCCCCGGCGTCCATGTCCCCGTCGTCCATGTCCCCGGCGTCGTCCTCGTCGGCGGGGCAGACCGCTGCCGAGCCGTCGCCACAGGAGGCGAGGCGCGCCCGGATCGCGCTGGTCACGATCGTGACCTGCCAGCTCATGCTCGTCCTCGACATCACGATCGTGAACGTCGCGCTGCCCAGAATCCGGGAGTCCCTCGGCTTCTCCGCCACCGACCTGGCGTGGGTGATCAACGCCTACACGCTGGCCTACGGCGGCCTGCTGCTGCTCGGCGGGCGGGCCGGGGACCTGATGGGGCGCCGGGCCACCCTGCTCGGCGGAATCGCCCTGTTCACGATCGCCTCGCTGCTCGGCGGCCTGTCCACCGCGCCGTGGATGCTCGTCGCCGCCCGCGTCGGGCAGGGCGTCGGGGCCGCGTGCGCGTCGCCGAACGCGCTGGCGCTCATCGCCGCCAACTTCCCGCCGGGCCCCGCCCGCACCCGGGCGATGGGGGCGTGGGCGGCGGTGGCCGGCGTCGGCGGCTCGATCGGGCTGATCGCCGGCGGAATGCTGACCACCTGGCTGTCCTGGCGGTGGGTCATGTTCATCAACGTGCCGTTCGGGCTCGTCATCCTGCTGCTCGCCCCGCGCTACCTGCGCACGCCGCCGCGTCGCGAGGGCCGCTTCGACGCGGCCGGGGCGCTGAGCTCCGTGGTCGGGCTCGCGTCCGGCGTCTACGGGTTCCTGCGTGCGTCCTCGGACGGATGGGCAGACGGGCGAACCCTCGGCGCCTTCCTGCTCGCCGTCGTCGCGCTCGCGGCGTTCCTGGTCGTCGAGTCGCGGGCCGCGCAACCGGTCGTCCCGCTGCGGCTGGTCGCCGAGGCCGCCCGCGCGCGGACCTATCTGCTCATGCTGCTGCTGACCGGAAGCATGCTGAGCATGTTCTTCTTCGGCACCCAGGTCCTGCAGGAGGTCCTCGGGCTCAGCGCCCTGCGGGCGGGGCTGGCGTTCCTCCCGCTGTCCCTGGGGATCCTGGTGTCGGCCTCACGGGCGTCGAGACTGCTGCCGAGGACGGGCCCCAAGCCGCTCATGCTGGTGGGCGCGGCGCTGAGCACGGGGGGCATGCTGTGGCTGGCGCAGGTGTCGGTGACCAGCAGCTACATCTCGGTCGTGCTCGGGCCGCTGCTGCTGTTCGGCGCCGGTCTGGGCCTGCTGTTCGTGCCGCTGAGCGTGAGCCTCGTCGCGGGTGTTCCCGCCGAGCACTCCGGCGCGGCCGCCAGCATGATGGTCACGACCCAGCAGGTCGGCGGCTCGCTGGGCCTGGCCGTCCTCGTCACCGTCTTCGGCGGCGCCGCCCGGCACGCACGCGGCGACGCGCCGGGCGGCCTCGCCCCCGGCGAGCTGGCGAGGTACGTCCTGGCGCACGGGGTGGCCGAGGCGTTCACCGTCGGCGCGATCGGCGTCGCGGTCATCTTCCTCACCGTGCTGCTGACCCGTCCGATCCCGGTCGGGGACACACCGCGGCCATCCGTTCCCGACCCCGCGACGGAGGCGGGAACGGAGGTGACGGGAACGGCCGGGGCCGGGGCGCTTGACGGTGGCCGGATCTGACAGAGACGTGTCACTGCCGCCGTGGCGGGCCAGCACCTGCTGCGCTGGGGCGCGGACGTCGAGCTCGCCGACGTGGTCCGCGACGCGATCGCGGGGCACCTCGACCCCGCCACCGTCGGCGATCCGCGTCCCGAGGTCGCCGGGCTGATCCTCGGCGCGCTCGTGGACGCCCTGGGAGTGGGCCTGGCGGACGTGCCGGCCGCACTCGTCGACGACATCCTGACGGGTGAACCACGGCGTGCGCCCGTACGTGATGCCGACGAGGGCGGTGGCGAGGCGGGCAAGGGCGGCGGCGAAGCCGGCAGGGACCGCAGTGATGACCGCAGTAGGGACTGCGGCGCGGCCGGCACAGGAGAGGCGGAGCATGCCAGCGGTGCACGCAGCTGCGGCGGCGGGGTCGGGCGGCTGATGGGCAGACGGCCCGCACGCCGGGGCGTCCCGTCGCCTGCCGACGTGCCCCGCGGGCTCGACCCGGCGGTCCTCGACGTCGTGCCCGTCCCCGCCGGGCTGTGGGCGCGGGCGCCGGGCATGCTGCCTCCCGCGCCCGACGAGCCGGCGCTGCACGCCCTGCCGCCGCGGTCGAGGGGGATCTGCGTGATCGTCGGGGCACCGGGTGAGCCCGTGCCGGACGTCCCCGTCGTCGCGGACCTGCTGCGCGCGATGCCGGCCGCCGACGACCCCGACGGGATGCACGTGGTCCGCTACGGCGTCGACCCGGCGGACGGACCCTGCCTGCCGCAGCGCCTCGCCGACCGGCTGGGTCGTCCGGTGCTCGCCCAGCACGGCCTGCTGCTGACCGGCGCCGACGGCTGGCCGCGGGTCAGCGCGATCGACGTCGGCCGTGCCTGCTGGTGGCACCCGCTCGCCGAACAGTCCGTCTACCCGCCGGCCGGGCCGCCGCGCGTGGCCCGCTGGCGGGCGCCCGCGCCCTGGTTGACCGACCTCGGCGGTGGCTACTACCGCCTGCAGGACGACTGGCTCGTCCAGGTCGTCCCGGCCGGTATCGCGTTGCGCCACGCGGGGTGGCCGGCCGATCCCGACGTCGACGCCGCGCCGCACGACCCCGGCCGGTTCGATCTGTTGCTCGACGCACCGGCGGCCGGCCTCGTCGCCGGACTGAGCGACGGTCTGCTCACCGCGCTGGGCCGGCTCGCCGACGCCCTGCCCGGCCCGGCCCGCCTTCGGCTGCGGGTGGTGCTCCCGGCGGGCCTGGGTACGGCGCAGGCGCTGCGCCTGCGCTGGGCGGTGCCGGCGCCGCAGCAGGTCCGGTCCGGTCCGTCGACGACCGCGCCGGCGAACGCCGGCAGCCCGGCGGGGGAGCCGGCAGCGGAGGCGCCGCCGCCGGCGGAGTCGCTGGCGGAGGCGCCGCCGCCGGCGGAGTCGACGGCGGAGGAGTCGCCCGAGAGGGCGCCGGCAGCAGCGCCGCAGGGGGCGCCCGAGCGTCCGATCCCCGTTCCCGCCACGCTTCTGGCGGTTACCCGCGACGGTCGGGTGCAACTGGTGAGACCGTCGGCCGTGGTCGTTGGACGACCGCCCGCACGGTGATCTGCGAAGGCACGCGTCGATCTCGTGGACGTGGAACGATCCGCCCGTGGACGACGCGCGTTCGGCTCTGACCCGCGGCCCGGTCGCAGCCGCTCCTGCGGCCTGCCCACGCGAGGACGGTGCGCCGACGTGCGGGTAGCGCTTGCCGACGACGCCGCCCTGTTCCGCGAGGGGCTGTTGCTGCTGCTCACCACGGCCGGATACGAGGTCGTCGGCTGCGTCGCGGACGGCGACGCGCTGCTGGACCTGCTGGCCGTCGAACCGGTCGACGTCGCCATCGTCGACATCCGCATGCCGCCCGGCGCGGAGGGCGGCCTCACGACGGCGGCGCGGGTCAGGGCCCGCCACCCGGACACCGGGCTGCTCCTGCTGTCGCACTACGCCGAGACGCTGTACCTCATGCGTTTCCTGGAGATCGGCACCGAGCGGATCGGCTACCGGCTCAAGGAGCGGATCGCCGGGGTGCAGGTCCTCACCGACACCCTGGCCCGCATCGACGCCGGGGAGATCGTGATCGAACCGGTGCTCGCTCGCCGCCTCGTCGACCGCCCCGCCGGCCCCAGCGGTCCGCTGGCGACGCTGAGCCCCCGCGAGTCGGACGTGTTGCGACTGATGGCGGAGGGCCGATCCAACAACGGCATCGCCGCCGCCCTGTACCTGTCGGCGAAGTCGGTGGAGAAGAACATCGCCAGCATCTTCACCAAGCTGGACCTGCCCGCCGACTCGGCGGCGCATCACCGTCGGGTGCTGGCGGTCCTGCGCTACCTGGACGCCCGGGCATCGGGAGACTGACCGGCCGTGGACGCTCCATCCCGACCCGCGCGTCGCCGACCTCCTGCGCGTCGCCGTCCTTCTGCGCGTCGCCGACCTCCTGCGCGTCTCCGCCGTTGGGGTGACTCCCGGTGACGGTCGTGCCGCCCGGGGTGGTGCGGCCGGCGTGGGTCGTACTCGCCGAGGATGTCGCCCCCCTGCCCGCCGGCGCCACCCTGGGGCAGCGGGTCGCGCCGCTGCTGCGCAACCTGGCCCTGGCCGCCGGCACCGGCCAGGCGAACCTCTGGCTGCCCGAGGACCCGCCGCCCGACGGCGTCGCGAACGCCGGGCCGGGCCGACCGGGGGTGCGGGCGGTCGCCGCGGTCCGCGACGGCGGAACGCAGGTCGGCGAACTGGTCGTCACCGACGGGGAGGACGGTACGGCCGCGGCGGTGCCGGCCGAGCTGCTGGCCCAGACGGCCGACTGCGTGGCGCTGCTGCTGCGCGAGGTCCGTGCGGACGCCGCGCAGCGGGAGCAGGCGGTCCACGCGGCCGGCCTCGCGCGGCGGGCGGCGACGGTCGAGGCGGACCTTGCCGCGGTGCTCGACGTCGAGCGGCACCGTCTGGCCGGCTGGGTGCTGACCGGGACGACTCGCCGGCTCGCGGAGGTGACCCTGCGCTGGCGGGAGTTCGCCGCGGCGGCCCGCGACGAGCCCAGCCGGACCCTGGCCACCCTGCGCGAACTTCGGGCGGCCGTCGACGACCTGATCGACGACTTTCGCACGGTGGTGCGGGCCGTGCACCCCTCGACCCTGCGCAGCCGGGGGACGGCGGCGGCACTGGGGGAGTTGGCCGCGAGCCTGCCCCGGCGGGTGCACTGCACCGGCGACCTCGGGCGGCGGGTCGGCTGGGAGGTGGAGTCCGGGATCTACCACGCGACGGCGGTGGTCTTCGCCGCCGTGCCCGCGACAGCCGACGCGCCGCTGTCGGTCCACTTCTCCCGGGTCGGCGAGCGCCTCGCGGTGCGGGTGTGCGACCCGGCCGGCTCGGCGCAGCGACTGCGGGCCGCCCTCGCCGACGACGCCCGGCTGCTGGCCGCGCTCGGCGGGGGGCTGCGCTGCCAGGCGTCCCCGACCGGCGCGGCGCTGGTCGACATCTGGCTGCCGCAGCGGCTCGCCGGCGACGACGATCCCGGCCCTCCGCCGCTCCCGCCGGCCCCGCACGTCCCGCCGGCCCCGCACGTCCGGCACGTCCCGCCGGCTCCGCGGCGGTGAGTGCACAGGGGCGCTCGGAGGGGCGCTCAGAGGGGCACGGTGCCGGCGACCCTGGTGCCCGCCCCGGGTGCCGAGCTGACGTGCAGCGAGCCGCCCACCGCGGCGAGTCGGGCCCGAAGCTGCGCCAGGCCGGTGCTGGCGGCGTCGGCCAGGCCCGGCCCGGCGTCGGCGACCTCGAACCACAGCCCCTGATAGGTGTTGCGGACGGCGACGATCACGGCGGCGCCCGGTGCGTGCTTGTGCGCGTTGTTCACCGCCTCGAGGCAGGTGAAGTACACCGTGCTCTCGACGCTCGGCGGATAGCGGCGGGCCCGGACGTCGGCGCTGATGTCCAACGTGACGTTGTGCGCCTCGCGGAAGCTCAGCGCCAGTGCCGGAGCCAGGCCGGCGGCCTGCAGCGGCACGGGCGTGATCCCCGCCGCGGTGTCGACCAGCAGCTGCTGGGTGCGGTCGAGCCGGGCGCCGAGATCGGCCACCGCCGTGGTGGCGGTGTCCTCGTCCGTGGTGGCGGTGGCCAGCCGGTGTTCGACGACGGCGGCGGCCAGTTGCAGCGAGACCAGGTGTAGCTGCGCGCCGTCGTGCAGATCCCGTTCGAGGGCGTGGCGCTCGCTCTCCATCCGGGACGCCGCACGCTGGCGGGCGTCCGCGATCCAGGCGAGCACGTCCTGACCCCAGCGGCGGGCCGCACGCGCCCCGGTCTGCGCCGCCGCACCCGCGATGACGACGCCGAGCACGGCCGCGACCTCGTCCAGGCGTCGCCGCTCGTCCAGGCGTCGCCGGTCGTCCAGCTCAGGGAGCGCGGTCAGGGTCACGAGGAGAGTGGCGACCTCGACCCCGTGATGGCGGATCGGGTGCGCCGAGGTGACGGTCGCGGCCGCGGGACCGTCTGCCCGTCCTGGCCTCGACCACCGGTGTTCCCACGGATCCTGTGGGTCCAGCACCCGCAGGACGACGAGTTCCGCTCCGACCTGTGCGCCGATCCACGCCACCACCGGGGTGAGGTCGCCGCCGCGGGGGCCGGCGGAGGGCAGCTCGGCGGCCACCCGCAGCACGCCGGGCGCGAGTGAGGCGCCGGGGTCGAGCGGCCCCGCGGGAGCGGACGGTGTCATGGCGCAGGCTCCTGCCGTGGGCGCGTAGCTGGTGGTGATCGCGGGATGGTGTGCGGGAGCACCGTGACGGCTGGTGCCGGTCGGCTGCGCCGGAGCCCAACCCTCGGTGCTGGCGCGGTTCCGCGGAACACCAAGATCATCCGACTGGGGTTCGGGTTGAGGCATCGTCGTGCTCTGCCGGTCACGCGTGGTGTGAAGACTGGCCGGAGGCAGCCGCGGCCGGGGTGGTGGTCAGCGGATGCAGGAGGTCGTGGCCAAGGAGACACGCCTCCTATCCGGTCTGACCGCGCAGCACGGCGACGAGTGCCGCCAGCAGCAGGACGGTGACGACCAGGGCCGCGATCACCGCCGGGCGTCGGTGATGATCGGGGGACGAGGCCGCGGGGTCCGTCGCGGGCCGGCGCAGGGGCCCGGCCGGCGCACTGCCCGCGAACCCGCGGGCCGCGGATCCAGGGGTGGGACGACCGACGACCACGGGGAGGTAGGACGCCGGCGGCGGCGCTGGTGGCGGTGGCGCTGGTGGTGGTGGCAGCGGCGCTGGTGGCGGTGGATGAGGAGAAGGAGGAGGCGGTGGGGGCGGCGTGGTGGCGGGCCGGCGGGAAGCGGTCGGTCGCGGGAGCGTGCCGGCGGCGGCGCGGTGGGGGGTGGCCGGTTCGAGGAGCTGGGCGGCGATCCGGGCCGCGCCGAGCGCCACCAGGTGCTTGGGGTGCGCGTTGACGACGGTCGGGCGTCCCAGGGCCGACTCGACCGTGCGGGCCACCGCGGGGATGCGGGAGGAACCGCCGGCCAGCAGGACCGCCGACAGGTCCGCCGGCTCGACCCCGGCGGAGCTCAGGGTGCGGTGCAGCGCGTCCACGGTGGAGTGGATCGCCGGGCGGACCATGTCCTCGAACCGCGCGCGGGTGAGCCGCACCTCGGCGCGGGCGGTCGGCAGGAACACCGGGATCACGGTCTCCTCGTCGAAGGAAAGCGCCTCCTTGGCGAGCACGCACTCCTGCCGCAGCCGGGCCAGCGCGACGGCACCGGCGTGGTCCTGCGGATCGATGTCGCTGACGGCCCCGCCCAGCTCCCGGTCGACGTGATGCACGACGGCCTCGTCGAAGTCGAGGCCGCCGAGCCACTCCACGCCCTCGGGCAGGCCCAGGATCTCCGTTCCGCCCGCGCGGAACCGCAGGACGGCCGTGTCGAACGTGCCCCCGCCCAGGTCGTAGACGGCGATGATCGCTCCCGGTGGGAGCGGGCGGACGGCGGTGTAGTGGGTGGCGGCGGCCACCGGCTCGGTCACCATCCTCACGTCGCCGACCCCCGCCAGCCGCGCCACCTCGTCGAACTGCTTCATCCGGTAGGGGCCCCACACGGCCGGCCGGCTCAGGACGATGGTCTCCGGCGGCGCCCCCTGCAGGTCGGTGACCGCGCGCACGGTGTCGCCGAGCGAGGCGGCCAGCAGCGCCGCCGGGGAGAACGGGGCCTCGCCCAGCATCAGGGGAGTGGGATCGCCGAGCCGGCGCTTGTACCCCAGGGCCGCGTGGGCGGGCGCCAGCGCCGCCCGGCGCACGGCCGCCTCGCCGGTCAGCAGGCGGCCGTCCGGGCCGGCGTGGACCACGGCGGGGGTGGCGACGCTGCGGCTGCCCAGGCTCACCATCTCGGTGTGGCCCCAGCGGCCGAGACCCGCGGAGACGGGATGACCGACGGCCACCGCGGTGAAGGTGGTCCCGAGATCGACTCCGAGTCCGTACCTCACCCTGCCCGACTCCCGCGACGTTCGGTCCGCATGACTCCTCCACCCGGTGCCCCGTCAGAGTAGAAGGCCGGCGACCCTACGTGGCCGGAGTTGTCCTGTTTTTCACCAAGACGACGCCGGGACGACCGGACGGCGCGCGGAGGCGCGGCTACCGACGGTGATCCATACGGTCCTGCTGCGCCGCGTCGAAGGACCGCCGGGCCTGCTCGACCCGGTCGACGTTGGCCTGCGACCAGCCGGCAAGCGCGGCGAACAGCGGGGCGAGGCTGACGCCGAGTTCGCTGATCTCGTACTCCACCCGCGGGGGCACCTCCTGGTGGTAGGTGCGCACCACCAGCCCGTCGCGTTCGAGCTGGCGCAGCCGCTGCGTGAGCACCTTGGGCGTGATGGTGCCGATCCGCCGCTCCAGCTCCACGAACCGCTGCCGGCCGAAGGTGTGCAGCGTCCAGAGGATGGGAGTGGTCCAGCGGCTGAAGACGATGTCGACCACCGGCGAGACGGGGCATGCCTGCTGCGGGTGCAGCGCGGTCGCCGGCGCGGCCGGGGACGGCCGGGTCTGGGGCGGGTCGAGCACGGTCACCTCCGGGATAGTGGCTTTCTTCTAGGTTCCTAATGTAGCCGGAATGCTAGCTTCGCGATGCATTCGACCAACGCTGTCGAACTGGCTCGTGCCGGGGGCCCCGAACCTCCGGTCCGCCGTTGTGCGCCGTTGCGCGCCGCCGAAGCAGGAGCACTTTCATGTCCATTCCGGAATCCGTGCGGGGCACGGTCGTCCGCTCTTCTCCGCCGACCGGGTCCGGCCGCCGGCCCGGGCTCATCCTCGCCTTTCTCAGCATTGCCGGCTTCATGACTTTCCTCGACGTCTCCATCGTGAACGTCGCCCTGCCGACCATCGAGGACAAGCTCGACATCTCCGCGACACGTCTACCGTACGTGGTGACGACCTACGGCATGGTGCTCGGTGGATTCCTGCTGCTGTGCGGACGCCTCGCGGACACCTACGGCCGCCGCCTGATGTTGCAGACCGGGCTGACGCTGTTCGCGCTGTCCTCCCTGCTGGGTGGGTTCGCCCAGGAGGCGGTCCAGCTCATCGTCGCGCGCGGGCTGCAGGGCCTGGGTGCGGCGTTCCTCGCCACCTCGGCGCTGAGCCTGTTGACCAGCAGTTTCCCCGAGGGGCCCGCACGCACCAGGGCGCTCGGCGTGTGGGGTTCGCTCAGCGGCGTGGCGTCCGTGGCGGGCGTGACCCTCGGCGGCCTGCTGACCGACGGCCCCGGCTGGCGCTGGATCTTCTTCATCAACGTGCCGATCGGCCTGCTCGGCGCGCTGCTCGCGCCAGGCGTGGTGAACGAGAGCCGGGCCGACCGGCGAAGCTCCTCGTTCGACCTCGCCGGCGCGGTCACCCTGACCGCCGGCCTGGTCCTGCTGATCTTCTCTCTCGGGCAGACCGTCGACGACTCCGATCCGCCCGTCGGGCTCATCGCGGCGGGATTCACCGTCTCCGCGCTGCTGCTCGGGGCGTTCCTGCTGATCGAGCGACGCGCCCGCGATCCACTGATCACGCTGGGAATTCTCCGTCGGCCGTCGTTGCGCGCGGCGAACCTCGCCGCGGTGCTCCTGTTCGGCAACGTGGTGACGCTGTTCTTCTTCGCCAGCCTCTTCATGCAGCAGGTTCTCGACTATTCGCCGCTGCGGACCGGGCTGGCATACGTGCCGCTCGCGGTCATCGTGGCGGTCGGCGCGGGAATCGCCGCACAGCTCGTCACCAGGGTGCCCGTCGGACTGGTCCTCATGATCGGGCTGCTGCTCACCGTCGGGGGCATGCTGCTGCTGTTCCGAGCGCCCGTCGACGCCTCCTACCCGGTCGACCTGCTGCCCGCCTTCCTCGGTACCGGTCTGGGGCTCGGCCTGTCCTTCGTGCCGATCCAGGTCGTGGCGTTCACCGGCGTCCGCGAACACGAGTCGGGTCTCGCCGCCGGCCTGATCAACACCAGCCAGGAGGTGGGCGGCGCGATCGGCCTGGCGGTCGCCGCCACCTATGCCTTCCGTGACCTCGCCGAGCGGACGGACCGGGCGCACGGCGTGCCCGCGCTGGTGCACCAGGCGCGGGCCGACGTCTTCCACGACGCCTTCCTCGCCGGGGCGTTCTTCGCCGCCGCCGCCCTTCTCGTCACGCTGGTGCTCCTGCCCCGCACCCGCCCCGATCGAACGGGTGTTTGATAGTCTGGGTCGGTGGAGGTCGCCCCGTTCCAGGCGTCGCTGCTCGATGCGGCGGCGTCGGTCGAGGTCGGTCCGCTCGCGGGGGCCGTGCGCCGGCGTGTGCTGTCCGCGGGCGCGTGGGTGGATCTGCGGCCGCGCTGGGTTGAGGGGGCGGATGCCCTGTTCGAGCGGCTGCGCGACGGGGTCCCCTGGCGGGCCGAGCGGCGTTCCATGTACGAGCGGGTGGTCGACGTCCCGCGGCTGCTGGCCTTCTACGGCGGCGGCGAGGCGCTGCCCGACCCGGCGCTGGCCGCGGCGCGCGACGCGCTCGACGAGCGCTATGCGGCCGAGCTGGGGGAGCGGTTCGTCACCGCGGGCCTGTGCCTGTATCGCGACGGCCGGGACAGCGTCGCCTGGCACGGCGACCGGATCGGGCGCGGTGGCCGGCAGGACACGATGGTGGCGATCGTCGTGCTGGGCTGCCCCCGGCCGCTGCTGCTGCGCCCGCGTGGCGGCGGCCCGGCGCTGCGCTTCGAACTCGGCCACGGCGACCTGATCGTCATGGGCGGAAGCTGCCAGCGCACCTGGGACCACGCGGTGCCCAAGTCGGCCCGCCCGGTGGGTCCCCGGATCAGCGTCCAGTTCCGCCCGCGCGACGTGCGCTGAGGTCCCCACCGCCCGCGGCAGGCGCACACCGGCATCGGTTTGTTGACAGATCGGTCCAGTGCGCGACGGGAGTGACCGGGCCGACCTGGGTACCGCCTTCGCAGCGGAGCGGTCGCGGGGCCGCACGCAGGCGAAAGGCGGTGGCGGCCATGGTCGATCAGGGCGGATCCGGACGTGTGGGTCTGGCGGACACACCCCCGCCCCACACCGGCGTGGGCGATGGCGCCCACGCCGGTCCCGCCCCGGACGCCGGTCCCGGTCCCGACGCCGGCCTCGACGCGGACAGGCGATCGGGGCGGCCGGGTCCGGCGAGTCAGGCGGCGGCCGGTGGCGACGAGGCGGCGGGCCACCCCCGCGGCGGCGCGGCGCGAACCCGGGCGTTCCGCGGCGGCGTGCTGACCGAGGAGAACTTCCCCCTTTCCGACGTCGATCGCTTCCGCGGGCAGGACGACGTGGTGGTCTGGCTGGACCTGTGCGCCCCGGACGCCGAGCAGCTCCACCTCGTCGCCGACGAGCTGCGCCTGGACCCGCACGCCGTCGAGGACGCGCTGTCGGCCGGCGAGCGGGCGAAGCTGGACCGCTACCCGACCCACCTGTTCCTCAACACCTACGCCGTGCGCCTCGACGTGGCCTCCGGGGAGTTGGTCAGCCAGGAGATCTCCGCGTTCATCGCCGGGCGGACGCTGGTCACCGTGCGTGGCGACGACACGTTCGACCTCGACGAGGTGCTGCGCCGGGTGCACGGTGCCGACCTGGCCGCGCACGGCGTCGCCTACCTCGTCCACGGCATCATCGACGTCGTCGTCGACGGCTACTTCACCGCCGTGCAGGCGCTGGACGGCGCCCTGGAGGACCTCGAGGACATGCTCTTCGACGAGGACGTGCCGGAGGGGACCGTGCACCGGCGCAGCTTCGAGCTGCGCAAGAGCCTGGTCCAGCTCCGCCGGGAGATCCTGCCCATGCGTGAGGCGGTGAACAGCCTCATGCGCCGCGACACCGGGCTCGTCACCGACGGGCTGGTCTCCGCCTACCAGGACGTCTACGACCACGTGCTGCGTGCGACGGAGTGGACCGACAGCCTGCGTGACATGATCAATTCGATCCTGGACACCAACCTGACGATCCAGAGCAACCGGCTGAACCTCGTGATGAAGAAGATGACGGGCTGGGCGGCGATCATCGCCGTGCCGACCCTCATCACCGGCTTCTTCGGCCAGAACGTCCCCTACCCGGGCAGCGGCGAGAGCTGGGGATTCTCCGTCGACCTGTTCGTTCTCGTGCTGTCCGCGGCGATCCTCTACGTCGTGTTCCGCCGCAAGGGCTGGCTGTGAGCGCTCGCCACGCTCCGTGGGTGCTGCGGCGAACCGGAGCCCGGCCACGTCCGGCCGGTCATCGTCGCCGCGGCGATGGCCCGGGCTCGCCGAGCCCGACGTTTCCGCAGGCAAAGCAAACTTTGCGCAGCCATCTGTCTGAATACGGATTTCTCCGGTCGGTGGAAGGGCGGAGTACAGCCATTGTCGGAGTTCTGGAGGGCCGCGTAGCGCGGTGACCGACCGCCTGGGAGCGGCTCTCTTCCGTCGCTTCAGGGGTGGCGATGTGGGGGCATTCCCTGGTGTCTGGCCGGGTACAATCCCGCGCATGGATCAGATGCCACCTGCTCGGCAGTCCCCACCGGGTTGCCTCGTTTCTCCGGCGCCGTCGTCTGCCGGCTAGCCGGGGATGAGCGACCTCCCGCGCCGGACGCGAGTGGACAAAGGGTCCATTCGACTCAATCGGCGTGACCTGTTCGCGCTGGAGTGGATCTACGATATGGCGGCCATCTTCGAATCGGACATCCCGCATCTACTGGATCCGAACAAGCCGATTACGAGGAACGCCGTGCGGGCGATCGTTCGCCGGTGGGAGAGCGCGGGCATCGTCCCGGCGGAGCATGCCCTCACCTACCAGGGTCGACTGGTGCAGCTCACGCCGGCCGGGACCCGCCTGGTCATCCGGGCCGATCTCGACACCGGGCCGGCCGCTGACCACGCCGCCATGGGAGTCATCCACCAGGCCCTCGTGGCGCGGGCCCGGCTGCGGATCGAGGTGCGTGGCGTGGCGGGCGCGCGCGTGCTCGGCTGGGTGAGCGCCCGCCGGTGGCAGGTGGAGAACGTGGCGATGGTGCGGGCCGCCGGGCCTGATCCCGATGGTCTGGTCTGCCTGGATGACGGCACGGTCGGGGTGGTTCAGGTCTGTCACACGGTCGTGGAGGTCCAGCGGATCCAGCCCTTCCTGGCTGAGCTCGCGCTCCGATATCCTGTGGTCCTGGTGGTGATTCCGGAGGATCTTCTGCCGAGGACCGAGGGCGTTCTCTCCCGTGAACGTCGCGATCGGCGAGGTCGCGCCGGCGACAGCCTGCAGATCGTCGCCATCTGACTCCCGGAGCCCTCGGCCGGGCCGGCCGAGGCTCGCTTCCTCCCGCACTCACTGCCGCACTCGCTCTCGCACTCCCGGGGTCGTGACCGCGTCGGTTTCGCGCGGCCGGGCCACGCTCGACCGCGGAGGCGGGACCGGCGGGACCGGCGGGCGCGCGCACCGTGGCCGGATCCGACGTTCGACCGGACCGTCCTTCTTGGGTGAGAGTCCAATTCTGGGTGGATACGTTCTTGCTGGGCGGACCCCGGCAGGGCGGTGACCAGGCAATCTACAGACACTGTCCCAGCCGTGTGTCTCATTCAATGAATTGCCTCTCGTGCAGCGCTTCCCGGTGCCCCGAGGGGCGGGTGGGGAAGCTCATTCCAAGGCGCTGGTTCAGGTATAGTCACGGCTATGAACCGGAAATCACAACCGTCTTGCAAGCCCCCTCCTGGCGGGGTCGACTTTCTGCCCCCATCGCCGCCTCCACCGCCGCTCGCCGGCTAACCGCATATGGCCGACATCCAGCGTCGGACCAGGGCGGACAAGGGGTCCATCCGGCTCAACCGGCGTGACCTGTTCGCGCTGGAGTGGATCTACGATATGGTGGCCATCTTCGAATCGGACATCCCGCATCTCCTGGATCCGCAGCGACTAATCACAAGGAACGCCGTGCGGGCGGTCGTGCGGCGGTGGGAAAGCGCGGGCATCGTCCACGCGGAGCACGCGCTCACCTATCAGGGACGACTCGTCCACCTCACGCCGACCGGGGTGCACCTGGTCATCCGGGCCGATCTGGACACCGTGCCCATCGCCGTCTCCCATCCCATGGGCGTCATCCACCAGGCACTGGTGGCCAGGGCCCGGCTGCGGATCGAGGAGGAGGGCGTGGTGGGCACGCAGGTGCGCGGCTGGGTGAGCGCTCGTCAGTGGCACGTGGAGAACATGGACGCGGTCAGGCCCGGCGTGCCCGTCCCCGACGGGCTGGTCCTGTTGGACGGCGGCGTGGTCGGCGTGGTCCAGCTCGGTCACACGGTGGTCGAGATCCAGCGGCTCCAGCCCTTCCTGGTCAAGCTTGAACTCCAGTATCCGATGGTTCTGCTGGTGATACCGCAGGATCTTCTGGCAAGGGCGGAGCAACTGCTCTTCAGTGAGCGGACGGTTCGTCGGGAGGGTGCCGGAGACGCCCTGCGAATCGTAACCATCTAGGCCGCGATGTCCGCAGTCCGCCCACTCCGAGGGGGAATGGCGACGATTCATGCCGACGGCGGCCGGGTGCGCTACCGCCTCCTACGGCCAACCAGCGCCCGGTTAAAGTCTGGTCAGCGAGATGTTATCGCTGCTCCGAATTCTCTCGATCTCCCGGAAACGGACCCGGCTCCAGGGTCCGGGGTCGTGTCGCTGCCGGCCGTCTGATCGTCCCGATGGGATAGTGCCGACCCGGAGGGCGGGTCGGGAAAGCGCGGGGGATCGCTGAACGCGACGCCGTCCACGCATCGACGGTTACGTCGCCGACAGGCTTGAAGGGAACCCGGGTGGAAAATCGACGCGCGTTCGTACAGGCAGGCCTCCTGTCAGCTCTGACGCCCGCCCTGCCGGTCAGCCGGATCCGGAACAGCTTTCCTTCGAGGCTGCGGTCCGGCGCGGTCCTCGACGGAGTCGCCGGCCGCGGCGGCGGGCCCGCGACGCTCCCCGCGCAGCCGTCCGCACGGGAGCGGACCGGCCCACAGGCGCTGGCCGCCACAGCCATCCCCGACCCCACCGGTGTGGGACCCGGCCAGGTGGTCTGCGGGAACGTCGACGGCCTGGTGGCGGGCTTCTGGCAGCGCTCGGCGTTCGAGGTCGGCGGCTTCGTCTGGCGGGCCGGCGTGCTGCGGGTGCTGCCGCAGAGCAGCCGCCCCACCGCGATCAACGAGTCGGGCGTCGTCGTCGGCGATCTCGTCAGCCACTACACCCGGCAGGCGTTCCGCTGGGCCCACGGCCGTCACCAGCCGCTGGGCTACCTCGGCGGGACCGACGAGCTGGGCGGCCGGTGGAGCCAGGCCGCGGGCGTCGACGCCCGCGGGCGGATCGTGGGTACCTCCAGCGTCGCGGGCGGCGACCGGCACGCCTACCTCTGGGCGGACAATGTCATGACCGACCTGGGGACGCTCGGCGGGCCGTCGAGCGAGGGCGTGGCCGTCAACGACCATGGGCAGGTCTGCGGAACCAGTGCGACGGCGACCGGTCAAAACCATGCCTTCGTCTGGTCGGACGGGCGCATCCACGACGTCGGCACCCTCGGCGGAGGTTGGAGCCGGGCGGTGGGGCTGAACGCCCGCGGCCAGGTGGCGGGGACGAGTGAGACTGTCGGCGGGGGCAGTCGGGCATTTCTGTGGGAGCGCGGGGTGCTGCGTGATCTGGGCGTTCTTTCCGGCGACCAGCAGAGTGAGGCGGTCGGCATCAACGACAACGGCGAAATCCTGGTGCGCAGCATCGGAACGGAGATCAACGCGTTCGTCTGGAGCCGGGGCCGGCGCACTCGGATCACGGGTTTCGGACTGCGCGTCGATCCGGGTGGCATCAGTGCGCGGGGATATGTCTGCGCGACCGCGCTCAACACCGCCGGCAACGACCACGCCATCCGCTGGTACCAGGGAACCACCACCGATCTCGGCACGCTCGGCGGCGACTACAGTTTCGCCGCGGCGATCACCGGGGCTCAGACGGTGGTGGGAAGCTCGGCGGTCGCCGGGGCCTTCGTGCCCCAGGCCGTGATCTGGACGCTGTGATGTCCCGTGGTCGGCGATGGCGCGGTCACTCGGCCGCGCAAGGGCGCCCGGCCGGCCGGTCCGGGGGCGACGGACCCCGACCGTGTCGTCCGCCGCGGCGCGCGCAACGGACCGTGGCGCGGTGCCGCTGGAGCAGGCGGCGATCGACGTAGACCCCGTGGCGGGGTCGCGGTCAGGGATGGCTCCGATAGCTCCGGTGGCTCCGGTGGCTCCGGTGGCTCAGGCGGCGTAGGGGGCGGTGGCGCGGGCGTGGCGCAGGGCCCGGCCCCACCAGCCGAGCCGGTCGAGCAGACGGGTGGCGGCGGCGTACGCCGGCGAGCCCGCCCCGCCCGCCGGGCCGTCCGCGGTGAAGTCGTCGGCGTTCGGGCCGTGGAAGCTGACGCCGTCGCGGACGGTGACGGCGTGCTGCTCGGCGAAGACGGCCCGCAGGTGTTCGACGGCCCGCAGGCCGCCACTCACCCCGCCGTAGGAGACGAACCCGACCGGCTTGGCGAACCACTCCTCGCGGTAGGTGTCGATGACGGTCTTCAGCGCCGCGGGGTAGCTGTGGTTGTACTCGGGGGTGACGACGACGAACCCGTCCGCGGCGGCGAGGCGCTGCCCGAGCTCGCGGACGAGCCGCTCGGGCGGCGAACCGGGGGCGGCGGCCATGTCGGCGGGCAACGGGAAGGCGGCCAGGTCGAGGACGTCGAGGTGGATGTCGTCACGGTCACGGGCGTGGCCGGCGAACCAGCCGGCGACCGCCGGCCCCAGCCGTCCCGCCCGCACGCTGCCGACGATCACGGCGAGCGCGAGCGGCCGGGCGGCGTCGTCGGTGGGTGCCGGGGCGGTGGTCGACGTGGTGGTGGGAGCCGGGGCGGTTGCTGTTGGGGCGGCTGACGTCGGGGCGGCCGACGTCGGGGCGATCGGCGGCGTCGAGGGTGGCATCGGGTGGGTCTCCTCCGGGCGTCGCGTCGGGTGCCGCGGTGGTCATCCGATCACGTGTACCCAGCCTGGATGCTGAACCCGACTTCATGTCAAGGCGCCGATCCGCGCGATCCCCGCGATCCGCGCGATCCCCGCGATCCGCGCGATCCCCGCGGTCCGCCCGGGGTGGTCACGGGTGCAGCGTGGCGAGGCAGATCCGCACGAGGTGGCGGGTGTCGGGATCGTGTTCTCCGGTGCCGCTGTGCAGGACGGCCAGGTTGTCCCACAGCACGATCGTCCCCGGCGTCCAGTGCAGGCGGATCTGGTGTTCCGGGCGCAGGTACGCGGCGCGCAGCTCGGCCACCAGCGCGTCACTGTCGTCCGGGCTCATCCCGAGGATCAGCGGGCTGTCCCAGTCCGGCAGGTTGATGTAGAGGTAGTGCTCGCCGGTGTGCGGGTGCCGGCGGACCAGCCGGTGCGCGACGACGGGGCGTTCGTCGTCGGGGCCGCGCACCACCCCGCGGCCGTGGGTGACGTACCGGCCGGTCGCCAGCGCGCGCAGCTCGGGGGTCAGCGCCTGGTAGGCGGCCACGCCGCTGGCCCACAGGGTGTCGTTGCCCTCGGCCGGCACGCGCACGGCCCGCAGGACCGTGGCCACCGGCGGTGCGGGCAGGCTGCTGGCGTCGAAGTGCCAGCCGACGCTGCCGCCGTGGACCTCGTGAACGCCGGGGCGGGCCGGCTCCGGGTCGACGACGCTGGTGAACACCAGGATCTGGCCGAACGCCTCGGCGAACGCGACGTGACCGGCGGTGTCCAGCGCCTGATCCCGGAAGACCAACACCCCGTGTTCAAAGAGAAGTGTACGGAGCAGCGCGCGCCGTTCCGGGGTCAGATCCGTTCGGAGGTCGATTCCGCCGACTTCCGCGCCGAACCTCGGTGACAGGGGGAGGATGGTGAGGTCGGCGACCGTCGACGAATTCTGTGAGGTCATTGCATCCGTCCGCGGGAGTGGGGCGTGGATGGAGGGATGGGCGCCGGTCGGCCGCCGCAGGGCAGGGCAGGGCAGGGCGGGGTCCGGGGTGTGCCAGATTCGGGATGGGCTGGATCCGATGGTGTCCGTGTCCGTGTTCGTGTCCGCGGCAGGTGGTGGGCCGTGGCCGGTGTTGGGTCGGACCTGGTGAGGGTCGGCGCCGAGCGCCGGCCGAGCGCCGAGCGCAGGCCGATGATCCGGCAGAACGGCCGCAGCAGCCGGGGTCACCGCAGCAGCCGGGGTGGCCGGGTCGCCGAGGTCGCCGGCGCCGAGGCGGCACGTTCGTCGCCGCTCACGGGCTCGCCGGTCCGTACGCGGTATCTGGACCGGATCCGCGTGCCCCGCCCGGGCGGGCGTTTCCGCCGCGAGAGGGATGAGGGAAGCAAACCATATCTGTCCGGAGGCAGGGGATCGATTCTCCGTTACGGCTTGGTAAACAGCGTCGTGTGGTCGTCTCGGGTATTCCGCGGGCAGGCGTGGTGACCTTCGTCGCCCCGCTGCGCGGCGGGGCGACGGCGGCGGAGGATCGGGGGCCGGGGACGGCGTTCGCCCAATCGGAAGTACCTCTCCGGCGCTGCGCCGCACTGGTGGGCGGTGCTGGCGGATCGGCTGGCGGTGACGACTGCCGTGGGTAAAATCTGGGCCTGCCCGCGGCACGCTGTCCGCCGTCCGCGTCGCGTTCGCCGAGCACGGCCCGCGGGACGTCGCCGGCCTCGCGTCGCGGGTCCGTTCGACCCGCCGGTGACGAGCGTCGCCGGTCGGGCGGGCACGGGCGCCGCGGGCGGGGATCGATCGCCGGGGGACGTGCCACCCGTCGGTGGCCGGAGGGGGGAGCGATGATCGGGCGAGGCCGGTTGCTGCTGTCGGCGGGGGCCGCGGGCAGCGGCGCGTTCGTGGGGGCGGGCGTCGGGGTGTGGCGTCTGGCGCTGTACCAGGGCGGCGCGGCCGACGGCCGGGTGCGGCCGCTGACCACCCCCGCGCCGCCGGTGCGCGAGTACTACGGCAACCCCACGCATCCGCCGTTCACCCTCGGGATCCTCGGCGACTCCAGCGCCCAGGGCACCGGCGTGCACGACTACGACGACACCCTCGGCGGCTGGCTGGCCCGCGCCCTCGGTGACGGCGTCGGTGACGGGGGCGGCCGGCACGTGCGCGTCGTCAGCGCCGCCCGCGACGGCGCCCGGGCCGAGCATCTCGCCGCCCAGGTCGCCCGGGTCGCCCCCGCGGCGCCCGACCTGGCCGTCATCTCGATCGGCGTCAACGACATCCGCAACCGGACCTCCCCGGCGGCCGCCGCCCGCCACCTCGCCGGCGCCGTCACCGACCTGCGCCGCGGCGGTGCCCGGGTGATCGTGGGCACCACGCCCGACCTGAGCGTCATCTCCGCCGTCCGCTCGCCGCTGCGCGAGGTCCTCTGGCTGTTGGGCCTGCTGCTCGAACGGGCGCAGACGCCGGCGGTCGCCGCGGCCGGCGGCACGCCGGTGACCCTGCGGACCGCCGTGTCACGGCGCTTCGGCGCGGACCCGACCCTGTTCGCCCCCGACGGCCTGCACGCCTCCGCGCGGGGCAACGCCCTCATCGGCTCCCACCTGCTCGCCGCCTACCGGGCGGCGAGCACACCGCCGTCGCGGGACCGGACGCGGCCTGGACGGGTGGGGCCTGTCCACTCGCGGCCGTAGGAGATCTCCGCGGGCCCAGACCGTGCAGAACGCACCGCGACCGGGGCCGCCCGCGTGCGAACGGCTAGGCGTCGATCGCGGTGAGCAGGGTGGGCAGGGAGGCGTCGAGCTCGCGCGACCAGTAGGGCCAGGTGTGCACGCCGGGGCTGTAGAAGTGCGTCGTGAGCAGCGGATCGCCGCTCGCCCCGGGGTGCGCGGCGACGTAGGCGTCGGCGAGGTGCTGGGCGACCGCCTGGCTCTGGGTGTTCGTGGTCGTCTCCAGGTTGACCAGGCCGGGGTCGTCGTCGTCCGGGCCCGGGGTGCCGTCCCCGGAGGAGATGTAGACCGGGATGGACGCCAGGTTGTCGACCAGGTAGTACGGGTCGTGCTGCTGCCAGGTCGCCGCCCCGGACGTGGTCGTCGGGTCGCCCCACAGGGCGTTGATGTCCTTCCCGGATCCCGCCAGGAGCATCTGGAAGCCCTGAGGGTCGCCGAAGGGGTGGGCGACGCCGCTGTAGGCGGCCACGGCCTTGAAGTCGCCGGGGTGGCGGCCCGCGTAGGACAGCGCGCCGAATCCGCCCATCGACAGGCCGGCGATCGCCCGGTCGGAGCCGGCCCGGTAGTTGCGTTCGAGGAGCTGGCGCAGCTCGACGGTGTGGAAGGTCTCCCAGCGGGCCGGGTCGCCGACCCAGTCGCTGTACCACCCGGCGCTGCCGCCGTCGGGCATGGCGACGATCACGTTGCGGCCGGCGGTCCGGCTCTCGACGTCGGTGTTCTCCGACCAGTCGGTGTGGTCGGAGGCCATGTCGCTGCTGCTCGCCCCGCCGTGCAGCAGGTACAGCACCGGCCAGGTCCGGTCGGGCTGGGTGTCGTAGGAGGTCGGCAGCAGCAGGCGCACGGACTCGTCGGCGTTCATGGCCGTCGAGTGGATCGTGACGTCGACCAGGCGCGCGTCGCCGGCCACGGGGGAGGTGACACAGGTGATCGACGATCCGTCGTCGCTGCTGGTCCCCGTCGCCGGGCACGTCGCCGCCCGTGCCGGGGCGCCCCCGACCGTCAGGCCGACCAGCGTGCTCACCGCGATCATCGAGGGCAGCAGGATCCGCCGTCTCCACATCCGCGTTCTCATGGGCGAGACACTAGGGATTCGTCCGTTTACGCACAATTTTTGCGGGTATGCGCCGAGTAAGGCCAGGTCCAGGATGCGTGACCCGGCGGCGTCCGGCGTGGGGCGGAGCGACCAGCGTGTGATGGAGCGGGCCTGCGCCCGTCCGGGCGTGCCACCCGGCCACCCGGCCACCCGGGCAGCCGGTAAGCCGGCTCAGACGGGAAGTGCCAGGACGATCAGGTTGTCGCGGTAGCTGTGTGTGGTCGTGTTGAACGCGCCGCCGCAGGTGATGAGGGCCAGGCGGGGCGGGCCGTCCGTCCGGAAGACACCCGTGTCCGCCAACCTGGTCTTCACGACGTGCCGGCGGGTCACCACCCGGTAGTCGTGCTTCGTGCCGTCGGCGCTGGTGATCTCGACCAGGGCCCCTGTCTCGACCCGGCTGAGCGGGTAGAGGGCGCCGGGGCGGCCGTTGTAGTCCACGTGCCCGGCGAGCACGACCGTCCCCGAGGACGCGCCCGGGGCCGCGCCTCCCGCCCACCATCCCAGTATCGCCGGGTCGACCGGCACGTTGAGCGCGCGCGTGGTCGCGTTGACGGAGGCCACCGTCACCGGCGCCGAGATGCCCAGGCTCGCCGCGGCGACGGCCGTCGGCCGGCGTTGTTGGACCGTCTGGGCATCGGTGAACGGCGACGGCGCCGCGGTCCCCGCCGCGGCGCCCGTTCGGGTGGAACTCGCGAACGCCGCCGCCCCCGGGGAGGCGGCCGGCGTCGCACCCGCGGCGAGCGAACCGACGTCGGCGGGGGGTCTCGACGCCACCCATCCGGCCATGCCACTGCCGCCGACGACGCCGGCGACCGTCGCCGTGACCACCAGCAGGCGGCGGCCACGGCGACGTCGACGGGTCCGCGCCAGCCGGGTGCCCGGCGACCTGGGCCGATCCGGCCCGCCCGGCACCGGCTCCTGGCCCGCGGCCGGCGCGGCCGGTCCGTCCGTGTCGTCCTCGGACGGCGGACCGGCGGTCGCCGTTCGTCGGCGATGTTCGATCATCCCTGTCGGCGGGCCAGCCACGCTCGGCGGCGCTGCCACCCGAACAGGACCCCGGCCGACCCGACCGCGAGGCCGAGCGCGCCGATGGCCAGCACGGGCGGGTGATCGTCATCCGCGGCCAGCCCGCTGTTGCCGGCGTTGACCGACGTGGGCGAGTTCGCGGCCTGGTGGGACAGCCAGCTGTAGGAGCCGGGGCCACCGACGATGTACAGGTTGGTGGTCGACCCGGGCTTGGTCGGCACCGTCTGGGCCGGCACCAGCGGCTTGCCCGTGGTGTCGGTCACCGTGACCGTGTGCGACCCCCCCGACCCTGGCGTGCCCCCGCCTGGCGTGCCGCCGCCCGGCGTACCTCCACCGGGCGTCCCCCCGCCTGGGGTGCCCCCGCCGGGAACGCCGCCACCTGGGGTGCCGCCACCGGGAACGCCGCCACCTGGGGTGCCGCCGCCGGGAACGCCGCCACCGGGAACGCCGCCACCTGGGGTGCCGCCGCCGGGAACGCCGCCACCGGGAACGCCGCCACCTGGGGTGCCGCCGCCGGGAACGCCGCCACCGGGAACGCCACCGCCTGGCGTGCCGCCGCCGGGAACGCCGCCACCTGGGGTTCCGCCACCGGGAACGCCACCGCCTGGGGTGCCTCCACCGGGAACGCCGCCACCGGGAACGCCACCGCCTGGCGTGCCGCCGCCGGGAACGCCGCCGACACCGGGCACGCAGGGGATGCCGTTGGGCTTGTCGGTGACCGGCTTGTCGGTGACGCAGGGCACGCCGCCGACTCCGGGCACGCCGCCGACTCCGGGCACGCCGCCGGCTCCGGGCACGCCCCCGGCTCCGGGCACGCCGCCGACGCAGGGGAGGTCGTCCTTCGTCTTGTCGGTGGTGACGCAGGGCACGTCCACGCCTCCGACACCCGGAGTGCCGACACCCGGTACGCCGACGACGGGCGGACCGACGTAGACGCAGGGCAGGCCGTCCTTGGTCTTGCCGGTGATGAGGCAGGTGACGCCGTTGACGGCGACCTCGGGCGAGACGGGAGGGAAGAGGTGGACGACCTGACCGGCGCTCGGTACGTCGCCGACGTACTTGCCGTCGATCTTGATCTGGCCGCTCGTCAGCGCCGCGACGTCGCGGACGACGATCGCCGACGTGTTGGCCGGCCAGTTCTTGCTGGTGCTGTCGTCGTAGACCCGCGCAAGGGGCTTGCCCGCCGCGTCGAGACCCACGGCGACCGAGAGCCGGGTGCCCGGGCGGACGGCGACGTCGGTCGCGACCGGCGTCGCCGCGCTCGCCGCCTGACCGACAGGCCGGATCTCGACGCGATGGTCCCCGGCGACCAGCGGCGTCGGCGCCGCCACCTGTTTGGCCACGAGGTCCTTGATGAGGGTCTGCCCGTCCATGGTGACGTCCGCCTTCATATCCGGCAGCCCCTGAACCAGCGTCACCAGTCCGGCATCCTTGTTCGGCGTTGGGGTCGCTGACGCCACGCCGGGCAGACCCAACGTCAGACATCCCGTCGCCGCCACGGCGCCGATCGTTCGAGCGCCCGCTCTCAGATGAGAGCGTGTGATCCATTGCATTACTTTGAGCTCCCGGCAACGTCATCCAGAAATCTGGGCATTTGCACCTTACCGCGGTGGGCTCGGGACGAAGATTGGGCTCCCCGCCTGCTTCGACTCGAGAAGATGCACACGCGTGCAGACGGCGTCGCTCGGAGTGCGGGACGGGGTCGACGGCACGTACTTCGTCCGCCGTCCGAGGCAAAACACCAGTTCAGAGAGGGTAAGGCGAGATCGCCGACGAACGGGGTACCCCGCGGTGGGGAGCGATACGAAGGACGTCCGGGGCGACCCTCGGGCAGAACTGCGATCGAAGTCGCGCCCTTGGTGGCGCAACCTTCGTCAGCGTGAAGGCGTGTCAAGGGCCGTCCGCACGGGTCGAACGGAGCCCTTTCGGGCTTCAATCAACGAGTTTCTCGGATTTCGGCCCGTCACGGTGCGCGGTGCGCAGGTTGTTGGTCCGCCATGGACCTAGGGGTGAAGATTGAAAGTGGCTACCGGAAAGAGCTCACGGAAAGGGTGTAGCCCGTTTGCGCCACCCTCCGCCGGCCAGGGAAAAGGGGATGGCAGGTGAGGACGGCTGCCGGCGCTTCCGACGGTGGTGCCCGGCCGGGCCTGCCGAGGGCCCCCGAACGGGTGGGTCGCCCTGCGTGGGGCAGAAGGACCCGCCGGCCGGTCAACCTCCGTGCCAGCACGGTGATCAGGGCAGCACGGCGCCGTCGCGGAGGAGTTCGCCGTGGTGAGCCGGTTCGACCGGGCCCGGCAGCAGGGGGAGTGGGCGTTCGACCGCGTCCTGTGGGGTCGGCGCCCGGCGTATCGTTTCGTGGCGGCGATCACATCGACGGACGGTCGGGGCCGGCCGGCCGGCGCGAAGAGGAGACACCGGATGTCCTTCGCTCCCGCGGATCCCCTCGAGCCCGTCGACGTCGTCGAGCGCTGGCAGCGCGCAGGGGAGGCCCTCGACAGTGCCGCGGCGGCGGCCTGCCTGGCCGATGACGTCGTCGTCATCTCGCCGCTGACCGCGGCGTTCCGCTTCCGCGGGCGGGCGCGGGCGCAGGAGATGCTGCACGCCGCCTTCGACGTCATCGACGCGATCGAGTACCACACCGTCGTCACCGACCCAGACGGCCGGACGCGGGCGCTGTTCTACCGTGGCCGCTGCGGACGCCAGGAGTTCGAGGAGGCGCAGTTGCTCCGCCTCGACGCCGAGGACCGCATCGCCGAGGTGACCCTGTTCGGTCGCCCGCTGCCGGGGCTCACCGCCGTGATGGCCAGGATCGGCCCGGAGCTGGTCCGCGAGCACCGCCCGGCGTTGGCCGTCCTGTTCACGCTGGCCACCCGCCCGTTGGCCGCGCTCACGGCCCTCGGGGAGCGCCGGCTGGTACCCCTGGCGGATCCGGACCGGCGCGGCCGGAAGGATCGGACCTCGGGAACCACAAGATAATCAACGCTGTTGACGAATCGCCGGCGACCTCGAAAAGATCATGAAGGCGAGCTGGCGGCCATCGGAGAGACGAAGGGCGCGGGGTGGGAGGGGTGATGCCCTCCCACCCCGCGCCCGGGGCCGTGCTGGTGGTGCCGCGCGATCAGTACCGCGGGTTGCGGTCGGGATGCGCGGCCCGCTCCCGGCGCCGCAGCCGGAACCGTCGCACGTCGCCCCTGATGCGTTCCAGGATCTTCATCGGGAATCCCTCCTCGTCGGCGTCCGGTGCCTCGTGCGTGCCGGTTGTGTGCCCGTCGACGGGGAGACAAACCGTCATCGCCCGCCCTTTGTGGACGTGGTTCGACCCGGCCGGACCGGGCGAGCCGCCTGACGTGCGCGGATGCCCAGGTCGCCGTCGTCCGTGGCGGGCGGGCCGCCGACGCTCCTGCCGCTGCCGCTCCCTCCGCCGCTCCCGCCGCCGCCGTCTCCTCGGCCGCCGGCGGCGGCACCGACGAACGTGCCATAGCCGCCGTCGTGGTAGACCAGCGGCGCGACGGACCGCCCCGCCCGGCTCTCGACCACTTCGGCCACCACCAGCCAGTGGTCGCCCGCGGGGATCCGCTGTCGGATCCGGCAGCGCAGCCAGACCGCGGCGTCGATCAGCAGCGGTTCCCCGGTGCCCAGCGGGCGCCATCGTGTCGGCGCGGCGAACCGGTCGGCGCCCGGCGCCGCGAACCGGGCGGCCAGGTCATGCTGGTCGTGCGCGAGCAGGTGCACGACCAGGGTGTCCGCCGCGTGCAGTGCCGGGACGATCGACGAGCCCGCCGCCAGGGACAGCGACACCAGCGGCGGGCTCTGCGACAGCGACGCCACCGACGTCGCCGTGAACCCCACCGGGCCCTGCGCGCCGTTCATCGTCACGATCGTCACCCCGGCGGCGTGACGCCGGAAAGCGCGGCGCAACGCGGTCGCCGCAGCTTGATCCGCCGCAGCTTGATCCGCCGCGGCGGGGACCAGGGCGGCGGAGGCCGGGGGCGGCGCAGGGCGGGGCGGCGCAGGGCGGGACGGCGCGGGCCGCGGCGGCACGTGCTTCGGCATGGCCTCCACCCTGCTGCACGGGCGCGCCGCTGTACAACGCCCGGACGGCGCGCCAGCGCGGTGCCAGCGCACGACCAGGTCGTCGTCCCGCCGTCATCGCCGCCGCCGACCGGACATCTCGGTGTCTGTGCGTGATCGGTGGGGTGCGGGCATGCTCCGTCCGGGCCCCGTGCCGCAGCACCGATGGGCACCCGGTGCGCTGGCCCGCCCAGCCGGACGGGACGGTTTGCGCCGCGACGGGGGCCTCCCGTCAGGGCCGAAGGCGGTGGCCGCCTGGCCTCGGCGGTGCCGGCCCGGGCCCGACCTGACCGGGGCTGTGGGATTGTGGGCGAACTCTGCGCGCCATTTCCCCCATCTTTCCGGTTTCCACGTCAGAGGATGGGTAGAGCGGAGAAATCCTCACGATCAGGGGGCTGTGCGAGCGATGGCGACCGATCGCGCCACGGGCCAGGAACGTCGGCTCGCCGGTCGCTACCGGCTCGGGCGGGTGCTCGGCAGCGGCGGCGGCGGCGTCGTCCGCGAGGGCGAGGACACCCTGCTGCGCCGTCGGGTGGCCATCAAGGAGGTCCGGCGACCGGCGGTGGCGTCCCCGGCCGAGCGGGCGGTGCTCAGCGAACGGGTGCTGCGCGAGGCCCGCGCCGCGGCCCGGCTGCGTCACCCCGGCCTGGTGACGGTCTACGACGTCCTCGACACCGACGACCACACGTGGATCGTCATGGAGTACGTCGACGGCACCTCGCTCGCCGAGCTCATCCGCGCCGCCGGGCGGCTGCCCGCGCTGGAGGTGGCCCGCATCGGCGTCAGCCTCGCCTACGCCCTGGAGGCCGCCCACCGCGGCGGTGTCGTGCATCGCGACGTCAAGCCCGGCAACGTCCTGGTCACCAACGACGGGCAGGCGCGGCTCACCGACTTCGGCATCGCCGTCACCGAGGGGGACGCGACCCTGACCGAGGCGGGGACGCTCGTCGGCTCGCCCGCCTACATCGCCCCCGAGCGGGCCCGCGGCGCCCGCGTCGGCGCCGCCGGGGACGTGTGGGGGCTCGGCGCGACCTTGTTCACGGCGGTCGAGGGGGTGCCGCCGTTTCAGGGCGAGGGCCCCCTGGCCATCCTCGCGGCCGTGGTGGAGGACCGGCGTCGGCCGTTCCAGCACAGCGGCCCCCTGCGCGGGATCCTCACCGAGCTGCTCGACTCCGATCCGGCGCGGCGGCCGTCGCTCGCCGAGGCCCGTGGCCGGCTCCGCGAGATCGCCGACCGGCTGGAGGAGACCGACCACACCCTCGACGGCACGCTCGTGGAGATCCCGCAGCTTGGCCCGGACGGCCCGGATGGCGCGAACGGCCTGGGGGGCGCGGCCCCGCCGCCGGCGTCGAACGTGAGTCCGGCCGCGCCCCCCTCCGCAGCCGGTACACCGGCCCCCACCGGCCGGCCTGGTCTCGCGGATCGGCCTGACGGCGCCGACCAGCCCGGCCCGGTCGGGCCGGCTGGTCTCGACGCTGGGGCGAGCTGGGCTGCCCGGCCCGGCTCCGCGGGCGAGCCCGGCCAGGCCGCTGCGGCGGGTCCGGCCGCCGCCTCCGAAGGCGGCGGGCTCGATGCAGCCGGGTCCGGCGCCGGCGGCCGGGTCGATGCGGCCGGGTCCGGGGCCGCCGGCGGGCTCGATGCGGCCGCGTCCGGCGGGGACCGGGCTGCGCCGCGCCGGGACCCGGCCGCGCCACGTGACCACCCGGACGGGCCGGCGCGTCGGCGGCGGATCGCGGTGCTCGCCGGGGTCGCGGCCGTGGTGATCGCCGCCGTGGCGATCGTGCTCGGCCTGGTCCTCGCGGGCGGTGGCTCACCCGGATCCCCGGTGGCTGCCGCCACGACATCGCCGGCCACCGCCGCCCCGACGCCTGCACCGCGCAGCTCGGCGACGGCCACGGCAGGGTCGAAGCCGTCCCCGACGACGTCGCCGTCCGCAACCGGCCCGACGCCGGCGGGCACGCCGTCCGCGCCGTCCACCGCCTCGCCCGCCGTGTCGTCGGCCGGCGACAACCTCGGCGCCCTCATCCCGGACACGACCGACCCCGCGGAGGCACCCGACGGGTACACCACCCACCGGGACAGCAGCGGATGGTCGGCCGCGCTACCCGCCGGCTGGCGGACCTCCGAGCGCGGCAACGGGCGGGTGATCACCACCGCGCCGTCCGGCTACCCGGACCTGCTCATCGAGGTGCAGGCGAAGGCGGGTCCCTCCGCCATCGGCGCCTGGCACGACCAGGAACCCGCGGTCCGCGGGAGCTCCGCCGGCTACCGCCGCCTGTCCATCCGGCCCGCGGACGGCGGCGCCGGGACCAGCGCCGCGATCTGGGAGTTCACGTTCACCTCCGGCGGGCAGACCATCCACGTCCTCGACTTCGGCGTCGTCCGCAACGGGCACGGCTACGGGCTGCGTTGGCGCGTGCCCGAGCAGGGCTGGGACGCCGCCCTCGGCCAGATGCGTACGATTTTCGCCTCGTTCCGCCCCGGCCCCTGAACCCGGGCCCTGACCGTTCCCCGAGCCCGGGAGCGCGCGTCCACATGCGCTCTGTGGCGTGCGGAGGCACGCGACCTCGATGATCACGCGGTTCCGCGGAACCGTTCCGCGCGTGGGCTCGGACTCTGCCCGGAGGGCGGGTCCGGGTCACGTCGACGACTACGTTCCGTGACCGGTAGGGGGGCGGGGGCGGGGGCGCGCAGGGGGAGGGGGCTACCGGGTCCTTGGGCGTGGATAAACCAGATCACAGGCGGACGCACGACCCAGAGCCCCGAGCCCTGGGTTCTGAGCCGTCGCGTGGGTCAGGGGGAGGCCATGGTGGTGGTCTCGCGGATCACGAGGTCGACGACGTCGTCGATGCGGCCGCGGCGGGCGTAGGCGGCGCGCTGGCGGTCCGCGCCGGTGCCCCGGGCGAACAGGTTGTCGACGAGGGCGGCGACCGCGTCACCGTCGCCGGTCGCCGACAGTTCCGGGCCCACCCACTCCACGAACCGGTCGACCAGCGCCCGGGCGGGGACGAGCTCGCCGCGTTCGAGGTCGACGAGCTCACCGGACACCCCGTGGCGCGACGCCCGCCAGCCCGCGGCGCGCAGCAGCTCCGGGCGCACGGTCGGGACCGGCTCGCCCGCCGCCCACTGGCGCGCCGCCGTCGCCACCAGCGCCCGGGCCAGCGCGGCGAGCAGGACGCTGTCGTCGACGGACAGGCAGACGTCGGCCACCCGCAGCTCCAGGGTCGGGTAGTGGTGCGACAGCCGGACGTCGAAGTAGATCATTCCGTCGTCCATCGCGGCGCCGGTGCGGATCAGCAGGTCGACGACGCGGTCGTACTCCGCCGGTGAACCGAACGCGCCGGTGGCGCCGGCGGTGGGCCAACGCTGCCACACCTGGGTGCGGTAGCTGGCGTAGCCGCTGTCCGCCCCCTGCCAGAACGGCGAGTTCGCGGTCATCGCGACCAGCACGGACAGCCATGGCCGCAGCCGGTCGAGCGCGCCCACGGCCTCCTGGCGGGAGTGCACCGCCACGTGCACGTGGCAGCCGCAGGTGAGCTGCTCGCGGGCGGTGAGCCCGAACTCCCCGCGCATCCGCTCGTAGCGCGGCTTCGGGGTGATGGTCGGCCGGGTCGGCGTGGGGCAGGTCGCGGTGGCGGCGAGGGCCACCCCCGCCGCCTCGGCGGCCCGCGCCGCCGCGCGACGCAGCCCCACCAGCGATCCGCGCAGCCCGGCGAGGCTGGTGTGCGGGGCCGAGCCGCTCTCGACCTGCTCGCGGGTCAGCTCGACGTCGAGATCACCGTCGAGATCCCCGTCGGGATCCGCGCCGCCCGGCGGCCCGCCGGCGCCGTCGCGGTCCCCCCGGGCCAGCACCCGCGAGGCGGCGGCGCGCACCGCGTGCCGGTCGGGGTCGACGAGGACGAACTCCTCCTCGACTCCTACCGTCCGTACACCCTCGGTCGTCATTGCTGCTTGTTTCCCCGGCCATACCTGCGAAAACGCCGGCGGCAGGCGGCAGGCGGCAGGCGGCAGGCGGCCTGCCGCCGGGCCGTCACCCGCGCCGCCGAGGCCGCCACCGGCCCGCTCGGCGTCACCCGCGCCGCCGCCATCGCCGGCCCTGCTCGGAGTCAGTCGTCGCAGTCGTCGTGACCGCTGCCGGACCCGTGCGGCGCCGCCCGCCCGCCGCCGCCCCCGTGCCCGCCGCTGCCTTCGTGCCCGCCGCTGCCCCCGTGCCCGCCGCCCCCTCCGCCGTGGCCGCCCCCTCCGCCGCCGTGGCCGCCGCCTCCGCCACGTGCGAGCACGACGGGAGCGGCCGCGCAGGCGGAATCCTGACAGGCCACCACGCCCCCGGTGAGGAGCGCGACAGCGAGGGCGAGGGTCATCAGGCCCTTGCGCATAGGTTCAGTCCTCCGTGTGCGTCAGTCCTCCGTGCCCGACCGGGTGATCAACGCCGGGATCGCCGCCCACAGCACCGCCAGGACGACCAGGGTGGCGCTCGCGGCGACCGCGGCCGTGGTCCGGCCCTTGGTGACGTCGAAGATCAGCAGGACCACCCCGGAGATCGCCAGGGCCAGCACGGCGAGCCCGACCTGGGCGAGCCGGTTGGCGATCTGGACCAGCGTCTCCTTCTCCCGCCGGCGGAACAGGGCGCGGTGCAGGCTCACCGGCATGATCAACAATCCGGTGGCCGTGATCGACAGCAGTACGATCGCGAGGTAGAGCCACTCCTGACCGTCGGTGAGGTCGGCGAAGCGGTTCTGGAACGGCAAGGCCAGCAGGAAGGCGGTCAGCAGCTGCACGCCCGTCTGGGCCACCCGCAGCTCCTGCAGGATGTCGGCCCAGTTGCGGTTGCGGCGCTCCTGTGCGGACTCCGGGTCCTCCTGGTCGGCGCGCCGGCCCGGGCCGGACGGGTCGGAGATGTCGGTGCTGGCGGTCATGGCGGACGATCTACCCCGTTGGCCCCGCCCCACACGAACCGGCCGGTCGGCCGCGTGATCCTGCCCGAGGCGGCCGTCCACGGATTTTCCGGATGAACTGTGTCACACCAGATGGGGGGTCGAGAATCGGCAGCCCGCGTGCTCGCCTCGTTGCCCGCGACGGGCACCCACGGGTGGCACCGGCCCGGCCGGACCGCCACGAAGGCGGCCACCCGGGGCCAGGTTGCCGCAGGCCGGCCGTCCGGGAGCACACCCGCGCGAACCGGGTGCCGTAGAATCCCGGCGGCGACTCGCCGACCCTCTCGGTGTCGATTCCGCGTTCGAACTCGATCGACGCGCTCCACCTGCGCGCCGGCCATGGCGTGCCCGGCCACGGCCCTGATCGTGACCACAGCGGCGCCGGCTCGTCGACGAGCACCCGCCCACACCCATCGCTGTGATCACGGTGGCGGGTCCCGGCGCGGCATATCTTGATACCCAGACGGAGTAGACGTGAAGCGGAGTCTCGGTGACTGATTCGACGATCATCTATACCCACACGGACGAGGCCCCGGCCCTGGCCACGTACTCGTTCCTGCCGGTGGTGCAGGCGTACGCGGCGACGGCCGGCGTCCCGGTGGAGAGCCGCGACATCTCCCTCGCGGGGCGGATCATCGCCAGCTTCCCCGAGCATCTCGAACCCGGGCAGCGCATCGACGACGCGCTCGCCGAGCTCGGTGAGCTGGCGAAGACCCCCGGGGCGAACATCATCAAGCTGCCGAACATCTCGGCGTCGATCCCGCAGCTCAAGGCGGCGGTCGCCGAGCTGCAGCAGCAGGGCTACGCGTTGCCGGACTACCCCGACGACCCGCGTACCGACGCCGAGCGCGACATCCGCGCCCGCTACGACAGGATCAAGGGCAGCGCCGTCAACCCGGTGCTGCGCGAGGGCAACTCCGACCGTCGCGCCCCCGCCTCGGTGAAGGCCTACGCCCGCGCGCACCCGCACCGGATGGGCGCGTGGAGCGCCGAGTCGAAGACGAACGTCGCCACCATGGGCGCCGACGACTTCCGCTCCACCGAGAAGTCCGTGATCCTGCCCGCGGACGACACCCTGCGGATCGAGCTGGTGGGCGACGACGGCAGCACCAGCGTCCTGCTGCCCGCCCTGCCGGTGCTCGCCGGCGAGGTCATCGACGCCGCCGTCCTGCGGGTCGCCGCGCTGCGCGAGTTCCTCACCGCGCAGATCGCCCGGGCGAAGGCCGAGGGAGTGCTGTTCTCCCTGCACCTCAAGGCCACGATGATGAAGGTCTCCGACCCGATCATCTTCGGCCACGGGGTCCGCGCCTTCTTCCCGAGGACGTTCGCCACCTACGGCCAGGTACTCGCGGCCGCCGGGCTGACCCCGAACGACGGCCTCGGCGGCATCCTCAAGGGCCTCGACGCGCTGCCCGACGGCGCGGCGATCAGGGCGTCGTTCGAGGCCGAGCTCGCCGAGGGCCCGGCCCTGGCGATGGTCGACTCCGACCGCGGCATCACCAACCTGCACGTACCGAGCGACATCATCGTCGACGCCTCCATGCCGGCGATGATCCGCACCTCCGGCCACATGTGGGGCCCGGACGGCGCCGAGGCCGACACCCTCGCCGTGCTGCCGGACTCCAGCTACGCCGGCATCTACCAGGTCGTCATCGACGACTGCCGCGCGCACGGCGCCTACGACCCGGCGACGATGGGCTCGGTGCCCAACGTCGGCCTCATGGCGCAGAAGGCCGAGGAGTACGGCAGCCACGACAAGACCTTCGAGATCGCCACCACCGGCACCGTCCGCGTGGTCAACGCCGCCGGCGAGGCCGTGCTGGAGCAGGCTGTCAGCGCCGGCGACATCTTCCGCGCCTGCCAGACGAAGGACGCCCCCATCCGGGACTGGGTGAAGCTCGCCGTCACCCGCGCCCGCGCCACCGGCGACCCGGCGGTGTTCTGGCTGGACGCCGCCCGCGCCCACGACGCCCGCCTGATCGAGAAGGTCCAGGCCTACCTGCCCGAGTACGACACGGCCGGCCTCACGATCGAGATCAAAGCGCCGGTCGACGCGATCGCGTTCTCGCTGCAGCGGATCCGCCGCGGCGAGAACACCATCTCCGTCACCGGCAACGTGCTGCGCGACTACCTCACCGACCTGTTCCCCATCCTGGAGCTCGGCACGAGCGCCAAGATGCTCTCGGTGGTCCCGCTGATGAACGGCGGCGGCCTGTTCGAGACCGGCGCCGGCGGCTCCGCGCCCAAGCACGTCCAGCAGCTCGTCAAGGAGAACTACCTGCGCTGGGACAGCCTCGGTGAGTTCCTCGCGCTCGCGGTGAGCTTCGAGCAGTTCGCCCTGTCCACCGGCAACTCCCGGGCGAAGGTCCTCGCCGACACCCTCGACCGGGCGACCGCCACGTTCCTCAACGAGGACAAGTCCCCGGCGCGGCGCGTCGGCGGCATCGACAACCGCGGCAGCCACTTCTACCTGTCCCTGTACTGGGCGCAGGAGCTGGCCGCCCAGACCGACGACGCCGCCCTGGCCGAGGCCTTCGCCCCCCTGGCGAAGACCCTCACCGACCAGGAGCAGACCATCGCCGAGGAGCTGCTCGCCGTGCAGGGCAACCCGGCCGACATCGGCGGCTACTACCAGCCCGACCCGGTGAAGGCCACCGAGATCATGCGCCCCTCGAAGAGCTTCAACGAGGCCCTCGCGCTGCTCGGCTGACCCTGGGCCACCCCGGCCGCAGCCGTTCGCAACGGCGCACGTCCCCCACCCGCCTCGCAGCACGGCGGGCGGGGGACGTGGTATTTCTGACGGATGGGTCACGTCGGGAGGAAGTGCGGCGATGGGTCGGGTTGAGGGCAAGGTTGCGCTCGTCACGGGCGCGGCCCGCGGGCAGGGACGATCCCACGCCGTGCGGCTCGCGCAGGAGGGCGCCGATCTGATCCTGCTCGACGTCCTCGAGGACCTGCCGACGCTCGACTACCCCCTGGGGACCGGAGACGATCTGGCCGAGACGGTGGCGGCGGTCGAGGCCGCGGGCCGGCGGGTGGTGTGGGACAAGGCCGACGTCCGGGACTTCGACGCCGTGGCGGACCTGGTGGCGCGCGGGGTCGCCGAGCTCGGCGGGCTGGACGTCGTGTCGGCCAACGCCGGGATCTCCCCCCGGCTGGCGAAGCTCTGGGAGATCACGGCGCAGGAGTGGGACGACCAGATCGCCGTCAACCTGACCGGGGTGTTCAACACGATCCGCGCGGTCGTCCCGCCGATGA
Source organism: Frankia alni ACN14a (assembly GCF_000058485.1). Lineage (NCBI taxonomy): Bacteria > Bacillati > Actinomycetota > Actinomycetes > Frankiales > Frankiaceae > Frankia > Frankia alni. Next base: position 3,586,641 of record NC_008278.1, read on the forward strand.
TCGCCGCCGGCCGCGGCGGGGCCATCGTGCTCACGAGCTCGGGGGCGGGCCTGGCCGGGATCCCGCACCTCGGCGCCTACAACGCGAGCAAGCACGGCGTCGTGGGCCTGGCCCTGACCCTCGCCAACGAGCTGGCCCGCCATGACATCCGCGTGAACGCCCTGTGCCCCGGGACCGTGGGCACGCCGATGGTGACCGAGAACCGGTCCCAGCACCGCTTCTTCCGACCCGACCTCGAGGCCCCGGGCCTGGCGGAGACCAAGGCGACGCTGGCGAAGGTCTCGCCGCTCGGTCGTCCCTGGATCGAACCGATCGACGTGACCAACGCACTGCTGTGGCTGGTCAGCGACGAGGGCCGCTACGTCACCGGCGTCGCCCTGCCCATCGACCAGGGCACGCACAACCGCACCTAGCTAGCCGGCCGCCAGCCGGGCCCGTCCGCGCTCGGCGGGCGGGTCAGTGGGTGGACGCGCCGGTGGACGACGGCGGGGCAGGGGTCGGCTGCTGCGCGGAGTCGCCGCGGCACCGCTCGGGCTTGTGGCACTGGGGTACCACGAACGGCGACGCCGGCGGGTAGGTGACCACCAGCCCCGGTCCCCCCGAGTTGGCGTTGGGTCCCGCCTTGCGCTGGGGCAGGTTCTCGCCCGGACTGTTGGCGCCGTAGAAGGTCCGACTGATCCCCTGGGGCGAGCCGGCGCCAGCCCCGCCAGTGCCAGCTCCGCCGGTGCCGGCGGCCGCGGGTGGCGCGGCGCCGCCCCGACCGGCCGGGACCGCAGACGGCGGGATCCGCGCCGGCTCGGCGGCCCGCGGCGCCGTTGTGCCCGCTCCGGCGCTGCCGGCGGCAGGGGCGCCGTGCGCCGCGCCGCCCGCGCCGGGGACAGAGAGCCCGGTCGCCGTGGCGGACACCGCCTCCCCCTGCCGTGCACCGGTCGTCCCCACTCCGGCCGTCCCCGCACCGGCCGTTCCCGCACCGCTGGTTCCCGCGCCGCCCATCCCGGCCCCGACGCGGTCGACCGACGCCGAGGGGGAGGCCGTCGCCGAGGGGGAGGCCGCAGGCCGCCCGCTCGGCTCCCCGCCAGCGACCGAACCTCCGCAGCCCGCCAGGCCGACGGTGAGGACAGCGGCGGCGACAACGGTCCGCCGCACCCGTCGCCTGGTCACCCGTTCGGCCCGCAGCTGAAGCTTCACCCACCTCGGCTTCCGCTGGGGGGCTCCCCTCCCTGCGCCAGCGCCGCCGTACGACAGCCGATCGACCGGAACCCCCTGGACGTCGCCCCATCCGAGCAGCGAGTCCCGTCCGAGCGCGGAATCCCGTCCGAGCAGCGACGCGCTCCCATCCACCACAGCCTCACCTCTAAGCCGATCACCGGTCTGCCGCCTCTGCGGACATATAGGAAGAACCTTCTCACTCCACCCTTTCCGGGCCGTCAAGGACTCTCCGCCGGCCACCGCGCAGACCGATAGTCGCCAGCCCGCTGGCGCTGCCGTCCGGCGAGGTGGCGGTCAGATGATGCCGAGGCCGACCACGGTTCGAGGCCCGAGGTTCTGCCCCACCGCCGCGACTCCTGGTGCTCGGTGGAATCAATCGATCTGAATGCTGGTTGGGTGCGGGAGCGGGGTCCCCGTTTTTCGAGTATCACCATGGCGGACGTGAGGCGCCTGAGTTACGGACTTGTCGGCCCCGTGCAGAGATACGCCCCGACCGTCTATCGCTCCCGTGGGGAACAGTGGCTCGCGATGAACGCCCGAGAGGTGCGATCGGGCTGAGGCGGCTGAAATTCGGGGGGTACGGATCCAGAGCGGAGACCGGGCTGGCGCGGTGCAGTAAGGAAGGGCGCGTGTTCCGGTCGAACGAGTGGACTGCCCTTGGAGAAGACCACAAGAATGGTCTATCCAAGAAGGATGGGTTCTACCTCAACCATCGAATGCCGATCGGCATGGAATCGGGGATGACGTGGGATCCCGCGCGCCCGTCTATTACCAGTACAAACGCGGAGAGTGCATTACCTATTGCTTCTTCTATGTCTTCAACAATGTGACTGCCGGAAAGTTGACGGCGTTGGATCACGAAGGTGACTGGGAGCGGATCTGGAGCAAGCTGGACGGGCGCGACCAGGCGACCGCCGTCGCCTACTCCCAGCACGATGGCGCCTGCCAGCTCTCCTGGAACAAGGCTCCCAAAAGAGGGATGGTCGTATCGTCGCCTTCAGCGCATTGGATACCCACGCGAACTATCCGACCGCGGGTCTCCTCACGGGGCCGGATCGGCGTGATGTCACCACCATGGGTGAACGGTGGAACACCTACGCGCATCTGGTGGACGCGGGTCAGCAACCCTGGTTCGGTTACCGCGGTGCGTGGGGAGAGGTTGGCACCACCCATTTCGCCAATGCGCCGGCGGGGCCCGGGGGCCGCGCGGCCGACTACCCGGACCCGGCTCCTCCGACCTGCTGATCGAGGCCGACACCGGCACCGGGAGTGCGGACGTCCTGCGTCAGGCAGATGCCGCCCAGGCCTTCCTGGGCGGCATCCCTGACCGGACGGCGGCTCAGACCGACCGTCTCGACCGGCCCGTCCGGTCGAGACGACGCGCGTCCCGGGGCCAGCGTCAGGATCGGGGGGTCAGAGGTAGGTGGCGCCGAAGGTCTCGATGAACTCGAGCGACTCCTTGGGTGACCCGCCCGGCGCCGAGATGATCAGGTTGGTGACGCCGGCGTCGGCGAGGGTCTGGAACGCCTCGCGGTGACGGTCGGCCTCGTGGTCGGGGCGGTTGATGGTGGCGTCGAGATAGGCCGGGGCGATGTCGAGCTGCGATGCGCGCTCGCCGGCCAGGTCCCGCAGTTCGCGGATCTTCGCGGCCATGGCCTCGGTGGTCGCGAGCTGGGCGGTCCTGGTGGTGGTGAACAGCTCCGCCGGCCCCCCGAGCGGCATCCACCCCTGCACCTTCTGCGCGACCCGGCGCAGGGTCAGCTTGGAGTTGCCACCGATCCAAATCGGGATCGGGTCCTGCACCGGCCGGGGCCGGGCGATCACGTCACGCGCCGTGAAGTGCTTGCCCTGGTAGCTGAACGGCTCGCCCTTCCAGTGCAGCGGCAGCACCTCGAGGGCCTCGTCGAACAGCTCGTTGCGCTCGTCGAAGTCGACGCCGAGGGCGAAGAACTCGGCCTTCAGGTAGCCGGTGCCGACGCCGAGGGTGAGGCGGCCGTGGGAGATCTTGTCCAGGGTCGCGGCGGACTTCGCCAGCAGGAACGGGTTGCGGTAGGGCACCACGGCCAGATAGGTCAGCAACCGCAGCCGGGTGGTGACCGCGGCCGCGGCGCTGAGCGCGACGAACGGATCGAGCGACTGGTGGCCACCTGAGGCAAGCCAGCGGGCGCCGGGGATCGGATGCTCGGTGAAGGCGAACCCGTGGAAACCGGCGGCCTCGGCGGCGACGGCGAGCTCGCCCACGTCACCGGCGTCCAGCAGGTCAGCCTCGGTGCCGTTGGTCTCGGGATACTGGTACACGAACCGCAACGTGTGCTCCTCGTCCAATCGACTCGTCCACTCGACGTGTCCCGCACCACAGCCTGCCCTTTCTTGACGGTTGTGCCAAGTGATGCGCCGACCAGCTCGTTGTCGCGGCCCGTCCTGGCTACGAGTGGTCCCCCTCCTGTCCGGAAGGGGGGACGTCGAGCCACTGTCGTGGATGCGGAGCAAGGCCATAGGATCACGCATCGTGTCGGGTGAGATGGACGGATCTGGGGTGGTTTTAGGGAAAGGTTGGCGAGGAGCGGGTCCCGGCGTGATCGTGGATCGGAAGCGGGTCGGCGCGGCCCTGCCGGGCTACGAGCTGGGCGACCAGCTCGGGGCGGGTGGCTTCGGGCTCGTGCTGGCCGGGTGGCACCGCCGCCTGCAGCGCGACGTCGCGATCAAGGTACTCACCGCCGGTGGCTACGACCGGGCGGCGGCCGGTTTCGCCGCCGAGGCGCGGATCCTCGCCCGCCTTGATCATGCCCACATCGTCCGGGTCTACGACTACGTGGAGACCGGCGACCTCCGGCTGATCGTCATGGAAATGCTTGGCGGGGGCACGCTGACCAGCCGCCGGACCACGCTGAGCCAGCCGGGTGCGTGCGCGGTCGGCCTGGCGGTGGCCGGGGCTCTGTCCTGCGCGCACGCCGAGGGTGTGCTGCACCGGGACATCAAGCCCGACAACGTGCTGTTCGACCTCGCCGGGATGCCGAAGGTGGCGGACTTCGGCATCGCGAAGCTGGTACTGGGCGGGGCAGGCAACGCGAGTGCGGTGATCGGGACCCCGCTGTTCATGGCACCCGAGCAGCGGGCGGGCGGCCGGTTGGGGGCGGCCACGGATCTGTACGCGCTCGGCATGGTGTTGTACCTGCTGCTCGGCGGGGTGACGCCGGGCGAGCCGAACCAGTCCGCCGGCGCGGTGCGGGGCAAGCGAGGCGCCCGTGACCTGCGGACGCCGGTCAGGGTGCCCGCGCCGGTCGCCGAGGTGGTCACGCGGGCGCTCGCGGAGAACCCGGCCGACCGGCCGCAGTCCGCGCAGGTGTTCGCGCTCGAACTCGCCCGGGCCGCCGCCAGCGCCTACGGCCCGGGGTGGATCGCCCGCTCGGGTGTTCCGCTGCGGCTCGACGACGACGTCCGCCTCGCCGCCGAGCGGCCCCCGGCCACCATCCACGCGGCGTCGCCGTCGGCCTCGTCGCCGCCGGCCTCGTCGCCGCCGGCCTCGTCATCGCCGGCCTCGTCGCCGCCGGCGTTGGCGCCCAGGGGGAGCCCCGACCGCCGCCGCCATCGCGCGCAGCCGGATCGCCGTCCGACCCCGCAGCCGCCCGCCGGCCGCCGGGGCCGCCGGCGCCTCCTCGCCGTTGCGGCGGCGCTGCTGCTGGCCGTCGCCGGCACGGTGGTCACCGTCGTCGCCAGTCACCAGGATGTGGATCCCCCCGCCGCGGAACCGCTCGGGCCGCCGTTGACCGGCCACACCAACTGGGTGACCTCGGTGGCGTTCTCCACGGACGGGCGCCTCCTCGCCAGCGCCAGCAAGGACGGGACGGTCCGGTTGTGGGCCGTCTCCGACTCCGCCCACGCCCACGCACTCGGTCCGCCCCTGCCCGGCCGCACCGACGGCGTGGTGTCGCTGGCCTTCTCCCCGGACAGCCGCCTCCTCGCCAGCGGCAACTGGGACGCCACGGTCCGGCTCTGGGACGTCTCCGACCCGGCCCACCCACATCCACCCACGATGGTGCCGCCCGCCGATGCCGGCCCGGTGAGCTCGGTGGAGTTCTACCGGGACGACCGCACCCTCGTCGAGAGCAACACCGACGGCGTCGTGCGGGTGTGGGACGTGAGCGACCCGGCCCATCCGCAGCCGCGAAGCCGGTTCCCGACGGGTCATACCGACAACAGTTGGGCAAGACCGGTACTCGCCCCGAACGGCACCGTTCTGGCCGGTCCCGCCGGAGACAACTCGGTGGGGCTGTGGGACATGAGCGATCTGGCCCATCCCCGGATGTTCGGCCGCCCGCTGAGCGGCCACCGCGGGTCGGTGTACGGGATCGCGTTCTCCACGGATCTGCGGACGCTGGCGACCGGCAGCAAGGACACCACCGTGCGCCTGTGGGACATCACCGACCCGGCCGCCCCGGCGCCGCTGGGCAGGGCACTGTCCGGGCACACCAGCACCGTGTGGTCGGTGGCGTTCTCCCCGGACGGCCGCACGTTGGCAAGCGCCAGCTTCGATCAGACGATACGCCTGTGGGATGTGACCGACCGTGCGCATCCCCGCCCGTTGGGACCGCCCCTGTCCGGCCATACCGATTTCGTGCAGTCCGTCGCGTTCTCCCCGGACGGCCGCCTCCTCGCCAGCGGGGGCCGAGACCACACGATCCGGCTGTGGACCATCCCCGCCGGATCCCGGGCCGCCGGACGCTGACGTCCCCGGAACCGACCGTGTGAGCGAGGGCGACGAAGCGATGACCCTGGACAGGACGGAAGCGACGCGACTGTTCGAGCAGTCGTATCGGGCGCTGATGAGCTATCGGTATCTGGGGAAGGACAATCCCCACCTCGACCGTGGGGCGACCCGCGAGACGATGCCCCTGCGGACCGACATGCGCAACAGCGCGGGGGGAATCATGGCCGCACCGCTGTGCGTGCTCGCGGTCGAGCCCTGGTGGCTCGACTACCAGGGAGTCGCCGCGATGGTGGCACCGGTGACGATGACCTACTCCATGCTGGACGCGATGGGATTCAGCCGATCCGTCGTCGTCGACGCGGACGATCCCGAGCGGCTGATCGCGATCACGACCGGAAGCGGGTTCGATCTCGGCGTCGTCCCCGACGGGTTCGAACCCATTGACAATCCCGTGGACGAGTTCGACGACGACACGATCCTGCCTCCGTTGTACGAGGCGTTCGGCGGACACCTCGACGACGACGGCTCCGTCGTGATTGCCGAGCTCTCGCCCGCGCTGGGCGCGCCGACCCGGTCCCTGCACCAGGCTCCGATCAACATCATCGCGGAGGCTGCCGCGACGGCGGCCCTGCCGATGAGGCGTCCGAGGCGGTGGCCTGGCCGCCGGTGTCCGGGAGAGGTGGACGCTGGCCGGCGTGGCATCCTCGGGTCATGCAGACCATCTACGAGGCCGTGGGCGGCAGCGAGGGTCTGCTCCGGCTGGCGCAGGCGTGGCATCGGCGGGTGATGGCCGACGAGGTCGTCAGCCACGCGTTCAGCCACGGGTTCCACCCGCGGCACAGCGAGCGACTCGCCGCGTACTGGGCGGAGGCCCTCGGCGGTCCTGCCTCGTACTCCGACGCCTACGGTGACGAGACGTCGGTCGTGCGGATGCACAGCGGCAACGGTCCGCACGAGGAGATGGACCGCCGGGCGATCGCCTGCTTCGACCAGGCGCTGGCGGACGTCCGGCCGCACCTCGGTGAACCTCTTCGGCGGGCGTTGCACGACTACTTCGCCTGGGCCACCACGACGACCATGTCGTCCTACCACGACTCCGCCGACGACGTTCCGGTGGGCCTGTTCATCCCGCGATGGTCGTGGAACGGGCTGCAGCGCTGAATTGTCAGCGTGCATCTCGACGAATCCAGGTCGGGACCACAGGAAAGCACGGCTATCCCACCGCAGATCCGTTCAGGCCGTCATGCGAGGGTTGCGATACTCGGCGCTGGCAGGCAGTTCCGGGCGGGAGAACGTGCGAGGTGATCGTGGGCAGCCGGAACCGTGAACGACGCAAAGCCAAGCAGAAGGCCCGCGCGAGCCGCGGCCGCGATCAGGCGGCCGGGCCGGCGGCGGGGCCGTTCTACGAGGAGCGCAGCCGCCGTGAGTTGCTGGCGGAGAGGATCGACCGGCTGGTCGTGGCGGCGATGAACGCCCTGATCGACCAGGACGACGCGGCGCTGGCCGCCTGCGTGGAGTCGCTCGTTGCCACGTCGGGCGGGCCGAGCGGACGTCGGGCCGTCCATCGATCCCTGACCGGCTGGGCCGACCGCAGCGTCGAGGCCGCCTGGCAGCGCGGCTGGCAGCCGGTCGACGTGCATCGGATCGTGCACCGCCGGGCCGGCCCGCGCCACGCGCGGCTCGCCGTCGACGCGATCGCCCTGCAGATGCGCCGGTACGCGGCCGCCACCGTCGACGAGCGGTGGAGGGCGCAGCTCGAGGCACTCGACGCCACGGTGTGGTGGGACCGCGACGACGCGTGGCTCGACGCCTGGGGTGAGCGGGAGAACCGGGACCGGGCGGAGGTCCTCGTCGACACGCTCGACCTGCTCGGCGTGCTGAACACCCTGCCCGAGATCGAGACGCTGTGCCCCCCGCCGGGCACCGCGCGACGCGACACCGCCGGCCACGGAGAGGAAGACGGCCACGGAGACGGGCACGGAGTCGGAGACGGCCACGGACACGGCCGGGGAACCGCGGCCGGCCAGGCGTCCGGGCCGCAGCCCGATCCGCGCACGAATCCGCGCATCCTCGACAAGGTCCGGGCGCTGCTGGCGAAGGCCGAGTCGACCGAGTTCGCCGAGGAGGCCGAGGCGCTCACCGCCAAGGCCCAGGAGCTGATGGCCCGGCACAGCATCGACGAGGCGCTGCTCGCGGCCGCGGCGGGGGAGGGCTCCCGCGACGCCCCGGCCGGCTGCCGGGTCGGCATCGACAGTTCCTACGAGGTGGCCAAGGCCAGCCTGCTCGACGTGGTCGCGGAGGCGAACCGGTGCCGCTCGGTATGGTCGAAGAGCCTCGGGTTCGCGACGGTCATCGGTTTCCGACCCGACCTCGACGCCGTGGAGCTGCTCTACACGTCGCTGCTGGTCCAGGCGACCGCGGCGATGATGACGGCCGGGTCCCGCCAGGACCGCGCGGGACGATCCCGCACCAGGTCGTTCCGGCAGTCCTTCCTCGCCTCGTTCGCGGTCCGCATCGGCCAACGCCTGATGGCCGCGACCGAGCAGGTGAGCGAGCAGGCCGCGGCCGAGGCGGGTGACGGCCGCCTGCTGCCCGTGCTCGCAGCCCGGACGGACTCCGTCCGGGAGGCGACGGAGACGATGTTCCCGGAGATCGTCGCCCGGTCGGTGAGCGCGACCGACCGGGAGGGCTGGGCGTCCGGCCGGGCCGCCGCCGACCTCGCCTCCCTGCTCACCCGCGACGAGGTGACCGCCGACCCGCGCGGATAGCTCGACCGTGCCGGACCGGCGGCAACGGTGGTCTCCCCGTTGCTCTTGGCGGTCTGCACATGGCGGACAGCATTTGCTTCAAAGATGATCCAGATGGCTCCCACGCGGCGTACGCTGACCGAGCACTGTCCGTCTGCAGACATGACCCGTCCACCGAGATGACCGGAGGAAACATGGCCATGACCGACGCCGACATCCGGGTTCCCACCGAGGTACGTGACCGGCTCGCCCGCATCGCCTCCGCGGAGGGAATGTCCCTGCGGGCCTACCTCACCCGCCTTTCCGACTCCGCGATGACCCCGGGCGAGCGTGCCGAGCGGTCCGGGCGCACGCTGGCCATCCTGCGGGCCTGGAACGGCTACAACCCGACGGAGGCGGAGATCGCGGAGATCGACGCCAAGCTCGATCCGATGCTCGACCGAGTCCGCCGGTGAGCGCGCCGGCGCACGTCGTGCTCGACCAGACGGCGATGCTCGCCCTCGGTGGCGGCAATGTCGCCGCCTCGCGCCTGGTCGCCCGGGCCGACCGCGGTGACGACCTTTACCTGTACGCCCCGACGTGCGCACTGGTCGAAGCGGACCGGGCCCGTCGAGGCGTGGCCGAGCACATCGCCTCCCTGCCTGCGGTGATCGTGCTGGACCTCGACCTGCCCGCCGCCCTCGCCGTCGCCCGGGAGGAGAGCTGGGCCGCCGCCCACACCCGCTACGCGGCCACCCCGACTCCGGAGCGCATCGACGGCGCCGCGGTCGCGACCGCCACCCCGGAGCGCTGGCAGGACCAACCGTTCGACCTCATCAACCTCGCCCGGTGACCACGGCCGAGCCGGGTGTCCGCTCCCACCCGGCTCGGCCGGCCAGCGTCACCTGAACGGCGTCGCACTGGTGCGCACGGCGACCGCCTGCTGTCAATGCCAGCGGGTCGACGTGAACGTCAACAGGTCATGGTGAACGCATTCTCCCGCCCTGCGCGGATCAGCGCGGATCAGGGTGCGGTGTTGTCCTGCCCTCGGGGGCCTGCCGGGCGCGGGCGCGGTGCACCGCCTCATCCACCAGCACCCGCGACAGCTGCGCAACCTTGAGGTGCTGGGACTGGCTCATCGCCCGCGGCCGCTCGAATGCCTCCTCGGGGCCGCTCCCCGTGCGGCTCATGATGATCCCCAGCGCCTGGTCGATGACAGCGCGGCTGGTCAACGCCTCCTGCAACTGCGCGGCCAGTCGCTGCGCCTGCGCCAGGACCTGGGCGTTGCGTACCGATACCGCCGCCGGCTGGGCGAAGAGCTCCCCGATCCGAATCGCATTGGGCCCGAACGCGTCCTTGGCATGGGCGTAAACGTTCATCGCTCCCACCACCCGATCGGGCAGCAGCAACGGCAGCGAGAGCACGCTGTGCACCCCCATCCGCCCCACCCGTGGGCCGAACCGTGGCCAGCGCGTCTCCCCGCCCAACGACCCCGACGACTGCGTGCGCCTCGACTGCACCGCCAGCAGGGACGGCCCCTCGCCCAGCCGGTACTGGACGTCGTCCACCACCTGCACGAATTCGGCGCTGGCCACCACCGTCTGGGCCCGGTTGTCCTCCAGCATCGTCAGGCCGGCGCCCTCCGCCCCCGGAATGGCCTGCACCGCGAACTCCGCGATCTGAATCAGCGTTTCGCGCACCGGCCGGAGCCCCGTCAACAGCCCCGACAGTCCCGTCAGGCTCGCCGCCAGATCGTCATCGTCCACAGCAGCAGCCCCTCATGGGTGAGCGTCGCATCAACATCGCCGCGCCCCGAACCGTAGACCAGTAAGTCACCCGCGCGCGGCGCCGGACAGGGCACCTTCGTCACCGAGCGCGAAGGCGATCACCGTCTCGGGTGGAGGAGGGGGCGTAGCCTGGGGATGCTGAGAACCAGCCGACCCGGGTCGGGGACTGCCGCCCACGCCGCACCCCGCGAGCATCACTGCTCACCGCCGGGTGCCCCGGTGACCGCCCCGCGGGAGCCACCCATGACCTCCGAAAGCGTGCCCACCTCCGTGCGGGCCCAACCGGCAGCGGATCTCGGCAGCTACTACGGCACGCACCGGGGCAAGAGCGCCTACGCCCGGGAGACCAGCGCCGGCAGCTGGCAGGTCAAGGTCCACGATCCGACCAACCGCCTGGCCGGCCACGACGGCTGGCTGTTGCTCGGCACCGGCTGGTCGACGCTGCCCGAGGCCTGCGCCGCCACCGGCCTGAGCTGAGCGCCGACGACCTTGGAGTAGGCGACGCGGTCGACCAGGAGATCGAGCGCGATCGACGAGGCCGGCCGCGAATGTGCCGTCAATGAGGCCTGTCGCGTCCTGCCGCTTCCTGCGGCCACAGGCAGTCCGGAGCTACGGTAGCTCGGTGGAATTACCGCCAATGGCTGGGAGAACCGATCCCCCGGGTGCACCTGGCCAAGCTTCTGCTCGCCTCGCGTATTCCACCCTTGACGCCCGCACGCTCAGCGCGTTGAGCGCCGCAGACTCGTCGACGCGGCTTCAGGCGACCCTGGTGGTTGGCACGAACCCCGACTCCGGCCTCCTCGAGGCGCTCGTGGAACGGTGCGCGGTCGAGCCGGACTTCTTCGTGCGCGACATGCTCACCTGGGCATTGACCCGTCTCCCGGTGGAGATCACGGTGCCCAGACTCCGCACGGAGCTGCAGTCCGAGCGCGCCCAGGCCCGAAGCCAGGCGCTGCACACGCTGTCCAAGATCGGGGACGGGAGTGCGTGGCCCTCGATCACGCGGTCGCTGCTGCACGACCCCGTCGACGAGGTGGCGCGAAGCGCGTGGCGTGCTGCCGTCGTCCTCGTGCCCGCCCGGGAAAAAGAAGGGCTGGCCGCGGAACTGGCCGCACAACTCGGCCGCGGCGACCGGTCGGTGCACCTGAGTCTGAGCCGAGCCCTCGTCGCACTCGGAGATGTGATCGAGCCGGCCCTGCAGACGGCAATGGCGAGTGCCGACCCGGCGGTGTGCGCGCATGCCCGCGCCACGGAGCTGCTCCTCCGAGACCCGGAGGCCGGTTTCGACGCAGCCATCGACGAGGCGAGACGGATCGTCGCCCTCGGGACGCAAGGGCCGACATGACCCGACCATGGCGAGCACGGAGGACCGGACGGCGAGCCTGACCGGGCGGTGGCGGATCGTGGAGATGGACCTGTGGGATCAGGAGGCCATAGACCTCGTCGAGCCCGGGTTCATCGAGTTCGCCAAGGACGGGACCGGCCAGGTCGGGTTCATCGCCGTCCGCGGCTGGCTGGACTGCCGTTCCACCGAGCGCGACGGCCGACCCCTCCTCGAGTTCAGTTGGAACGGCGACGATGACGGCGACGAGGTCAGCGGGCGCGGCTGGGCCGCGCTGGGCGAGGACGGCACGCTCAGCGGGCACCTGTTCTTCCACATGGAGACGACTCCGGCTTCCGTGCGACGCCCGTCACCGGAGCCGACGCGCAGGACGAGCGTTGAGCGAGTACCGGTACCACGAGTTCCTCGCGGTCGACCGGCCGCTCGACGCGCAGGCGCAGCCCGACGTGCGCTCGCCGGCTACTCGTGCGCAGATCATCCCTCCGCTGACGACCTATGCCGTGAGACGTGGCCCCTTGTGGATTTGTTGATAAGGGGGTCAGGGGCGACACCGGACGCGACTACGCACCGGTAGGCTCCCTTCGTGCTTACAGGTGGTCTACGGAGCGGGATCGACCGGGTCTGGGACGCGTTCTGGTCGGGAGGGATCTCCAATCCACTGGAGGTCATCGAGCAGATTACCTACCTGATGTTTATCCGGCGCCTGGACGCCATCCAGAGCACCATGATGAACAAGGCGAAGCGCACCGGCCGGCCGATCGAGCGCCCGGTGTATTCGGACGCGACCGACGAACTGCGTTGGTCGCGCTTCCGGGCGCTGGGCAGCCCCGACGAGATGTTCGCCGTCGTGCGGGACAGGGTCTTCCCGTGGCTGCGCGAACTCGGGGGCGAGGGCTCGACCTACCAGGAGCACATGAGGGGCGCCCGGTTCACCATTCCGACGGCGAATCTGCTGGCAAAGGTCGTCGACATGCTCGACGCCCTTCCGCTCGACGAGCACGACACCAAGGGTGACCTGTACGAGTACATGCTCAGCAAGATTGCCACAGCCGGTCAGAACGGCCAGTTCCGCACCCCGCGACATATCATCCAGCTGATGGTCGAGATGACGGCCCCGACTCCCGGCGACAGGATCTGTGACCCGGCCTGCGGGACGGCCGGATTCCTGGTCGAGAGTGCTGCCTACCTCGGTCGAACCCACCCCGAGACCCTGCTCGACCCGGGCGCGCGCCGGCATTTCGGTCACGAGATGTTCCACGGCTTCGACTTCGACAACACGATGTTGCGCATCGGCAGCATGAACATGCTTCTGCACGACGTCGAGCAACCCGACATCCGTTACCGCGACTCGCTTGCCCAGAGCGCCGCGGGTGACGCCGGAGAATACTCGCTGGTTCTGGCCAACCCGCCGTTCGCCGGTAGCCTCGACTACGAGACGACCGCCAGGGACCTGCTCGCCGTCGTCAGGACCAAGAAGACCGAGCTGCTGTTCCTCGCTCTCTTCCTGCGCCTGCTCGGACTGGGCGGCAGGGCCGCGGTCATCGTGCCGGACGGCGTCCTGTTCGGTTCGACCAGGGCGCACCGGGAGCTCCGGAGGATCCTGGTCGAGGATCACAAGATGGAGGCGGTGGTCAAGCTGCCCGGCGGCGTTTTCAAGCCCTACGCCGGAGTCTCCACCGCCATCCTCTTCTTCACCCGTACCGACAGCGGCGGCACCGACGACGTCTGGTTCTACGACGTGACCGCCGACGGCTGGAGCCTGGACGACAAGCGCGCCCCCCTGCTGCCCGAGGACAAGCTCGGCGTGGTTCCGTTCGCCCCCTTGGACGAGGCGGACCACGCGAAGAACAATCTGCCTGACGTGCTGAGGCGCTGGGGTGGGCGCCTCGGCGCCGAACGCAGGCGCACCCGCACCGAGCAGAGCTTCTGCGTCCCCAGGGCGGAGATCGCCGCCAACGGCTACGACCTGAGCCTCAACCGGTACCAGGAGATCGTTCACAACGAGGTCAGGAACCGCCCGCCGCTGGAGATCCTGGCGGAGATGGAGCGCCTGGAATCCGACATCCAGCAGGGCATGTCCGAGCTGAAGGGACTCCTCGGATGAGTGGTTACCCGGCGACTCCGCTCGGCGAGTTCTGTGAGATCATCTCCGGTGCGACGCCGAAAACGGCCAGCGAGGAATACTGGGGTGGAGAAATTCCTTGGGCTACGCCCAGGGATCTGGGAAGTCTGAACTCAAAATTCCTGGCCTCGACCTCACGGGCCATCACCGAGGCTGGGCTCCGTAGTTGTGCGACTCATGTCCTGCCTGCCGGATCCGTTCTCCTCACCTCGCGCGCCCCTATCGGCTCTGTCGCGATCAACGCGCGGCCGATGGCGACCAACCAGGGCTTCAAGAGTCTCGTCCCCGACACCTCGAGGGCACTGCCCGGCTACCTTTACCACTGGCTGAGATGCCAGCGGTCCCGCCTGCAGAGCCTCGGCAACGGCGCGACCTTCAAGGAGCTTTCGAAGTCGGCCACCGCCAGGATCGCGGTCCCGCTGCCCCCGCTGTCGGAACAGAAGCGGATCGAGCAGATGCTCGACCAGGCGGACACGATCCGAGCGCGGCGTCGCGAGACGATCGCCCGTCTCGAGGAGCTGGCGCAGTCGATCTTCTCCGTCATGTTCGGCAACCCGGTGCAGAATGAGCGAGGGTGGCGGAGGGTCCCGCTCTCCGAGCTGGTCGTCAGGATCGACAGCGGTAGGAGCCCGGTGTGCCTCGACCGCCCTGCGCGGCCCGGAGAATGGGGCGTCCTGAAGCTCGGAGCCGTGACGAGCTGTGTCTACCGGGCGGGGGAGAACAAGGCCCTTCCGCCGGATGTCGCTGCGTTCTCCGCCTGTGAGGTCAGGCCCGGAGACCTGCTTTTCTCCCGCAAGAACACCCGCGAACTGGTTGCGGCCTGCGCGCTCGTGGACGCGACGCCTGCGCGTCTTCTGCTGCCGGATCTGATCTTTCGACTCGTGGTCGAGCCGCGGAGTGCGGTCGACCCCGTCTACCTCCACCGGCTGCTCACCCATCCGGAGAAGCGCCGAAAGGTTCAGGGGCTCGCCAGCGGCAGTTCCGCGTCCATGCCGAACATCTCGAAGTCGCGCCTCCTGGGCCTGGAGATCGAGCTTCCTCCCATGGAAGTCCAGAAGGAGTTCGCGAACCGAGTCCGCGCTCTTGAAAGAATCAAAGTCGCCCACCAAGCCAGCCTGGTGGAGCAGGACGAGCTGGTCGCCTCGCTTGCGCACCGCGCCTTCCGGGGCGAGCTGTAGGATGCCCGCGTCCCCATCGGGTGGCCGCGCCCACCCGGCTCGGCCGGCCAGCCCAACTCGCCGGCTGTCCAGGTAACCGCGGGAATGGGGATGGTGCCCATCCGCAGATGCGGCTCACTATGATGCGCACCTCTCGGACTGCCTGACCCACCACGCCATTCCCCGGTCGGCGCTGCCCGCCGATCGGCCGGTCGGCGGGCAGGCCGTCGGACCTGCGGTCAGGCCCGAGGTGGCCGGGCGCTCGAACTACGTGCCTGATCGCG
The DNA here is from genome assembly GCF_000058485.1 of Frankia alni ACN14a. Classification (NCBI taxonomy): domain Bacteria; kingdom Bacillati; phylum Actinomycetota; class Actinomycetes; order Frankiales; family Frankiaceae; genus Frankia; species Frankia alni. The sequence continues at coordinate 3,601,976 of NC_008278.1, forward strand.
CCGGACTGTCGGACGATGCTGTCGTGGGCGCGGTGAGATCGTAGACGGGTTCGCCGCCGATCGTCGTCGCCGTGTAGTGCTGCTGGACCCAGGTGCTGATCGTGCCGCCCGGCCCGCCGGACCGGCCGCCGAACCCGCCGGACCGGCCGCCGAACCCGCCGGACCGGCCGCCGAACCCGCCGGACCGGCCGCCGAACCCGCCGGACCGGCCGCCGAACCCGCCGGACCGGCGGCCGAACCCGCCAAACCCGCCGGCGCCACCGGTTTGGCCGGCGCCGATGAAGTAGTGCACCCGGCCCGCGTGGACGTCGTTCTCGAACTGGGTCAGGGTCGGCGCCGGGTCGCGCCCGGTGAAGCCACCGATAGCCATCACCGCCGTGTCCGAGGCGAGTTCGAGTCCGGCCGCGGCCGAGGATCCCTGCGCGGCGGCAGCCCACCGGTAGCCATGGCTGGCCTTCAGCAGCGACGCCAGCTGGGCGTTCGTGGCGCCGCCGCCGAACCCGCCGAACCCGCCGGGGCGTCGGCCGACCGCCGCCGCTGAGCCGCCGAACGTGCCGAGGCGACCGGGACCGCCGTTTCCACCGCGGCCGCCGCGGACCGCGGGCCCGGCTGTCGGCTGGCCCCCGGACTGCGGGATTGTGGCGGTCACCGCAGCGAACGCGGCCGGGCCGCCGAGGACGGCGACGGTCCCGCAGGCCGCGACAGCGAGGGCCATCCGGCCGACGAGCGCCCGCCGGATCAGCAGTGTCGCCGTCGTGGCGACGGCGGCCACCGTCACCACCACCCGCAGCCACGGATACCAGGACGGGGTGCGGTCCAGCAGAGTGAACGACCAGGCCCCGGTCGCCGCGACCGCCGCGGCCAGCAGCAGCCGGCTCGTCCTCTGCTGCCTGGTGCCCCACAGCGTCCACGTGCCGACGCCGACCAGCCCGGCGATGCCCGGCGCGATCGACGCCGTGTAGTAGGGGTGGAAGGTGCCCTGCGCGAAGCTCAGCACGACTGACGTCACGATCATCCAGGTGCCCCAGAGGAGCAGCGCGGCCCGCGTCCGGTCCGTGCGCGGCGCCCGCCGGGTCACCCACAGGCCGCCGAGGAGCAGGATCAGCGCGCCCGGGATCAGCCAGGAGACCTGGCCGCCGATCTGGTCGCCGAACAGCCGGTCCCAGCCGGCGCCACCCCCAAATCCGCCGCCCCCGAACCCGCGGCCGCCACCAAACCCGCCGCCACCACCCCTGCCGCCACCACCGCGGCCGCCCAGCGCGGCCTGGACCCGTTCGGCCAGCTGCGGATCGCGCCTGGCCAGCTCGCCCAGGTTCGCCCGACCGCCGCCGAACCCACCGCCGCCACCGCCGCGGTTGCCGTCACCGCCGAAGATCCGGCCCAGGCCGTTGTAGCCGAAGGCCAGGCCGAGCGCGCTGTTGTCGGTGGAACCGCCGATGTAGGGACGCGAACCGGTCGGCCACAGTGCGACCGTCGCCACCCACCAGCCGGCGGCGACCACGATCGCCAGCCCGCCCGCGAGCAGCTGCCACACCCGCCGCCACCAGCCGGTCGGCGCGGCGATCAGGTAGACCAGCGCGAACGCGGGCAGCACCAGGAAACCCTGCAGCGTCTTCGTCAGGAAGGCCAGGCCGAGCGCGGCGCCGGTCGCCGCCATCCACCTCGTCGACGCCTCCTCGATCGCGCGGACCAGGCAGTATCCGGCCAGGACGAGGACGAAGGTGAGCAGGCCGTCCGGGTTGTCGAAACGGAACATCAGCGCCGCCACCGGGGTGAGCGCCAGCGCGGAGCCGGCCAGCAGGCCGGCGGCGGGGCCGAACCACCTGCGCACGGCCGCGAACATCAGGCCGACCGCGGCCACGCCGCCCAGCGCCTGTGGAACGAGCATGCTCCAGCTCGAAAAGCCGAAGATTCGCCCGGACAGCGCCATCGCCCACAGCGACGCCGGCGGCTTGTCGACCGTGATGAAGTTCCCGGAGTCGAGCGATCCGAACAGCAACGCCTTCCAGCTCTTCGTCCCGGCCTGGACCGCCGCCGCGTAGAAGCTGTTCGCATGGCCCGAGGCACCCAGGTCCCAGAGGTAGAGCACCGCCGCGGCGCCGAGCAGCGCGACGAGCGCCGGCCGGGCCCACACCGGATCCGCCGGCCGGCCGCGCACCGCCCGCCGCCACCGGCTCCCCGGCGGCGGATCGCCCGCGCCGACGGGCGCCCCCGGCGCAGCGGCGTGATTGCCGTGATCGCCGTGATCGCCGTCGCGACTGTCGCGCGTCGCCGGAACCGCCAGAGCGTCGCCGCTGACCGCGGCGCTGGGCAGGACCGTCGCGCTGGAGGTGTCCTCTGGCTGCGTCATACGTCAGATACTCACCGTGCAACCTGTGCGCAAGCTGAGAGTGATCGGATGCGCCGCCGCCGCCGCCAGCGGCGGCGACTCTCGCAGCGCCTCGGTAAGGGGATCGACGTTTCACTCGCCGGCCCCGCCTCTGGGATCCTCGGTCTCCTCGCCGTCGGGGCCTGGCCGTCGCCGCGCTGGGCGTGCGCCTGATCAGGTGACCGACCTGCTGCGACCTCGGTTCAGAGGAAGACGCGGGCGATGTCCAGCCAGGTCCGCGCCTCCTCGCCGGTGGCCGTCAGGTCGGTGTCGCCGCGGGGCCGGCGTTGGGTGACGCGGAGACAGAAGTCGAACGCGCTGCCCTGCACGCGTTGGGCGGCGTCCTGCGGGCCCCACGCCCAGGTCTGGCCATCCGGTCCGGTCAGCTCGACGCGGAACGGTTCCGGCGGGGCAGGCAGCTGGGCGGCGGCGAACGACAGTCCCCGTCCCTGCACGCCCAGGGCGGCGACCGCCGCCAGCCGCGTCGTCGGACGGTGCGCGACGCCCACCGCGTCGAAGACGTCCTGGCCATGGGCCCAGGTTTCCATCAGGCGCAGCGGTGCCATGAGCGCCGGGGTGAGGGTGGACCCGAACCAGGGGAACTCGTGGTCTGGCGGTACGTCCTGCAGGGCCGCCTGCACGCCGGCTCGGCCGGCGCGCCACCGGTGCAGAAGCACCGAGCGCGGTTGGGCCGCTCCCTCGGCGGCGACGTCGTCGGCGTACCGGCTGCCGCCGGCTTCCGTCCGCCGCACGACCGTCTCGAACGCGTCGGGGGTGCGGACGGCGGTCACGACGTCGGCATCCGCCGCGGCGAGGTGGGCGATCTGGTGGGCGATCGTCCAGCCCGCGGCCGGCGTCGGCCTGGTCCAGTCGTCCTCGGCCGTCACCAGGGCGTCGAGCTGGTCTCCCTCGGCCGCCAGGTCCGACCGGACGAGGTCGATATCCACCTCGGACACGTCGAGGTCGTAGTTCAGCAGGTCGTGGTTCGGCATTCAGGCATCACCTCCGCGGATGGTGGCGTTCATGCCCGAAGTGCACGATGACAGTGCTGCCGAGGCCGGGAATTCCGGTGCCTTTTTGGGGACGTAGTGCCCGCAACCGTCGATCACGAGTTCGGTGACCTGGTCGGAGCGTCCGCGCTACGCGCCGGCGGTCAGCAGGGCCACGAGGTGCTCGGTCAGGTGGTGGTCGAAGGGCTGCGGGATGGCCAGCAGCCGGTACCACAGCACCCCGAAAACGACGTCGGCGGCGAACCCCGCGGTCAGGGCGGCGGGCAGGTCGCCCCGCTGGCGCGCTCGCTCGACCAGCGTGGCGAGGGCGGCGCGGCGTCGCTCGAGGAACTCGGCGCGGAAGCGCGTCCCGAACGCGGGGTCCAGCTGCGCCTCGACCATCAGAGCCCGGAGTAGTTCGCCGAGCTGCGGTTCCCGGGCCAGCGCGAAGCTGTCGTCGAGCAGGTGCCGCAGATCGGCGGCCCAGCTGCCCTCGTCAGGCAGCGTGATGTGCACGTCCGCCTTGCGGGCGAGGGCCTCCATGAGGACGTCGCCCTTGGACGGCCACCAGCGGTAGATCGTCTGTTTGCCGACCCCGGCGCGCTGGGCGATCTTCTCGATGGAGACCGCCGCGTACCCGTGCTCGATGACGAGCTCGGCGGCGGCCTGCAGGATGGCGTCCCGGCTGCCCTCGCTGCGCCGACGGCCCCGCCTGGGCCGCTCCGGGCCGGGGTCGTCGGCCGTTCCCGCGTCCATGGACTCGCATCGTACTGACTCCGAGACGAGACGTGCCGATTCGCCAGGCGGGCGAGGTCGCCTATACTCGATTTCGAACCGAACCGAACCGTATCGATTCGTAGGAGTTCTCATGGAGACGACCCGGACCACGCTCGTCGTCGGAGGCACGTCGGGCATCGGCCTGGCGGCCGCCCGACGGCTCGCGGCCGGCGGCGACACTGTGCACGTCGCGAGCCGCGACCCGGGGAAGGTCGCCAAGGTCGCCGACGCGGCCCCGGAGCTCGTCGCGCACCGGGTGAACGGCAGCGACTCGGCGGCTGTTGCCGAGCTCGCGGGCAGCCTCGCGCCCGTCGACGCGCTGGTGGTCACCATCGCCAGCTCCGCCGGCATGGGCCCACTCGTCGACCTCGAGCTGGCCGAGCTGCGCAGGGGATTCGAGGAGAAGGTCATTGCGATGCTGACCGTGCTGCAGGCGGCACTGCCGCACCTGGCCGAACGAGCCTCGATCACGCTCGTCGGCGCGATCAGCGCCCATGCCGCGATGCCCGGCACCGCCGGGATCGGGGCCGTCAACGCGGCCGTCGAGTCGATCGTGCGACCGCTGGCTGTCGAACTCGCGCCGCGTCGTATCAACGCGGTCTCCCCGGGTCTGGTGGACACGCCCTGGTGGGACGGGATGCCCGAGCAGGCCCGCACCGACTACTTCGCCGCCGCGGAGAAGGGCCTGCCGGTACGCCACGTCTCGTCGGCCGACGAGATCGGCGAGGCGGTGGCCCTGCTGGCGACCAACACGTCGATCACCGGGACGATCCTCGAGGTCGACGGGGGCGCGCGCTTCGTCCAGCTCTGATGACAACTGCCGGGTGCAGGTCCGATGACAACGGCCGGGTGCAGGTTGGGGGAGGTGCAGGAGCGGCTATTCCCTGACGATGGCCATGAGCGCCGAGGTGAAGGGGGCCGGGTCCAGATCGCCGCGGACGGCGAGTTGCTGGCCGTAGCTGCTGCAGAGGGCCACGAAGGCCTCGGCCTGGGAGGCACGCCGTTCATCAGCCTCCAGCCCCACTACTCGTTGCTCGCCCGCGAGATCGAAGCCGAAATCCTTTCCACCTGCGCTCGTCACGGCCTGGGAACCCTGACCTACGGACCGCTTGCCGGTGGCGTGCTCGCTGGCCGCTACCGTCGCGGCGCCCCGCCCGAACCCGGCAGCCGCCTGCACCAGTGGCTCGCCTTCAACTCCACCGCCGCCCGCTGGGCGTCCACGCTGCTGCGTGACCGGAGCTTCGACATCGCCGGCGACGTCACGAAGGTCGCCGGGGACCTCGCCACCACCCCTTCAGCCGTCGCCATCGCGTGGGCCCTCCAGCAGCCGGGCGTCACGTCGGTGATCCTTGGTCCCCGTACCATCGCCCAGCTCGCCGACAACCTCGCCGGCCTTGACCTCGACCTACCAGCCGACCTCGCCGCCCGCCTCGACGCCCTCTCGGCACCCCCCAACCAGCCGGTCACCGGCCTACCGATCACCCTGCCCGCCGCGGCCTGACCACATCGGCCCGACCACATCGACGACATCAGCGCGGCCCGGCTGGCACCCCGCACCGGCACGTTGCAGCAGCCCCGGCGCACGGCTTCGTCGGCGACCGCGCCCTTCTCCAGATCGCTTACCTCCCCGTGATCTGATGAGGTAGAGATCATCACGCCGCATTGAGGATCCGTGCCTCCGCACGTTGGCTGCCCGGCCTGAAGGGGCTCACCGGCGTCGCTTACCGACAGGCTGGGCGGCCGAAGTCGCATCACGTTACGTACCGATCATCTGAGGGTCAATACTTCTTGCCAGAAAGTGTCCGGTCTGGTGCTGTATGTAGGTGGCTGGTAAACGTTCGGGCTGGTCGGAGTTCCGCCGTGCCCAAGAGCTTCAGCAGGCTCGCCTCGAGCGCGAGAAGCGCCAGATCGAGGCGGCGGCGAACCGAGTGCAGAAGGCGACGGAACGGGCGGGTCGGCAGGCCGAACGCCAGGCCCGGGCTGACGCCCGGCAGCGCGAGCAACTGAACCACGATCTGATGGCAGCGGAGGCCGAAAAGCTGTCCGCCGAGGTCGACGCTCAGGTTCAGGCGCTGAACGCGCTGCTGAACGGGGCGAATCTGACCCCGTTCTCGTTCGGCAGCCTGCGGCGCGAGACGTGGATCCCCGCCTTTGACCTGTCGCGCTTCGGGCCGCCGACGCCGGTACCGGACTGGGTCGCCTTCGCTCCGCCCGGCCCGCCGCGCGGGCTGGCGGCGATGCTTGGCGGTCGCGCCCGCTACGAGCAGGAGCTGGACGAGGCGCAGGGGCGCTACCAGGAGGCCGTCGCCACGGCGCAGCGCGCGGAGGCCGACAGGCAGGAGCGGATCCGCCGGGCCCGCGGCGACCACCAGCGGCGCGCCGACAGGGAACGCGCCGAGGCTGCCCGGCACAACCAGCAGGTGGAACTCTTCGAGGCTGCCTATCGTGCGGGCGACACCGACGCAGTCGAGGACTTCGTCGCGCAGATCCTGGACCGGTCGAGCTACCCGGCCGGGTTCCCGAAAGGCCGGCGGCTTGCCTATCGGCCCGAGCCGCGTGAGATCTGGATCGAGTTCGATCTGCCCACCAACGAGATCGTCCCGCACGAGCGTGGCTTCCGCTACGTCAAGACGCGCAGGACGATCGACACCCTGGCCCGGGCAGACCGGGACCGTAAGGCTCTCTATGCTTCCGTCGTCGCCCAGACCGCGCTGCGTCACCTGCGGGAGATCTTCGAGACCACCCCGCGGAGCCTGGTCGACTCCGTTGCCCTCAACGGACACGTGCGAACCCGCGACCCGGGCACCGGCCAGCCTGCCTACCCCTGCCTGATCACCTTCAGCGTGACGCGAGAGATCTACGAGGGCCTGGACTTCGACCATCTCAAGCCCGTGGACTGCCTGAAGTACCTGAAGGCGATCGTGTCGCCGCACCCGTACGACGTGGAGGCCGTGACGCCGATCGTCGACTTCGACCTTTCTCGCTACAAGTTCATCGACGACTTCGACGCTGCCGCCGAGCTTGACAGCCGGCCTGACCTGCTGGCCATGGACCCGTTCACCTTTGAGCACCTCATTCGCCAGCTCTTCGAGAAAGTCGGGATGACTGGCTGGGCCAAGACGACCCAAGGCTCACGTGACGACGGTGTCGACGTCGTCGTCACGGACGCGAACCCAATCACCGGCGGCGTCTGTGTCATCCAGGCCAAGCTCTACAAGCGGGTCGTTCCAGCCGAGGCGGTACGGGCACTCTGGGGATCGATGGATGACCAGAACGCCACCAAGGGAATCCTGGTCACATCCTCCTGGTTCGGGCCCGCGAGCAGGGAGTTCGTCGCGAAACGCGCCGGGCGCATCCGCCTCATCGAAGGAGGCGAGCTCAAGGCGCTCCTCGAGGAGCACCTGAACAAGAAGGTCCGCATCGCCCTGCCCAAACCCCCGCCGACCCGCTCCGGCCCGACGATCTGACCCCACCCGGCTCCCCTGTTTGTCAGGTACGGGCAGCACCAAGGGCCAGACTTGGTCGTCGAGGAGCTGAGCCGCGACTCTGGGGTCCATGAGGTTCGACCAGGCCTGTTCCGCGGGCAGGAGGTGACGCTCGGGAAGGGTGTACTCGGGGAACCAGCCGTCGGTCGCGCAGCCACGGACGCGGGAGAGGATCACCGCGGTCAGTCCGGTGGGGACGGATCCGGTGATCCGGACCGCGACGTAGGTTTCGTGGTCGGTGTCGGCGCGGACGAGGAGGCCGAGGCGGAAGCCGGAGAGGTCGATGGCGTGCTCGTGTCCGTCGCGCAGCGAGCCTTGGACGAGGTCGTGGATGGCGGTGCCGAGCCGCTTCGCGAGTCTGGTCCCGGCTTCTAGGAGCGGATGGTCGAGTTCGTCGAGGGGGACGCTGGCCGGAGGGACGTCCGCGAGTCGGGTCAGGCGGCTCCGGCGGCCTGCGGTCCTCATGCGGTGGCAGTCGCCACGTGCCGCCGCACGAGCAGGCGACGGGGATGGTCCCGTCGCTTCCGATCCAGCGCCTGCGCGGACGACGGCGCGGGCGACCAGTCCACCGCGACGAGATCGCCCACCGGATGGGTGGCCAGGACCTCGTCGTCCCGGCGCAGGTAGACCCCACCGTCCAGGACCGACAGCGCGTCCGCCTCGACGAACTTCTCCACCACCTCACCGCTGACGCGGACCTCCACCCGTGCCCGCGGTCCAGCCGCGCGGCGCGAGAGACTTTCCACCTCCTGCTCCAGCAGGGCCGACCAGGCCCCGCCCGTCGGCGTCGCGGCCACCAGCCGCCAACCCGCCTGGCCCAGCGAGTTCAGTGTCTCCACGAGACTCTCGGCATCACCGGTCACCATCTGATAGCGAAACTGGCTCATTCAGTGATTGTCGTAGATCGGTGCGCACGGTCCACTGGGTAGCTGGGTCGGCCCGACGGAAACGGTGACGGGCCGTCGGCGTTGCACGCAATGCGGAGACCGGCCTTCCATCGCGGCAGCCGGTCTCCGGGAGGGCGATGGGATCGGTGACGCGATCTCGACCGCCGGAAGGTTCTCCAAGCTGCGCCGCTACCGGACGGCTTCCCGACCGGCACGCGCCACGCCGGATCGCTTGCGGGCGCAGGCCGCCCCGGTCCGCCTGTGCGTCGACGGCCGAATTCCACGTGCCCCACATCAGCCTGTCGGACGTTCCAGTAGCCGTTGGAAGGCTGTCTATCGGGAGGACAGTCGTGCTGCTGGAGGAGCTCAAGTCAGGGCTGCGGGTCGACGGGCTCATCCCCGACGAGGCCATCACGGTCATTGTCGCGCAATGGCACGGCTCCGGCGCGCTCGAACTGACCTACAAGACCGCCGCCGGCGTCCTGGGCCAGCAGACTGCATAGGCAACCGGATAATCAAAACATCGACCACTCGGGCTTCTGGGGCCGCCGGTCCTCACGCCGGCTGCATCCTGCATCACCCGGAAATTGCGAAGGACAGGGCGCCGGCGTGGCCAGTCGAGCAGTCAGCGACGGTCTGCACGAGCACCTGATCACAGCCAGATACCGGGCAGCGGTGGCGGCATTCGGAAAGTGTGGAAGCGATGCCAGGCGAAGTAGGGCTCCCGGAGCGGTGTCCACCATGGCGTCGTTCGGCCCGTGAAGTGGGCGGCCGCGTAGTCCATGAGGGTGGGAACTGCCTGAGCATCCGCGGCAACCAGGATTCTCCCGCCCTCATCCACGCTGATGAAACCGTGCTCGTACAGGCTGTCACAGCCGAACATGCAGGCGAGCATGCCGACATTGGCGAGATCCCGTCTTTCTTTTTCCGCGCAGGCGGATCTCTTTTTGATATGGGCAGCTACCAGGAACCTGTAGGGGAAGTTGCGCCCACACAGTGCGCAACGGTCAGCTCCCACGATGAGCAGATGACGCTTGAGGCGCGCCTGCTCGCCGCGCTGAGCCCGTATTACTTCTCGCTCAAGGGTTCCCTCGAAGAAGGGAGTGGAGGGCGCCGGCTCTTCGGAGTCCTCGAAGAAGCCCTCAGGAACGCCTGCCGTCGGAACATCCAGTCCCCATAGCCCCGCGAGGTAGTCGGCATCGTCGTCAGTAATGACATGCGCCTGCTGCAGGACAGCCTTCGGATTCCAGCCGATCACGGAGGTCACCTCGGTGAACGGTATCCGCACCTGATGAAGATTGCTTATCGCATACATATATTCCCAGGTGAGGCCGTTGTCGTCGTCACCCCAGAGGCGACGCGCGACTCCGGGGCTCCGGAAACGATAGGCGACAGTGCCGCCGGAGAAGAGCGCCCGACCACTGTAGAAGAAGACGGCATCACCGGCACGGAAGGCGTCGATCTTCTTCCTGTTACTGCCACCCTTGCCCGGTGTGAGGCCCCACATCGGCGCCACGCCCTCGGGGAACAACTCCTTGAGCGCGGTCCGATCCTCCGCGGACAACAGATCCTCATGGTCAGCGAAGCTGACCGGGGTCAGGATGGTGCGCTCATACCTGCCCCGGACAGCCGGTGTGCCCTGCGCTGCCGGCTGTAGCAGGATCCGCATGTCGTCTCCGGGCTGACGCGTGGGTAATCGGACAATCTAGACTTTAGAGTAGACGATTCGGTTGGTTGTCAGCTACCCCGTCCTAGGATCGTCTCGGCACAACGGAACGCGGATGGATCTCGGTGCGTCTTCCGCTCTGAACGAGTCCGCACCGGCCACCGCTCCGGCGAGCCACTAGATCACCGTCTTCCGCGTGCGGACTCCCTGCACCTGCGCGATGTCGCCTGCAAGGTCCGTGATGGCAGACGTCGGCCGTTCGCGGTCGACACCAGGCAGTATTTGCGCAGGTCATCAACGGCGGGCGAGGTGATTGAAGCAGTGCCGGTGGTGTAGCTGCGACCTGCATCCCGATGATCTCGGCCGCCGTTGATCCGCAGGGGGAAGGACTAGCTGCCCGGTGCGCTGCTGAGTCGCCGAAGGCCACCTCGCTGGCGCGGAGACGGGCTGCCTATGATTCGGCCGTTCCGGGTCGGTCCGCTGTCTCCTGGATGATGATCCTGACAGTGCGGATCGGGTTGGTGCTTCGTCGGGACGCCGGTGGGTGACCGGTGTTACGGTGGCTCCGGCGCACGATGATGAGCAAGGCTGGTGTGTTCTTGCACTGCCCAGTGACGGGCAGTGCAGAAGCAGTCACCCACACGTGCCGCGCCTGCGCGACCGGACGGTGCTCAACGCGGGCGTCATCGACATCGCGAGCCCAAGACGCGGTTCTACGGGGTGAAGACCCTGAACTCCGACAAGATCGCCCTCGACTTCAAGAACGGTCGCCGAAGAGATCATCGCCAACCTCCGCCGGGACGGCATCAACCTCGTCGTGAAAATCGAGATCGAAGCCACGAAGACCACCGGCTTCGAGGAAGGCCAGGTACGCACCGTCTCCGAGAATGCCGGAACCCTGAAGTTCGACCAGTCAGGCTTCGAGGAGATCTGAGCGGCCCGGGCCCGTTCTTTGGCCGCGGTGTCGGTCAGCGCGGTGTCGGTCAGCGCCGCGTCATTGATCGGTGTCGTCGTCCGCTGCCTCCTGCTCCATGGAGGCCCGGCTGGCGTGGAAGATCTCCGCAAAGCTCGCGAAGCGTTCCAGGCCGCCGTACTTCGGCGTGAACTCCCAGGCCACCCATTCGCCGTCCGGGCCGGGATCGGCCGGATCCAGCAGCCAGAAATCCTCGCCGCTCGCGATCACCAGCGATCGACGGAAGAGCGACAGCATGTCGCTGTCGTCCTCGTCGTCGTTACGCGGCTCCCCGTAGAGGTCGATGAAACCGGTGCCATCTGGTGTGTCGCGGAACCAGGCAACCTCGGCGCTCGCGTGCAGCTCGTCGATCCACTCGGCGGGGTTGGGCCAGCCGTCGCTTGTCGCCAGAAAGCTGCGGAAGGTCGGCGGGAGGCGGACGGCCAGGCGTTGCTCGGCCGCCACCACCGTCTGCTCGGCCGCCGGCTCGTGACCCGCCCAACGATGCTGGATCTGCTCGTCGGAGAGTTCGCCTGGAGCGGCCATGCGCAGATACGTCTCGCTGTACTCGCGCAGATAATCGCGCCACAGCTCGGGGGTCGTCAGCGCGGGTGCGGCCAGGGGCGCGTCGCCGTCGGCGAGCTTCGACATGAATCCGGCCTCCTTGTCGGGAACGTCGGTATTCCGCCAGTCGGCAAGCTATCACGGGCCGATGTTCGCCCCGGACGAGCGCAATGTTGTTTCCCGCGGAATCGACCTGCCGCAACGAAAGTTCGTTCGCGCCTCCTGGCTTTGGCCGATGAGTTCGGTGGGGGCGCGGGTGTGCCGTCCTTCATCCGCCGGTCGTGACGGTGGCCGTCGCGCGCAGGATGGTGTATTCGGCCAGGTAGGCCTCCGTCTCCCGGCACCCTCGGCGCGGAGAGGGTAAGCACCACGCGGGGATCGCGTTCCCCGTTGCGCACCTTCACGTAGCGGCCCCTACGGCCGCCGACGATGTCGTCGCCGTCCAGGCCGATCCAGATGACGCTCACCTGCGGGCTGCCGTGCGGATTGATGGACCGGCATGTGCCAGGCCCGGTCGCACAGACGGCTCACCCCGTAGCATTCCGGTGTGAGCCGGCTACCGTCACCGATCAAGCCGCAGGTGATCGCCGGGCGGAGAGCAGTCAGATGACCATGCCCGGCAAGGTCCCTGAGTGGGGAGAGGACGGCGATGTCCGCGGAACCGGTTGACCCGACAGGCGACGCCCCCACCGGACGTGATCCCGACCGTCCGTCCCCGCCCGATCCCCATCCGGCCGCGGACCCCGACGCGACGCCGCCGATGGACCCAGACTCGGGGCCGGACGCCGAGCCGGGCGCGCCCGAACCGACGGGCGACGACCGGAAGTCGACCCGTCCGCTCGATTGGGACGGCTCCTTCAGCCGCACCTGGAACGCCGGCATGAGCGAGCAATGGGCGAACCAGCGCGCCGCCGAGCAGGAACGCGAGTGGGAGGATGAGCAGTTCGAGCGTTTCCACCAGGAAACGGTGCGGCAGGTCGACGCGGAGTCGGCGCGTGAGGAGGCTCGGCTGCGGGCGGAGCAGGATCGGTCGGCACTGCCGGGCAGTCGGTCCGCGCAGAGCGCGGCGCGTGAAGAGCTCTCCCGTAAGCTGGACAAGCTTGATCGGCTGGCACCTCCTCTTGTTGATGACTCGGACGCAGCCGACCGGCCAGAGTGATCAAGTCGCAGCCTGACCGACGATCACCAGGGGGAGTCGTGCCTCGGCTCGGGTGAGGCAGGCCGCTCAGGTGAGGGCAGGTCGCGGCGAACTTGCTCGGCCGAATCGGCGAGGGCGCGGCGAGCCTGGGTGGTGTTCGGGTGGAACGGGCCGTGCTCGCGCATTGAGGCGGTGAGCGCACCGCGGTGGAGACGTACTGCATCGGCGGGTCGGCCGGCTTGGCGGTAGGTGTCGGCGAGGCTGTCTCGGCTGGCTTGGGCGTCAGGATGCTGGGCGCCGAGGAACTGCTCGCGTAACGCGAGGACTCGTTGGTTGAGGTCGATGGCCTGCGGCAGCCGGTGAGCGGCGCGATAGGCGTCGACGAGTCTGTCAGCGGTGTGCAGGGTGCGGGGATCGGCGACGCCGTGCGCCCGGCTCCGATCTCCGAGTAGCCGTTCAAACTGAGGTATGGCCATTTCGACCTGGCCGTTGCCGCGGTACGCGGAGGCGAGGGTGTCGCGGACGCGAACCGTGCGCGGGTGCGAAGCCCCGAGGATGCCTTCATGGCGGTCGAGCGCGCTTTCGAGGTGAGGGACTGCTTCGCCAGGGCGCCCCAGTCTGAGGTGGGTCTCGGCGAGAAGTTCGCGGGTCCGCGTCGTCTCCGGATGATCGGGGCCGAGCACGCGCTCACGCCCCGCCAACACGCGATCGAACATGGGCACAGCACGCTCGGGCCTGCCGGCATACATGTCTACCTGGGCCAGACCGAACGCGCTTTCGAGGGTGTCGGGGTGGTCAGGGCCGAGGATGCGGTCGCGGTCCGACAGGGCTCGGTCGAGTTCTCGGGTGGCGTCGTCGAGGCGTCCGGCCTGGCGGTGGGTGAGGCCGAGTTGGTGGCGGGTGTGCAGGGTGTCGGGGTGGTCCGGGCCGAGGACGCGGGTGCGGGTGGTGAGGGTCTGCTCGAACAGGGGCGTGGCGTCGCCGGGGGAGCCGAGGCGGCGGTAGGCGATGGCCAGCTGGTGGCTGGTGCTGAGGGTGGCGGGATGGTCAGTGCCGAGGATGCGGCGGCGGTCGGTGAGGGTGTCGCGGAGTAGGCGAGTCGCCGCGTCGCCGCGTCCGGGAGTGTCGTCGTAGGCGCCGCCGAGGCTGTGGCGGCTTTCGAGGGTGTCGGGGTGGGTGGGGCCGAGGGTGCGGGTGCGGGCGGCGAGGGTGCGTTCGAACAGGGTGGTGGCCTGGTCGAGGTGACCGGCGCGTTGGTAGGCCCAGGCGCGGGTGGCCTGGGATTCGAGGGTGGCGGGGTGGTCGGGGCCGAGGAGGCGGGTGCGGTCGGCGAGGGTGCGGGTGGCGAGGTTGCTGGCGTCGTCGACGTGGCCGGCGGCGAGGGTGGCGCGGGTGAGGGTTTCGCGGGCGGCGAGGGTGTCGGGGTGGTCGGGGCCGGCGAGGTGTTCGCGGGCGGTGGCGGCGCGTTCGGCCAGCGGGAGGGCCTGCTCGGGTTGGCCCTGTTCGAGCAGGTAGGCGGCGGCGTGCTCGGCGAGCCAGGCCGCGTGCGGGTCGTCGGCGTGCGGGTCGTCGGCGGGAGGGTCGCCGGTGGGAGGGGTGCCGGTGGGAGGGGCAAGGGCGGCGAGGGCGTGGGGGAGGAGGTCGCGCCAGGCGGGCCAGGCGGCGGGGTTGCCGGCGATGTCGGCGGGCAGGGCGGCGTGCAGCAGCCGGCGCAGGGTGGCGGTGAGCTGGTCGGCGTGGTCGGGGGCGGTGTCGGCGCGGACGACGGTGCGAACCAGGTCGTGCATCCCCACCGTGGGGCCGTCGCGGTGGGCCAGGGCGGAGCGTTCCAGGGCGGCGATGGTGTCGGCGAGGTCGAGCAGGTTGGCGGCGGCGGCGCGCAGCTCGGGCTGGGCGAGGTCGTCCGGGTCGGCGAGGAGCAGGTGCAGCGGCAGGCCGGTGGCGTCGGCGTGGGCGGTGAGGCGGAGCAGTTCGGCGGCGGCGGGGGAGTCGGCGTCGAGGTGGCGCAGTGGCTCGTCCCAGAGGGTGGCGACGGTGACGCCGGGGCGGCCGGGCACCTCTCCCTGGGCCAGCACGCGGGCCGGCTGGTCGAGCAGGGCCTGCAGGTAGGTCTCGGGGGGCAGGCGGCCGGCGGTGATCCGGTGGGCGGCCTGGTCGAGGGCGAGCGGGTGGTCGGCGAGTGCGGCGGCGAGGCGGGTCGCGATGGTCGGGTCGACGGCGGGTAGGCGGTCGGTGAGCAGGGCGATCGAGTCGGCGCGGTTCAGCGACGGCAGGGCCACGACCGGGCCGAGACGGTCCCAGTCGGGGTTGCGGGACGTCAGCAGCAGGCGTCCCGTCTCGCTGGGGCGCAGCCAGTCGGGCAGGGCCGTCTCGGCGGCGTCGTCGAGGACGATCAGCCAGCGGCCGTCGGCGCGGTCGAGGCGGGCGAGCACGGCCGCCGGCTCGGCGCGGTCGGGTAGTCCGAGCGCGGGCGCGAGGGCGCGGACTCGGTCGCTGAGCAGGTCGGGGCTGGTGGCGGGCACCCACCAGACGGCGTCGAACTCCCGGCGATGCGCGCGGACGTACTCGGTGGCGACGCTGGTCTTCCCGATGCCGGCGAGACCCGTGACGGTGACCAGCGGGGAGCGTGCCAGCGCCGCGTCGAGGCGGTTGAGCGCCTCGTGGCGCCCGATGAACGCCGCGGGCGGCGTCGGCACGTTCCACACGGCCGGCAGCTCGCCCGGGTGGATCGCCGGATGAGGCCGGCGGGCGAAACCCGCCGTCCCAGCGCCGTCGCCGCGTCCGCCCGGTGTGCCGCCCTCGCCGTGGTCGCCGTGGTCGCCGTGGTCAGTGCGGTCAGGGCGGACGGCGGCGAGCAGCGCGGTCTCGCCGGCGAGCACACCGCGGTCGAACAGGTTGATCGGAGCGATCTGGCCGAGCAGGCCCGGCACCGGACGGTCGGTCACCCGGGCGACGAGTAACCGGCGGTCCCCGTCGGCCACGCGGGGTGACCAGGCCGCTCCCCACTCGGCGACCGCGTACTCGGAGTTCACGTACCCGTCCGAGACGACGGCGATCGTGTACCGGGCCTGCCGGGTCGCCCGGTCCAGCAGGGCGGTCCAGTTGCTGCCCGGCACCCGGTCCCACGACTCGACGAGAACGCGCAGGCCGGCACCCTCCAGCGCCCCGGCGATCCACTCCGCCCACGCCCGACCGTCCTCGGCGAATGACACGAAGCAGTCGAGAGCGTCCCCCTCGCCCCCGACGGTCACCAGACAACCATCCCACAGCGACCAAAACGTTCGACGATCTCCGGTTGGTAGAGCGGGCGCTACACTGATCGTCGATGAGCGGCTACGCGCGATGGGCGGATAGCCGCGCCGAGCAGGTCGCCCGTGCCGGCGGCGAGGACGCCGTCGAGGCCGGCAAGAAGGAACTGCTCGCGGTCGCGGTAGGTCACCGGCTGGCCGAGGTGCGTCGGGCGCGGGGCCTGACCCAGCAGCAGGTTACCGAGCGGATCGGCGTCACCAAGGGCCGCGTTCCCCGGATCGAGCAGGGCAGGATCTCCGGGCAGGACGTCGTCGCCCGGTGTCGCGGAACATCATGATCGGCTAGGGGGCCCAGATCGTGTCGACGGGCATGACGTGGAGGCGGTCCTCGAACGTGTACGAGCGGGCCCCCAGGTAGAGGGCCACTCCGGCGACGAAGGCGTCGCCGGCGGCGTCACGCAGTTTGCGGAGCGGGGCGAGGTCATCGCCCGGGACCCGTCCGGCGGCCTTGACCTCGAAGGCCACTATCGATCCGTCGTCGCGTTCGACCACGAGATCGACCTCGTCCCCGTCGCGGGTGCGCCAGTGGCCGACCCCGCTGACCCAGTCGGCCCAGGAGGCCTGTTTGAGCAGCTCGGTCACGACGAACGTCTCCAGCAGATGCCCGAACTCGGTCAATGCGGTGGGGTTGCGCGCCGCGAGCTTCTGCGGCGTCAGGCGCAGCAGCCGGGCGGCCACACCGGAATCGAGGACGTGGACTTTCGGTGACGCGGTGGATCGGGTGGTGAGTGTGGTGCCCCAGGCCGGCAGGCGGTAGAGCAGGAACACGGCCTCGAGGAGCCGGACGTAGCTGTGGGCGGTCTTCTCGTCGAGGCGGGCGCTGGCGGCGGCTCGAGTGATGTTGAGGATCTGTGCGGTCTGGCCGGCCAGCCGTTCGAGCAGGGCGGGCAGCGCGGCGGCCTGGCGGATCCGGCTGAGGTCGCGGACGTCGCGTTCGAGGCTGAGGCTGACGTAGTCGTCGAGCCAACGGTTGCGCGATGCGAGGGAAGTGCGCGCGAGCACCGAGGGGAACCCGCCGGCGGTGACGCTGTCGATGTACTCCTCGCGGGTCGTCGCCGAGGGGCGCGCCGCGGCTGCGGTCACGGCGGTGGCCGGGTCGGTGAACAGGTCGTCGAGCAGATGCTCGTGTACTCCGCGCACCTCACCCTGTGACAGCGGGTAGACGGGCAGGCGGTGCAGGCGACCCGTGAGCGCCTGAGCGGCACGGGGCAGTGCCTCGTGGCGGGCCGAGCCGGTGAGGACGAAGCGGCCCGGCCGGCCGTCGCGGTTGAGCTCGGCCTTGATGGCGTCAAGGATGATCGGGACGTGCTGGTACTCGTCGATGCAGACCGGGCCGGCGCCCGTGACGAAAAGCGCGGGATCCCTGGCCGCCGCGTCGCGGCTGGCCAGGTCGTCGAGGTCGATCAGCTCCGCACCGAGGTCGGCGGCGAGGCCCCTGAGCAGAGTCGACTTTCCCACGGACCGAGGACCTTGGAGAAGTACGACGGGCTCCTCCGCCAGCCGGCCTGCGACGATCGGTGCCAGCCGTCGCGGCACCAGTCCGTGCAGCTTGGTACTCATGGCTACAACTCTAGGTGACCTACGGATTTGGAGCCCATCGAACGCCGGATTTGGAGGGCCCTGAGTCGGGGATTTGGAGCACGGTGCTGGCGTCTAGCGGTTGGAGGTGATCGGGGAAGGTCAGGCAGGGCGCCAGTTCGACTCCGCGCACATCATGATCGACTAGGGGGGCCAGATCGTGTCGACGGGCATGACGTGGAGGCGGTCCTCGAACGTGTACGTGCGGGCGCCCAGGTAGCAGGCCACGCCGGCCACGAAGGCATCGCCGGCGCCGTCGGTACGTCGTCGCAACGTCCACGGATGACCGGGTACGTCGTATGCTGAGTGAGTACTCAACCAAAAGTCCGGTCGGCCGTGGCCGGCGATGCTGACGTGGGATCGGAGATGGGCGATGAGCGGTCGGGTGGCGGGGAAGGTCGCGCTGGTGACGGGGGCCGCGCGCGGACAGGGGCGGGCGGACGCGTTACGGCTCGCCGAGGAGGGCGCCGACGTGATCGTGGTCGACGTCTGCGCGCCCCTGCCAAGCGTCGACTACCTCTCCGCGACCCCGCAGGACCTGGCGGAGACGGTCTCGCTGATCGAGAAGACGGGGCGGCGGGTGGTGTCCGGGATCGTGGACGTCCGCGACCTGGCGGCCCTGCGCAGCATCGTCGACGACGGCGCGGCGCAGCTCGGGCGGCTCGACGTCGTCGTCGCCAACGCCGGCATCTGCATTCCGCGGGCGTGGGACAAGGTGACCCCGCAGATCTACCAGGACACGATCAGCACGAACGTCACCGGCGTGTGGAACACGGTGATGGTCGGCGCGCCGCATCTCGTGCGGGCCGGCGGCGGGTCGATCATCATCATCAGCTCGGCGGCGGGGCTGAAGGTGCAGCCGTTCATGGTGCCGTACACGACCAGCAAGTTCGCGGTGCGCGGCATGGCCAAGGCGTTCGCGGCGGAGCTGAGCCAGCATCACATCCGGGTCAACAGCGTGCACCCGACCGGCGTGAACACGCCGATGGGCACCGGCAGCATGCGCCAGCGGATCGACGAGGCGATCGCCGGCTACGATCGGCTCGGCCCGATGTTCATGAACCTGCTGCCGGTCGACGGCACCGAACCCGAGGATGTCGCCGACACCGTGCTGTTCCTGGCCTCGGACGAGTCGAGGTTCATCACCGCCCACGAGATCGCCCCCGACGCCGGCAACACCGAGTTCTGAGGCCGAGGTCCGAGGTGGGGCGCGGTGAGGGGAGCGCGGAGTCGGGAGCGCCGGGGGAGCCGGGGGAGCCGGGGCTGACCGCGCGGGAGCGCATCCTCGCCGCCGCGGAGGTGCTGTTCGCCGAGCACCGGTTCGACCGGACGTCCACCGCCCGCATCGCCGCGGCGGCCGGCGTGCCCCACGGGCTGATCTTCTATCACTTCAAGACCAAGATGGATCTGTTGCTCGCGGTCGTGCAGCGAGATCGGGTGACGACGCTCGGCGAGCTCGACCTGCCTCCGTCCGACCTGCCCCCGTCCGAGGGGACGGATCCCCGCCGGGCGGTCGCCGAGCTGTGGCGGCATCTCACCGTCGTGCTCGGCCGGCCGTCACCGGTGCATCGCATCGTCCTGCAGGAACTGGCCGTCCACGAGGAGATCCGGCGGCGGGCGATGGAGAGTACCGACGCCGCCGCGGCCGTGATCGCCGGCCGGCTCGCCCGGATCTTCGGGCGCGACGACCCGACGCCCGAGCAGGTCGCCGCGGCCCAGCTGCTCACCTTCGCCGCGTCCATGGCGCCGCTGCTCGACCAGCCCGACCACACCCTCGTCGACCCGGACGCCCTCGCGGCCCTCCTGGCCCGGGGCCTGTCCCCGCCGACCCCCGAGTCGCCGCCGTCCTGAGTCGCCGCCGTCCCTTGAGCCGGCCGCCGTCCTTGAGTCGCCGCGCCGGTGGCTCAGGGGGCGGTAGCGGCGGAACTGGGGGTGGCGGTGGGGTCGGCGACGTGGGTGTCGGTGACGCCGAGCAGGCCGAGCAGGCGGGCGCGGGCCTGCTCGAAGCGCGGGTCGCGGCGGTCGTCGAACAGCTCGCGGGTCTCGATCTGTTCGTCGAGGCGGCCGTCGCGCAGGACGATCACGCGGTCGGCGAGTTCGAGTGCCTCGTCGACGTCGTGCGTCACCAGCAGCACGGCGGGACGGTGGCGCTCGTGCAGCTGGCGGACCAGGGCGTGCATGTGGATGCGGGTCAGCGCGTCGAGGGCGCCGAACGGCTCGTCGAGCAGCAGCAGCTCCGGCTCGCGGACCAGGGCGCGGGCGAGGGCGACGCGCTGCGCCTCGCCGCCGGACAGCGTCAGCGGCCAGGCCCTGGCGTGGTCGGCGAGCCCGACCTCGGCCAGTGCCTTCGTCGCCTCGTCGCGCCCGCGGGAGCGTGGCAGGCCGAGGGCGACGTTCTGCCACACCCGGCGCCAGGGCAGCAGCCGCGGCTCCTGGAACACCACCGACCGCAGCGCCGGCACCTCGACGCTGCCCTCGGCGACCGGGTCGAGGCCGGCCAGGGTGCGCAGCAGGGTCGTCTTGCCGCCGCCGCTGCGCCCGACCAGCGCCACGAACTCCGACTCGGCGATGGTCAGGTCGAGCTGGTCCAGCACGACGTGCGAACCGAACGCGCGGCGCAGGCCGCGCACCGTGACGGCGCCCATCGGCGTCACCTCCCTCGCCAGGCCAGCAGGCGCCGCTCGGCGAGGCGCACGACCACGTCGGTGATCAGGCCGAGGGCGGCGTACACGACGACGACGACCATCAGGATCTTCGTCTGGAACAGCGACTGCGCGTTGTAGATGAGCAGACCCAGGCCCTTCTGGGCGTTGATCTGCTCGGCGACGACGAGCGCCAGCCAGCTCAGGCCGAGCGAGTAGCGCACCCCGGTGAGGATGCTCGGCATCGCCCCGGGCAGGACGACGGTGGCGATCAGGCGCAGCCGGTTGAGGCCGAACTGGCGGCCCATCTCCAGCAGGCGCGGGTCGACCGTGCGCACGCCCGACATCGTGTTGATGTACATCGGCAGGGCCGTGCCGATCGTGATGATGAGGATCTTCGGGGTCTCGTCGACGCCGAACCAGAGGATGAACAGCGGCAGGATCACCAGGAACGGGATCGTTCGCAGCATCTGCAGGGTGGCGTCGAGGGCCTCCTCGACGGGCCGCCACAGGCCGACCGCAACGCCCAGCGAGAGGCCGACGGCGATGCCGATCGCCGCGCCCGTCAACGCCCGGCGCACCGACACCCACAGGTTCGACGGGAGCTGCCCGTTGTTCCACAGGGTGACGAACTCGTGGGCGACGTTCCACGGCGCGGGCAGGACCTCCGTCGACCACCAGCTCGACGAGCTGCCGACCTGCCACAGCGCGACGAGCAGGATCGGCACGATCGCCCGGCGGACCAGGCTGGGGACCCACAGCCGCCGGCGGCGGTCCGTGCCCCCGGCGCTGAACGTCACCCGCCGCCCGCGTGCCGCCGCGGGCGAACCCACGGCGGCACGCGCGACGACGGCGGGCTGCGTCCCGGGTGCCGCGTCCTCGGGCTGCGTCACGGTCGCCACGGCACCCGGGTCTCCCATCGTCGGTTCACCAGTGCCTTACTGGACCGTCGTGACGGCGAAGTTCGCCGGGAACTTGGCCTTGTAGGAGGTGATGGCGGCGGCGATCGCCGGGTTCAGCTTCGTGTTGTAGCTGCCGGCGACGTCGACCTTGCCGGGCAGCAGGCCGGCGGCCTGGAAGGTGTCGGCGATGCCCTGCTGGTCGGCCAGCGCCTTCGGGTCGACGGGGCCCACGGCCGAGTTCGCGCTGTTCTCCGAGGCCTTGAAGTTGGCGGTGACGGACTCCAGCGGCTGGTTGGTGTTCGTAGCCGTGATCTTGTTCCACTCGGCGGGGTGCGCCCGGGTCCAGGCGAACGACGCCTCGATCCGACCGATGTAGTCGGCGATCGCCGCGGACTTCGCCGGGTCGTCGAGGTCGGTGGTGTAGGCGTTGTAGGCGCCGACGAGGCCGCCGAGGCTGCCCTTGAGGATCGGGCCGCCGTCGGCCAGGATCGGGTTGCCCTTGGCGACCGCGACCTGGACCGTCTTGCCGAACCCGGCCAGCGCGTCGACGCTGCCGCCGAGCAGCGCGCTCAGGCCGTCGGCCGGGGTGAGCGGCACCGGCTGGATGTCCTTGAAGGTCAGTCCGGCGCTGGCGAGCTGCTTGAGCAGGAAGTACTGCGTGGTCGTGTTCTTGGTGTACGCGACCTTCCTGCCCCGCAGGTCGGCGATCGAGGTGATGCCCTTCTTCGCGACCGTCCACTGCAGCGACGTCGGCAGGCGCAGCGTCGCGACGGACACGAAGTTCGGCTTGGTGCCCCCCGCGGCGATCAGCACGTTCGCGACGCCGCTGCCACGGGCGAGGTCCGCGCTGCCCTGGTTGACCGCCGCGGTCTGCGCGCCGCCGTCGGGGTAGGTCTGGAACCGCACCTTGTACGGGGTGTCGAGCAGGCCGGCCGCCTTGAGCAGCGCCTCGTCGCCGCCGATCGCCGCCGGGTAGGTCGCCACCCGCAGCGTGACCCCCGACAGGTCGGGGCCGCTCGACGCGGCCGCGGCCGGGCTGGCCGCCGCGCTCGACCCGCCACCCGAGTCCGAGCCGCAGGCCGCGAGGGTCACCGCCAGGCCGGCCGCGACGGCGACCGCAACGGCGCCGCGCACGCGGCCGCCGATCCTGCGCTGGACTGATCCCCGCTGATACATCGAAAACTCCCACATGATCCACTCCCGGCGTCCCCGGGTCCGGGTGAAGGTTTCATGCCATGACGTGCTTGTCAACAGAAAGCATAGAGATGGTGCGCGAAGGGCGGTGCAGGTTACAGTCCAGGCAAAACGGTGAGACGGGCGCGGGTTTCCGTGGGTGCGTGCAAGCTGAGCGTCATGGCCTGATCCACTGACGAAGTAGCGGTGCGTTCGCGAGTGGTGACACGTTCCGAACACGTTCCGAACACGTAGCGACGACGATCGAGGGCATCTGGTGGAACTGGGAATCAACACGCTCGGCGGCGTCTCCGCCGACCGGCGCACCGGGCAGACGCCGACCGAGCACGAGCGTCTGGCGTCGATCGTCACCCAGGGCGTGCTCGCCGAGCGGCTCGGCTTCGAGGCGTTCTCCGTCGGGGAGCACCACGGCGACCCGCACTTCGTGACGAGCGCGCCGCCGGTCATCCTCGCCGCCATCGCCGCGCAGACCGAGCGGCTGCGGCTGATGACCGGGGTGACGCTGCTTCCCCTGCTCGACCCGGTCCGCGTCGCCGAGGACTACGCCACCCTCGACGTCCTCTCGGGTGGGCGCGTCGAGATCGTCGCCGGGAAGGGCAACTTCGCGAACGCCTCGCGGCTGCTCATCGGCCAGGACGACCCGGACCGCGGGGCGTTGCTGCGCGAGCACCTCGACCTGCTCCTGGAGATCCTGCGCACCGGGCACGTCCCGAGCTGGCCCGCCACCTCCCGCCCGGCGTTGAGCGACGCGCACGTCACCCCGCGGCCGGTGCAGCCGCAGCTGCCGGTCTGGCTCGGGGCGACGCGCAACGTGGACTCCGTCGAGCTCGCCGCCAGCAAGGGCCTGCCCGTCCTGGTCGCCGGGTTCCGCGCCGGCACCTACGCCGACTTCGCCGACCACTACCGCGAGGCGTTCGCCGCCGCCGGCCACGACCCGGCGCGGGCCCGGGTCGCGTCGCTGTCCACCGTCGTCGTCGACCACGACGAGGCGCGGGTGCGCCGCGAGTACCGGGCCTACTGGGAGCAGACGGTCAACGCCGCCGCGCAGCGCAACCAGGGACTGCGCCAGGACAACCGGGCGCAGCGGCTGCTCGACCAGGGCTTCGACGAGCTCACCGGACCGGAGGGCCAGATCCTCGTCGGCACCCCCGAGTACGTCGCCGAACGCCTGATCGGGATGCACCAGGATCTCCGCCACGACCTGCACTTCCTCCAGATCGACAACGGCCTGGGGACGGCGGGCACCGAAGAGATCATGCACCTGATCGCCGAGGAAGTGGCCCCCCTCGTCCGCAAGGAGACCGCGCTCAGCGCGGCATAGGAGACAACCAGATGACCGACGAACACGGATCGCTCGACGACGGATCGCCCGACCGCGCGCCGGCCGACCACCGACCGCTGCGGTTCGGCACCTTCCTGTTCCCCCGCACCGTGGCCGGCCGCGCGCTGCTCGACCATGCCGCGCAGGCCGAGGAGCTGGGCTACGACCTGATCGCCGTGCCCGACCATCCCTACAACCCCGACTACGTCGACCAGGTCGCGCTGCTGTCGGCGGTGGTCGGCCGCACGTCGTCGATCCGGGTGCTCACCGACGTCGTCAACCTCGCCCTGCGCCCGCCGGCGGTGCTGGCCAAGACGGCGTGGACGATCGACCGCCTCGCGCCCGGCCGGCTCGACCTCGGCCTCGGCACCGGCGGGCTGTGGGACCAGATCGCCGCGATCGGCGGGCCGCGGTGGAAGCCACGCGAGGCCCGCGAGCGGTTGGCCGAGGCGATCGACGTCATCCGGCTGCTGTGGTCCGGCGATGCCGACGTCACCTACGCCGGCCAGTACTACCAGCTCGACCACCCGCAGCCGCTGCTCCCGCCGCAGCAGCCGATCCAGCTCTGGATTGGCAGCGGCGGCCCGCTCATGCGCCGCCTGACCGCCGGGGTGGGTGCCGGCTGGATCCCCAACGGCAACCGCCTCGACCTGGACACCGTCCGCGCCGACGCGGCGCACTTCGACACCGAGCTCGCCGCCGCCGGCCGGTCGCGCACCGCCGTCCCGCGCCTGTACAACGCCTTCTTCGGCCACAAGCTCCAGGACCGCTCCGAGGGCTTCCTCGTCGGCCCGGCCAGCCAGTGGATCGACGAGCTCACCGCCCTCGCCCTGGAACTGGACTTCGACACGTTCGTCCTCGGCGACCGCGAGACCCCCGTCGAACACCTGCAGATCTTCGCCGACCAGGTCATCCCCCAGGTCCGCGCTCAGGTAGCCGCCGCCCGCCCCTGACCCCGACCGGGTCCACCCCCCTGCTTATCCGGAGGGATATATCGGACGCGAAACCCTCCGGACAAGCAGGGACCGCCGCGATGGCCGTCCAGCCGAGCGGAGGCCGCAGCCGTCGAGGACTCTGGTTTAGCAGGGATGCCCGAGCCGGCGTCGGGCCGGCGGGTGGGCGGGTCAGCTGCGGCCGAAGGCCTCGCGGCGGATGACCTGGAGGAGGGTCGGGGCGCCCTCGCTGGTTGTGATCTCGATCGTCTGGCCGACGAACCGGTCCTCGGACGCCTGCGACAGCAGGCAGTGCGCGAGGTCCGCGCGGCTGGTGAACACGCCGTCCAGCGGGCCGTCGCTGACCTCGTAGGGCGAGACGTGGTCGGCGTCGAACAGGCCGGACGAACGGATGACCGTCCACTCCAGGCCGCTGTCACGCACGATCTGCTCCATGGCCCGCATGTCCGCGTAGGTGCTCCGGCCGATCGTGCGGGCGATGAGCGGCTGCATGACCCGGTTGAGCAGGAACCCGCCCTCGGCGTGCGGGTGGGGTTCGACGGCGGTGGAGCTGACCACGGCCAGCCGCTTCACGCCGAGCCGGGCCATCGCGGCCGTGAGGGTGGTCGCAGCGGTGCTGTAGACGGTGATCGGCGCCCGCGCGAACGGCACCCCGATGCTGCTCAGCACCGCGTCGACCCCGTCGACGGCGCGCGCGGTGGCGGACTCGTCGGCCACGTCGGCCCCGACGACGCTGAGCCGCGCGCCGGCCAGCGGGAACTCCGTCGGCCGCCGCGTGACCGCGACGATTTCATGGCCCGCGTCGAGGGCCTGCCGCACCACCAGCCGCCCGGTGGGCCCGTTCGCCCCGAATACCGCGATCCTCATACCTGCCTGGCCTCTCGCGTGGGAATCGTTCGCGTCGCGGCGCGGTCTGATTCGTCCGCGCCGCAGCACCCTGCGCATACGTCGAGTCCCGGCCGTCCGGTGTGACAGGCTCACGGATGCGTCTCGGCGAACGCCTGGTCAGGTGGGACTCGCCGCATCGACGTCGACGGTTCCGTGAGCCCGACGGCAAACTCGTCAACCTCTTCACCCCGGTCACGCCGGAGGCCAGGGCCAAGGTTCGGCCGGCGACCGCGGCGACGACTCCTGCGTATCCGGAGGGATAAATCGGGCGCCGAACCCTCTGGATAAGCAGGAGGAGTGCAGGGGCGCGCGTAAGGCCGGCGTCGTGGAGCGCGGTGGGGCGTCAGGCCCTTGGGGCGGATGGGACAGCGGGGTCGGCGACAAGGATGACGGCGAGGGTGCGGGGGCCGTGGACGCCCTCGACGCGGTCGAACTCGATGTCGCTGGTGGCCGACGGGCCGCTGATGAGGGTGATCGGGCGGGTCGGGTCCAGGCGGGCGAGCAGCTCGGGAACGCCGTGGACGACCTGGTCGGCCCGGACGACGCAGACATGGACGTCGGGCACCAGGGTGATCGCGCGTCGGCCCTGGTCGGGGGAGCCGTCGAGGGCGATCGTCCCGGTCAGCGCGCAGGCCGCCGCGCAGGCGGTGACCACCGCCGCGAACCCGTCGAGCTCGGCGGGGGTGAAGCCGCCGTCAACGACGCCGTCCGGGCACCAGCCCGCAGGCAGCCCAGGTGGGACGAGCACCGCCCCGCCGCCCCGCCCCGCGGAACCGGGCGGGTGTTCCGCGGAACCGGGTGGGTGTCCGGCCGAGGCGAGTGAGTGTTCCGCGGAACCGCGTGGGGGGTGTTCGGCGGAGCGGGGTGGGTGTTCCGCGGAACCGGGCGTGGGCCCGACGGAGGCGGCGGCCAGGGCTGCGCGGATCGCGGCCGGCTCGCCGCCGGGGGCCGCGTCGACGACGGACGCCCGGTAGTCGACGAGCCGGCGGCGCAGCAGATCGAGCAGCGGCGCGCTGCCGGGCGCTGGGCCGTCGCCGCGGTGGTAGTCGCGGGGGAGGTCACCATCGTCGTCCGCACCTGGTCCGCGGGCTTCGCCGCCGAGGCCGACGCCCGCGTGGGCGTTCGCGGCCCGGATGCGTGCCAGCACCTCCTCGCGCGCGCTCACGCCGAGCCTTCGGGCTCTGCCGAGCTGGGCGGCGCTGGCGAGCTGGGCGGCGCTGGCGAGCCGGGCGGTTCCGCGGAACCGGCCGGTGTCGCGGGATGAGGTGTGCCGCCGCGGGTGCGGGACCACCACTGGCGGAAGGTCTCCTCGGGGGGCCGGGGCGCGTCGCGGCTGGATGTCCACGCCGACAGCGGCGGGGGCAGCGAGGACAGCCGGCCGGTGGCGCGGCCCGCCAGGCGGCCGAGGCGGGAGGCGGTCTCGGCGGCGGCGAAGCGGGTGGGGGAGGACATCACCCAGGCGGCGGCGGCCATGGTGAGCGCCTCCGCGGTGGGCAGCGGGCGGGCGCGGGCGGCGTCGACGTGGGCGGTGCGCAGGCGCACCAGCAGCGACGGGATGTCGATGCGCACCGGGCAGACGTCGTAGCAGGCGCCGCACAGGCTGGAGGCGTACGGCAGCGAGGCGTTGTCGTCGCTGCCGGTATGGATGCCGGTGAGCTGCGGGGACAGCACGGCGCCGATGGGGCCGGGGTAGATCGAGCCGTAGGCGTGGCCGCCGGTGCGTTCGTAGACGGGGCAGACGTTCAGGCAGGCCGAGCAGCGGATGCAGTGCAGCGCGTCGCGGCCGACGGCGTCGCCGAGGGCGGCGGTGCGGCCGTTGTCGAGCAGGACCAGGTGAAACGCCTTCGGCCCGTCGCCGGGGGTGACGCCGGTCCAGATCGACGTGTACGGGTTCATCCGCTCGCCGGTCGACGACCGCGGCAGCAGCTGCAGGAACACCTCCAGGTCCCGCCAGCTCGGCACGACCTTCTCGATGCCCATCACCGTGATCAGCGTCTCCGGCAACGTCAGGCACATCCGCCCGTTGCCCTCGGACTCCACCACCACCAGCGAGCCGGTCTCGGCGACGCCGAAGTTCGCTCCCGACACGGCGACCTTCGCCCGCAGGAACGTGCGGCGCAGGTGGGCGCGGGCGGCCATCGCAAGACGGCGTGGTTCGGCGGTGAGCGACGGGTCGACGCCGGGCATCTCGCGCAGGAACAGCTCGCGGATCTCGGCGCGGTTGCGGTGGATCGCCGGGACCAGGATGTGGCTGGGCACGTCGTCGCCGAGCTGGATGATCAGCTCGGCGAGGTCGGTCTCGTGCGCGGTGATGCCGGCGTCGGCGAGCGCCGCGTTCAGGCCGACCTCCTGGGTGGCCATCGACTTGACCTTGACCAGTTCGGTTGCGCCGGTGGCCTGGACGAGCCCGGTGACGATCGCGTTCGCCTCGTTCGCGTCGCGGGCCCAGTGCACCGTCCCGCCGCGGGCGCTCACCTCGGCCTCGAGCCGGACCAGGTGCTCGTCGAGGCGGGCCATCGTCGCCCGTTTGATCGCCTCGCCGGCGAGGCGGAGCTGCTCCCAGTCGTCGAGTTCGCCGACCGCCGTGGCCCGCTTGGCGCGGATGACCCCGGTGGCGTGGCCGAGGTTGCGGCGCAGCTGGCTGTCGGCGAGCGCGTCCCGCGCGGCGGCGGGGAAGGGCCGGTCACCACGCAGCTGCCCGACGCCGGGCGGCGCGGGGATCCCGAGGAACGTCGCCGTCATCGCACGCTCGCCTGGGTGCCGGCCGCCTGGGTGCCGGCCGCGGGGGTGCCGGGGTGGCGCGTCGCCGTCATCGGACGGCCGCCTGGGTGCTGGCGAGGATCTCGGCGAGGTGCACCGTGCGGGTGGCGGCCCGCAGCCGGGTCAGGCCGCCACCGATGTGCATCAGGCAGGACGCGTCGCCGGCGGTCGCCACCTCCGCGCCGGTGCCGAGGACGTGGCGCATCTTGTCGGCGAGCATCGCCGTCGACGTCGGCGCGTTCTTCACCGCGAAGGTGCCGCCGAACCCGCAGCAGGTCTCCGCCTCCGGCAGCTCCAGCAGCGTCATCCCGGCGACCTGGCGCAGCAGCCGCAGCGGCCGGTCGCCCACCCGCAGCAACCGCAGCGAGTGGCAGGTCGGATGGTAGGTGACCCGGTGCGGGTAGTAGGCGCCGACGTCGGAGACGCCGAGCACGTCGACGAGCAGCTCGGACAGCTCGTACGTGCGGGCCGCGACCGCCTCGGCGCGGCGGGCGAGCGCGTCGTCCCCGGCGTCACGGGCGAGGGCGGCATGCTGGTGACGTACCGAACCCGCGCACGAGCCGGACGGGGTGACGACGACGTCGGCGTCGGCGAAGACGTCGACGTGGTGGCGGACCAGCTCGACCGCCTCACGGGCGTAGCCGGTGTTGGTGTGCATCTGCCCGCAGCAGGTCTGCCCGGCGGGGAAGACGACCTCGTGGCCGAGGCGTTCGAGCAGCTCGGTGGTGGCCTGCCCGACCCGGGGGAACAGCGCGTCGACCAGGCACGTCACGAACAGCGCGATCCTCATCCGGCCTCGCCCCCGGGCCCGACCTGGCATCCGGGCCCGACCTGGCCCCCGGGCCCGACCTGGCCCCCGGACGTTCGACGCCGCGCCCCGGCACCGCGCCCGCCCGCGCATCTTCGATCCCGGACCCGCGCCACGGGCTCGAAACTATCCCGGCCGGACCGCGGACGTCCGCCCATCGCGCAACCCGCCGCGCTGCACCGGCGCCGAGGCGGGCACCGCCGCCGCGATCGCGGCGCCCGATGGTGCCTGATTGCGTATGAACGGCTCCGCGCCGGAGTCGGGACATACGCTGGCCCGGTGACCGAGAAGGGCGCCGACCGAGGAGAAGAACGTCGATGAGGATCGCCGAGGACATCACGCGGCTGGTCGGGAACACGCCGCTGGTGCGGCTGCGCCGGGTCACCGACGGGGTCGGAGCCCAGGTCGTCGCGAAGCTGGAGTCGTTCAACCCGGCGCACAGCGTGAAGGACCGGCTGGGCCTGGCGCTCATCGACGCCGCCGAGCAGGCCGGCGCGATCGGCCCGGACACCATCATCGTGGAGCCCACCAGCGGCAACACCGGCATCGCGCTGGCCATGGTGTGCGCGGCCCGCGGCTACCGGTGCGTGCTGACGATGCCCGAGACGATGAGCGTCGAGCGGCGGATGCTGCTGCGTGCCTACGGCGCCGACCTGGTGCTCACCCCCGGCCCCGAGGGGATGGCCGGGGCCATCGCCAAGGCCGAGGAGCTCGCCAAGAGCGACTCCCGCTACTTCATGCCCCAGCAGTTCGAGAACCCGGCGAACGCCGCGATCCACCGGGCCACGACGGCCGAGGAGATCTGGCGCGACACCGACGGGACGATCGACTTTCTCGTCGCCGGCGTCGGCACCGGCGGGACCATCACCGGGGTCGCCGAGGTCGTCAAGGCGCGCCGGCCGTCGGCCCGGTTCGTCGCGGTGGAGCCTGCGGCGTCGCCGGTGCTGTCGGGGGGCGTGAAGGGGCCGCACCCGATCCAGGGCATCGGCGCCGGCTTCGTGCCCGGCGTGCTCGACACCACCCTCGTCGACGAGGTCATCCAGGTGGAGGCCGACGACGCGTTCACCCTCGCCCGCCGTCTCGCCCGCGAGGAGGGCCTGCTGGTCGGCATCTCCGCCGGGGCCGCGGTGTCGGCCGCGCTGACGGTGGCGGCCCGGCCGGAGAACGCCGGCACGCTGATCGTGGTGGTGCTGCCCGACTTCGGCGAGCGCTACCTGTCCACGCCGCTGTTCGCCGGCCTGGAGGACTGAGCCGTGCTCGCGACGCTGCGCCGAGACCTGCGTACGGCGCGGGACCGCGACCCCGCCGCCCGCTCCTCCCTCGAAGTCGCGCTGTGCTACCCCGGGGTGCACGCCCTGTGGGGCCACCGGGTGAACCACTGGCTGTGGACGCACCGGCTGCCGCTGCTCAGCCGGGTCGGCGCCGAGATGACCCGCACCCTGACCGGCGTCGACATCCACCCCGCCGCCCGGATCGGCGAGGGCGTGTTCATCGACCACGCCACCGGGGTCGTGATCGGCGAGACCGCCGAGGTCGGCGACGACGTGACGATCTACCACGGGGTGACCCTCGGCGGGACCAGCCTGGAGGCCACCAAGCGGCACCCGACGATCGGCGACCGGGTGGTGATCGGCGCCGGCGCCAAGGTGCTCGGCTCGTTCACCGTCGGCGCCGACAGCCGCATCGGCGCGAACGCCGTCGTCGTCCACCCGGTGCCGCCGGGCTCGGTGGTCGTCGGCGTCCCCGGCCAGGTCATCAGCCCGAGCCGCCCGCAGCCCGCCCACGACGACCGCATGCCCGACCTGGTCGGCATCAGCCTGCAGTCGCTGCTCACCCGCGTCGATCGGCTCGAGGCGGCCCGCACCGGCGCCGCCGTCCCGGCCGGTGCCGCCGTCCCGGCCGGCGCGGGCGCTGCCGCGCCCAGCGACGGTGCTGGCGAGCGGCCGCCGATCCGGCTGCCCCGGGGCGGCGTCTGGCAGGGTGAGGACTTCTCTATTTAGGCGTCTGCCGGCGTGATTTAGGCGTCTGCTGGCGGGCGAAGTCTGCTGGCGCTACCAGTTGTAGTTCCAGTAGATGATTCCGCTGATCAGCCCCTCGTTCCAGCCGCCGTCGGAGTCGAAGAAGTCCAGCGGCATGACGCCCAACTGGCCCACGGTGCGCCACTGCTCGATGTTGCCCCAGATCGCGTCGTAGAGCGGCGGCTGGATGAGGTCGGCGTAGCCGTCCGGCGCGATCCACGGCGGGTCGTTCGCGCTCACGTAGTTGACGTAGAGGCGGTCGTCGCCCGGCTGGCGGTAGACCACCGACGCGTTCGCCTGGGCCCAGATCTCGTCGAACTTCACGTTCGGGTCATCTTGGCTGTAGTCATCCTGGATGACGAGGTTGGACCCGCCGTAGTTGATGCCGCCGAGGCCGGCCACGTCACCGAGCAGCACGATCTTCCCGCGGGCCTGGCCCACCGTCGGGATGCTGCCGTCGGTGTAGTAATACGACCGCAGGTACCTGTTTTTGAAGATGTCCCGGAAGTCCTCGTCGCTTTCGTGGGAGTACTCCTGCTTCACCCGCATCAGGATGAACTCGGACGGGTGGCTGTAGAGGAAGTCCGCGCACTTCTGCTGGACGTCACCGAACATGATGTTCTGGTAGTAGGCGCCGTGGTGGATGGCGAACGACATGTCCGAGCCGCTGCCGACGACCCGGCACCGGATGTCGAGGAAACGGCAGCCCCGGTCGAGCTGGTCGGCGACGTCGAGCGTCTGGCAGGGCACGAAGATGTTTCCCTTGCCGTACCGGGCGCAGGACTCGTGGGTTCCGGGGATCGAGACCCGCCCGATCGAGTTGCCGTCAGGCAGGTAGTACATCCAGTCCTTGCCGGTGAGCAGCTCGGTCGGCTTCGCGCGGGCGCGCAGCAGCCGCTGGCCGACGGCTTCGGAGAGCTCGGTCCGCAGGGCGGCGAAGCTCGCTGCCTGGGACGTGGTCGGGCGCAGGTCGGCTTCGGTGAAGGCCGGACGTGTCATGGCGGGCGGGAGGTCGGTGGGCCCGTCCGCCGCCGCGGTGGAGATCTCGGCGAGCTTCGTTTCGGCGTCGTCGTGCACGCTTGCCATGGGTATCTCCAGGTCAGGGGAGTCTGTCATGGAACTCTGGTGGGGAAGTTCGGTGGGACCGTCTGGTGGGGGAGTCCGTGGAACTGTTGCGGCGCCGCCTGCCTCCAGGCAGCGCCTTTCCGGGTGGCACGGTTTCCGGCGGGAAGAACAGCGGAGATAACGGCGGAACGCCGGAGCTGGAATCGAGCTGGCCGGCCCGGCGCGCTCGCGGAGAATCGTCGGATCGGAAAGAGGAGTCTGGAGATCGACGCGATCTGCCGCCGGTTCTGCTGCGACGCGGTGGCCAGTGGTGATATCTACCGGAACGACAGCTTAGGGACGCGTCGGCGCCAGGCGAGGCTGTTTCCCAGAAATTGTCCGGAACAGTGACCACGGTGCCACCGGCGGGGCGGGCGACCACCAGCCCGCCCGGATGCGTGGGAGAGCGCCTTCGTGGTACTTCTGTAGGGCTCGGCGTCCGATTTGTCCCTACAGAAGAACCGCCCGGCTCCGCTCCCACGCACGCGGGGTGCTGTGTCCGGGAGGGGCCCGGTCCGCTAGCGGACGATGATGCGGGCCGAGGCCAGGTTGGGGATGCGGCGCGAGGTGGCGGTGGCGTCGCCGTCGCGGTGGGATTCGACGAGGGCGGTGGCGAAGTAGGTCCCGGGCGCGTCGTAGGCGTGCGTCGTGGTCACGGTCACCTCGGCCGGCGAGCCGTCGAGGTCCTCCGTGCGCGGGAAGGTGCCCTGCCCGTCGAAGTCCCACCGGATGCCGATGATGCTGCCGGCGCCGGGCGGCGTCTCGGCGTGGGCGGACAGCGTGACCGGCTCGCCCACCGCGACCTCGGCCCGGGCGCCGCCGTTCGCCGTCACCGACACGACCGGCTGGATACCGCGGCGCTCCTTGGCCGTCGCCGGCAGGACGATCGCGCCGTCACGGTAGTCGTACTCGGTGTCCACCGGTTCGACGCCGTTCTCCACCCAGTCGACCAGGTCGGCCAGGGACTGCTCGATGATCGGCTGGTAGTCCACCAGATAGGTGGTGTTCGCCCGGCCCGGCACCGAGGCGGCCATGTTCGGCGGCACGTGCTCGGCGTTCTCGGTCCAGCGCAGGCGGAACTTCGTGCGGGCCAGCTCGACGCCGTACTCGCGTTCGATGTTCGCCTTGAATCCCAGGCCCTGCGGCGGCCACAGCGAGGAATCGTGCGTGTGGTGGACCCACAGCAGCTTGCCCTCGATCCGGCCGGTGTGCCTGACGCCCATGAACGGCGACATCTCCGGTAGTTCGTACTGCTGGTAGATGGGCTGGCCGTCGACGCGCAGGAAGTCGTACTCCGGCTCCCACGGGAGAATGTGGTGGCGGTAGTAGTAGCAGTAGGCGAGGAAGGCGTGGTTGTCGACCCGGATCCGGTCGCCCGGCTCGACGCCGGAGAAACGCAGGTTCGCGGCCTCGCCGTCGCTGTCGACGAGCAGCACGTCCCGGTGACCGTTGAGGACGTAGAGAATGCGTCCGGCGGCCGCCCCGCTGGTCAGTTCGACGCTCGCCCCGAGAATGTAGCCGTCGGGAGCCTCGTCGAGCTGCACCGCCATCGGGATGTGCCACATGTTGTTCATGGCGGCGAACAGCGACGCCAGCGCGCGCACCTGACCCAGCTCCGGCGTCTGCAGGGTCGGGTCCTCGAGCAGGTCCTTGGCGTAGAGAACCCGCTTCACGGTCGTGTCCAGCTCGATCAGATCGTCCCGCACGAGCTCGGGCTGGTCGAACCCGACGTGACCGGGCCTGGTCCAGAAGTTCTCCCAGTAGTGCGGGTAGTCGGCCTGCAGCCGCGTGGCCATCGACGACCACAGCCACATCTGGCCCATCGGCTGGGCGATGAAGGACTCGTCGCCGCGCGGGTAGCCGATCCGGTAGACGTTCGCGAGTTCCTCGCGTTGATGGGTGTTCAGGCCGGCGTACGGATCGCCGCTGCCACCCGGCCACATGGCGTCGATGACGT
Organism: Frankia alni ACN14a; assembly: GCF_000058485.1. Taxonomy (NCBI): domain Bacteria; kingdom Bacillati; phylum Actinomycetota; class Actinomycetes; order Frankiales; family Frankiaceae; genus Frankia; species Frankia alni. Next base: position 3,636,235 of record NC_008278.1, read on the forward strand.
CGTTGATCCGTTCACCGAGGACGCGCTGGACGTTGAACATGGAACTGAAGTTGGGCGTGCCGTTGCGCAGCAGTCGCAGGTCGCCGTAGTCGCCGTCCTGGGCGTCGCCCATGTAGGGCAGGGCCGCGTCCCACACGTCGGGCGCGTAGGCCAGGCACAGCGGCGAGCGCCGCGCGCCGCCGCTGCCGCCGTACACGTAGGCGTACGCGGTGGGCGCGCCGTAGATCTGGGCGGCGACGAACTTGGCGAACCGGGCGGACTCGGCGGCGGCCCGATAGCCGTAGATCGTCGGATCGGGGCCGGCCTTCGGATCCATGACGTCGCCGATGTGCCCCATGTTGGACTCGACGGCGTAGCCGCCCATCCGGAAAATCATCTCCAGGCCACCGGTGACCTGGCCGAGCGGGCCGGTGTTGACGTTCTCGTGGCCGGCGTTGGCGCCTTCCAGCGGCTGGAAAAGGCGGCCCTGCCACCTGGCGGCCGGCGGGTAGCAGATGGCGAACCGGGTGCTCGTCCCCTCGAATCCGCCATGGACATAGCGATGCTCGACGGGCTCGCTGCGCTGTTCGTCCTCGTCGATGTACGGCACCCCGAAGAAGCTGTCGGTCACAACGTAGGAGTCGAGTCCAACCGGCGTCATCGAACGTCCTTTCACGCCTGAGTCATCCACATCGGCGACCCTGATCAGGGCTCGACAGTAGAGTGACGTAGGCCACAAGTCAACGCTGTTCACTGGCGGCCGGTAGGCGAGGGGAGCTCAGGCGGACGGGTGGGTGCGGCCGGTGACGTGGCGGGGGCCCGCGCCCTTGAGGGTGCGGTGGATGGGGGCGGTCTCCAGGCGGCGGATGCCGGCAAGCGCGGCGATCGGGCCGGTCAGGTAGCGGTAGAGCGCGCCGGCGTCGCGGCAGACGACCGAGGCGTACAGGTTCGCCGTGCCGGTGATCGCCCCGGCGAAGGCCACCTGTTCGTGCTCGGCGAGCGCGGCCCCGACCTCGGCGAGGCGGGCCGGCTCGACCTCCAGCCACAGCGACGCCCGCAGGTGCCCCAGCAGGCTGCCGTGGTCGAAGTCCAGGTCGTAGTAGAGCGCCCCGGAGGACCGCAGCTCCGACAGCCTGCGCCGCACCGTCGTCTGCGACCATCCGGTGGCCGTGGCCAGCTCGGCCGCCGAGGTCCGGCCGTCCACGGCGAGCGCGTCGAGCAGTCGCTGATCGTCACGGCTGAGCCGGACGGGGTCCTCGGCGGTCTCGCTCGGGCGGCGCGCCGGCGCGTCGGGCGGGATGAGCGCCGCGGTTTCGGTCGGGCCGAGCGGGCCGGTGCGGGTCAGCGGGCTGAGGTCGCGGCCGAAGAAGATGTGCAGCAGCGCGTGCGCGGTCACCTGCACCACCCGGGGGGTGCGGGGGAGCTGCTGCAACAGCAGCGTGTCGTCCTGGCCGGGGGCGGCGCCCTGCACGATGCAGGAGATCTCCGTGCCGCCGGAGATCAGGCTCACCCAGCGGGTGTCGGTGCGCCGGGCCAGCGCCTCCCCGACGGACGCCGCCGCGTCCGGGGTGCAGCGCACCCGCACGAGCCACGCGGTCAGCCCGATGTGCAACGGGTCGACCAGGCCCAGCACCCGCAGCGCCCCCGCGGCGCGCAGCCGGGCGTAGCGGCGGGCCACCGTCTGGTCGGAGACGCCCAGCACCTCGCCGATCCGCGCGAACGGTGCCCGGCCGTCGACCTGGAGGGCGTGCATGATCCGCCGGTCGAGCTGATCCAGGGCGCCTGTCGAGGGCCACGCTGCGTCGGAATCCACCCTGCGAGGCTAGTCGCTGTCGGATTCCGCCGCGGTGGCACCGACGGCTGGGGTGCCGAGCCGGCCGGGGAGACGGTGGCACCACGGATCACCCCGCCTTCGTTCCCCGGAACCCCCTCGTTCCCCGGAACCCCCTCGCCCCTCTCGCCCTCGGAAACGGAGTTCCCCGACATGCGCAAATGGCTGCCCCTCGCGGCGATCTGCCTGGGCGCCTTCATCCTGCTCGTCGACGTCACCATCGTGAACGTCGCCCTGCCCCGGATGGCGGACGACCTGCACGCGTCCTTCACCTCCCTGCAGTGGGTGATCGACATCTACGCCCTCGCGCTGGCCGCCCTGCTGCTGGCCGTCGGCTCGCTGGCCGACCTGTTCGGCCACCGCAGGCTGTACCTGCTCGGCCTCGCCGTCTTCGCGGCGGCATCGCTGACCTGCGCGCTCGCACCGAACGCCGCCGTGCTCATCGCGGCCCGCGCCGTGCAGGGCGTCGGCGGCGCCGCGATGTTCGCGACGTCGGCCGCGCTCGTCTCCGCGAACTACCACGGCCGGGACCGCGGCGTGGCCTTCGGCGTGTGGGGCGCGGTCAACGGCGCCGCCGCCGCGACCGGGCCGATCGCCGGCGGACTGCTCACCGAGGGCTTCGGCTGGCAGGCGATCTTCCTGGTGAACCTGCCGATCGCGGTCGTCGCGATCATCCTGACCCTGCGGGTGCTGCCGGCCGGGTCCCGCGGCGCCGGCCGCCTCGACCTGCCCGGCGCGACCGCCTTCACCCTGGCCGCCGCCGCGCTGACCTACGCCCTGATCCGCGGCGGCGAACGAGGCTGGGGCGAGCGGCTGGCCGTGGCCGCGTTCGTCGTCGCGGGGCTCGCCGCGGTCGGTTTCCTCGTCGCCGAACGGCTGGTCGCCCGCCCCATGCTGGACCTGGCGCTGCTGCGCCGGCCGTCGTTCGCCGGCCTGCTGACCGGCGCGCTGCTGTTCCAGTTGGCGGCCTTCGGTGGCCTGGTCTACGTGTCGCTGTGGCTGCAGAACGTGCTCGGCCTCAGCCCCGTGCGCGGCGGCCTGGCGCTGATGCCGCTGGCCGGCACGGCATTCGTGGTCGCCGCCGCCGCGGGCCGGCACACCCACCGGTTCGCGCCGCGCCTGCCGATCGGGGTGGGGCTGCTCTGCATCGCCGCGGGCTCGGCGCTGCTGCGGCTGTTCGTGGGCGCCGGGTCGGGGCAGTCCGCGCTGTTCGCCGGTCTCGCCGTGGTCGGCGTCGGCGTCGGCCTGACCACGCCGGTGCTGGTCTCCGCCGCGGTCGAGTCGGTGCCGCCGCGGCAGGCCGGCATGGCCGGCGGGGCGGTCAACACCTTCCGCCAACTCGGCATGACCCTGGGCATCGCGCTGTTCGGCGGCGTCTTCTCCGCCCGGCTGCGCTCGGCACCGTCGGTCCGGGCGGGCTACGCCGCCGGCATCGACCGGGTCGCGCTGTGGGCGGCGGTGGCGGCGCTGGTCGGCGCCACAATCGTCCTGGCCACCGTCCGCCGCGCCGGCCACGCCGGGCGGAACCCGGCGACGGGCACGACCGTGCCCGTGCCCGTGCCCGTGCCTGTGCCTGTGGACGTGACCGTGCCTGTGGACGTGGACGTGGACGCGGAGGGCGGCGCCGCGTCGGCGGTCAGCGCGCGCCGACAGGGCTGACGATCTCAGCGGTCGGCGTCGGCCGCAGCCACGGGCAGGGCGATGCCGACGGTGGCGAGCAGCTCGCGAACCAGGGCCGTGGGCAGGCCGATGACGGTGTCGAGCTCGCCGTCGACGGCGGTGACGAACGCGGCGGCGCCGCCCTGGATGGCGTAGGCGCCGGCGGCGTCCATCGACTCGCCGGTGGCGACGTAGGCGGTGAGCTCGGCGTCGGGGACGTCGCGCATCGTCACCGCGGTGACGGCGGCGCGGCCATGGAGGGTGCCACTCGCCGCGTCGAGGACGACGACGCCGGTGACGACCCGGTGGGTCCGCCCGCGCAGGCGGCGCAGCATGGCGAGGGCCTCGGCGGGGGAGGCGGGCTTGCCGAGGATCCGCCCGTCGACCTCGACGACGGTGTCGCTACCGAGGATGAGGTCCTCGGGGCGCAGCACGGCGACGGCGCGGGCCTTGCGCTCGGCGAGCTCGACGGTCAGCTCGGGGGCCGTCGGGGTCGCCGATGACTCGTCGACGCCGCTGACGACCACCTCGAAGGGCACGCCGAGCCGGGCCAGCAGCTCGCGCCGCCGCGGTGACCCGGAAGCGAGCACGATGCGCCGGTTCGCCGTCATAAGGGGAGCGTAATCCAGCGCGGGCCACCGCCCACCCGCCGGCCAGGGTTCACCCCGGCCACGGCTGTATCGGCCGCGTCCACCGCGAACACGCCACCCCGCCGGTGGGGCGTGTCCGCGTTCCGGATGTGCCGGCGTCATCCTGCCGCGAGCTTTCACGGTGCGAGGACAAGCACATTCGACCAGGCGTAGAACGCGGGGCCGAACGAGCATGCGGCGGACCGGCGGGCGTCCTGACCGGGCTATTCGCCGATTTACCCGTTCGGGCATGGGCGGGATGGGTTGGGTGGTACCTCGCCGGTTACATAACTCTCACCGGTACTCGGCCCCGAACCGGATGGATCGTGGACCTAGACTGGATCCGGTAGGGCACTGCTCCACCCACCCGGCGAGATCGAGATCAACCACCAGGAGGGTGACAATGGCCATTCCAGCACGCCAGGCGATCAGGGTCGGAGCCTATCTCGCGAAGCAGAAGATTCTGCGCCGCGAGAAGTTTCCCATCACCCTCGAACTGGAACCGCTGTTCGCGTGCAATCTGGCCTGCGAGGGCTGCGGCAAGATCCAGCATCCGGCGGACGTGCTGAAACAGCGCATGCCGGTCGAGCAGGCGCTGGCCGCGGTCGACGAGTGCGGCGCTCCCGTGGTGTGCCTGGCGGGTGGCGAGCCGCTGATGCACCCGCAGGTAGAGAAGATCGTCGAGGGCCTGGTCAAGCGGAAGAAGTTCGTGTACCTGTGCACGAACGCGCTGCTCATCCCGAAGAAGATCGACAAGCTCACCCCGTCGCCGTACCTGTCCTTCGCCGTGCACATCGACGGCCTGGAGGAACGCCACGACGAGATCGTGGCGAAGAAGGGTGTCTTCGCCCAGGCCGTGGACAACATCAAGGAGGCCCAGCGGCGGGGTTTCCGGGTGACCACCAACACGACCTTCTTCAACACCGACACCCCGCAGAACGTCATCGACGTCCTGAACTTCCTCAACAACGACCTCAATGTCGACGGGATGATGCTCTCCCCGGCCTACGCCTACGAGAAGGCCCCCGACCAGGAGAACTTCCTGGGTGTCCAGGAGACGCGGGAGCTTTTCCAGAAGGCGTTCGCGGAGGGCCGCCGGAAGGGCTGGCGTCTCAACCACTCGCCGCTCTACCTGGACTTCCTTGAGGGCAAGCTCGACTTTCCGTGCACGGCGTGGGGAATTCCGTCCTACTCCCTGTACGGCTGGCAGAAGCCCTGTTACCTGATGGGTGACGGCTACGCCGAGTCCTACCAGGAGCTGCTCGACACCACCGACTGGGACTCCTACGGCCGCGGCAAGGACCCGCGCTGCGCGAACTGCATGGCGCACTGCGGCCACGAGCCGACGGCCCTGGCGGCGACGCTGGGGTCCCTGCGCGAGACGATCCGCGCCGCCGCGCGCTGATCGTCGCCGCAGGCTGATCGTCGGCGCGGACTGATCGTCGCCGCGCGCTGATCGCAGTCGGGTGCGGACGGCCCGGTATCCCGCCCCGGGCAGCCCGCCGTCCCCACCCCCGGCGGCTCGGCCTCCGGGCCGTCGGGGGTCCGTCCGGTCGGGCGGCGACGCCGAACGACCGGCAGTTCTAACTCCCTCGTCACCTGCCCCGACACGCCCGACACGCCGCCGCCACGCGGCCCTCGCCCGGGACCTCGACGCCCCCGCGAGCAGGTCGGACACCCGTCGCAACAGAAGAACGCGCCAAGCCTCTGGTCGGCAGACAATCTGACGGTATGATTCCGGCCACACGATCGAGTGGGCGGCCTGGCCGTTCGGGCGGGCATCCGACCGGGCGGGTGCGTCCGGCCCCTGTGGTGGGTTCGGTCTGAGGCAGAATCTGACGGGAGTGTCGGAATGATCTTCCGAGGTGCGCGTTCCCGGTCGGCGGGGTGGCCGATCGTATGAACGACCTCTTACCTTTTGTGATCATCGGCCTGGTCTCCGGCTCCGTCTACGGACTGGCGGCCACGGGCCTGGTGCTCACCTACAAGACGTCTGGGATCTTCAACCTTGCGCACGGGGCGGTCGCCACGACCGCCGCCTACACCTTCTACTTCTTACGGGTCCAACATGGCCTCCCCTGGGGATTGGCCGCGCTGCTCAGCGTCGGCGTCGTAGGACCCGCCCTGGGACTTCTGCTCGAGTTGATGGCACGCCGCCTCGCCGAAGTCCGGGTCGTCTACAAGATCGTTGCAACCATCGGCATCATCCTGGCCGTCCAGGGCTTCTTCACCGCCCGCTACGGCGCCCAGAGCCAGACCTTCCCGACGTTCCTGCCGACCGGCTCGGCGTTCACGCTGTCCGGGACGGTCGTCACCTGGGACCAGATCATCATCACGGCCATCGCGCTGATCGCCACCGCGGGGCTGTACCTGTTCTTCCGCTTCGCCCGTCTGGGCCTGGCGATGCGCGGCGTCGTCGACGACCCGGAGCTGCTCGACTCCGCCGGCACCAACCCGGTGGCGGTCCGCCGCTGGTCCTGGGTGATCGGCAGCACGTTCGCCTGCCTCGCCGGCGTCCTGCTCGCCCCGAGCCTGAGCCTGGACGCCCTGCTGCTGACGCTGCTCGTCGTGCAGGCGTTCGGCGCCGCCGCGCTCGGCTACTTCTCCAGCCTGCCGCTGACCTACGCCGGTGGCCTCGTCGTCGGCGTGCTCGCCTCCATCCTGACCAAGTACGGCGCGGTCACCCACCCGAACGCGCTGCTGACCGGGCTGCCGCCGAGCACTCCGTTCCTCGTGCTGTTCGCGGTCCTGCTGCTCACCCCGCGTCGGCGGCTGGTCGACCGGCGCCTGTCGGCCCGCCTGCTGGTCACCGACACCTGGCGGGCCCCGGCCCGTATCCAGGTCAGTGGCGCGGTGGTGCTCGCGGCCCTCGCCGTCGCCGTGCCGTTCCTCGTCGGCAGCTCGCGCATCCCGACCTACACCGACGCGCTGCTGAAGGTCATCCTCTTCCTGTCCCTCGGGCTGCTGGTGCGCACCTCGGGCCAGGTGTCGCTGGCCCACGCCGCGTTCGCCGCGATCGGCGCCGCCTCCATGGGGCACTTCACCACCGGCCTCGGCCTGCCCTGGCTGGTCGCGCTGCTGCTCGCGGGCCTCGTCGCCATCCCCGTCGGTGCGGTCATCGCGATCCCGGCGATCCGGTTGTCCGGGGTGTTCCTGGCCCTGGCCACCTTCGGCTTCGGCATCGCGCTGGAGCAGATGGGCTACCCGCTGAAGATCCTTTTCGGGTCCAGCACCTCGGGTGTGCGGGTGCCCCGCCCCGGGCTGTCGGCCTTCGAGAGCGACCGCGGGTACTACTACCTCGTCCTCATCTTCGTCGCGTTGGTCGCCGCCCTGGTGGTGGGCGTGCACCGCAGCCGGCTCGGCCGGCTGCTGCGCGGCCTGAGCGACTCGCCGACGGCGCTGGCCACCCACGGCGCGAGCGTGAACACCACCCGGGTGCTCGTGTTCTGCCTGTCCGCCTTCGTCGCCGCGATCTACGGCGGCCTCTACGGCGGCTCGGTCTCGGCCGTCACCGGGTCGTCGTTCTCCTCGTTCTCCTCGCTGGTGATCCTCGCCGTCCTGGTGATCAGCCTCGGCGGGGAGCCGTGGTACGCCTTCCTCGCCGCGGCGGGCATGGTCCTGCCCAGCGCCTACATCACCAACGAGAACACCACCAACTGGTTGAACTTCCTGTTCGGCGTGTCCGCCATCGCGGTGTCGCTGAGCGGGGGGCCGCCGCGCAACGTCGCGCTGCGCCGGCTGGCCGACCGCCTCGGCGGCCGGCCAGCCGAGGCCGCGACGGTCACGGCGGCACCGGCCGGCGAGCCGGGCGCCACGCCGGCGGCCGGCACGGACGCGCCGGCGGCGGGCGTGCCGGCGGTCGATGTGCCGGCGGTCGACGCACTGCCGCTCGACGCGGCCGCGGCGGCCGAGGTGGCGGCGATCTCGATCGAGCGGCCCGCCGCCGTCGCCGCCGCGCCCGACAGCGGCATCGAGGTGGAGAAGGTCAGCGTCCGCTTCGGCGGCAACCTCGCCGTCGACAGCTTCTCGCTGATCGCCCCCCAGGGCCGGGTCACCGGGCTGATCGGGCCCAACGGCGCCGGCAAGACGACGACGTTCAACGCGTGCAGCGGCCTGGTCCGCCCCAGCAGCGGGCGGGTGCGGCTGCACGGCTCCGACGTGTCGCGGCTGCCACCGTCGGCGCGGGCCCGCGGCGGCCTCGGCCGGACGTTCCAACGGATGGAACTGTTCGACTCGATGTCGGTGCGGGAGAACATCGTGCTCGGCCGGGAGGCGTCCATGGCCGGGGTCCGGCCCTGGCGCCACCTCGCCGGGACCCGCGCGCAGCGCCGGGTGGTCGCCGAGGCGGTGGAACGCGCCGCTGCCACCTGCGGGATCACCGACCTGCTGGACCGGCCCGTCGGCATCCTGTCGACCGGGGAGCGCCGGCTGGTCGAGCTCGCCCGCTGCCTGGCCGGCCCGTTCGACATGCTCCTGCTCGACGAGCCGTCGTCCGGCCTGAACCGCCTGGAGACGGCCCGTTTCGGCGAGGTACTCGCCGAGGTGATCCGCCAGGGCGACGTCGGTGTCCTGCTCATCGAGCACGACATGGCGCTGGTCATGGAGGTCTGCCACTACATCTACGTCCTCGACTTCGGCGTCCCGATCTTCGAGGGGACTCCCGCCGAGGTCGCCGCGAGCGACGCCGTGCGCGCCGCCTACCTCGGCTCCGAGGCGGCCACCGCCGACGCGTCCGACGCGTCCGACGCGTCCGACACGCCGGAGACGCCCGGCGGGTCCGACCAGACCGGCGAGACGGGCCCGGCCGATCCCGCGGCGCCGTCGCGCCAGACCGTGTCCCAGGAGGTGGGTTCGTGACCGTCACCGAGACCCGGCCGGGCGGCGAGGGCGCCGCCGCCGCTCCCGCGACCCCGGTGCTGGAGGTCCGCGGGCTCGACGCCGGCTACGGCTCGTCGGCCGTGCTGCACGACGTCTCGCTGACCGTGCCGCGCGGCAGCGTCGTCGCGCTGCTCGGGCCGAACGGCGCGGGCAAGACGACGCTGCTGCGGGTGGCCTCGGGTCTGCTGCGCCCGACCCGCGGCGAGGTGATCCTCGACGGGCGCGACGTCACCCGGGCCCGGCCCTACCAGCGGGCCCGGGGCGGGCTGTGCCACATCCCGGAGGGCCGCGGCGTCTACCCGTCGCTGACCGTGCGGGAGAACCTCGTCCTGCACACCTGGAAGCGCAACGTCGACGACGCGCTCGAGCGCGCGGTGGCGAACTTCCCGATCCTCGGCAGCAAGCTGTCCCAGCCGGCGGGGGAGCTCTCGGGCGGCCAGCAGCAGATGCTCGCGGTGATGCGCGCCTACCTCGACGAACCGTCCGTGGTGCTGGTCGACGAGGTGTCGATGGGGCTCGCCCCGGTGATCGTCGACCAGATCTACGAGTTCCTCGACCGGATTCGCCAGGCCGGGACGTCGCTGCTGCTCGTCGAGCAGTACGTCCACCGCGCCCTGGCCGCGGCCGACCGGGTCTGCGTGCTGACCAAGGGCCGGATCGTGTTCGACGGGCGTCCCGAGGACGTCGCCGAGGAGGTCTTCGAGCACTACCTGGGCGTCGACCCGAACCACGGCGGCTGACCGCGCGGACCCCGGCACTGACGGGAGAGAGGAGTGGCCGCCGTGACGACGTCCGCATCGGCCGTGATACCCATCGACGACCTCACCTTCTGGGAGGTGTGCGAGCGGCGGGCACGGCTCACCCCGGACCGGTTGATGATCGTCGACGAGCGGGACCGCCGGATCACCTTCGGCGAGTTCCGCGACCGGGCCGAGCGGGTGGCCGCGGGTCTGCACCAGCTCGGGATCGGCCCGGGATCCCGGGTGACCTGGCAGCTTCCGACCAGGATCGAGACCCTGCTGGTGTGCCTGGCGCTCGCTCGCCTCGGCGCCCACCAGAACCCGGTGATCCCGGCGGTGCGGGGCCGGGAGGTCGGCTTCGCGCTGCGCCAGACCGGCGCCGAGTGGGTCGTGCTGCCCGGCACCTGGAACGGGTTCGACTACGTCGAGATGGTCTCCGAGCTCGACTGGTCCGACGCCCCCCGGCCGCGGATCGTGGTCGTCGGGGTCGACGACCTGCCCGACGGCGACCCGGCGACCCTGCCGGCGCCGCCGACCGATCCGCGCGAGGCCCGCTGGACCTTCTACACCAGCGGCACGACGTCCGAGCCCAAGGGCGTGCTGCACTCGGACGAGTCGCTGATGTGGGGCGGGCGCGGTTACGCCGAGCGGATGCGGCTCGACGCCGACACGGTGTTCGCGATGCAGTTCGCCATCGCGCACATCGGCGGGCCGAACCTGTTCTGCTTCATGTTCTCCGTCGGGATCCGCACGCTGTCGGTGGAGCGGTTCGACCCGTCGTCTCTGGCGGAGCTGTTCCGCCGGCACCGGGTGAACCTGTGCGGCGGCAGCGTCGCCTTCGGCGAGCTGCTGCTGCGCGAGCAGCGTCGGCGCGGGGCCGGCCGGCTGCTGCCGGACCTGCGCCAGCTCGGCGGCGGCGCCGGCCCCACCCCACCGGCGATGTTCGACCAGATCACCGCCGAGCTCGGGGTGACCTACATCCCCGCCTACGGGATGACCGAGGTTCCGATGATCGCCGTCGGCTACCCCGACGACGACGTCGAGCTGCGCCGGGGGACCGACGGGGCGCCCGTGCGCGGCATCGAGATCCGAGCCGCCCGCCTCGACGGCACCGTCGCCGATCCGGGGGAGGAGGGCGAGCTGCAGATCCGCGGCCCGCAGGTGTGCAAGGGCTACCGGGATCCGGCGCAGAGCGCGCAGGCGTTCGTCGACGGCTGGTTACGCACCGGCGACCTCGGGATGGTCCGCCCGGACGGGCGGATCAAGCTCACCGGCCGGATCAAGGACATCATCATCCGCAAGGGCGAGAACATCTCCGCGCGGGAGGTCGAGGACCTGCTGGGCACCCACCCGCTGGTCGCCCGGGTCGCCGTGGTCGGCCTGCCCGACGACGAACGCGGCGAGCGGGTCTGCGCGGTGGTCGAGCGGGTGCCCGGCCAGCCCGACCTGGACTTCGCCGAGATGCAACGCCACCTGCTCGCCGCGGGCCTGGGCCGCTACAAGCTGCCCGAGCAGCTCGAGCTCACCGACGAGCTGCCCACCCAGGGTTCGATGCTCAAGATCTCCAAGGCGGCGGTCCGCCGCGAGCTGCTCGCCCGCGCCGGGGCCGGCACCTGACGGGAGTGCGGCGCCGGCCTGAGCCTGGGTCGGCGCCGCACTGCACCGCCACCGCACTGCACCGCCACCGCACTGCACCGCCACCGCACTGCACCGCCACCGCACTGTGCCGCCACCGCACTGTGCCGCCACCGCACTGTGCCGCCACCGCACTGTGCCGCCACCGCACTGTGCCGCCACCGCGCTGCGCCGTACCTGACGGATGGTCTGGGTCATCTGACGGACACGTCATCGGAAAAGGGCACTCAAATGCCCATCTCTGTATAAGTTTCCCCACCCCGCGAGATGTGGCATGCTTCACGAATCTGGCAGCGTGTAGACGTCCGGGGAGGTCGCAGTGGATCTCGGGATCGCGGATCGCGTCGCGGTGGTGTCCGGTGGTAGCCGCGGCATCGGGCGCGCGGTCGCCGAACTGCTGGCGGCCGAGGGGGCGCGGGTCGTCGTGACCGCCCGCGGCGCCGAGGCGGTCGGCGAGGTCGTGGAGACGATCCGCAAGAACGGCGGCGTCGCGCACGGCGTGGCGGCGGACATGACCGTCGGCGAGGAGATCGAGCGGGTCGTGGCGCAGGCCCGGGAGCAGTTCGGGCCGCCGGACATCGCCGTCAGCAACGTCCACGGCCCCGGCCCGGGGGACTTCTTCGACCTCACCGGGGACGACTTCGCCCGCGCCTTCCGGGAGATGACCCTCAGCGTCGTCCACCTCACCCGGCTGGTCGCGCCCGCGATGCGGGAACGCGGCTGGGGGCGGCTGGTCAACATCGGCTCGGGCGCGGCAAAGGAGCCGCCGCCCGAGCTCAAGCACATCCTCGCCAACACCGTGCGGGCGTCGGTGGTGACGCTCAACCGCTCGCTGGCCAACGAGTTCGGCCGCGACGGCGTCACCGTCAACACCATCGGCACCGGCTTCATCGCCACCGAACGCATGTGGGACTACGTCGGCGGCGTCGGGGCGCAGCGCGGCCTCGCGCCCGCCGACATGATGACCCAGTTCAGCACCGGCATCCCCGTCGGCCGCCCGGGCCGCCCGGAGGAGATCGCCGCCGTGGTGGCCTTCCTCTGCTCGGCCTGGGCCGGCTACGTCACCGGGCAGCTCATCCCGGTCGACGGCGGAGCGCTGCGCTCGGCGTTCTGAGCGCCCCGGCGGACCAGCGACCAACGGACCAGCGACCAGCGGATCAACGGACCCAGGGAGGCCACATGTCGGCCGGAGAAGCCCAGCCCCTCACCTTCGAGGACCTGCCCGTGCGCGACGACCGGGACGCCGCGTGGCGGCTCATCCGCGAACGCGGGGGAATCGTCCAGCTCGAACCCGACGTCGCGCTCACCGATCACACCCTCGTCGAGGCCGCGTTCCGTAATCCGGCGGTGTTCTCCTCCCGGCAGGCCTTCGACAGCCTCGGCAGCCCGCTCCCGCTGGTCCCGATCGCGTTCGACCCGCCGGAGCACGCCCGTTACCGGCACATCCTGCAGCCCTTCTTCAGCCCGCGCAGCATCAGGCCGTTGGAACCGGAGTTACGCCGCCAGCTCGCCGAGCTCATCGCGCCGCTGCCGGCGCGCGGCGCATGCGACTTCGTGGCCGACGTCGCGTCGGTCTTCCCGGTGCAGGCCTTCCTGACCTTCTTCGGTCTCCCGCTGGACATGCGCGACCAGTTCGTCGCCTGGAAGGACGCGATCCTCGCGTTGAGCGACCCGTCCGGGGCGATCAGCACCGACGAGGCCGACCTGCGCCACGCCGGCGAGCTGTTCACCTACCTGTCCGAGCTGGTGGCCGCCCGCCGCGGCGTTCCCGGTCCGGACGTGCTCAGCGAGCTGCTCTGCCTCGACGGCGACGACGCGCTCACCGACGCCGAGGTGATCGGCCTGTGCTTCCTGTTCGTCCTCGCCGGCCTGGACACGGTGACCGACGCCCTGGGCTTCGGGATGGAGCGCCTCGCCCGCAACCCCGACCGCCGCCAGGAGATCGTCGACGATCCCGGCCTCGTCCCCGCCGCCGTGGAGGAGCTGCTCCGCCTCGACCCGCCGGCGCCGTTCGTACCGCGGATCACCACGGCGCAGACCGAGCTCGGCGGCCGCACGCTGCCCGCCGGCACCCGGGTCACCGCCTACATCGCCGCGTGCAACCGCGACGAGGCGCGCTACCCCGATCCGTACGGGGTCGACTTCCACCGCGGCGACAACCCGCACGCCAGCTTCGGCGTCGGCGTGCACCGCTGCCTCGGCTCCCACCTCGCCCGCCTCGAGATGCGCCTGGTCTACGAGGAGTGGCACCGCCTCATCCCGCACTACGACATCGCGCCCGGGTTCGCGCCGACGGTGAAGTTCCCCCGCGGCACCGTCGGCCTGGAGGCCCTTCCGCTCGTCCTGACCCCGGGCGCGTCGCGGTGAGGGCCGCGATCGACCGTGACCTGTGCGTCGGGCACGGGTTGTGCTACATGCTCGCCCCCGACGTCTTCCAGGACGACGACGAGGGCTACGGCCAGGTGACGGCCGACGGCCCGATCGCCGCCGACCGCGTCCAGGACGCCCGGCGAGCCGCCGGATCCTGCCCCGAACGCGCGATCACCCTCACCCTCTCCGCCGCCGAGCGCACCGCCGACGCCACCGGCGGCTGACCGCGTCGCGACCGACCGGTGGCGCCCGCGGGCCGTGAGGATTCCCGTTCGCGGCATCCCTCTGTTTCTCCCCTCGTGCCGACGGCGTGGGGGGAGGCGCTGGATACGACAACCCGTTGAAGAAGAAGGGCACCTGTGTGAAGCGCCAGATATTACGACCGGCCGTGTGTCTCGTGGCCCTCGTCCTCGCGGTCGCCGCGTGCGGCAGCTCCGGCGGCTCCGGTGGCAGCTCGGGCGGGTCCGGGGGCGGCGCCTCGGCGGCCCCGGCGGCACCGAAGTCGCCGGCACCGACCGGCAGCCCGCTGGTCATCGGCACGGTGGGCCAGTTCAGCGGCTTCGCCGGCGTGATCTCCAAGGCGACGGCGGACGCCGTGCAGGCGTGGGCGCAGTGGACCAACGACCGGGGCGGCCTCAACGGGCACCCGGTCAAGGTCGTCGTCCGCGACGACGCCAACGACCCGGCCAAGTCCCTGGCCGCCGTCAAGGGCATGGTCGAGAACGATCACGTGATCGCGCTCGTCGGCACGCACGAGTCCGGGCTGGAGTCGGCCTGGCAGAAGTACATCGACGAGAAGAAGATTCCGGTGATCGGCGGATCCGCCACCGCGGCGCTGTGGCTGACCGACCCGAACTTCTTCCCGACCTCGGACACCGCCGTCAACTACGTCGTGTCCGAGGTGAACGCCGCCAAGATCGCCGGTAAGAAGAAGCTCGGCATGGTCGTCTGCGCCGAGGTCCCCGCCTGCGCGCAGGGACTCACGCTCGCCGGCGGCATCGCCACGAAGCTCGGGCTGCAGTTCGCCTCCGGCCTGGCGATCTCGTCGTCGTCGCCCAACTACACCTCCCAGTGCCTCAACATGCGCTCGGCCGGGGTGGACTCGATCATCCTCAACAGCTCGGGTGAGGTCAGCGAGCGCTTCGTCGCGGACTGCGCGAAGCAGAACTACCGCCCGCAGCTGATCTCCCCGGGGCAGAGCTTCCTCGACAAGCTGCTCGACAACGCCAACTACAACGGCGCCTACATCGCGAACGACTCGTTCAACTGGTTCGGCGGCGCGCCGGAGTCGGCCGACTTCCTGCAGGCGATGAAGACCTACAAGTCGAGCACCCCGCTGAACGCCAGCGCCAGCGCCGGGTGGGCGGCGGGCGTCACGTTCGGCAAGGCGGCCGCGAAGATCGGGCCCAGCCCGACCTCCGCCGACATCTACACCGGGCTCTACGCCCTGCCGGCGAAGAACACCCTCGGTGGGCTGATCCCGCCGACGACCTACACCAAGGACAAGCCGGCGGTCTCCACTCCGTGCGGCTGGTACGGCGTGATCAAGAACGGCAAGCTCACCGCTCCCCACGGCGCGGGCGCCATCTGCGTCGAGTAGCGGCTGCTGTCGAGTAGCGGCCGCGACGAGCCCGTGCCGGGGGAGTGCCCCGCCGGCACGGGCTCGTGGTCGTCGTCCCCCGCTCAGCGGCGCGCCGGACGCCGCATAGTCGTTGTGTCAGATTTGTTGCCGTTCCGTGGAGGGGGTCGTGGCACGTCGGCCCGCCCCGCCGACCGCGGGAGGCGACGGCTCCCGCCCCGCTCGCCCGCCAGGGCGTCCCGGTGGTCGTGGGATCGTGCTGGCGCGGCGGGCGCCCGGCGGGGCCGGCTTCACAGGGTGACGGTGCCAGCAGGAATGTGAGGTGAGCCGGCGCAGCTCGGATTCCGGTGACAGATCTGTTAGAAATGGAAGGGGTCGGTGGCTAATCGGCCCGCGGGCCGCGGCTGCCATCCGGGTACAGCGCCGCGGCCCGCTCATCGCTCATCGCTCATCGGTCAACGCCCATCGGTCAACGGTCAGCCTCGGCCGGGTGGCCGGCGGGCAGCAGCTCGGCGAGGAGCCGGTCGACGCGGGCGCGGATCTCGTCGCGAATGGGGCGCACGGCGTCGATGTCCTGGCCGGCGGGGTCGTCGAGCTTCCAGTCCTCGTAGCGGGTGCCGGGGAAGATCGGGCAGGCGTCGCCGCAACCCATGGTGATGACGACGTCGGAGTCCTCGACCGCGCCGACGGTGAGGATCTTCGGGGCCTGGTCGGTGAGGTCGATGCCGACCTCGGCCATCGCCGCGACGGCGGCGGGGTTGATCTGCTCGGCGGGCGCGGAGCCGGCCGAACGGACCTCGACGCGGTCGCCGGCGAGGTGGGTGAGCCAGCCGGCGGCCATCTGGGAGCGGCCGGCGTTGTGGACGCAGACGAACAGCACCGACGGTTTCGTCGTCATCCGAGCGGGTTCCTCTCGCGCGGTGGACGCCGCGCCCACCGCGGACGGGCGCACGCACCCGGACGGGTCGACGGGTGTGGGCGGGGTGACGGGCGTGGGCGGGGTGACGGGTGCGCGCGGGGTGACGGGTGCGCGCGGATAGAGCAGCCGCACCAGCCCGCAACCGACCGCGCCGCCGGCGGCCTGGGCGGCGATGAAGGCGGGGGCGGAGGCGGGGGCGATCCCCGCGAAGCTGTCGGAGAACATCCGCCCGACGGTGATCGCCGGGTTCGCGAAACTCGTCGAGCTGGTGAACCAGTAGGCCGCCCCGATGTAGGCGCCGACCGCGGCCGGAGCCCGTTCGGCCCGGTGGGACCGGGCCAGCGCGAAGATCAGCAGGATGAGGCCGGCGGTCGCGACGACCTCGGCGAGCACATGCGTCCCCGCGGCGCGGTGGTGGGTCGCGACCGATATCGCGGACCGGTCGAACATCAGGTTCGCCAGCACCGCACCACCGACGCAGCCGGCGACCTGCGCGGGCAGGTAGGCGGCGGCGTCGCGCCACGACAGCCCGCCGAACGCGGCGTCGACCAGGCTGACAACCGGGTTCAGATGCGCCCCGGACACCGGGCCGACCATGAGGATGACGGCGAACAGGCCGGCGGCGGTCGCCGCGGCGTTCTCCATCAGCTGCAACCCGACCTGGCCCGGACTGAGCTGGACCGCGGCGATCCCCGACCCGACGACCAGGGCGGCGAGCAACATGCTGCCCACCGCCTCGGCGGCCAGCCGCCGCGCCAACGCCGGCCGCCCACCCGGCTCGATGTCCGCCACGGGGTTCAGCGGGTCCCGGCAGGCGCCGGTTCGATCGCGACATCGACGGCGGTGTCGGTGGTGTCGGTGGTATGGGCGGTGTCGGCGGCGGCGGCGGTGGTGTCGGCGGTGGTGTCGGCGGCCGGGCCGCAGTCCACCCCCGGCCCGCAGGCGCAGGCCGATCCCGGCCCGCCGCCCGACCCCGGCCCGCCACCCGGCTCCACCATCCGCAGCGTCGGCACCGGCCCGTCGACGACGTCGGAGAGGACCGTGTAGACCTCCCACGGCGCGCCGTCGGGGTCGTCGACCCAGACCTTGTCCTGCACCGCGTAGCAGCAGGCGGTGTTCTCCTCGACCGCGGTCTCCAACCCGGCGCCCGCCAGCCGGGTCGTCGCGGCGGTGACCTCGTCGGTGGATTCGACCTCGACGCCGAGATGGTTCAACGCGCCCGCGACGCCGCTGCCGCGGACCTCCGGGTTCTCGATCAGCACCAGCTTCAACGGCGGCACGTCGACGGCGAAGTTCGCGTACCCCGGCCGACGCTTCGCCGGCCCGACCCCGAACAGCGTCGCGTAGAACTCCACCGCCGCGTCCACGTCGGACACGTTCAACGCCAACTGCACCCGCGCCATCACGATCACCCCACACATCGACAGTCGTCTATGTCCCGGTGAACGGAGCATCTCCGCAGACATAGACCGCTGTCAATCCCTCGTGGCATGCTGGACCGTATGGTCACGACCTCGACGCCCGCCCCCGCCACGGTGTCGACCGGTCGGCCGGACGAGACCGGCAGCGAGCTGGCCGGTGCGCTCGGGGCCTGTTGCCCGCCGCTGGCCGCCACGCCCCTGTCCGCCCACGACGCCGACCAGCTCGCCGCCGTGCTCAAGGCCATCGCCGTCCCCGCCCGGCTGCGACTGTTGTCGATGATCTACGCCCGCGACGGGGGTGAAGCCTGCGTCTGTGAACTCACCGAACCCCTCGGGCTGACCCAGCCGACCGTCAGCCACCACCTGAAGGTCCTCGTCGACGCCGGCCTGATCAGCCGGGACAAACGCGGCGTCTGGGCCTACTACCGTCCCGTGCCCGGCGCCCTCGCCGCCCTCGGCGCGCTGTTCACCCCCCGGCCCGACGCCACCGGCACACGGCCGGAGAACTGCGGGTAGGGCGTGGCACGTATCGACTGCGTCGGCAAGGCCAGGAGGCTGATGGCGGTCGGGGCGCGCACGGGTCCATAACCTCCTGCCGCTGCTGACCACACTTGGCCGTGACCACCGCCAACCGATCTACACCCTGTGCGTGATCGACAGGGTGCTGAACTGCTTCAGCCCGAACCCCATCCCGATGATCTTGGTGTTCCGCGGAACCGCGCCGTGGCGGCGCACAAGCAGGCTCAGGACAAGCGCCGCGCAAGGTCGGCGCACAGGCGGACGTCGCCGGCCGGCGGTAGGACGACTGACATACTTCCCTGGATGCCCCCGGGTCTTGTCGCAGGGGGCGCGGCGGCCCGGGGCGGCAGGTTCGCCCGGCTCTGGCCAGGGCGGGTCCACCGCCGCCGGGCTGGTCCCATCGTCGAGGAAAGGCTGGTTGCATGGGCGTAACTATCGAGGTCCTGTCGCCGGGGGATGGCAAGACCTTCCCCAAGAAGGGGGACGCGGTGACGATTCACTACGTCGGCACCCTGCTCGGCAGCGGCAAGAAGTTCGACTCCTCCCGTGACCGGGGGGAGCCGTTCAGGACCGAGATCGGTGTCGGCAGGGTGATCAAGGGGTGGGACGAGGGGGTCCCCCAGCTCTCGCTCGGCGAGAAGGCGGTACTCACCATCACGCCCGACTACGGGTACGGGCCTCGGGGCTTCCCGCCCGTCATCCCGCCCAACTCCGACCTCGTCTTCGAGGTGGAACTCCTCGCGATCAACTGAGCTGACGCGAGAAGGATCCGCGGCCCGGCTGTCGCCCTGGAGCCGGACCGCGGATCCCCCGGCCGCGTCCGTCGGCAAGGTCGTCGACCGTTGCCGGCGGGCGCCACCGAGTCACGGGGGAACGTCACCGGGCGGGAGAACCGCCGCCCGGTTCTGCGCGGCCGGCCGCGGGCGCGCGCCTCGCCGTCAGCGGGGCAGCAGGAACTGCGCGGCGCCGGCGATGGCCACGCCGCCGGTCTGACGCGCGCAGCTCAGGTCCACCGAGACCAGCCGGCCCTCGGGCTGCTCCTCGATGGCCGTGACCACCCCGGAGCAGGTCAGCACGTCGTCCGGCCAGACCTGCTCGCGGAAGCGGACGTGGAACCGGCGGACGTTCTCCGCGCCCAGCCAGTCGGTGGCGAAGGTGGCCAGCAGGGCCGCCTGGTGCATCCCCTGGGAGAACACCGACGGGTAGCCGGCACGTTGGGCGAACGTGTCGTCGTAGTGCATCGGGTTGAGGTCGCCCGACGCCCCCGAGTAGCGCACGAACATCTGCCGGGTGAGCGGCCCGAACGAGCGCGGCTCGGGGGAGGAACCCACCGCGAGGTCGGCGAGGGTGGTGCCGGGGGCCGTCATGCCTTCGTCTCCGTCCCCGTGGCCGTGGCCGCATCCGCCTTGGGCTCTGCGGTCTTGGTGGCCTCTGCGGTCGTGGTGGGCTCTGCGGTCGTGGTGGGCTCTGCGGTCGTGGTGGGCTCTGCGGTCTTGGTGGCCTTCGCGGTCTCGATGTAGGTCGCGCGGCCCTCGGCGACCAGGGTGCCCGCCTCGTCGCGGAACTCGGTGACGATGACGGCGAACTTCATGGTGCCCCCGCGCCGGCCGGGCTTCTCGTAGCGCTCGGCGAGGCGCTCGGCGGCGTAGAGGGTCTGCCCGGCGCGCGGCGGCGGGCCGTGGAAGATGTACTCCTGCTCGCCGTGCAGCAGCCGGCGGCGGTCGAACCCGTGCGGCACGCGGGCACCCTCGGGCGCCCAGCGGTTGGCGTTGATCAGAAACGTCGGCGGGACCACGGCGTCCGGGTGCTGGTATTCCGGCGCCTCGGACTGCATGGCGAGGGCGAACTCACGGATCTTGCCGCGTTCGATCGGGAACTCCCACGCGGCGCCCGCCTCGCTGGGTGCGCTCATCAACTGCTCCGTCGGGTCGTCGGTCGAGGTGGTCAGGCGGTGCGCCCGGGGTCGCGATCTCACCGGCCCGTCGCCGGGCGGCGCCGTCGTGCTGCGTACTGCGTGCCGCGCCACCGTGACGTGCTGCACGCTAGCAGGAGGCAGAACAACTTTCTAACACTGCCGTCATTCTCCGTGGGCGTCTCCGCGGGCGCCTGTCCGCGGGCGGTGCGGTTCAGGCGGCGGTTCAGGCGGCGACGCGGTCGAGGCCGCGGCGGATCATCCTGATGGTGCGGCGGGCGTAGGCGGAGGCGACCCGTTCCGGCAGCCCGCCGCTGGTCATCAGCAGCACGCCGAGGCGGCTGTTGATCAGCGTCATGACGGTGGCGGCGAGCAGTTCGTAGTAGTCGATGTGCTCGACCGGCCGGCCGGACAGCTCCTGGTAGCGGGCGATGATCGCGGCCCGGTCGGGCACGCCCTCCAGCCGGGTCAGGCGCTGCGCCTCGCAGAGGAAGTCCTCGAACATCAGCCACCAGCCGAGGTCGATGCCGGGCGGGCCGACGGTGGCCGTCTCCCAGTCGAACATCGCCTGCACGGACTCCTCGGCGCCGAAGCTGATGTTGCCGACCCGGGCGTCGCCCCACACGATGCCGGCGGAGGAGTCGTCGGGGCGCTCGCGCAGCAGGTGGTCCACGGCGGCGGCGACGGTCTCGGGCTCCCAGCGCAGGCTCGGCTGCGCCCAGGTGTGCCAGTCGCGCAGCCCCGCCAGGTAGCGGTCGAGCGCGGTGCCGGTGCCCTCGGGCGTCAGGAAGTCGAAGCCGTCGTGCACGTCGATGCGGTGCAGTGCGACCAGGGCGGCCAGCGCGTTGTCGTGCATCACCGACCGCTGCGCCGGGCTGAGTTCGACCGTCCAGCCCTCGGCGTGCCAGCTCGGGACGTCGCCGGGCACCCGGCCGTCGACCCGGCCCATCAGGTAGAACGGCGAGCCCAGCACGGTGGGATCGGGCTCGATGTACCAGATGGTCGGCACCGGCACGCCCGGGTGCGGGGCGAGCGCCTGCATGATCCGGGCCTGGCGGACCGCGTCGGGGGTCACGAAGAGCTGGTGGCCGGTGGGCTCGATGCGCAGCACGAGGTCCTCGGCGCGGCGCGGGCCGTCCGGCGGGGTCCAGGCCAGGTGCAGGTAGAGGGTCTCGTTGGAGTAGCCGGCCTTCGGCGAGGTCAGGGGCGAGATCTCCACGTCGGTGGCGCCGTGCCGATCCCGCAGCCACCCGGCCAGGACCTCCCGGGTCTCCTCGAGATCGCGTCGTGCCGTGGTGGCCATCCTGACTCCTTCCGCCCGCGTGTCCCGGTTGTCGACCGCCCGGACCGGCTGATCGCCCAAATACTAGACACGGATGTCAGAATAGGGGCATGACGACGAACAGGGACCGCGATCTGACCGGTGCTGCCCGGGTGGCGGACCGCCTCGGCGCCTACGTCCTGCCCGGCCGGGTCGCCGATCCGCGGCCCGCGATCGGTCAGGCGCAGACCGCCGAGCACCTCGGGCTCGGCACCGTGTGGCTCAGCGAGCGGTGGGGGACCAAGGACTTCGGCGTGCTCGCGGGCGCCATCGGCCAGGCCACCAGCCGGGTGCGCATCGCCTCGGGCATCACCCACTTCCTCGTGCGTCACCCCGTCGTGCTGGCCTCCACCGCGATGACGGCGCAGGCGCTCAGCAGCGGGCGCCTGACGCTGGGCTTCGGCCGTTCGGTCGGCCCGATGTGGAAGGCCGTCGGCCTGCCGGCGATGACCAACCAGGTGCTCGTCGACTCCGCCGACATGCTGCGCCGGCTGTGCCGGGGGGAGAAGGTCTCCTACGACGGCCCCGCCGGGCGCTTCCCGGTCATGCGCCTGGGCGACCTGCCCGACGTCGCGCCGCCGGAGCTGGTGTTCGCCGCGATCGGCCCGAAGAGCCTCGCGCTCGCCGGGGCGCACTTCGACGGCGCGCTGCTGCACCCCTTCCTCACCCCGGAGGCCGTCGCCCGCTCGGTGGCGATCGTGCGCAAGTCCGCGGCCGAGGCGGGGCGTGACCCGTCGACGGTGAAGGTCTACGCCACCGTCGTGGTCGCCCCCGACCTCACGCCCGAGGAGGAGACGGCGGTGGTCGGCGCGCGGGCGGTGACCTACTTCCAGATCCCGGGCTTCGGCGAGCGCCTCGCCGGGGTGAACGAGTGGGGCGTCGAGCCGCTGGCGGCGCTGCGCTCCCACCCGCTGATGGCCGGCCTGCGCGGGTCCGCCGACAACGTCTTCACCCGCCACCAGCTGCTCGACGTCGCCGCCACCCTGCCCCCGTCGTGGCTGACCGACGCCGCCGCGGTGGGCTCCGCGGGCACGTGCGCCGCCCGCCTCGACGACTACCTCGACGCCGGCGCCGACGAGCTGGTCCTGCACGGCTCCACCCCGGAACTGCTCGGCCCGGTGCTGCAGCACTTCGCCGCGCGAACCCCGGCGAACACAGCCGGTGCGTAGTCCGCGCGGGTACTGTTTGCACATCGGTGACATGAACGCCAGAATTAAGTGATCATACGGTCGGGCGGGAGCCCGGGCGTCGTCCTCCTCGGGCCGGTCCGGTCGTGGCCCGGCCGCCCGACCTGATCATCAGTGGGAAAGAGACCTCCTTGTACACCCACGAGAATCTCTTCATCGGCGGCTGGGTGCCGCCGGCCTCGTCCAGGGTGATCGACGTGTTCTCCCCGGCGACCGAGGAGCCGATCGGGCGCGTGCCGAGCGCCTCGATCGCCGACGTCGACGCGGCGGTGGCCGCCGCCCGCGCCGCCTTCGACACCGGCCCCTGGCCGGCGCTCGACCCGGCCGAGCGCGCGCAGATCGTCGGCCGGCTCGGCAAGGCGATCCGGGCGCGGGCGGAGGAGTTCGCCGATCTGATCTCCGCGGAGGTCGGCTCGCCACGGGCGTGGTCGACCCTCGGCCAGGTCGGGATCGCCACCGCCGTGTTCGCCACCTACAGCGGCATCGGACGCAGCCACGAGTGGGAGACGACCCGCAAGGGCGGCTTCGGCGGCCCGGTGCGGGTGCGCCAGGTGCCCGTCGGCGTGGTCGGCGCGATCGTGCCGTGGAACGCGCCGCTGTTCGTCGCCGCCCTCAAGCTCGCCCCGGCACTGCTGGCCGGCTGCACCGTCGTGCTCAAGCCGGCCCCCCAGACCCCCCTGCACACCTACCTGCTCGCCGAGGCGGCCGAGGCGGCGGGCCTGCCCCCGGGCGTGCTGTCCATCGTCCCCGGCGAGGCCGCGGCCAGCGAGCACCTGGTCCGCCACCCCGGCGTCGACAAGATCAGCTTTACCGGGTCGACGGCCATCGGCCGCCACATCGGCGAGCTGTGCGCGCGCGACCTGCGCCGCTGCACGCTGGAGCTCGGTGGCAAGTCGGCGGCGATCCTGCTGCCCGACGTCGACCTCGGCACGAGCACCGTCGAGGCGATCGTCGGCGGGGCGATGTCCAACGGCGGGCAGATCTGCGTCTCCCAGACCCGCGTGCTCGCCCCCCGCGAGCGCTATGACGAGGTCGTCGACGCGCTCGGCGCCCGCATCGGCGCGCTCACCGTCGGCGACCCGCGCGACCCGGCCACCGAGGTCGGCCCGCTGATCTCCAGCCAGGCCCGCGAGCGGGTCGAGGGCTACCTGAGTTCCGCCGAGGCCGACGGCGCCCGCCTGGTCACCGGCGGCGGTCGGCCCAAGGGCCTCGACCGCGGCTGGTACGTGGAGCCGACCCTGTTCGCCGACGTCGACAACGGCATGCGGGTCGCCCGCGAGGAGATCTTCGGCCCGGTCATGGTCGTGATCGGCTACGACGGCGTCGACGACGCGGTGCGCATCGCCAACGACTCCGACTACGGCCTCGCGGGCGCGGTGTGGACGACCGACATCGCCGCCGGCGAGGCGGTCGCCGGGCGCATCCGCGCCGGCGGCGTCGGGGTGAACTCCAGCGCCGGAATGGATCTGGGCAGCCCGTTCGGCGGGTTCAAGCAGTCCGGCATCGGCCGCGAGGGCGGTCCGGAGGGGCTGGCGGCCTACACCGAGTACCAGTCGATCATCCTGCCGGCGGGCTGACCCCCAGGCGGGCCGACCGGCCGCCGCCCCCAGCACCGAACCACCGACCAGTACCGGATCGCCGACCAGGAGCGGACCGCCGGTAGCGACGAGAGGACCACACGACAGTGCAGACCAAGGCCGCGGTGCTCTGGGAGCCGAACGCCCCGTGGGCGGTCGAGACGATCGAGCTCGACCCGCCCAAGCACGACGAGGTGCTGGTCGAGCTCCACGCCTCGGGCATCTGCCACTCCGACGAGCACCTCGTCACCCGCGACATGCCCTTCCGCATCCCCTGCATCGGCGGGCACGAGGGCGCCGGGGTCGTGCGCGAGGTCGGTGCGCACGTGTCCTGGCTCAAGCCCGGCGACCACGTCGTGTTCGGGTTCATGCCGTCGTGCGGGCGCTGCCCGTCCTGCTCGACCGGCCACCAGAGCCTGTGCGACCTCGGCGCCAAGCTCTACAGCGGGCGGCACATCTCCGACGACGGCTACCGCCACCACGCCAAGGGCGAGGACATCTCCACCGCCTGCCTGATCGGCTCGTTCGCCCACCACACGGTGGTCAACGAGGCCAGCGTCATCAAGATCGACAACCATTACCCGCTGGACCGGGCCTGCCTGCTGGGCTGCGGGTTCGTCACCGGCTGGGGCTCGGCGGTCTACGCCGCCCAGGTCCGCCCCGGCGACGCCGTGGTCGTCGCCGGGGTCGGCGGCATCGGCGGCGCGGCCATCCAGGGCGCCAAGCTCGCCGGCGCCAAGGTGATCGTCGCGATCGAGCCGGTCGAGACGAAGAAGGACAAGGTCCTCGAGCTCGGCGCCACCCACGTCGCGACCTCCTGGCAGGAGGCCCCCGCCGTCGTCGCCGAGGCGACCTGGGACCGCGGCGCCGACGTGTTCATCTGCGCGATGGGCGTCGGCGACGGCAAGCTGGTCAAGAAGGCCCTGCGGATGACGGCCAAGCGGGGCACCCTCGTCGTCACCAACATCCACCCGGCGACGGAGACGTCCATCGACGTGAACCTGATGGACCTCACCCTCACCGAGAAGCGCATCATCGGCACGCTCTACGGCTCGGGCAACCCGCGCGCCGACATCCCCAAGCTGCTGGAGCTCTCCAGCGTCGGCCAGGTCGATCTCGACATCATGGTGTCGCGGACCTACCCCCTCGACGACATCAACGACGCGTTCGACGACCTGCGCGCGGGCACGAACCTGCGCGGCGTGCTGCGCTACCCGGCCGCCGACGCCGCCGCCTGATCCGTCCCGCTCGCCTGCCCGGCTCGCCCCCCCCGGGTCCCGCCCTCCCCACGTCTCGCCGCACCCAGCGCGCCGCACCCAGCTCGTCGCACCCAGCTCGTCGCACCCAGCTCGCCGCCACCGTCCGAACGACCACCGGAGCGCGCCGCACCCGTCCCGCGGTGCCGCCGCACAGCACGAGGAGAACCGGCCCATGAGCCTGATCGCTGACGTCGACCTGGACGATCTCGACTGGTGGACCCGGCCCGCGGCCGAACGCGACGCCTACTTCGCGAGCGTGCGCGCGTCCGGGGAACGCCCCTACTTCCCCGAACTCGACCTTGCCGGCAACACCCGGGGCCGCGGCTTCTACGCGGTGACCCGCTACGCCGACGTGATGGAGGTCAGCCGCCGGCCCGAGGACTTCTGCTCCGGCGAGGGCACCAACATCTTCGACCAGCCGCTGGACCTGCGGGAGTTCTTCGGCTCCATCATCGCGATGGACAACCCGCAGCACGCCCGTCAGCGCCGGATCATCTCCCGTGGGTTCACCGCGAAGAACCTGGAGGCGCTGCGCGCCAACGTCGGCGAGGTGACCCGGGAGGTCCTCGCGACGGTGGCGGAGAAGGGCGAGTGCGACTTCGTCACCGAGGTCGCCGCGCTGATCCCGCTGCGCATCGTCAACGACATGATGGGCATCCCGCGCAGCCAGGAGCAGTTCATCTTCGAGTCGACCAACAAGCTGCTCGGCGCCAGCGACCCGGAGTACGTCCCCGACCAGAGCCCGCGCGGGGTCGCGAAGAACCTGTCCCGGGTCGGCGACGACTTCGCCGAACTGCTGCGCGAGCTCGCCGCCGACCGGCAGCGCAACCCCGGCGACGACCTCATCAGCCTCCTCGTCGCCGCGGAGGGCGAGAACCTCACGGCGCAGGAGCTCGCCTCCTTCTTCATCCTGCTGGTCGGCGCCGGCAACGAGACCACCCGCAACGCCATCGCGCACGGCCTGCTCGCGCTGACCCAGAACCCCGACCAGCGGGCCCTGTGGGCTTCCGACGTCGACGGCCTCACGCCGACGGCCGTCGACGAGGTCGTCCGCTGGGCGTCGCCGGTGCTGCACATGCGCCGCACCGTCACCGCCGACGGGGTGCGCCTCGGCGACCAGGAGTTCCGCGAGGGCGACAAGCTCGTGCTGTGGTACCGCTCGGCGAACCAGGACGAGTCGGTGTTCCCCGACGGCACCCGCTTCGACGTGCGCCGCGACCTCACCCCGCCGCACCTCGGCTTCGGCGCTCCCGGCCCGCACTTCTGCCTGGGCGCGCACCTCGCCCGCCTCGAGCTGTCGGTGGTGTTCAAGGCGCTGTTCGAGTACCTTCCCGACATTCACGCCGTGGAGGAGCCGCAGTTCCTGCGGACGAACTTCCTCCACGGCATCAAGCACCTCAAGGCCGCCTACACCCCGACCACGGTCCGCGCCTGACCGCCCTCGAGGCGCATGCAATGCCCCCCACACCCCTGGAGGCCGTGTGAGCCATTCCCGCGAAGAAGTGGAAGCAGCATTCAAGAACTACTACTTACTCGGGCCGGTCGCCGAGGACTGGAAGCGCTGGGCGCACGAGTGCTTCACCGAGGACGCCTGGTACAAGGACCACTACTGGGGCACCTTCCACGGCCAGGACGAGATCGAGGAGTACCTCGACGTCACCATGTCCTGGTCGCCGGGCACCTACACGCCGATGATCTGGTACACGATCGACGGTGACACGGTGGTCTGGAAGGGCATCAACTGGGCCGACAACTACAAGGTGCCCGGCGGCCCCAAGGTCGGCGCCGAGTCGATCCAGATTCTGGAGTACGCGGGCAACGGCCAGTTCAAGTCCGAAGAGGACTACTGGATCGCGTACGAGATGAAGCGTTTCGGCAAGTGGTACGCCGAGTTCGGCCAGCCGTACACCCCCGGCGACATCACGCTGACCCGCGACGACTGGGGCACCTGGGTCGACTGGGCCCGCCCCGAGCCCGGCCACGTGCCGCGCCCGTCGTGGGTGGACCGCCCGGGCCTGAAGCCGACGTTCAACGTCAAGGAGATCGGCTTCGGCGTGCGTAACCCGACGATCGACGACCCGATCGAGTAGCCCGCCCCCGGCCGGGGCACCGCAGTCCGGTGCCCCGGCCGTCGCGCGTTGCAGGCTAATCCGCGGGGAGCACGCTCAGTCCGGCCGACCACAGCGGCAGCGGCGGCGGCGGGCAGGGGTGCTCGACGATCCCGCGCTCGGCGAGGTACTTGCGCCAGGCGGTCTTGTCCAGGAACGGGTGCCCGACGCCCATGATGACGCCGTACATCTCGCAGCCCTCCGGGCCGGCCTCCCAGGGGCCGAAGGTGTCGCCGTACTCCAGCATGATGTGCGAGCCGGGGCCGCAGACATGGGTGCCGTCCGAGACCTGCCCGCGGGTGACGAAGATCGAGTGATCCCCGTGGTGCCCGTGCCGAGGCGTGATCGCGCCGGGATCCCACTTGTTGTAGAAGCAGACGTAGCGCGGCGAGAGCTGGATCCACGCCTCCTGGATCCGCGCGATCCGCCCGTCCGGATACTCCAACCGGGTCACATCGAACCAGTGCGCGTCATCCAGCGATGTGACAATCGGTCCACCGTGCATCGCCCGGCCCCGCTTTCCGCGGCAACAATGTCGAATGTGTCCGCATATTAGCGCGTGGTATTGTTCGCGACCAGCGATCCAGTTATCCGTCCTCCTGTCCGTGCCGTGGCCGGGCGCAACGTGTCACGTCCGTTGCTCCGGCGGAAGGGGCGCATAGCGGTGACATGCTGGTGGCCGAATCTCGCTGACAGATCGCTACCGGCTGGAGTCAGTGTCAGGTCTGACCGCCTCTCGGGGGTGTGATCGACGATGATCACCTGGCGACGGCTCGAGGAGTCCGACTTCGCCCTGCTGCGGGGGTGGCTGGAGCAGCCCTCCGTCGCCAGGTGGTGGAACCACGAGACCACGGCAGAAGCAATCAGGCGCGACTTCGGTCCCGCGGCCCGCGGCGAGGAACCGTCGGAGGATTTCCTCGCCCTGCTCGACGACCGGCCCGTCGGTCTGGTGCAACGGTGCCGCCTCGCCGACTACCCGGAGTACCGCGACGAACTGGTGCCCATCGTGGACATCCAGGCCGGTGCCATGAGCATCGACTTCCTGATCGGCGAGCCCGACCAGCAAGGGCGCGGCCTGGGCAGCCGCCTGATCGCCTCGATGATCGGGCGCATCTGGACCGACCACCCTGATGCGACCTGCATCGTGGTGCCGGTAGTGGCGGCCAATCGGGCGTCGTGGCGAGCACTGGAGAAGGCAGGCCTCCGACGCGTCGGGCAGGGCCCACTCGCGCCGGACAACCCCGCTGACGACCCACTGCACTACGTGTATCGCGTGGATCGGCCCGACGCCGGCTAACCGCGCTTCCCGCTTGTACCCACCGGATCCCCGTGGCGACTGCGAACTCATCCCCCGGACCGCCTTCACCCGTAGGGCTGGCTGCGATCCGAAGGAGGGGCCGCTCGCTGGCTGGTCAGGCGGTGGCGAGCAGGTCGGCTGGGGGCTGGCTGTAGGGGTTGCGGCGGGGTCGTCGGTGAGGGTCGATGCGGTGGGGTGGGATGTAGGCGGGTCGGCCGTCGTCGAGGAAGGTGATCTGCCAGCCGTCGTGGTGGATCTGGCGGTGGTGGTGGCCGCAGAGCAGGGTGAGGTTGGACAGGGCGGTGGTGCCGCCGTCCTTCCAGTGGATCACGTGGTGGGCTTCGCACCAGGAGGGTGGCCGGTCGCAGCCTGGGAAGGTGCATCCTTGATCGCGGGCGGTGAGGGCGCGGCGCAGGTGAGCGGGAACGGTGCGGGTAGATCGTCCGATGTCGAGGGGGACGCCGGCGGGGTCGAGCAGGATCCGGCTGGTTTCGGCGTCGCAGGTCAGTCGGGCGAGCACGCTGCTGGGGAGGGGGAGACCCCAACTGGTGGTGGCGGGGGTGGCACCGGTGGCGAGCAGGGTGTTCCAGGGGATGGTGACGGTGAGGTGGGGTCGCACTCCGCCGGATTCGGGTAGTGCGGCGGCGCCGAGGGCGCGGGTGACGAGGTCGATGAGGGCGTCGGCGCGACGGCGGGCGGGGCTGCGCCGGTCAGGGGTGCCGTCGGTGGCGGGGCGGGGTGCGGCGAGGCTGTCGAGGGCGGTGCGGAGCAGGGCGGCGGCTTCGGCGTCGAGTTCGCCGCCGATCAGGGTGGTGCCGGCGGGGGTGTCGGTGAGGGTGAGGCGGCGGATGTCCGCCGGATCCGGACTTGGCTTCTCCCCACCCGGTTCCCCTGTACCACCGTCGCTGACTGGTCCGCCACCGTCTGGTCCGCCACCGTCTGGACCGCCGCTGCCGGGACGGTTGTGTTCGCCGGTGCGGCTGTCGGCGTGGGGGTCGTCGCCGCCGGGGGAGGAGTCGACGGTGGTCAGGGCCTCGCGTTGCCGGGCGGCGATTTTGATCAGTTGGTAGGGGTCGACGGTGCGGGCGAAGCCGAGCAGGGCCTGCTCGGCTTCGATCCGCTGTTCGGGTGTCACTTCAGCGGGCAGGGCGCGCATTGCGTCGCAGACGACGATGGCGTGTTCGATGGTGATGTCTCCTGCGGCCAGGGTAGTTCCGGTGGCCTGGCAGGTGGCGGCGGTGTCGCGGGCGAGGGTCACCTGCCGGCGGGCTTCCCGGGGGGACAGCGCCAACCGGTCGCGGAGCCAGGCGGCGGTGTCGACCGCGCCCTGATGGAGGGCGAAGCCGCGGTCGTGGGCCTCGACGAGCAGCCGGCCCCGGGCGGCGGCGACCCGGCCGACCAGCCGGCACACCCCCTCGATCAGCCCGTCGAGTTCGTCGTCGGCCAGCCGCCAGGTCGCCCCGGCGAGCAGGCCGTCGACCTGCCCGGAGATGACCGCCAGCCGGGCGGGTAACCCCGGGCTGTCGCCGATGTCGTCGTCGATTTCCATGAATCAACGGTAGGACAACAATCGCCGGATGTCGAACACGTGTTCGTTCGCTGTTGGCGGAGCCGACACGGGAACCATCGCGGTGGAGCTCCCCGGAACAGGCGGACGTGCTCGGGACACGGCCGTCCGTCGTGCGGCCCTGGGAGTCGCCGGCGTCCAGGCCGCGGCCGGGCGACGGTCAGTCGCCGGACCGGGTGGCGCGAACCTGGAGGCGGACGTAGTCGACGACGGGTTCGGGCAGGCGGGCGGCGACTGCGTCGACGAAGTCCGCGCGTTCGCCGTGGGGGAGACGGTCGAGATGCGCGCCCAGCACCACCGTCCCCAGACAGGTCCGGAACTGCTCGACCTGTTCGAACCGGGCGGGATCCGGCGTCAGCGTCACCTCGACGTCGGTGAACCCCGCGTCGAGCAGGCGACGAGTCGTGTCGTCGACGCCGGCGAAGTTCCACACCCGCGGCGCGCTCGGCAGCACCTCGTCGAGGGCGTGGACGATGCTGGCGACATTGCCCTGGCCGCCGCATTCGAAGGCGAGCTGGGCCTCCGGCCGCATGACCGCGGCCAGATTCCTGAAGACCGTGTCGTGATCGGGCAGCCAGTGGAAGGCGGCGACGCTGACGACGGCGTCGACCGGGGTGTGGACGGGCAGCGGTTCCAGCAGATCGGCCTGGATCACCTCGACGCGATCGAGGCGGTCGGCGAGCCGGGCGCGTAGCTGCGCGAGCATGGCGGCGGAGCCGTCCAGGGCGATCACGCGCCCGTCGGGCAGCAGGTCGAGCAGGGCGCTGGTGTCCCGCCCGGTGCCGCAACCGGCATCGAGGACCGTCTCGGCGCCGGTCAGGGTGAGCCGACCGAGCGTCTTTCTACCCCAGTACAGATGGGGGAGAGGTAACGAGTCGTAGGTGCGCGCGTCCCACTCGCGAGGCATGACCCCAACAGTAGCCAGGACGACACGACTGGCGGGGCCGTCGCGGTGTCGGTTGCGGCGGCCCTCGCAGCCCCGCCGCGCCGCCGTCCGGCGCCGATGGATGCACCGGGCGGCGGCGCGGTCGGGGTCAGGACGCCGGGGTGCCGCGCTCGCGGGTGATGGTGGACAGGGTGGCGGGCTTGCCGGAGGGGCCGGCCGTCGTCACCCGGTACAGCGAGACCGTGCGGCCGCGGTGGATGAGCTCGGCGGTCGCGGTCACCTCGGTGCGCAGGTCCGCCGGGCGCAGGTAGTTCACCCGGATCGCCGTCGTGCGTTCCGGGACGGCCGGGTCGGCGAGCGCCTCGGTGGCGAGCTCGGCGGTGCAGAACAGCACGCCGCCGTGCACCGTGCCGCCGCCGTTCTCGAACGCCGGGTTGGCGGGCAGGAGGAACCGGCCGACGGCGCCGTCGCGCCCGGGGCCGGCGATGGTCTCGTCCCCGGCGTCGGCCCGGGTCAGGGCCGCCAGCAGCGAATGGTGCGCGGCGGGCGGCAGCATCGCCGGCGCGCCGTCGAGGTAACCTGCCGCCGTGCCCGGGATGCTGACGAAGCGGCAGCGGCCGATGCCGACGACGACCAGCCGGCCGTCGCCGTCGCGGACCTCGCAGCGGGCCGTCCCGCCGGCGGGATCCCGCCCGAGCAGCTCGGCGCTGGCCGTCAGCAGGTCGCCGGACCACGGCGGCGGGGTGACGACGTCTACGGAGAGCTCGGCGGTGACCGAGTGGGAGTTCTCCGGCCGGGCGTCGTAGACCTCCATCCCGATCGCGGAGTCCACCAGGACGCCGAGCGAGCCGATCGTCGCGAGGCCGTCGGGGCCGTCGAGCCACGGGCCGAGCTGCATCGTGACGCGCACGCCGCGCTCGTCGCGGCTCACCTGGCTGAGCCGGAAGCGGCTCTCGGCGTACTCCCGGGCCGGCGGGGACGCGGCGGCCGGCGCGTTCGGCGCGGGCGCGGCGTAGGTGGAGGATTCGGCGCGGGCCGCCGGGACGAGGCCACCTGTCGAGGCGTCGGCGGTCGGTGAGGTTCCGGTCTCGGTCATCGCCGCGTCACCGTAGCAGCTCGCGGGCGATGATCATCTTCTGGACCTCGGAGGCGCCCTCGCCG
This sequence comes from Frankia alni ACN14a, assembly GCF_000058485.1. Lineage (NCBI taxonomy): Bacteria > Bacillati > Actinomycetota > Actinomycetes > Frankiales > Frankiaceae > Frankia > Frankia alni. Next base: position 3,668,669 of record NC_008278.1, read on the forward strand.
AGGCGCTTGACCCGCAGGTCGCGGAACCAGCGCTCCAGCGGCATCTCCTTGGACAGGCCGAGCGCGCCGAACATCTGCACGCACCGGTCCAGCACCCGGTAGGCGGCCTCGGTGCCGTACATCTTGCACACCGACGCGTCGACCCTCACGTCCTTGCCGAGGTCGGCGTTCCAGGCCGCCTGGTACATCAGCAGCCGGGCGGCACGCAGCTCCACCTCGCTGTCGGCGATCATCCACTGGATGCCCTGCTTGTCGGCCAGCCGCGAGCCGAAGACCTCGCGCTGCTTGACCCAGTCGATCGCCATCCCCAGCGCCTGCTGGGCGATGCCGATCGGGCCGGCGGCATAGGCGATGCGCCCGGAGACCAGGAACTGCGAGGCCAGGTTGAAGCCCTGGCCCTCCTCGCCGATCCGGTTGGCGACCGGGATCCGGACGTTGTCGAAGTGCAGCTCGTACGGCGCGTAGGAGGTCATCACGTCGATCGGGAACTTGGTCAGCCCCTCGACGTCGTTCGGCAGGATGAAGCAGCTGATCCCGTCGCGCCGACCCGGCTCGCCGGTGCGGGCGTAGAGCACGCCCCAGGCCGCCGACCCGGCGTGGGTCGTCCACATCTTGGTGCCGTTGATGACGTAGTGGTCGCCGTCGCGCTCGGCGCGGCAGCGGATCGCCCGCGCCGGGTCGGAGCCGCCCGACGGCTCGCTGATCGCGGTGAACGCCCGGCCCGCCCTACCCTCGATGATGGGGCGGGCGTACGTCTCGAACTGCTCCTTGGTCGCGGAGAACATCACCGTCGGCGGGTTGCCGCCGAACGCCCCGCAGGCCGGGAAGAACGCGCCCATCCGGCACTTCGCCGCCTCTTCGGCGACGACGACCTGGCCGAGCACGCTCAGCCCCGCGCCGCCGAACTCCGCCGGGGTCTGCAGCGCCCACAGGTCCGCCGCGCGGGCCTTGGCCTGCAGGGGCCCCAGCAACTCGGGCGGCAGGCCGGCCGCGTCGTGGGGGAGTGTGTCCTCCAGCGGGCGGACCTCGGTCTCCATGAAGCGGCGCACCGTGTCGGCGAGCATCCGGAACTCGTCCGGGAGCTCCCAGGCACCGGTGGGGAACGTGTCGGAGCCGCTGGACGGCGTTGCCGTTACGGACACGGCGCCTCCTTCGTTGTCTGGTCGAGATCGAGATTGTGGTCGGGGGCGCGGCGGGAGATCAGGTCCACCCGGCGAGGACCTCGGCCACGGTGACCGCGGTGCGCGGCGGGACCCGCGGCGCGGCGGGGACGCTGCGCGAGAACCGCGGCGCGGGGGCGGGTTGCGTCACGCCGGCGACGTCGATCAGGACCTCTCGGGCGGCCATGTGCGGGTGCGCGGTGGCCTCGTCGAAGTCCAGCACCGGGGTGACGCAGGCGTCGAGGGGGTCGAACACGGCCGCCCACTCGTCGCGGGTGCGCCCGGCGAAGGCCTTGGTGAACGCCTCGCGCAGCTCCGGCCAGCGGGCCCGGTCGTCCTGGCCGGGCAGCGTGGCCGGGTCGAGGCCAAGACCGGTGACGAACGTGGCGTAGAAGCGGGGCTCGAGCGCGCCGACGGCCATGTAGCGCCCGTCGGCGGTGGCGTAGACATCGTAGAACGGCGCGCCGGTGTCGAGGCGGTTGGAACCGCGCTCGTCGTTCCAGCGGCCCCGCCCGCGCAGCCCCCAGACCATGTGCGCGAGCAGACTCGCGCCGTCGACGATGGCCGCGTCGATGACCTGGCCGCGCCCCGAGCGCTCCCGCTCGACCAGCGCGGCGAGGATGCCCACCACCAGGTAGGTCGAGCCGCCGCCGAAGTCGCCGACCAGGTTCAGCGGCGGCAGCGGCGGCTCGCCGGCGCGGCCGACGGCGTTGAGCACGCCGGTGATCGACAGGTAGTTGATGTCGTGGCCGACCCGGTCCGCCAGCGGTCCCTGCTGGCCCCAGCCGGTCATCCGCCCATAGACCAGCCGCGGGTTGCGCCGCGCGCAGTCGTCGGGGCCGAGGCCGAGGCGCTCGGTGACGCCGGGACGGAAGCCCTCGATCAGCACGTCGGCGCCGGCGATCAGGTCCAGCACGCCGTCGCGGGAGGCGGGATCGCCCAGGTCGGCCTCGACGAGGCGGCGCCCGCGCTGCACCGGCTCGGCCGGCACGCCCGGCGCCGGCACGGACCCCGGCCGGGCCACCCGGACCACGTCCGCGCCCAGGTCGGCGAGCATCATCGCCGCGTGCGGGCCGGGACCGATCCCGGCGAGCTCGACTACCCGGATGCCGGCGAGTGGGCCCGCGGCGCTCGTCCCTTCGGGCAACGCCCGTCCCTCCTCCTGGTTCCCGCCCGTGCGCCGGGCGCCGGAAGGGATCGTCGCGCCGGCCTTCGCCGGGCGGGGTCTGGGTTCAGGTGGGCTCAGTCGAGCTCATCTGACACCATGTTTATAGCATCGGTGCCCCGTTGCAGGCATTTTATGATCTTCAATGGGCCATGGTTCTGGCATCTTCGTCGGCCGCCGAGGCGTAGCCGGTTGCGGGGCGCTTCGCGGGTCGGCGGCGGATGCGTGGGAGAGCGCCTCCATGGCTCTTCCACAGGGTTCGACCGTCCGATTTATCCCTGAGGAAGAGACAGGTAGCGCCGCTCCCAGGCACCTCGCCGCGCGGGGGCGGGGGTGGCAGACCGGGCTGGCTAGGCGCTGAGGGTGAAGCCGGTGTAGCCCTCCGCGGCGACGGCGGCGCAGCGCTTGTGGTAGCGGCCGACCCCGCCGACGTAGGGCATGAAAACCCGCGGCCGGCCCGGGATGTTGGCCCCCAGGTACCAGGAGTTCGCCTGCGGGTAGAGCGTGCGCGCGGCGGCCTCGTTGACGTGCGCGACCCAGTCCTCCTCGGCGGCGGGGTCCGCCTCGATGGTGGCCAGGCCGCGGGCGTCGAGGTGGGCCAGGCAGTCGCCGATCCAGTCGACGTGCTGCTCCAGGGAGACGAAGGCGTTGGAGATCACCGAGGGGCTCCCGGGGCCCGCCACGACGAACAGGTTCGGGAACCCGCTTATCCCCAGGCCCAGGTAGGTGCGCGGTCCGTGCGCCCAGTGGTCGGCGAGCCGGCGCCCGCCGCGGCCGCGGATGTCCATCGCCAGCAGTGCCCCGGTCATCGCGTGGAAGCCGGTGGCGTAGACGAGGGTGTCCAGCTCGTGTACCCGCCCGCCGGTCCGCACCCCGGTCTCGGTGATCTCGGTGATCGGGTCGCGGCGGACGTCGACGAGGGTGACGTTGTCGCGGTTGAACGTGTCGTAGTAGTCGGTGTCGACGCAGATCCGCTTGGTGCCGATCGGGTGGTCGGTCGGCGTCAGCGTCGCGGCGACCTGGGGGTCGTGCACGATCTGACGGATCTTGTCGCGGACGTAGTCGGCGGCGAGGTCGTTGGCCGCCGGATCGAAGATGAGGTCGTCGAAGGCGGCCATGTACTCGAAGCCGCCCAGCCCCCAACGCGCGGAGAACTCCCGGTCGCGCTCCTCGGCCGAGGCGGTGAGGGCGTGGACGCGGTTCTGGCGCAGCAGCATCCCGCCGAACGAACGCCGGGCCCGCTCGCGGTACTCGCTGTAGTGCGCCTTGCGCTCGCGGGCCAGCTCCGGGTCCAGCGGCACGTTGAACCCCTGGACGCTGAAGTTCGCGCTGCGCTGGAACACGGTCAGATGGCCGGCGACCCGGGCGATGAGCGGGATGCACTGGATGCCCGAGGCGCCGGTGCCGACCACTCCCACCCGCTGGCCGGCCAGGTCGACCTCCTCGTCCGGCCAGGTCGCGGTGTGCAGGACGCGCCCGGCGAAGCGGTCGGCCCCCGGGATGTCGGGGATGTTGGGCACGGACAGGCACCCGGTCGCCATCACGCAGAACCGGGCGCGGACCCGTTGACCGCGGTCGGTGGTGACCCGCCAGCGTCCGTCGGCCTCGTCGAACGTCACCGACGCGATCCGGGTGGCGAACTCGATGTCGCGGCGCAGGTCGAAGCGGTCGGCCACGTGGCGGGCGTAGGCGAGCATCTCCGGCTGCTCGGGGAAGCGCCGGCTCCACTGCCAGTCCTGCTGGAGCTCCTCGGAGAAGGAGTAGGAGTACTCCAGGCTCTCGATGTCGCAGCGGGCGCCCGGGTAGCGGTTCCAGTACCACGTGCCGCCGACGTCGTCGGCCGCGTCGTACGCCCGCACCCGCAGCCCCTGCCCGCGCAGGCGGTGCACCGCGTACATGCCGGCGAAGCCCGCGCCGACGATCAGAACGTCGAGATCCTCGTCATGCACCAGCACCACAGTCCTCCACCCTGACCAGATCCGGACGCTAGCCCGAATCTGACGGTCACGTCAACGAGTGTGGCCGGGTGGACGGGCGGGAGGCAAACCTGCGCAGGTGCCCTGCGGCCGTGGCAGGCTAGGGGGCATCTGACGTGCTGTTCACGCCAGTTGTCGCGCAGCCTCCCGCGCTCCGGCTCGGCCCGCGGCACCGCGTCCCCGTTCCCGCCGCCGTCCCGATCGGAGATCCCCATGGACAACGCTGAGCTGCGAACCCGCGTCGGCGCCGCCCACCTGCTGGCGTCCTACACGTACTTCGCCGACTCCGGCCGGCTCGGGCCGCTGGTCGACCTCTTCCTGCCCGACGCGGTGTTCCGGATCGACGACGACACCAACGTCGGCCGGGACGCGATCGAAGCCTACTTCCGCAGCGCGGGGGAGAGCTTCCGCTCCGTCGACATCCTCCCGGGCCGCCATCACCTCAGCTCGGTCTACATCGACCCCCGCCCCGAGGGCGGCGCCGCCACGTACGCCTGCTTCCAGTTCGTCGGCGTCCGCGGGGCGGACCACTGGGGCACCTACCGCGACGAGGTCGTCGAGGTCGACGGCACGTGGCGGTTCGCCCGCCGCCGCGTGACCGTCGAGGGCTTCGCCGCGGACTCGCCGCTGGTGCCCGCCGGCCGCCAGGCCTCGGGTGCCTGACCGCGGCGCCGGCGCCGACACCCGACGCGCCGGCACCCGACGCGCCGGCACCCGACGCGCCGGCACCCGACGCGCCGACACGGGCGGTTCGAGCCGATCGGTCGACCCGCCGGCCGGTGTCATCGGAGGATCGTGCGTGTGATCCGTCCAGTGGCACGCGTCGGCCGGTCGAGGGCGTGTCCGTGCGGTCGCCCGGTGGGGATCTGGCCGGGTGGCCGCCGTCCGTCAGAAGGAGTCGCCGTATGGCCGATGATGCCGTGAACGCCCCCCTGACCGTTGCCGTGATCGGTTCCGGTCCGGCGGGCTTCTACACCGCGGGAGCGTTGCTGGAGCAGTCCGGCGTCCCGGTCCGGGTGGACCTCTACGAGCGGCTGGCCACGCCGTGGGGCCTGGTGCGGGCCGGGGTGGCGCCGGACCATCCGAAGATCAAGGCGGTGTCGTCGGTGTACGCGGCGACCGCGGCCGACGAGCGCTTCCGCTTCTTCGGCAACGTCGAGGTGGGCCGGCACGTCTCCCGCGAGGAGCTGGTCGAGCGCTACGACGCGGTGGTGTACACGGTGGGCGCGCAGGGCGAGCGGCGCCTGGGCATCCCCGGCGAGGACCTGCCGGGCAGCGTGCCCGCGGTGGACGTCGTCGGCTGGTACAACGGCCATCCCGACTTCGCCGACCGGGCGCCCGACCTGTCCGGCCGGCGCGCGGTGGTGATCGGTGCGGGCAACGTCGCGCTCGACGTGGCGCGGATCCTGTGCTCCCCGGTCGAGCGGCTGGCCGCGACCGACATCGCCGACCACGCCCTCGACGCCCTGCGCGCCAGCGCCATCGAGCAGGTCGTGGTGGTGGGCCGTCGCGGGCCGGCACAGGCGGCGTTCACCACCGCCGAGCTGCGCGAGCTGCCGGAGTTCACCGGGGCGGCGGTGGACGTCGACCCGGCGGAGGTCGCCGAGCAGCCCGGCGAGGAGAAACTGTCGCGGCTGATCCGACGCAACCTGGCCGTACTGCGCGACTACGCCGCAGCCCTGCCGTCGCAGGCGTCCGAGGTGTCGCAGGCGTCCCAGCCGGCCGGGGGGACCCGGCGGATGGCGCTGCGGTTCCTGCGGTCCCCGGTGGAGATCCGCGGGGAGGGCAGGGTCGCCGAGGTGGTGTTCGCCCGCAACCGGCTGGAGGTGGACGCCGAGGGCTGGGTCAGCGCCGTCGACACCGGCGAGCGGGAGGTGTTCCCGGCCGACCTGGTGGTCCGGGCGGTGGGCTACAAGGGCCTGCCGCTGGTGGGCCTGCCGTTCGACGATCGCCGCGGGATCATCCCCAACGACGCCGGGCGGGTCGCCGGGACGGAGCGCGAGTACGTCGCCGGCTGGATCAAGCGCGGCCCGACCGGGATCATCGGGACGAACCGCAAGTGCGCCGTGGAGACGGTCGCCACGCTGCTGGCCGACGTCGCCGACGGCCGGCTGGCCCGCCGCCCGCGGGCCGGCGGCGTCGATCCGGTCGGCGAGGACGCGTCCTGGCTGCGCGAGCACCAGCCCGACCTGGTGACGGAGGCCGGCTGGCGGCTCATCGACGCGGCGGAGCGGGCGTCCGGCGAGCCGGCGGGCCGCCCGCGGGTGAAGCTGACCACGCTCGACGCGCTCGTCGACACCGCACTCAGCCGCACCCGCACCCTGACCGGCTGACCGGCTGACGGCGGACCGGCAGCGGAGCGGGGTGGGGTGGAGCGGGGGCGATCAGCGGCGGATCGCGCCCGGGATCAGTTCTCCACGCAGACGGGCTTGTCCCCCTTGGGGGTCGTCAGCTTGCCGCCCACGACCTTGGCGTACCAGTTGCAGGCGCCGACCTTGCTGGGCTGGCCCTTCGCGAACGTCAGCGGCGGCGACCACTCGCCGAGGGACTGGCCGTTCAGCGCGTACAGGCCGTCGAGGATCTCGGCGCTGGTCGGCGTCGCGGAGACGTTCTTCGCCGCGGCGGCGAAGAACAGCCCCGCCTGCCAGCCGCGGCTGGCGAAGCCGTCCGGGTCGTTCTTCGTGTACTGCTTCAGGGCGGCCTTGAAATCGGCCAGGTAGGGCTTGTCGCCGAACCACAGCGGGGCCCCGGAGGTCAGCCATGCGCCCTCGCTGGCCGGCTGGATGAGGTTGGGCTGGAACACGCCGCCGGAGAACACGTAGGTCGGCTGGTAGCGCTGCGTCGAGCAGTCCTTGATGAGCCGCTCGGTGACCTGGGCGGGCACGTTCGTGATGACGGCCTTCACGCCCGCGCTGCGCAGCGACAGGCACTGCGAGGTGTAGTTCGGCGCCGAGGCCGAGGCGGTCTGCACACCCGCCGAGGCGATCCCGAGGCGGGCGGAGATGCCGGAGATCAGGCCGTTGGCCTCCGCGCACGCGGCCTGCTCGGCGCAGACGACGGTGCCGAACTTCGGCGAGCCGGCGAGCTTCACGCTGTACACCTCGCCGGTGAGGTACTCGACCGAGTTGGAGGTCGCGGCGAAGAACATCGGCGACTTGCCGTACTGGGCCGTCGTGGTGATCCCGCCGATGACGGGGATGTTGTGCTGCTCGACGTAGCTGCGCCAGGAGCCGTCGGTGGCGCCGGCGAAGTTGCCGACGAGGGCGAGGACCTTGTCCTGCTCGACGAGCTGGTGGACGGCGGCGATCGACTTGGTCGGGTCGCCCTGGTCGTCCCGGCTGATCACCTCGACCGGGTGGCCGGCGATGCCGCCGTGCGCGTTCACCCACTTCGACCAGGCGACGAGGGCGTCGAGCCCGCGCTGGTTCTGCGGGCCGAAGGCGCCGCTGTACAGGCCGACGTTACCGATCTTCAACGGTGTTCCGGTGGGTGCCGCCGTGGCGTTGGCGGGCGGGGCGTCGGCTTTCGCCCCACCATCGCTGCTGCCCCCACAGGCCGACACGGTGAGTAATAAAGCGGCGAAGGCTGCGATACAGCCGGACAGGGTCCGTCGTCGCCTCGGTGCCATCGGTGTATCCCCTTGTCAGGTGTGCTCGACCGGCGGCGCCGACGCGCGGTCGGAGTGCGACCGGTCGATCGCCGTGATGAATTGTCAATGCGGGCGGGATGGCGGTTGCCAGCTCGCGTGGAGACCCTGAATCCCCGCCGATCCGCCCGCGGGAGCCGCATCTTCCCGCCTGGGCGTTCTGACGTCAATGTCACACCCGGGTGGGGTTGTGGGCACGCTACCGCCGGGGGCGCCGCCGGCCGGACGGGGCCCGCCGGGCGGCCTCCGGCGGGACGCGAGGGCCCGGCTAACCAGAGGGACAGGTGCCGTCACCTGGCAGATCGACCACCCGGCCGGCATCGGCGTGCAGTCCGGACCCGACCAGGCGGCGGGTGGGGCCGCTCGGCCGTGCGGCGACGTCGAAAAGGCGGCCCGGGGCCGGGAATGACTGCGTATAATCTCGCCGTTCTGGCGGCGGAGTTTCGTATTTCGCGGCGCGCTATTCGCGCTGGCGGGTATCGTGGGCCGCTTCCCGGACCTGGTGTCGCGGCTCGGCGCGGCTCGGTCTGGGGTGGCCTCGGCGCGAAGACGGTGGTGAATCGACGTCACGGAACGGAATGCGGCGCGGGTTCGGGGATATGCCCGTTTTCGGCCCCGCGTGCTCCCGGCTACCGCCATCTTGTAATTACTGAGAGTAGTTTTCGGGGTGGCGGCGCGGGCGGCGCGGGCAGGCCGGCGCCGCACCTTTCCCGATCCTTCTGATTGCTGTAGACACAGTGTCAGACGCTGCAGAGTCAGACGCAGCGGTGTCAGACGCTGCAGAGTCAGATGCTGCGGTGGTGCGGCGTCGCGCGGGCTGTGCCGTGAGAGGTCCGGACGGTTGGGAGGCCAGGTCGATGAGCTCTGCTGACGCGTCGCTGCGGCAGTGGTGGGAGCTGGTGGAAGCGCGGGCCGCGGCAACGCCGGACCTGCCGATGCTGGTGGACAACCACGACCGCCGGATCAGCTTCGGCGAGTTCCGCGAGCTGGCCCTGCGGGTCGCCGCCGGCCTGGCCGCGACGGGGGTCGGCGCCGGCACCCAGGTGAGCTGGCAGCTGCCGACCACCATCGAAAGCGCGGTGCTGATGAGCGCGCTGTCCCGCCTGGGCGCGGTGCAGAACCCGATCATCCCCCTGCTGCGCGAGGCCGAGGTCGACTTCATCGTCGAGCAGCTCGGCACGACCCTGCTGATCGTCCCGGCGGTGTTCCGTGGCTACGACTACCGGCCGATGGCCGAGACCATCGCGGCCCGGCGCGGCCTGCGCACGATGGTCTGCGATCCCTGGCTGCCGCCAGACCCGGCGACGGCGCGGCTGACCGGCCCGCCGGTCGACACGGACTGGTTCGGCGACTTCCCGCTGCCGCTCGGGGACCCCGCCACCCTGCCCCCGCCGCCCCCGCCGCCCACCGGCGACGCCGACGCCGACGTGCGTTGGGTGTTCTACTCCTCGGGTACCACGGGCTTCCCCAAGGGAGCGCGCCACACCGACGCCTCCGTCATCGCGGGGTCGAACTCGATGGTGTCCCAGCTCGGGTTCGACGAGACCGACGTCGCCTCGATCGCCTTCCCGATCGCCCACATCGGCGGGTCGAGCGTGCTGTCGCTGGGCCTGCGGACGGCCTGCAAGGTCGTGCTCGTCGACATCTTCGACCCCCGCACGGCCCCGCTGGCCCTGGCGCGGCACGGCTCGACGATGCTCGGCAGCGCCGCGCCGCACTTCCACGCCTACTTCAACGCCCAGGCCGCCTACAACGCCCAGCGCGCCGACGGCGACGGCCCGGAGCCGCTGTTCGCCCGGCTGCGGTTCTTCATGGCCGGCGGGGCGCCGAGCGAGCCCGGAATGCACGACCGCGCCATCGCGGAACTCGGCGGCGACGGCCTGATGAACGGCTGGGGCCTGACCGAGTTCCCGATGGCCGGCTACCCGTCGCCCGGCGATCCGCCCGAGCGGCTGCGCACCGCCGCGGGCCGCCCGGGCCCCGGTGTGCGCATCAGCGTCCGCGACCCCGACGGCACGGAGGTCCCGCGGGGCGAGGAGGGCGAGCTGTGCATCGCCGGCCCGCAGCTGTTCGCCGGCTACGTCGACGCCTCCCTCGACGCCGAGGCCTTCACCCCCGACGGCTACTTCCACACCGGTGACCTGGGCATCCACCACCCCGAGGGCTGGCTGTACATCACCGGGCGGCTCAAGGACGTCATCGTCCGCAACGCCGAGAACATCTCCGCGCTGGAGGTGGAGAACGTCCTGCTGACCCATCCCGGCATCGCCGAGGTCGCCGTCGTCGGGCTGCCCGATCTGCGCACCGGCGAGCGGTGCGCCGCGTTCGTGGTGCAGGCCGAGGGCGCGGGCCCGCTCACCCTGCCCGACCTGGCCGCCTTCTGCCGCGAGAAGGGCCTGGCCGTCTACAAGACGCCCGAACGGCTGGAGCTGCTCGACGCCATCCCCCGCAACGCGATGGGCAAGGCGCTCAAGAAGCAGCTACGCGAGTCCGTCACCGCCACCGCCTGACCTCGACGGCTCGACAGCTGAGTCCCGCCCGCGGATTCCGCGCCCAAGTCAGCCCCCGGACTCGCGTGTGGCTGTTCCGCGGAACACCATGATCGTTTCCTGCTGTCGAGGTCAGGGCGGGGCGCGGTTCTGGCACCGGATGGGTTCCGTCCCGCCGCGGGCTCCACGCCCGTGCCGTGCCGGTGTTGCTGCCGGGCCGGGGCGGGACTCTGCTCCGGACATGATCGGCGGGGTCCGGCCTGCGGTCCGGCGGTGCGGGCGGTTCCGCGGAACACCATGATCATATTCTGGGTTCGGGGTCGGCTGGGGTTTCGGCTGCGCCGCCGGGTGTGGGCTTCCGGCGTCGCACCCCGCCATGGTTGATCTTGGGTTGGGTTTTTGTCGGTGGTGGGTGGGACGATCGTCGTGTCCGTTGATCGATGACACCTCTGGCCCGGTGATCCTGATGAGTGCAGCGTCCACGTCTCCTCTTCCTCTGCCTGTTCCCTCGGCCTCGTCGGCGTCGTCGGATGCGTCCGCGCTGATCGGGGTGGATGTGGAGGCCGCGTCGTTGGGGGAGGTGGAGGAGGTGATCTGCCGGTGGGCGGGGCGGATTGCCGCGGCGAGCTGTGGCTGGCTGCTGGCGGTCGCGGCGTTCGACCGCCGCGGTGGCTGGTCGGGGATGGGGATGGGTTCGTGTGCGCACTGGCTGGCCTGGCGGTGCGGTGTCGGCCTGCGTACGGCGCGGGAGCAGGTGGCGACGGCGCGGGCGTTGGAGGGTCTTCCGATGGTGCGGGCGGCGTTCGCGGCGGGCACGGTGTCGTATGCGAAGGTGCGGGCGGTGACCCGGGTCGCCGAGCCCGCGACGGAGGAGCTGTGGCTGGCCCGTGCCCGACGGTGCTCGGCCGGTCAGGTGGAACGGCTGGTCCGTTCCTACCGGCAGGCCAACGGTGATCCGAAGGTTCGGCGGGCCGTACGGCGGGTGGCGTGGACGTTCGACGGCGACGGGATGCTGTGTCTGCGGGCGGTCCTGTCCCCGGACGAGGGCGCCCGGTTGATCGCCGCGTTGGACGCCGCCCGGACCAGTCTCGAGGACACCACGGCCCTACCCGGCGACCATCCCCCAGCAGACGGCGGCACGGGGGGCGACGTGGGTGAGGTGCCCGCGGATGGGGAGAGGGTCGTGGCGGCGCGGGATCGGCAGCGGGACGCCGATGCATCCGGGCGTTGCTCACCGACCCGGACGGCAATCCGTTGCATCTCGGGCGGCGGCAGCGTCAGCCCGGGCAGCGGCTTCGTGACGCGGTCTACCTGCGCGACCAGGGGCGCTGCCAGTACCCGGGCTGCGGTCACACCCGCTGGTTGCACCTGCATCACCTCACCTGGTGGGGCCGCGGGGGTGACACCGACATCGACCGGCTGCTGCTGCTCTGTTCGACCCATCATCGGGCGGTGCACGACGACGACATCAGCCTCGGCCGCGACGCGGACGGGACCGTCACCGCGCGGACCGTCGACGGCCGTGTCCTCGTCGCAGCACCACCGGTCCTGCCCGGGTCCGAGCCGGCGGGGATCCTCGCCCGCGCGACCCGCCACGTCGACCCCACCGCGATCCACACCCGCGACGGAGGACGCCTCCGCCGCGGTCGCCTCGTGGGGAGGTGACCGCGGCCGGAAGGCGTCAGGGTCAGGAACGCGGGCTGGCCGTGGGTGGGGAGAGCGGGCCCGGGGCGTCGCCGAGGGCAGCGGCGGGCGGCACTCCCAGCAGAGAACGCAGCCGCCGCGTCGTGGCCTCCAGCTCCGCGGCCGGGCAGACCGCCAGCACGTACCGGTCTGGGCGCAGGATGATGATCTCGTCGGCAGGGCGGCCCAGGCGCAGGTCGCGGAAGGCACCGTCGATGTCGCGCACCAGCAGCGATCCGGTCGCCGGCTCGGCGTTCGCGGTGGCGGCGGTCGCCGTCGCGGTGGCGGCGCTGTCCTCCGCGGCCGCGCCGCGCCGCGCGGTGCGGGCCGGGTCGACCCGGATGGTCAGCGCGCCCAGCGCCTGCCAGAACGCCAGACCCTCCGCGGACAGCGCCGCGGCCGGGTCGCGCCCGAGGCCGATGACGGCGAACGACGGCCCGACGACGTCGTCGAGCTTCATCCGCAGCCGGTCGGCGGTCTCCACCGACGGCTGGCCGAACATCCGGCCCACCGGGGAGCCCTTGTCCGGGGCGGCCGGAGCCAGGACCGCGCCCTCGGTGTAGCGGGGCAGTGGCTTGTACTTCATCTGCAGGATGTAGTCCCGCGCCCCCGGGATGCGCTGGACGCCGACGAAGAACGCGTCGCGGACCCGCTCGGTGAGCCGGTTGCGCGGCTCGTACATCGCGCCGACCCGGGTGGCGAAGGAGACCATGGTCTCGGCGTGGGCGCGCCGCTCGGCGTCGTAGCTGTCGAGGAGGCGTTCGTCGGCGCGGCCGGCGAGGACCGCGGCGAGCTTCCAGCCGAGGTTCGTCGCGTCCCGGATCCCGGAGTTCATCCCCTGGCCGAAGAACGGCGGCTGCAGGTGGGCGGCGTCGCCGGCGAGGAACACGGGGCCGACCCGGAAGGTCGTGGCGATGCGGGAGTGGTGCCAGTAGATCCGCCGCCGGGAGATCCGCGGCATCGGCGTGTCCCGGTAGTGCTTGGCGAGCAGGCCCATGACGACCTCGTCGGTGACCATCCGCTCGTCGGTCTCGTCGGGCAGCAGCTTGAACTCGAAGCGGCGGTGCCCGTAGGGCAGCGGGATCGTCATCGACGGGCGGACCGGGTCGCAGTGCACCGCCGAGTAGGGCGCGTCGAGCTGGTCGTCGGAGACGTCGACCACCAGCCACTTCGACGGGTTCGTTTCGCCGACGAGCTCGACGCCGACGCTGCGGCGCACGAAGCTGCGCCCGCCGTCGGCGCCGACGAGGTAGCGGGCGGTGACGGTGACGTCCTCACCGCCACGCGTGCCGGTGAGCACCACGCCGTCGGCGGTGCGCTCCAGCCCGGTCACCTCCGTGTCGGCGTACAGCCGCACGCCGGGGAAGCGGTCGAGCCCGCGGCGCAGCGTCGCCTCCATCAGCGGCTGGAAGAACAGGTTGCGCCGCGGCCAGCCGAACGGCTGCCCGCTCGGCCCCACGTGCGCGAGGACCTTGCCCTGCGAGTTGTGGTAGCGGATCGGGGCGTTCTGGATGCAGTCGGCGAGCACCTCGTGGACCAGGCCGACGGTCTGGAACGTCCTTAACGACTCGTCGTCCACGGCGACGGCCCGCGGATAGTCGATGACCCCGGACTCCCGGTCGAGCACGACGGTGCTGACCCCGTAGGTGCCCAGCAGGTTGGCGAGCGTCACCCCGCACGGTCCCGCGCCGACGATCGCCACATCGGCCGATTCGCTGATCATTACCGTCTCCTCGTTCCCGCCCGGCTTGGTCGCTGTCCTGCGGTGTGTGTCCTGTGCTTGTCCTGCCGCCCGCCGTGGCCCTGGTACTGCAACGGTGCTAGTCGGCCAGGACGGAGATGGCCTGCTGGGGGCAGGCGGCGACGCCGCGGCGGGCGTCGTCCTCGGCGCCCGCGGGCACGGCGACGTCGCCGTTGAGCGCGGTGAAGCCGTCGTCGTCGAGCGGGTAGAGCTCCGGGTTCACCAGGTAGCACTGGCCGTGCCCGGAGCACTCCTGCTGCTCCATGTGGATACGCATGTGGTGGTCGTCCTCGTGGGCTGGGGTGGGAGTCGGCTGGGGTGGGAGTCGGCTGGGCGTCGAGCCGGTCAGCGGAAGCGGGGCTTGCGCTTCACGTTCGGCGGAACGGGGCTGCCGCCGCGGTTGCCGCGCTGGGTGTAAGACAGCCCGGCCCGCTGGGCCAGCGACGGGGTCATGTCCAGGGACTCCCAGATGGCGCGGATGGTGCCCTGGATGGCCTCCGGGCGGCGCGCGGCGATCTCGGCGGCGAGTTCCGCGGCCCGCGGCCAGAGCTGCTCGCGGGATACCACCTCGGTGACGATACCCAGTCGCAGTGCCGTCTCGGCGGTGATCCGCTCGTCGTTGCCCAGCAGCGCCCAGCGCAGCACGTCGCCCAGGGGGATGTTGCGGGCGAGCATCCCGAGCGGCTCCAGCGCGGAGACGAGACCGCCGTTGGCGTGCGGGTCGAAGAAGGTGGCGTCCTCGGAGCAGATGATGATGTCCGACTCGTTGAGGAAGTACATGGCGCCGCCGGCGGCGATACCGTGCACCGCGGTGATCACGGGCTTCCAGACGAACTGCTTGCGCGGGCCGAGGCGGACCCCGGGGTCCTCCTGGTTCCACTGGTTCTGGTCGTTCCACCAGGGGCCCTCCTGGATGTCCAGCCCCGTGCAGAACGCGCGCTCGCCGGCGGCGCGCAGGACGGCGACGCGCACGTCGTCGTCGTCGCGGACCTCGTGCCAGACCGCCTCCATCTCCAGCGTCATCGTCTCCGTGAAGGAGTTGAGTCGCTCGGGGCGGTTGAGGGTGATGGTCGCGACGTGGTCGTCGACCTCGTACAGGACGGTCGTGAGGTCCTTGAGCGGCATGAATGATCCTCGGGAGTGGGCGAGCCGGCTGGGCTGGACGGTGGGGGAGTGGGTCAGGGATCAGGGGCCGGCGTCCCCGGCGCCGGCGCCCGCCTTCAGCTCGGCCACGACCTCGTCGACGGTGGTGATCCTCGTGACCATGGCCAGGAAGTTGTCGAGCATGAACCGGTGGGTCTCGGCGGAGGCGCCCGCGGTGGCGTCCTCGGGCAGCACCACGTGGTAGCCGCGGTTGACCGCCTCCAGCGCGAGCCCCGGGATCGCGACGTTCGTCGACACGCCGGCGACGACCAGGACGCGGGTGTCGGTCAGCCGCAGCATCGCGTCGAGGTCGGTGCCGTAGAAGGCGGTGAGCCCCGTCGCGCGGCTGCTGACCAGGTCGCCCTCGCGCGGGGTCGCGGGCTCGGGGACCTCGACGTCCACGCTGCCGGCGATCATCGTCCGGCGCTTGATGGCCATCGCGGACAGCGCCGAGTTCGCGCGCAGGCCGACCAGGTCGGGCCGGTGCTCGATGATGGCGTGCACCACCGGCAGGCCGGCGGCGCGGAACGCCTCCGCGAGCACGCCGATGCGGGCGCCGACGTCCCGCGACGCGGCCTGCTCGGCGAGCGCGGGCAGCCGGCTCACCGCCGGATCCACGATGCCGCGCTGGAACTCGCTGATGACCAGCGCCGGCCGGCCGATGATGAGCATGCTGATCGTCCTTAGGTGGTCAGACGCCGATGCGCCGGCGCAGGTCGGGCAGGGCGACCTTGCCCATCGCGTTGCGCGGCAGCGCCTCGACGATCTCGAGCCGCTCCGGGAGCTTGCGCTTGTTCAGGCCGCCGGCGAGCAGGTGGTCGCAGAGCTGGGACAGCGTCGGCGGCGTGGCGGCGTCCGCGGGCACGACCACGGCGCAGACCCGTTCGCCCGTCACCGGATCCGGCACGCCGAGCACGGCCACGTCGGCGACTGCGGGGTGGGCGGCCAGCGGCTCGGAGACCTCCCGGGCGGAGATGTTCTCCATGTTCCGGATGATCACCTCCTTGAGTCGGCCGGTGACGGTGAGGTAGGACCGCTCGTCGACGAAACCGAGGTCGCCGGTGCGGAAGAAGCCGTCGGCGTCGAACGCGTCGGCGTCGAGGGCGGCGTCGACGTAGCCGAGCATGAGCTGCGGGCCGCGGACCCGGATCTCCCCGGACTCCCCGGGGTCGGCACGCGATCCGTCGGGGCGTACGACGACGACCTCGGCGCCCTCGCCGGGCGGACCCTCGGTGCTCGCGTGGTCGGCGTCGGCGTCGTCCGCCCGCCCCCAGCAGACGTACGGGCATTCGGTCATCCCGTAGCCGGAGACGACGCCCACCCCGCCGAGGGCGTCGCGGACTTCGGCATGCAGGCTCGCCGGACGCGGGGAGCCGCCGCAGAGGAACACCCGCGCCCGCGGGAACAGCCGCGCATGCGGGGCGGCGGCCTGGCGGGCCAGGTAGGCCCGGATGAACGGCACCCCGGACCCGACGATCGTCACGCCGTGGGCGGCGAGCAGGTCCGGGGTGCTCGCCGGGTCGAACACCTCGGCGGTCACCAGCGAACTGCCGCAGCGCAGCGCCGTGAGCAGGTGGGCAAGCCCGCCGATGTGGGCGATCGGCGCCAGCACCGCGACCCGGTCGTCGGCCGAGACCGCCAGCGCGTCGCTGAACGTGGTGGACGCGGCGAGCAGCGCCCGGTCGGTGTGCCGGGCGCCCTTGGGGGCCGAGGTGGTGCCCGAGGTGTAGAGCAGCCAGCGCACCGGCGCCGCCGCCAACGGCCCGGACCCGTCGGCCGAGTCTGGCGAATCAGGGGGGAGGCCGGCGGGGTCGGCGTCGGCCAGCTCGGCCGCGTCGGCCACGTCGAGGCCGGGCACCTCGGCGGCGACGGCGCGGGCCATGGCGAGGTGGTCGAACCCGCGGAAGCTCGCCGCGACGACGAGCAGCCGAGCGCCGGCCTGCCGGGTGATGAACCCGACCTCGCGCTCGCGCAGCATCGTCACCAGCGGGTTCTGGACCGCGCCCAGCCGGCTGAGCGCCGCGGCGAGGACCATCGTCGAGATCCGGTTCGGCAGCTGCCAGGACACGACGTCGTCGCGGCCGACGCCGCGCGCCGCGAGCCCCGCGGCGAGCCGCTCGGCCCGGTCGCGGAACTGCGCGAACGTGACCCGATCCCCGCCCGCGTCCACCGCGAGCGGGGCGTCGGGGGTCAGCGCCGCCCGCGTGCGGGCGAGCTCCCAGAGCGACGCCACTCCCGGCGCCGGGCTCACGGGGATTCGGGCGCGGCGAGTTCCGCCCGTAGCTCCCGCTTGAGGATCTTGCCGGCCGGACCGAGGGGCATCTGGGCGCGGAACGCGTAGCCGCGCGGCTGCTTGTAGCCGGCGAGCTGCTCGCGGGACAGCGTGCGCAGCTGCTCCTCCAGGTTCTCGGTGGTGATGTCGCCCTTGGGCACCACGACCGCGATCGGGGTCTCGCCCCACTCCGGGTGCGGGACGCCGACGACGGCCACCAGGTCGACGTTCGGGTGCGCGCCGAGCACCCGCTCGATCTCGGCCGGGTAGACGTTGAACCCACCGGAGATGATCATGTCGGTCTTGCGGCCGGCGATGTGCAGGTAGCCGCGCTCGTCGAGGCGGCCCAGGTCACCGGTCCACAGTCCGTCGGGCCGGAAGGTCTCGGCGTTGGCCTCGGGCCGGTTCCAGTAGCCGCGGGCGACCGAGTCGGCCCTGACGACGATCTCGCCGACCTCGCCCCGGGGCAGCTCCGCGCCGTCGTCGCCGACGATGCGAATCTCCGCGTGCGGGGTCTCCCTGCCGCACGAGCTGCGCAGCGCGTCGTCCCCGGCGAAGATCGCCCGGTGATCCTCGGGGGTGAGGATCGTGACCTGCCCGCCGGCCTCGGTGGAGCCGTAGCGCTGCTGCAGGTCGCAGCCGAGCTTGCGGGCGGCCTCCTCGGCGAGGCCGGGCGGGGCGGGCGCCGAGCCGTAGCTGATCCGGCGCAGGCTGGACACGTCGATGCCGGGCCGGGCGTCGAGCTCGCGCAGCGTGCGGATCAGCATGGTGGGGATGAACGTGGTCATCGTGACCTTCCACCGCTCGATCGTCTCCAGCACGGCGACGGGGTCGAAGCGGGGATGGATGACCATCGTCTGGCCCAGGTACAGCCACGACAGCGTCCGGATCATCCCACCCGCGGTGAAGAACGGGGTGGTCGCCAGGAACACGTCGTCGTGGCGGGACTCGGTGGAGATCGTCGTGTCGAGCACCTGGGCGAGCAGGGTCCGGTGCTCGTGCACCACGGCCTTGGGACGACCGGTCGTCCCACTGGTGTAGAGCAGCAGGTGGATGTCGCTGTCGGTGAGGTCCGCCGGGGTGGGGTCGGTGTCGCGGCCGGCGGCGAGCGCCTTGGCGTAGTTCACGCCGACGGAGTCCCCGCCGATCTCGATGACGGTGTCGAGGGCGGCCAACGGCGCCCCCGGCCCGTCGACGTGGTCGGTGTGCACGATGGCCGCCCGGGCCCCGCTGTCGGACAGGACGTAGTCGACCTCCGGCCCGGAGAGCCGGATGTTGATCGGCACGAGCACCAGGCCCGCCTTGGCGAGCCCGTAGGTGATCTCCGGCCACTCCGGGGTGTTGCGCGCGCAGACGGCGACCCGGTCGCCCTTGGCCAGCCCCCGCCCGAGCAGGTAGGTGGCGATGCGGTTGGCGCGCTGGTCCAGCGACCGCCAGGACAGCTCCTCGTCCTCGTACACCACCGCGGCCTTGTCGGGGTAGCGGCGGGCATTGCGCCGGGCTATGTCGCCGATCAGCATCGTTCCTCGCAACTCGGGCGGGCGGAGCCGACCGGCGCCGACGCGAGGTCGGGCCGGGGGCGCCGGAATTCGGATCAGGAAGGGCGGCCCGGGATCGAACGGGCCGCCTCAGACCAGGGCGGGCCGCCCCAGATCAGGGCGGGCCGCCCCAGATCAAGGCGGGCCGCCCCAGATCAAGGCGGGCCGCCTCAGATCAGGAAGGACATCGTGGAGACGGGGCCGCCGGCGTTGACCAGGTGGACGGTCTTCGCGGCCAGCTTGAGGTCCCCGCCCCGCGCCCGGATCCGGTACTCGTAGCGGCCGGCCCAGACGGTCAGGTCGAACCGGTACTCGTAGATCACGAAGTTGCCGGCCACGGTCGTCGTGTCGGCGTCCTGGGCGACGACCTCCAGGTTCGTGATCAGCCGGCGCAGCACCGACGGCGGGGTCTGCGAGTGCCGGTTGCCGGAGTTGAGCTGCGCGACCCGGCTGCGGATCCGGCGGCGGTTGTCGTAGATGTAGGAGACGTTGACCTTCGGGTCGTGGTCGGGGTGCATCGGCACCCAGTACTTGGCGTCGTCGTCCCACAGCGCCTCCCACTCCGAGTACCGCGCCTCGTCGGCGAGGCGGGCCTCGGTGTAGATGAAGGAGGCCAGAGCGGGGTCGACACCGGCGGCGGGCACGGCGCCGGCGGGCGCCGCGGCAGCGGCACCGATGCTGGTGAGGTCGGACATGGTGGGCGGGCTCCCTGTTGCGATGACGGACGGCTGCCTGGGGCGGTCGACGCCCCGCTCAGGCGTCGGGGGCGGCGGCGGTGGTCCCGGTGAGCACCTGCGACCAGTGCTTCCACCAGCCGCGCTGCGGCGTCTCCGCCGACTTGTCGTGGTTGACGATGCCGGTCTCGTCGGTGATGTCGGACTCCTCGCCGCGGCGCAGCACGACCCACTCGGGCGAGCCCGCCGCGAGGCCGAGCTGGTTGCGGGCGCCGATCTCGCCGTCGTCGGCGATGAGGAACCCGGCCGGCCCCATGGCACCCTCGCTGCGGCGCAGGGTCTTCTCGTTGACCTCGTCCGCGCCGGGGATGAGGGCGGGCGTGGTGTAGGCGATCGCCCGGCCCGGACCCAGCGGCTCCACCGTCATGATGTTCATCTCGGCGAGGAACAGGTTCGGGAAGATCAGCGTGTGCGGGGGGCCGACGACGAACGCCCGGTGGGTGTCCGCCGGCCCGCGCGCCTCCTCCATGGCGGCCACGTACTGCGGCAGCTTCTCGCGGCGGATCCGGCCGAACCAGATGAACTCCTCGTCGAGGCGGGTGTACTCCTTGGCGTAGTCGATCTCGGAGTGGCCGTTGCCGAGGTCGCGGACGTACACCTCGACCTTGGACGGGACGTGGGAGACCTTCGCCGGCTTCACCGCGTCGTACACGGAGGCGTGGGTGAACAGCGCGTGGTAGCCGTCCACGTTGTTCTCCATGACCATCTTCCAGTTGCAGCGCATGTCGTGCTTCATCCAGCCGGCGCGCAGGTTCAGCTCGCCGGTGGGGGACAGCGCCAGCAGCCGGTCGAGGGCGACCGTGGAGTTGCCGAGGTGCTCGCGCAGGGTGATCGCCGGCGGGTTCAGCGAGGCGAAGACGAACCCGCCGTAGCTGTCGACGGCCGAGGCCGGCGCGAGCCCCATCGCGTCGCGCACCGCGTGGAAGCTCGAGCCGTAGCCGTCGCGCATCGGCACGCCGGTGAGGTGGCCGTCGTTGCTGAACGTCCAGCCGTGGTAGGGGCAGCGGAACGACGAGCTGTTGCCGGCGTCGGCGTTGCACAGCCGGTTACCGCGGTGCGTGCAGCGGTTGGCCAGGACCCGGACCTCGCCGTCCTTGCCCCGCACGACGATCCACGGCTCGCCGGCGATGCGGCGGGTGACGTAGTCGCCGGGCTCGGGGACCTCGCTGTCGTGGGCGACGAACACCCAGCCGTTGCGGAAGATCCGGTCCATCTCCTGGTCGTACACCTCCTGGGAGGTGTAGACGGAACCGTGGACGCGGTCAGGTTCGACGAGCGCGGCGACGTCCACCTTGCCGACCTGCGCCGACGTGTCCAACTCGGTCATTGTGAGACCTCCGTCTCTGATGGAACTGGTGCGGGGGCGGTGCCGGTTGCCCTGGGCGAGTCGGGGGTGGCGGCGTCGGTGGGTGCGGTGGGTGCGGAGGGTTCGGTGGTACTGAGGGCTGCGGTGGTACTGAGGGCTGCGGCGGGTACCGCCACCCCGCCGACGACCCGAAAGCCGACGGTGACGGGCCGGCCGATCGCGGGCGCGGACCCGGTGGCGGTGAGCGTGGTCATGATCAGTCGATGCCCGCTGGTGAGCTCGACATCCACGACGGGGTAGGGCTCGGTAACCCGGACCAGGCCCGGCTCGCGCCGGTGCACGAGGGTCACCGCATGCACGGTGCCGGCGCGCTCGACCGGGCGCCAGCGGATGTCGGTGGCACCACAGCCGTCGCAGGCCCGCTGCTCCAGCTCGAGGGCCAGCCCGCAGTCCGCGCAGAACGGCAGCGTCAGTTCGCCCGCGGCGGCGCCGGCGTAGAGCGGCGCGAGCGACCCGTCGGCCAGCGGCGCCAGCGCCGCGTCGACCAGCCAGTCCTCGGCGTCCGGCGCGTCCGGCGCATCCGGCGCGGCGAGCGCGGCGGGGATGGCGGCGTCGGTGTTCGGGCTCATCGGGACGGCTCCAGGTCGAGGATCAGGCAGGCGTGGTGGTCGACCCGGCCGCCGATGCCGCCGACGAGGGCCGTGCTCGCCCCGGGCACCTGGCGTGCCCCGCCGGTGCCGCGCAGCTGCACCACGGCCTCGGCCAGCGGCGTCATCCCCTGCAGGTAGAACCCGGAGAGCTGGCCGCCGCCGGTGTTGACCGGCAGGTCGCCGCCGGGGGCGGTCGCGCCGGAGCGGACCACCTTGCCCGCCTGCCCGGGCTCGACCAGGCCGTACTCCTCCAGCAGCAACAGGGTCACCACGCTGAACGGGTCGTAGAGCTCGACGACGTCGAGGTCGGCGCGGGTGAGCCCGGCCATGGCCAGTGCGCCGTCGACGGCGGCCCGACCGCCGCCGAACCAGGACTCGCCCGGGGCGCGCCGCCGGCGCATCGGGTGGGCCTGGCCCATCCCGCGCACGTGGATGCGCGGGGCCGGGCCGGGCGTGGCCTCGCCGCTGACGACGAGGGCGACCGCGCCGTTGACCGGCCGGGCGCAGTCGAGCACGCGCAACGGGGTGGAGATCATGCGGCTGGCGAAGTAGCCCTCGGCGTCCAGCGGCTTGCGCACCACCGCGTCGGGGTTGCCCAGCGCCCACGCACGGGTCGACACGGCCACGGCGCACAGGTCCTCGGGGTCGCCGCCGGACACCGCGAAGTAGCGCGAGGCGAGCAGGGCGTAGGTGGGAACCGAGCCGAGCACGCCGCTGGCCCGCTCCAGCCCGCGCGCCCCGTCGCTGCCGCCGCTGTGGGCGTAGGTCGACCCGGACGTGCCGCCCGCGCGCAGCGGCGCGTCGGCGAAGACGCAGACCACGGTGCTGGCCAGGCCCGCCCGGATGGCGAGCACCGCCCGCTGGATCATCGCGACCGCGGTGGCGCCCTTGATCTCCACGTGCTCGAGCAGGCGCAGGTCGCCGAGGCCGCCCTGGCGGGCCAGCGCCACGCCCAGCCGGTCGGGGCGGACCCCCTGGCTGGAGTTGACGAGCAGGCCGTCGACGTCACGGGCGGTGAGCCCGGCGTCGGCGAGCGCACCCGCGACGGCCTCGATGGCGAGATCGACGGGCACACCGCCAGGAGAAAGCGACATGGCTGTCAGACCGAGGCCGACAACCGCGGGTTCCAGGGGCGGGGCCATCAGCTCTGGGCTCCCGGGCCCGCGAGCGCGGAGCGCCGCACGGGGTTGCGCTCGTCCCGGTAGGCGCCGACCCGCAACCAGTCCAGGCGATCCTCGGGCGCGGCCAGGCACAGGCTCGCCAGCTCGATCGGGGACAGCAGGATCGACTCGCCGGTCTCGATGTCCTCGACCAGCAGACGGGGCGAGTTTCCGCGGCGGTCCACCGAAACCCGCACGGCGGCGAACTCGTTGGCCAGCTCGGCGGACTCCAGGCCGTCGCGGCGCGGCCGGCTCACCGGTGCCCCTCTCGGGCCGGCCGCCCGCCGGTGACGGCGGCGCCGGACGGACGCGCTCCGGGGGATCTGGTGGAGGCGGGACGGTTCATGGCCCTAGGGTATACTCACTGTCAGAAACGGTGCTGGACTCACGCTCGATCCCGCCGCCCTCGGCCTGGGTGTCCGCCGGACCGGGTCGTGGCCCCGCTGCGGGACCCTGCCTGCCCGCCGAGGACAAGCGTTCCCGTCGACCCCGAGGGATGGATCATGGCTGCTCCCCCGCCCGCCCAGCTCACCCACGTCGGTCTGTACGTCAACGACGTCGACCGCATGGTCAACTTCTACTCGGAGCTGCTCGGCCTGCTCGTCATCGACCAGGGCGACTTTCTGGGCCGCCGGCTGACCTTCCTCAGCCGCCGCGTCGGCGAGCACCACCAGCTCGTGCTCGTCTCCGGCCGCAAGGTCCCCGAGGGTGAGATCGCGCTGCTCAGCCAGGTCTCCTTCCGCCTCACCGACGACGACCTCACTTCGCTGCGCTGGTTCCACGACAAGGCCCTGGAACTCGGCGCGACCGGCATGGAGGGTCGTAACCACGGCAACAGTTGGAGCATCTACTTCCTGGACCCGGAAGGGAACCGGTTGGAGCTCTACACCCCGACGCCGTGGTATGTCAGCCAGCCCTGGCGGGTGGCGCTGGACCTGGCCGACACCGACGAGGTGATCCGGGAGAAGACCCAGGCCCTCATCGAGGAGACGGCGACCTGGTCGCCCGTGGAGACGTGGAACGCGTCGGTGGCGGAGCGTCTGCGCGCCGCCGAGAACGACTGACCGCCCGCACCAGGGCCGCCCGCACCAGGGCCGCCCACGCCGAGGCCGCGCGCGACCCCGCCACCGGCCCGGCCCATGGCGGCGGGGTCGTCCCGCCGCCGACCGGCCGGCCCGCTCTGGCCGCGCCCGCACGCCAGGGGGCGTCCGCGCCCGACGAGTCATCCCGACCCGACCAACGAGGATCGTGAGCAGCGCATGACCGACGAGGTCCCGTACCGCAGCATCTGGACGTACCTGCGGGACGTGCCGTTCCGCCAGGACTGGATCGACATCGACGGGGTGTCCACCCGCTACGTCGAGGCCGGTTCCCCCGACGCCCCGGCCGTGCTCATGCTGCACGGCACCGGGGGGCACTGGGAGACCTTCGCGCCGACCATCGGCCCGCTGAGCAAGCATTTCCGCTGCATCGCGGTGGACATGGTCGGCAACGGCTTCTCCAGCAAGCCGGACTACGACTACGAGATCGCCGTCTACGAGCGCCACCTGCTGGGCCTTCTCGACGCGCTCGGCGTGCAGACCACCTACATCATCGGCATGTCGCTGGGCGCATGGGTCGCCGCCCGGCTCGCCATCGACGAGCCGGACCGGGTCCGCAAGCTGATCCTGATGTCGCCCGCGGGCCTCATCGCGACCGCGTCGAACATGGCCCGCATCCGGGCCGAGCGCACCGCCGCCGTGGACAACCCCACCTGGGAGTCCACCAAGGCGATGTTCAACCACCTGATCGCCGACGAGGCCAACCGGCTGCCCGACGTCATCGCCCTGCGCCAGGCGATCTACCGGCTGCCGGAGACGCGCAAGGTCATCGATCATGTGCTGATCCTGCAGGACCCCGACGCCCGCGAGCGCAACCTCATCCCGCCGGACCAGTGGTCGCGCATCGCCGCCCCGACGCTCGTCGTCGCCTCCGGCAAGGACTTCGGCGAGTACCAGAACACCGCCCGCCAGGTCGCCCGGCTGATCCCGGACTCGCGGGTCCTGGAGATGCCCGAGGTCAAGCACTGGCCGCACTTCGAGGACCCGGAGCTGTTCAACCCGGCGGCGCTGGCGTTCCTGCTGGGCGGGCAGAAGGAGTCCGAGAACGCATGACGCTCGATCCCGAACTCGTCGAGGACGCCGCCGCGCGCCTCGACGAGGCCGAGCGCACGCTGACCCCGATCCCGCAGCTGTCCCTGCAGTACCCGGACATGACGATCGAGGACGCCTACGCCGTCCAGCGCGCCTGGACCGAACGCAAGCTGGCCGCCGGCCGCGAGCTGCGCGGGCGCAAGATCGGCCTCACGTCGCGGGCGATGCAGCAGGCCGTCTCGATCACCGAGCCGGACTACGGCGCGATCTACGACGACATGTTCTTCGACGACTCCGGGGTCGTGCCCGCGGGGCGGTTCATCCGCCCGCGGGTCGAGGTCGAGCTCGCCTTCGTGCTCGCCGAGCCACTGTCCGGTCCGGGGGTCACGATCTACGACGTGCTCGACGCCACCCGCTACGTGACTCCGGCGCTGGAGATCCTCGACGCCCGGGTGCAGATGAGCGACCCGGCGACCGGGCACCTGCGCACCATCGTCGACACCATCTCCGACAACGCCGCCGACGCGGGGCTGGTGCTCGGTGGGCGCGCCGTGCGTCCCGACGAGGTGGACCTGCGCTGGGTGTCGGCGCTGCTGTACCGCAACGAGACGATCGAGGAGTCCGGGGTCGCCGCGGCGGTGCTGAACCATCCGGCGAACGGCGTCGCGTGGCTGGCCAACAAGCTCGCCCCGTACAAGGTGGGTCTCGACCCGGGCCAGGTGATTCTGGCAGGCTCGTTCACCCGGCCGGTGTTCGCCCGCTCGGGCGACACCTTCCACGCCGACTACGGCCCGCTGGGCGCGATCACCTGCCGCTTCGCCTGAGCGGGCGGGGCGAGGAGAGGTTCTGCTGATGTGTGGAGCACTGCGATGACGGCGGCCAGCGCGGCGGGGACCGCGGGCGTGACCGGCGGCGCCTTCCGGCGCCGGCTGCGCGACCCTCGGCCGGCGATCGGCATGTGGGTGGCCACCGGCAACCCCTACAACGCCGAGATCTGCGCCGGGGGCGGCCTGGACTGGCTGCTCATCGACGGTGAGCACGCCCCGAACGACGTGCGCAGCTTCCTCGCCCAGCTGCAGGCGGTCGCGCCGTACCCGGTCGCCCCGGTCGTGCGCCCCCCGACCGACGACCCCGTGATCATCAAGCAGCTCCTCGACATCGGCGCCGAGAACCTGCTGCTGCCGATGGTGGAGTCCGCCGAGCAGGCCGCGGCGATCGTCGCGGCCACCCGCTACCCACCCGCCGGCATCCGCGGTGTCGGTAGCGCGTTCGCCCGGGTGTCCCGGTGGACCCGGGTCGAGGGCTACCTGCACCGCGCCGACGACGAGATCTGCGTGATGGTCCAGATCGAATCCGCCGCCGGGCTCGCCGAGTGCGCGGCGATCGCGGCCGTCGACGGCGTCGACGGGGTCTTCTTCGGCCCCGCGGACCTCGCCGCCTCCCTCGGGCATCTGGGCCGTCCCGACCATCCCGACGTCGTCGAGGCGATCACGTCGGCGGTCGCGGTGGTCAACGCGGCGGGCAAGGCAGCCGGGGTGAACGCGTTCGCCGAGCCGCTGGCGCGGCGCTATCTCTCCCTCGGCGTCCGGTTCATCCTGGTGGGGGCGGACGTGACCCTGCTGGCGCGCGGCAGCGAGGAGCTCGCCGCGCGCTACCGCGACGTCGCGGAGAAGAGCCACTCCACCCCACCCCCGATCTCAGGGAGCGCGACGCTGTGACCACCACGGTAACGATGCGCATCGGCGCCGAGCGGCGCGCGGGCACGACGACCTTCGACTCGATCGACCCCTACACCGGCGAAGCGTGGGCGACGGTCGCGGAGGCGAGTCGCGCCGACGTCGACGACGCGGTCGCCGCCGCGCGGGCCGCTTTCGACGGCGGGGAGTGGAGCAAGCTGTCGGGCCGGGAACGGGGCCGCCTGATGCGCCGCCTCGCGGCCGTCATCGAGGAGCACGCCGACGAGCTCGGCCTCGCCGAGACCCGCGACAACGGCAAGCTGCTGCGGGAGATGGGCGGGCAGGTCCGCAGCCTTTCCGCCTGGTACGAGTACTACGCGGGCCTGGCCGACAAGATCGACGGCCGGGTGGTCGACACCGGCCGCCCGGACTACTTCGGCTTCGTCACCCGCGAGCCGATCGGTGTCGTCGGCGCGGTCCTGCCGTGGAACTCCCCGCTGCTGCTGCTCACCTTCAAGATCGCTCCTGCGTTGGCGGCGGGCTGCACGATCGTCGCGAAGCCGTCCGAGCAGGCCCCGGTGTCGATCCTGAAGTTCGCAGACCTGTTCGAGGAGGCCGGGTTCCCGCCGGGCGTGTTCAACACCGTCAGCGGCGCCTCCCGCGAGGTGGGGGAGTGGCTTGTCGGCCATCCGGGCGTCGACCGGGTGTCGTTCACCGGCTCGGAGATCACCGGGGCGGCGGTGGCCGCCGCGGCGGCGAAGCACCTGGCCCCGGTCACCCTCGAGCTCGGCGGCAAGTCGGCGAACATCGTCTTCCCCGACGCGGACCTGGCCGCCGCGTCCAACGGGCTGATCGCCGGCATCTTCGCCGCCGCCGGTCAGACCTGCATCGCGGGTTCGCGGGCGCTCGTGCACGCCGACGTCTACGAGGAGGTCGTCGCCCGGGTGGCCGAGCGGGCCGCCCGGATCCGTCTCGGGGACCCGAAGGACCCCGAGACCGAGATGGGCCCGATCTGCTTCCCCGGCCAGCACGAGAAGATCCGCCGGTTCGTGGCACAGGCCAAGGAGCAGGGCGCCGACATCGTCGGCGGTGGCGGGGACGGCGGACTCGGCGGGCTGTTCTTCGAGCCGACCATCGTCGCGAACGTCACCAACGACGCCATGGTCTGCCAGGAGGAGATCTTCGGCCCGGTGCTGAGCGTGCTGCGCTTCTCCTCGGAGGAAGAGGCGATCGCGATCGCCAACGACTCGCGCTACGGCCTCGCCGCCGGCATCTGGACCGCCGACATCCGCCGCGCCTTCCGGATGACCAAGGCGCTGCGGGTAGGCACCGTGTGGGTCAACGCCTACCGGACGCTGAACTACGCGATGCCCTTCGGGGGTATCAAGAGCAGCGGGTTCGGCCGCGAGAACGGCACCGAGGGACTGCACGAGTACCTGCAGGAGAAGGCCGTCTGGATCGAGACGACGGGTGCCACCCGCGACCCGTTCGTCCTCGGCTGAGAGGCGTTCGCAGTGACCGAGACCCCCGACCCCACCGCGCTGCCCGATGCAGCGGCCGTTCCGGCACCGAGGCGGGCCGCGTCGCCGGCGGGTGGCCTGGCGGCCGGCAAGCCCCTGGCGGGAATCACCGTCGTCTC
Organism: Frankia alni ACN14a; assembly: GCF_000058485.1. NCBI lineage: Bacteria > Bacillati > Actinomycetota > Actinomycetes > Frankiales > Frankiaceae > Frankia > Frankia alni. Next base: position 3,696,779 of record NC_008278.1, read on the forward strand.
CATCGAGCAGGCCGTGGCGGCCCCGTTCGCGACTCGCCAGCTCGCCGATCTCGGGGCACGGGTGATCAAGATCGAACGGCCGGGCGCGGGGGACTTCGCGCGCGGCTATGACGAGACCGTCAAGGGTCTGGCCAGCTACTTCGTCTGGTTGAACCGGGCGAAGGAGTCGCTGACCCTCGACCTCAAGCACCCCGAGGCCCGTGAGGTGCTGGCCGGCCTGCTGGCCGGCGCCGACGTCTTCGTGCAGAACCTCGCCCCCGGCGCCGCGGCCCGCCTCGGCCTGGACGCGGCGACGCTGCGGGCCCGCGATCCGCGGATGATCGTCTGTGACGTCTCCGGCTACGGCTCGGCAGGCCCGCTGCGCGACAAGAAGGCCTACGACCTGCTGATCCAGTGCGAGACCGGACTGTTGTCGGTCACCGGTGCGCCCGACGCACCGGCCAAGGTCGGTATCTCCGTGGCCGACATCTCCGCCGGCATGTACGCCTACACCGCCGTCCTCACCGCGTTGTTCATGCGGGAGCGCACAGGAGAGGGCGCCGCGCTCGAGGTGTCGCTGTTCGACTCGCTCACCGAGTGGATGGCTCAGCCGATGTACTACGCCATGTACACCGGTGTCCCCCCGGCCCGCACCGGCACCAGCCACGCCTCCATCGCCCCCTACGGCGGCTTCCGGACCGGCGACGGCGGCAGCGTGCAGCTCGGCGTGCAGAACGAGCGGGAGTGGCGGCGGTTCTGCGAGGAGGTGCTCCGCCGGCCCGAGCTGCTGGCCGACCCCCGCTACACGACGAACGCGGGCCGCGTCCGCCACCGCGATGCGCTGACCGCCGACGTCGAGGCGGCCCTGGCCGAGGTCAGCACCGAGCAGACCCTCGCCCGGCTGAACGAGGCGGGCATCGCCAACGGCCGGATCAACACCATCGGCGACCTGCTCGCCCACCCCCAGCTCGACGTGGGCGACCGCTGGCGGGAGGTGGACTCGCCGGTCGGCCCGTTGCGCGCGGTACGCCCGCCCGTCCGCATCAGCGGGGTGGACCCGGTGATGGGCCCCGTGCCCGCCGTCGGCGAGCACACCGACGCCCTGCTCGCCGAGCTCGGTTACGACCCTGCCGACACGGCTCGTCTGCGCGCCGCCGGTGCCGTCTGACCCGCCCTCGCCGTCTGACCCGCCGGTGCCGTCGTGAGTCGCTCGGCGAGCCGCACCTGTGAACGCATGCGCCGGGCAGGGACCCATCAACGCCGTCATGACGCAGTCCACGGCTGAGTCAGCGCGGTCTGACTCGTCACGCTGCCCGCTGATGTAGTCCGAGACGGACTCGGTGGCCCTTCGGCGCCGTCCGTGACCCGACAGCGCTGGTACCACCGGCGAGATGCGTCGCTGGCGTCTCCTGCAGCCCGTAGGGAGGCCCCGCGCAGGCGGCATCGTAGTGGTGCCTGGGTATGAGCAGGGCCGCCTGCGTCGAACTCGGCCTTGGTACGGATACTTGCCGTTGTGGTCGTCTGGTCCATGGCTAATTCCGCCTCACGATCTCCCGGGGTGGCGTAGCCCTTTCCTTCCGTGGGTGGAGGTGCTCTTTTCGTCGACGGGGCCTCCCCGCATCACTGGGAATTGGAGACGTTCCTGTCGCGGGGAGTTGTTCACTGCGAGTGCGCTTTCGGGCGGCGTCCCTGGGATATCGCAGCACGCTCACGCCCGCTTCGTCAAGTCCGACGGCATCGACTCTGTCGCCCTTAGCAGAATTACCTTGAAAATCAAGCGGTGGCGACGACGAGCGACACTCCTGCTCCGGCCGGCATGCGGTCTGCGTGGCCGCCAGGACGTCCATACCCAGGCGCCGTGACCACGATGACGGGTCCGCACCGTCGTTGAGGATCGCACCATTCGGCGGGTCGCGCCAGCTCGCAGCCCTCCGCGATCACGGCTCAGTGCATGGGGTTCCCCCTCTCCCGAGCCGGTCGGGTCCAGGCCGGTTGCCGGGGATCCCGCCGGGCCGGAGGAGCCGCACGCCGGTCCGGCAGGCAGGCTACACGAGCCCGTCTAGGTGTCCGTCTAGGTTGTGTCACCACGCCGGTCCTCGGCGCGAACATTCCTCAAGATGATTACGCATCCGAACATGTGTTCGACATCCGGCTGGTGCTCGTCTAGGCTTCTCGCATGGTCTCGAATCCGGAGTCTCCGAGCCGGCTTCATGCGCTGGCCGATGAATCGACGGCGATGTCCGCGCGGATAGATGCAATGGTCGACGGTCCGGTGTGGTCGCTGTCCGACGCGGGTCTGCTGGAATTGCTGCTGGCTTGTTCAGTGGCTTTGACGCGGCTGGCGGCCTTTCGTCTTCAGATTGTCGCCGAGGTGCACGGCCGTGGGTTGGCGCGGCGTGCTGGCGCCTGCGACACCGTCGCCTTGCTGCGCGAACGTCTGCGGGTCCGCGCGGCGGATGCCAGCCGTCTGGTCGATGTTGCGGTGGCCGTAGACGGTCCCTTGGCGGCGACGGGTAAGCGGCTGGGAGCGGGGGAGATCAGCGTCGAGCAGGCGCAGGTGATTGTGGCGGGCATGCGCTCGCTACCGACCACGGTCACCGTGGACGTGCGGCGACGGGCTGAAGCGTTTCTCCTGCGTCAGGCGGACGAGTTCGACCCGACCGCCCTGGCTCGCCTGGCCCGCCACCTCCGCGAGACCCTGGCCTGGGCTGACGCCCACTCCGGCGACGATACTCTCGACCCGGCTCCGGCCGGTGGCAGCGAGGATGACGACTCTGCTCGCGGCGAGCCCGGCGACGGCGAGGGTGGCAGTGACGGCGGGGGCGATGGTCAGTCCAGTGGCCCCGACGATGCTGCCGCTGCGGGAGGGGAGGACCCAGCGGGGCGGCGAAGATTGTCGATCTCCGAGTTGCCGGGCGGCATGACTCGAATCAGCGGCGAGCTCGACCCTGAAGCGGCAGCCCTGCTCCGCATCGCGCTGGACCCCCTCGCGGCGCCGCGCCCGGCCGTCGACGGTGCGCTCGACCCGCGTAGCCCCGCCCGCCGGCGCGCCGATGCCCTCGTCGACCTGGTCACCCGCACACTCGACGCCGCCATGCTGCCTGTGGGTGGCGGTGTTCGCCCGCATCTGACCGTGACGATCCCCTGGTCGACAATGGTCGGTCGATCCGGCGTGCCGGCGACGACTGGCTGGGGGCAGCCCCTGCCCCGCGAGGTCCTACGTCGCCTGGCCTGTGACGCATCGGTCAGCCGCATCATCCTCGACCCCGCCGGTGTCCCCCTCGATGTTGGTCGAACCCAGCGCACCGTCACCGCGGACATCCGCCGCGCGCTGGTCGCCCGCGACAACGGCTGCGCCTTTCCGACGTGCGATCGTCCGGCGAGCTGGACCGAGGCGCATCACATTCGACACTGGATCGTCGGGGGCCACACCTCGCTGGACAACTGCGTGCTCCTCTGTGGCCATCACCACCGGGTCATCCACCACCAGGGTTGGACCGTTCGGCTCGGGCCCGACCGACGCCCCGAATTCCTGCCTCCGGCCTGGATCGACGCCAGCCGCACCCCTCGCCGAAACCCCTACTCACGTCATCCGCACGACCTGATCTACGGCATCGCCGCCGGATGACGATCGACACGCGCAGTCCACTCAGTTCCCAGGAGCTCGGCGGCAGCCGGGGCACTGCCGGCCGTCGCGAGCGTGCGGGATCGTGGTGCCGAGCGACCCCGCACGCTCGCCGACGGTGCGAGCCCTCCGCTGCGTTTCTGCCGTCAGCGCAGCGGGTTGGGGCGCTGGACGAGCTGACGGGCGATGACGTTGCGCTGGATCTCGTTGGTTCCCTCGCCGACGATCATCAGCGGGGCGTCACGGAAGTACCGCTCGACGTCGAACTCGGTCGAATAGCCGTAGCCGCCGTGGATGCGGATCGCGTCGAGCGTCACCGTCGCCGCCATCTCGGAGGCGAACAGCTTCGCCATTCCGGCCTCCATGTCGGCGCGGGCGCCGGAGTCGAACACCTCGGCCGCGTGCAGGATGAGCTGGCGGGCGGCGAGGATCTTCGTTCCCATGTCCGCCAGGTAGTTGCCGATCGACTGGTGTTCCCAGATCGGCTTGCCGAAGGTCTCGCGCTCCTGGGCGTAGCGAAGCGCGTCGTCGAAGGCCGCGCGAGCGACCCCGAGGGCGCGCGAGGCGACCTGGATCCGGCCCACCTCGAGTCCGGCCATCATCTGGTTGAAGCCCTTGCCGGTCACGCCGCCGAGGACCGAGTCGCCGGGCGCCCGGTACCCGTCGAAGTGCAGCTCGCAGCTCTCGATGCCCTTGTAGCCGAGCTTGGGCAGGTCCCGGGAGACGGTGAAGCCCGGGCCGTGCTCGACGAGCAGGATGCTGATGCCGCGATGCGCCGGCTTCGCCGCGGGGTCGGTCTTGCACAGCAGGGCGATCAGGCCCGACCGCCGGGCGTTGCTGATCCAGGTCTTGGCGCCGTCGACCACCCAACCGTCGCCGTCGGGCCGGGCGACGGTGCGCAGGGCCTGCAGGTCCGAGCCGCCACCGGGCTCGGTGAGCGCCATGGTGGCGCGCAGCTCGCCGGTGGCCATCCGGGGCAGGTACTTCTCGCGCTGCTCCTGGGTGCCGAAGCGCAGGATCAGCTTGGAGACGACGGAATGGCCGCCGAACGCGCCGGCGAGGCTCATCCAGCCGCGCGACAGCTCCTCGGTCACTCGTGCGTAGCAGGACGTCGACACGCCGAAGTCGCCGTAGGGCTCCGGGATCCCGAGACCGTAGACCCCCATCTCCTTCATCTGCTCGATGAGGTCCTCGGGGTAGGTGTTGGTGTGGTCGAGCTCCTGCGCGACCGGTCGGACCTTCTCGTCGACGAAGGTCGCGACCAGGCGGACGATCTGCTCTTCCTCAGGGCTCAGACGGGTGGTCACACTCGACACGGAGGTCTCCTCGCCATCCGCGGGCCGCGGCGCGCCGGCCGGGCCTGGATGGTCTCACGGGGTGGTCGGGGCGGGATGGGGCCGAACAGCGGGTCAGCGCGCGGTGGAAGAGTCGGGCAGCGGCGGCAGGGCCGGCGGCTGCGGGCCGTGGCCGCGTCGATAGGCCAGCAGCGTGCGGCGAAAACTGATCACCTCGTCGCCGTCCTGGTTGTAACCGTGGGTGCGGACCTCCACCACCCCGACGTCCGGTCGGGACTTGCTCGGCCGCAGCCCGAGCACGATCGAGCGGGAGTAGACCGTGTCGCCCTCGAAGACCGGATGGGGGAGGCGCACCTCGTCCCAGCCCAGGTTGGCCATCACGTTCTGCGAGACATCTGTGACGCTCTGGCCGGTGACGAGGGCGAGGGTGAGGGTCGAGTTCACCAGCGTGCGGCCGAACCCCGTCTGCGCGGCGTAGTGCTGGTCGAAGTGCAGGCGCGCCGTGTTCTGGGTGAGCAGCGTGAACCAGGTGTTGTCGGTGGCGGTGATCGTCCGGCCGAGTGGATGGTCGTAGACGTCGCCGACGGCGAAGTCCTCGAAGTAGCGCCCCTCCCAGCCGCGCCGTGCAACGAGCGGGGGCGTCGCCGCACCCGTCGCGCCGTTGGGGGAAGGCGCGGGACTGCCGGATTCTGCGCGGGTGGCGTCCCCGCCGGCGGCGGGGGCGTTCGTCGACGGATTGGTCGGTGTGGTCATCGGTCGATCATCGATCCTCCGGCTCGGGGGCGGCGCCCGCGCCCCGTGTCGAGCCCTGTTCGCGAGCGGGCGCCCGGGCCTCCTGGTAAAGCTAGTATCTGACAAGGGCGTCACGAGATGCCAGGCGGTGGGACGGAGGCCGACGAATGGACCTTGACTTCTCGAAGGAGCAGGTCGAGTTCCGTGAGCAGGTGCGAACCTGGCTCGAGGAGAACGCCCCCCGGGAGATCCGCCCCGAGATGGGCCCGGCGATGCGTGAGTATGATCTCGCCTGGCAGCGCACCCAGTGGGAGGGCGGCTGGGCGGGTATCTCCTGGCCGCAGGAGTACGGCGGCCGTGGGCTTTCCCTGCTGCAGCAGCTGATCTGGTTCGAGGAGTACGGGCGCGCCGGGTTGCCGGGCATCGACGCCTGCTTCGTCGGCCTCAGCCACGCGGGGCCGACTCTGATGACTCGCGCGAGCGAAGAGCAGAAAGCCTATCACCTGCCCCGCATCCTGCGCGGAGAGGTGATCTGGTGCCAGGGGTTCTCCGAGCCGGACGCCGGTTCCGACCTCGCCGCACTGCGCACCCGGGCCCGCATCGAGGGCGACGAGCTCGTCGTGTCCGGGCAGAAGATCTGGACCAGCTTCGCCACCCTCGCCGACTGGCAGGAGCTGCTGGTCCGCACCGACCCCGAGGGGTCCCGTCACCACGGCATCTCCTGGGTGATCTGTGACATGCACACCCCCGGCATCGAGGTGCGCGGGATCGAGACGATCGAGGGCGGCGCCGAGTTCTGCGAGGTCTTCTACGACGACGTCCGCATCCCGCTGGAGAACGTCGTGGGTGGGCTGAACAACGGCTGGAGTGTGGCGATGTCCACCCTGTCGTTCGAGCGCGGCACCGCCTTCACCGCCAACCAGGTCCGCCTCGCCAGCACCGTGGAGAAGCTCATCGACCTGGCGAAGGAGCGCACCGGCCCCGACGGGCGGCGCCCGGCGATCGCCGACGACGAGATCGCGCGCCGGCTTGCGACCGCGCGCGCCGAGGTTGCGTCGCTGCGCGCCATGACCTACGCCGGCATCTCCCGCAACATGCACCGCGACCAGCCCGGCCCCGAGGGGTCGATGGTCAAGCTGTTCTACTCCGACATCGCCAAGAAGGTGTACCGGCTGGCGTTCGACCTGCTCGGCGCGGACGCCCTGCGGTTCGTCTCGCGCTGGGAGCCGGGCGGCTGGTCCGGCAACTACCTGTACTCGTACTCGGTGTCCATCGGCGGGGGGACGTCCGAGGTCCAGCGCAACATCATCGGTGATCGGGTGCTCGGCCTGCCGCGCTGAACCCGCCTCGCGCGGGCGGTGCCTGCCGAGCACACCGAATCCCCAGCAGCCATCGAAACATCCTGAGGAGCGCACCGTGGACCTGCTACCCACGCCGGCCCAGATGGAGATCGCCTCCCTCGCCGCCGACTTCTTCGGCAACGAGCTGCCGATCTCGGTCATCCGGGAGCGACGCGACGCACCCGTCGTCGTGGACCGGCGGATCTGGTCGGAGAGCGCGGAGCTGGGCCTGTTCGGCCTGGGCCTCGCCGAGGAACTCGGTGGCGCCGGGTGCGAGCTGGCCGAGGAGACGCTGCTGTTCCGGGAGTTGGGCCGCCGCGTGGTGCCGGGGCCGTTCCTGCCGACCGTGCTGGGCGCCCGGGTCGCGGCGCTCGCCGGCCAGCACGAGACGGCGTCGGCGATCCTGTCCGGCAAGGCCACAGTGGGCCTGGCCCTGCGCCGCGGCCCGGACGGGTTCGACGCCGCCACCACCCCCTCGACCCTGGACGGGCAGTTCCAACTGCTGGACGCGGCCGACTCCCGCTACGTCCTGCTGATCGACCCCGCGGGCGCCGCGCTGGTGGAGACCGCCGCCCTGACCGACGTGCGCTCCGAACCGGCGATCGACCCGGGCATCCGGCTGGCCGAGGCGCGCGCGGACGCCGTGCCGATCCTCGCCTGGGTGGGCACGCAGGAAGAGCCGATCCGCCTGCGCGCGCTCGTGCTGTCGGCGGCGATCAGCGTGGGGATCGCCGAGGCGACGCGGGACATGTCCACCGAGCATGCGAAGGTGCGGGTGCAGTTCGGCCGGCCCATCGGGGTCAACCAGGCGATCAAGCATGCCTGCGCGGACATGGCGGTGCGGGCCGAGGCCGCGCTGTCGCAGGTGCTGTTCGCGGCGATCTGCGTCCAGGACGGGCGGGCCGACGCCGAGTTCCAGGCGCTGGCCGCCAAGAGCATCGCCAGCCGGTACGCCGTCGAAAATGCCGCCGCCACCATCCAGGTGCACGGCGGTATGGGCTACACCTTCGAGCACGACTCGCACCTGTTCCTGAAGCGGGCGCACGTCCTGGACCACCTGCTCGGCGAGCCCGCCGACCATCTCGCGCGCCTGGTCGCCCAGCCGGCGGCGCAGTAGCCGGCCGTTGCCGGCACCCGATCGGAGGACACATGTCTCGACCGCCGTCCCGCCCGACCCTCCTGCGCCCCTGTCTGCTCGCGGGGGCCGGGCGATGAGCCGCCGGGTCGCCATCGCCGGGGTCGCGCTGTCGGATGTAGGCCGCACCGACGGCTCCACCCCGTACGCGCTGATCGCCCAGGCCAGCCGCCGTGCGCTCGCGGACGCCGGGCTCGGGCCGGGGGACGTCGACGGGCTCGCGTCGACCTCGCTCGGCACGCTGGCGCCGATCGACGTCGCCGAGTACCTGGGCCTGCGCCCCCGCTGGATCGACTCGACCACCGTCGGCGGGGCGTCGTGGGAGGTCATGGCCGCCCACGCCGCCGACGCGATCTCCGCCGGGCATGCGGACGTGGTGCTGCTCACCTACGGCTCGACCGCCCGCTCCGACCTGCGCAAGCGGTTGCGCACGGCGAGCCTGAACTGGGGCAGCCGCGGCCCGCAGTCGTGGGAGGCCCCCTACGGCCACACCCTGATCTCCAAGTACGCCATGGCCGCCCGCCGGCACATGCACGAGTTCGGCACGACGATCGAGCAGCTTGCCGAGATCGCCGTCTCCGCCCGGTTCAACGCCGGCCCCAACCCCGAGGCGTACTACCGCGACCCGATCACGATCGACGACGTGCTGTCCGGGTCGATGATCGCTGACCCGTTCACCAAGCTGCACTGCTGCATCCGCTCGGACGGCGGCGCCGCGGCGGTGCTCGTCGCCGAGGACCGCATCGCCGACCTGCCGCGCCCGCCGGTGTGGGTGCTCGGCACGGGCGAGTGCGTGACGCACGTGTCGACCAGCCAGTGGGAGGACGTGACCACCGGGCCCGCGGCCGTCTCCGGGCCGCTGGCGTTCTCCCGGGCCGGGGTGAGCCCGGAGGACATCGACGTCGCCGAGCTCTACGACGCCTTCACGTACATGCTGATGGTCACCCTGGAGGATCTCGGCTTCTGCAAGAAGGGCGAGGGCGGCCCGTTCGTCGCCGACGGGCGGCTACGCCTCGGCGGAGCGCTGCCGACCAACACCGACGGCGGCGGCCTGTCGGCGTGCCATCCCGGGCAGCGTGGCCTGTTCCTCATCGTCGAGGCGGTGCGCCAGCTGCGTGGCGAGGCCGAGGGCCGGCAGGTGCCGGACGCCAAGCTGGCCTGCGTCAGCGGCACGGGTGGCTGGTTCTGCTCGTCGGGCACCGTCATCCTCGGGCGGGACTAGCCGGCGTGGGCGGCCCCCCGCCGCCGGACCCGCCGTTGGGCGAGCCCGAGGCGTACGCGACGGTCGGGGCGGCGCTGGACGCCGCCGCCGAGCGGTTCGGCGAGCGGGAGGCCTACGTCGGGCCCGACGGACGGATCAGCTTCGCCACGTGGGCGGCGGCGTCCGACGCACTGGCCGGGGCGCTCGCCGCGCGGGGGATCGGGTCGGGGGACGTCGTTGCGCTGATGCTGCCCTCGTCGATCGACTACGCGATCTGCTACGCGGCGGCGGCCCGGCTGGGAGCGGTCACCACCGGGCTGAACACCCGCCTGGGTTCCCGGGAGGTGACGGGGATCCTCGAGCGGTGCCGGCCCGCGCTGGTGATCGTCGACCTGGACGCGGGCCTGCCGGCGGTGCCGGCGGGGCTGGCGGTGCTGGCGCGGTCCGAGCTCGCGGCGCTGCGGCACCACCCGGGGCTCGGGCGCGACCGCCCGGTCGTGGCGCCGGCGGACCCGGTGGTCATCATCTGGACGTCCGGGACGACCGGGCTGCCCAAGGGGGCCTGGTTCGACCACCGCAACCTCGCCGCCGCCGTCGCCTCCGCGGGGGTGATGAGCCGGCCGTTCGACCGCCGGCTCGTCGCGACGCCCTTCGCGCACGCCGGGTACATGGCCAAGATCGTCGACCAGCTCGCCTGGGGCACCACCATGGTGATCAGCCCGGTGCCCTGGTCGGCGGCGGGGATGGCGGACATCCTGCGCGACGAGCGGATCACCGTCGCCGGCGCCGTGCCCACCCAGTGGGCCAAGCTGCTGGAGCTGCCCGACGCCGAGCGGACCGTGCGCGCGGTCGCGACGCTGCGCCTGGGGCTCGCCGCGACCGCGCCCGCCGCGCCCGAGCTGGTGGAGCGGGTCGTCACCCTGCTGGGGGTGCCGCTCGTCGTCCGCTACGCGATGACCGAGTCGCCGAGCATCTGCGGCACCGAGCCGGACGATCCGCCGGAGGTGCAGTTCCGCACGGTCGGCCGGCCCCAGACCGGCATCGAGATCGCACTGCGCGACGACGCCGGGCGTGACGTCGCGACCGGCGAGATCGGCCGGGTCTGGGTCCGCGGCGACACGGTGATGCGCGGCTACTGGAACGACGCCGAGCAGACCGCGGCGGTGCTGCGCGGCGACGGCTGGCTCGTCAGCGGCGACTTCGGGGCGCTCGACGCCGAGGGCAACCTGCGGCTGCGCGGGCGGGCCAGCGATCTCTACATCCGCGGCGGGTACAACGTGTACCCGCTGGAGGTGGAGAACGTGCTGGCGGAGCATCCCCGGGTGCGGCGCGCGGCGGTCGTCGGCACGCCGGCCCCGGTGATCGGCGAGATCGGGGTCGCCTTCGTCGAGCCGGCCGACCCCGCGAGCCCGCCGGACCTCGCCGAGCTGCGGGCCTGGGTGCGGGGACGGCTGGCCGACTACAAGGCGCCGGACCGCCTCGAGGTCGTCGAGGCGCTGCCGCTGACCAGCATGCTCAAGGTGGACACCGCCGCCCTGCGCACGCTGGCCGCGGGCTGAGCTCCGAGCCGCAGCGGGCTCAGCCGCCGAGGCGCAGGCCGGGGGCGCGGGTCCGGAAGATGTCCGTGGCGAACAGGGGGCCGAGCTTGGTGGCGTCCCAGCGCTTGCCGCCGTTGTTCACCACGGCCTGCTCGTGCCAGCCGCCCATGAGCTGGATGCGCTCGCCGATGGCCTTGATGACCTGGCCGCTGACGTGGCCGGCCTCGTCGCTGGCGAGCCAGGCGACGACCGGGCTGCACAGCGACGGGTCCTTGGGGTCGAACTCGTCCTCGGGCCGCTCGTCGGGCTCCAGCGGCTTGGCCTGACCGGGCATGGTGCCCGACAGACGGGTCAGGCCGCCGGGGCCGATCGCGTTCACCGTCACGCCGATGCTCGCCAGCTCCAGCGACAGCGTCAGGGTCAGCCCGACGATGCCGGCCTTCGCCGCGCTGTAGTTCGTCTGGCCGAAGTGGCCGGACAGGCCCGCGCCGGAGGTCGTGTTGATGATCCGGCCGTAGACCTTGCCGCTGTCGGCGGCCTTCGCCGCGGCCCGCCAGCGCTTCGCGACGGCCCGGCTGACCAGCCAGGTGCCGCGCAGGTGCACGCGCAGGACCAGGTCGAAGTCGGCCGTACTCATGTTCCACACGGCCTTGTCGCGCACGATGCCGGCGTTGTTGACGACGATGTCGAGGCGGCCGAACTCGTCGAAGGCCCGGGCGACGGAGGCCTCGACCTGCTCCTCGTCGCCGACGTCACCGAAGTCCGCCACGGCGGTGCCGCCGCGCTTCTCGATGATCTTCACGACCTCCTCGGCGTCCCGGCCGCGGCCCTCGCCGCTGACCGTGCTGCCGAGATCGTTGACGATGACGGTCGCGCCGTGCTTGGCGAGTTCGAGCGCGTGGCCACGGCCGATGCCGTGGCCGGCGCCGGTCACCAGTGCGATCTTGCCGTCGAGCAGGCCTGCCATACGAACTCCCTGGGTGGTAGCTGGAACGTGTGCGTCGCGGGAACGGGTGCGCGTCGCCGGAACGGCGCGGGGCTGCGCCGTCGCGGTACTAGGAGCCGGCGGCAGCGCTCGCCGGGCGGAAGACCGGCGCGGTGATCTCGTCGGTCAGCTCGCGGTAGGCGACCGTCAGCGGCATGCCGATGCGCAGGTCCGCCGGGTCCACGTCGATGATGTTCGTCATCACCCGCGGCCCCTCCGCCAGGTCGACCAGGGCCGCCACGTAGGGGATCCGCTCGGCGAACGGGTGCAGGTCGTTCACGAACACCGTCGAGTAGGTGTAGAGGGTCGCCTGCCCGCTGGCGTCCTCCCAGGACACCTCCTCGCTCCAGCAGAACGGGCAGAACGGGCGGGGGTAGTGGTGCGCCCGCCCGCAGGACGCGCAGCGGGCGATCAGGAAGCGGCCCTGGCGGGCGGCGTCCCAGAAGGGCCGGTTCTCGTCCTCGATGGTCGGCAGGTCGACCCGGGGTGCGCCGGTCGCCATGGGTGTCCTCCTCAGGATCAGTGGCCGCGGTCCGCGGGGCCTCGGATCAGTAGCCGCGGTACTCGGGGGAGCGGCGCTGGACGAACGCGGTCACGCCTTCGGTCGAGTCGTGGGCGTGCGACTGCAGCTCCTGGGCCATGCCCTCGGCCAGGAAGGCGGCGGCCCGGTCGACGTCCGGGGACTCGTTGAACAGCCGCTTGGTCAGCGCGATGGCGCTCGTCGCGGCGCCGGCGAGGCGCTCGGCGAACCCCGCGGCGGTGGCGGCGAGCTCCTCGGCGGGCACGACCCGGTTGACCAGGCCGAGGGCGAGCGCCTCGCTCGCGGGCAGCTTCTCGCCGAAGAACGCCAGCTCCTTGGCCTTCTGCATGCCGATGCGCCGGGGCAGCAGGTAGGCGCCGCCGGCGTCGACGACCAGGCCGCGCAGCACGAACGACTCGACGAAGACCGCGCCCTCCGCCGCCACGACGAGGTCGCTGGCATACGCCAGGTGCGCGCCGAGGCCGGCCGCCGGTCCCTGGACGACGGCGATGACCGGCTTGCCGCAGTCGAGGACCGAGGACACCAGCCGCTGCGCACCGGTCATGATGCGCCGCATGGCGTCGGTGACCCGCTTCTCGGCGCCCTGCGCGCGGCTCGCCGCGATCCCGGTGACGTCGGCGCCGGAGCAGAAGTGCCGCCCGTTCGAGGCGAGCACCACCACCCGGACCTCCGGGTCGGCGTCGGCCTGGGCGAGCAGCTCGATGATGACGTCGCGCATCGCCGGCTGGATCGCGTTCGCGGCGTCCGGCCGGTTCAGGGTGATCGTCGCGATCCCCCCCTCGACCGAGTGCAGCACGGTGGTCCCGAGCGGGCCGGCCGGCGCGGACCCGGCCTGGACAGCCCCGGCCTGGCCGGACCCGGCCTGGACGGCTGCGGCCGGAGTGGACGCGCCCGGGGTGGGCGTGGCCGCGGCCCCGGGCGCCCCGGGGGACGCCGAGGCGTCCGAGGCCGCGGGGACGGTGGCGGCGCTGCCGGGCGCCGGCGCGCTCATCGGACCTGCCGCCGCGGCGCGGCGGGTGCTGAGGGCATGGATGGCTCCTGTTCGTCGGTGCTCGGCGGGGATCCGACCCCGCCGTGCCCGCTTGCGGACCCGTCGGCGACGGGTTCGGCACTCCCTGATCGAGCGGTCCCGGCTTGGGTGACCCTTGATCTGACAGTGATGTCCACTGTCCTGCCGTGGCGTGCTCTCCGGCGGAGTGTGTCCCGCCGGTGTGTATCCCGCCGGTGCGTGCCCCGGTGGGTGGCGACCGGCACGCTCAGCCCTCGCCGGCGGCGGCGTCGCCGTTGGCGCTGAAGCCGCCGTCGGCCGTCACCGTCGCACCGGTGACGAAGGCGGCCTCGTCGGAGGCGAGCCACGCGGCCGTGTACGCGATGTCCATCGGGTTGCCGATGCGGGTGAGCCGTCCGCCGCCGGTGAGTGCCCCGGAGTCGCCTGCCGAGCTCACGACCCGCCCGACGACGATGGTGTTGGCGCGGATGCCGTCGGCGGCGCCCTCGACGGCCAGCGTGCGGCTCAGGGAGTTGACGCCGCCCTTGGCCGCGGCGTAGGCGCCGAACCCGGTGAACCCGGCGATGGACTGGCCCGAGGAGACGTTGACGATCGCGGCCCCGTCGGCCTCGCGCAGGTACGGCCAGGCGTACTTCGACGCCCAGAACACGTTGCCCGTCAGCGTGCCCAGCAGGATGTGGTTCCACTCCTCGGTCGTGTAGTCGGCGATCTTCTTGATCGTCGAGGCGACGGCGTCGGTCGGGGCGGCGTTGTTCACCAGCGTGCTCAGGCCGCCGAAGCGCGTGGCCACCGCGTCGACCGTGGCGTGCACGCTGGTCTCGTCGGTGACGTCGAGGGGGAAGAACTCCGCCTCGCCGCCGGCGTCGCGGATGCGCGCGACGACCTTCTCACCCTTGGCGACGGTGCGGCCGGTCACGGCCACCCGTGCCCCCTCGGCGGCGAACAGCTCCGCCATGGAGCGGCCGATACCGCGGGTCGATCCGGATATGAGCACGGTCTTGCCCGCGAGGCGGGTACCCATCGTTGTGGCTTCCTTCCCTGACCTCGCCGTCGGGCTCCCCGCAGCCGAGGGGTCCGGCGGCGGGCCGCGGGAACGGACGAGATCGGGCGGCCCGGGCGGCGGGCCGCGCTCCCCGCCGTCGGGCGGGTGTCTCGGCAGCGGCCCGCGGCGCCGACACTTGTGACGTGGCTGTCAGAACAGCATAGTGGGTATGGCTGCCCATCCGCCTCCGGAAGCGCCCGCGCCGGACGGAGGCTGGCGCGCCTGGGCCGCGCGGGCGGCCCGAAGCCGGGCCGGAGGTGACGCGCATCCGAGCCGTGGCGGCTCGCATCCGCCGGCCCGGGTCGGGCGGCCGGTGTCAGAACAGCCGTGTCCGCGGGCGCCGCGCCCGGCTCCCGGACGGCGACGCAGGAACCGGGGCGACGCAGGAACCGGACAGCGCCAGAACCCGACGGACGCCGACCCGTGGGACCGGCCGGCTCCCGGTGTACGACGAGCTGCGGCGCCGACCGGTTCCCGATGCTCGAGGACCCGTGGGGCTGCCCGGTCCGCGGCCGGCGGTGGTGGACGACGAAGGAGCCCGTGGGACCGCCCGGTCCCCGGCAGGCAACGACGGAAGGTGTCCATGCGCCTGAACCTGATGTTCCCGATGCGCGCCGTGAAGCACTACGACCGCTGGATCGCCGACGGCGACCTGGCCGAGGTCGGCCGGCTGGTGGAGGAGGCCGGCTTCGACGCGGTCTCGATGAGCGAGCATCCGATCCCCGACGACGCCTGGCTCGGCAACGGCGGGCACCACGCGTTCGACCCGTTCGTCTCGTTGAGCTTCCTGGCCGCGGCGACGACCCGGCTGCGGGTGATGACCTACGTCGCGGTCGCCGGCTACCGCAGCCCCTACCTGCTGGCGAAGTCCGCGGCGAGCCTGGACCGGCTCAGTGGCGGGCGGCTCACCCTGGGTGTCGCCGCGGGCTACCTCAAGACGGAGTTCGCCGCGCTCGGCGCCGACTTCACCCAGCGGGGACGCCTGCTGGACGCCGCCATCCCGGCGATGCGGGCCGTGTGGACGGGCCGCAGCGTCGACCGGGACGACCCGACGTTCCCGCTGCACGGGCACACCTCGCTGCCCACCCCGGCGCAGGCGGGAGGCCCGCCGATCTGGATCGGCGGCAACAGCAACGCGGCGCGGCGGCGCGCGGTCACCCTGGCCGACGGCTGGATGCCGATGGGGCAGTCCGTCGAGGTCGCCAAGATCACCAAGACGCCGCCGATGGCGGACGTGGCGGCCCTGGCCGAGGCCGTGCGCGGGGTGCAGGACCGGCGCGCCGAGGCCGGGGCGGCGCCGCTGGACGTGTCCTTCGTGCCCTACGAGGCCGAGCTGCTGCCGGACGTCGACGCCTTCGCCCGCGCCGTCGCGGCGTCCTACCGGGCCTACGAGGATGCCGGCGTCACGTGGATCACCATCGAGCCGACCAGCCGTAGCCTGGCCGCCTTCCGGGAGGACATCGAGCGGATCGGCACCGCCCTCGCCGCCCTGGTCCGCTAGCCCGCCACCAGCCCGCCACGGGACGGGTGGTCGCCGAGGGCGGGTCCGGCCCGTGGGACGGGGGGATCGCCGTCCGTACGATGGAGGCCTGGCCATGGTGACGAGCGGGCGCGACGGCGACCGTGGTGGCGGCGCCGGTGGGTGGCTGACGGGGGTCCGACGAAGGGGATGCGAGACGGTGGAGGTCCGCGTGCCGGTGCGGGCGGAGTCCGGCCCCGGGGCGGCGGCGTGACACCTCCGGTGGACGCGGGCGGCAACAGCCGGATCCGCCCGGTGGACGAGGCGGCCGGCAACAGCCGGGTCCGCCCGGTGGACGAGGCGGCCGGGATCGGCCGGGTCCGCCCGGTGGACGAGACGGTGGGGAACGGGCGGTTGTCCGCGACCCTGGCGATGCGCCGCCGAGCGATGGCGGCGGACCTCATCGAGCAGGCCGCGCTGGAGCTGTTCACGGTCCGGCCGATGGACGAGGTCACCGTCGAGCAGATCGCCGCCGCCGCCGGGGTGTCGGTGCGCAGCTTCTACCGGTACTACCCGGGCAAGGAGATGATCCTCACCGCGCTGCCGGTCCGGCTCGCGACGGCGATCGCGGAGGAGACCGCCCGCCGCCCGCCGACGGAGGCGCCGTTCGCCGCGCTGCGCAACGCCGTGGACACGCTGACCGAGGAGACCAACGACTACCTGCGCCGTTGGCAGCGCGCCATGGCCCACAGCTACGGCAACGAGCGGGTCCAGCAGCTCGTCGTCACCGTCACCAGTCCGATGCTCACCGAGGCCCTGGCCGGGCGCGCGGGGCTCCCCGCGGACGATCTGTGGCCCGAGCTGGCCGGGATCAGCGCCGCCACCGCACTCGTCGTCGGCTCCCGCCGCTGGGCGGCGCGGCGGGGAAGCCTGCGGGCGCACCTGCTCGACGCGCTCGACCTGCTCGGCCGCGGCCTGGGCTCCGGACCGGCCCCGGACGTCGCCGCGACGCCCGGTCGCGGCTAGCGCGCAGCGCGCCCCGGCTGCCGACCTGGTGCCCCTTTGCTGCCAGAAAGCGGCCAGATCGTGCCGAGGTTTGGGCACGGTTTTTCGCCCCAGAACCGTACCCAGCCCTCGGCATGATTCTGTGCCCGAACGGTTGCACACGGTGTTTTGCCTGGTGACGGCGAATCCCCGCGCACCGGCGGCCTCGACGGCCGTGCGCGGGGATCGTCGCATGTCCGCGCCGGGGCGCGGGGGGCCGGGCGCTGGTACCCGGGAGCCGCGTCAGGCTGGCGCCAGGGCCTGCTCCAGCTCCTTGATGTCGTAGTAGTCGCGGATGACGGAGATCAGGCCGTCGGCGTCGAAGGTGAACACGCCGCACCAGTGCAGGACGACGGACCGCCCGCCCATGGTGAGGCTGTCGAGCCGTTCGGTGAAGACCACGGTGTCGGTCGAGGCCACCGTGACCAGCTCGTACTGGAACGCCGAGTACAGGGCGGCCTGACGGTCGAACTCCGCGCGGATGGCCGGACGTCCGACCACCGCCGGCTGCCACGCGCTGACGTGGTAACGGGCGTCCGCGGCGACGTAGGAGGCCGCCGCGTCATAGTCCCGTTCGACCAGCCGGTCGAGGAACTGGCTGACCAGAAGCTCGTGCTTGTCGCTCACTCACACTCCGTGATGGGTCGATGGGGGTGGCGGCCCGGTGGCCCGGCGGTGAGGCCGGGCCACCGGGCCCGGGGCTCAGGACTTCGCCTGCTCGCGGTACCTGCGCGCGCTCTCGAGCTGGGGGTGGTGGTTGCGGTCGTACTGCTCGATCCACTCCTTGGGCAGGGCGCCCCACGCCGGGCCGACGCGCAGCCGCTCGCCGTCGTGGAGCTGCTCCGCGGCGACGACGTCGGCGACGAACAGTGTGCTCTCGTCGATGTCGAGGGAGTGGACCACCCGGCCCTCGACGTAGCTGAGCGCGTCGAGCAGGATCGGGGTACCGGTGACACCCGGCTTCGTCCGGAACTGGCTGATCTTGTCGCCGTCACGGCCGGAGCTCCCGCCCAGGCCCATGAGGATGTCGAGGGAGATCGCGAACTGCTCCTCCGGGGTCGCCGCCAGCAGGTGCATGGCGAAGACGCCGGACTCGAGGACCAGGTCGTGGGTCAGGTTGTACTTCGTGAGGCTGATCGTCACGCGTGGCGCCTCGGGCACGATGCTCGCGGCTCCGGCCGACAGCGACATCAGGCCGTTCGCCCGGCCGTTCAGGATGGTGGTGACCGCCACGGGGAACGGCCGCAGCCCGTTCAGCGTCGTGGCGGCTGCCTTCAGGTCCAACGTCATCGGGACTCCTCGCGTGAAGCCGGCACGGGGGCCGGGCGGGCGGGGCCGCCGCGGGGACCGTCATCCGGTTGCCCGCCGGCCGCCCCGGGCGGAACGTCGTGAACGGCGGCCCCGCCGCACCGTCCGGCAACGGGAACGGCGTGACCTGCCACACGTGGCACGTTATGCCACCTGCGGCATGTTCTGCAAGAGTCCGGCGGCCGTCTCTGACAGCTCGTACACGGATCTCGAGCGCGAGTTCGACGTCGCGTGAGACCGGTCGGCGCTGGCGTCCATCGGTGGGCGCCGACGGGTCGGGCAGCCGGCGAACCGGGCGGAAATGTATCGTGCGTCTGACGAACACGTCACGGCTGTGGCGGCTGGCGCGCCAGGTCCGAGGGAGTGGTGAGGTGTCGGGACACCCGGCGGGGCAGCACGACGAGGGTCGGAACACGGGCGGCGCCGACGGCGGCTCCGTGGGTCCGGGGGACGGCGGGCCGGGGGGCCCCGCGAGCGCGGGTGACGGCGGATCGGGCGGGGGCGCGGGTCGCTGCCGGGCGATCCTGTCGGTGCCGGCAACGGAGGAGAAGCGGATCCTGCGCGCCTTCGACCGGGGCGCCGACGAGCTCGTCCTCGATCTCGAGGACGCGGTGGCGCCGCAGCGCAAGGACGACGCCCGCGCCCTGCTGGCCGGGGTGCTCGCGGAGGTTCTCGCGGGGCCCCGGGCAGGCGGGGTCGGGGTGTCCGTGCGGGTGAACGCGATCCGGTCGCCGTGGTGCCATCTCGACATCGCGGCCTGCGTGGGGGCCGGTGACGGGCCGCTGTCCCTCGTCGTCCCCAAGGTGTCGGACGCGGGCGATCTCGCCTTCGTCGAGCGGCTGCTCGACGGGATCGTCGCGGCCACGGGGCGCACGGCACCCGTGCGGGTGCAGGCGCTGATCGAGAACGCCGAGGGCCTGTCCCGGGTGGCGGAGATCGCCGCGCACGGCGGCCGGCTGGAGGGGCTGATCCTCGGGTACGCCGACCTCGGCGCCTCGCTGGGCCGGGCGCCGAGCACACCGCCACAGCGCTGGCTGTACGTCCAGGACCAGGTGCTCACCGCCGCGCGCGCCCACGGTCTGCGGGCCATCGACGGGCCCTATCTCGGCACCGCCGACGACGCCGGGCTGCGCGCGGCCGCCGAGCACGCCCGGGAGCTGGGCTACGACGGCAAGTGGGTCATCCACCCGGCGCAGATCGCCACCGTGCGGGAGACGTTCACCGCCGGGCCCGAGGAGGTCGCCCGCGCCCGGGCGGTGCTCGCGGCGCTCGAGGACGCGCACCGCCGCGGCGCCGGCGCGGTCGGTCTCGACGGCGAGATGATCGACGAGGCGCTGGCCGTCGCCGCCCGCCGAACCCTCGCCCGCGCGCAGTAGCTCGCCTGCCCTGGGGCCTCCCGGGCTCAGGCGGCGGCCTCGGTCACGGGGCCGGGCTGGGTCACGGGGCCGGGCTGGGTCAGGCGGCGGCGTGGCCGATCGGTCGGCCGTTGAGCAGGCCCCGCTCGATGACGGTGCCCAGCAGCGCGGCGGCCTCGTCGGGGGTCTTCGGCGGGGCCATGTTGACCGCGGTGTCCGGCAACCGTTCGAGCAGGCAGAAGAACACCAGGCCGGCGACGTCGAGGTCGAGGGGATAGGTCCGCTCCACCTGTTCGAGCAGGGCCGCGTAGTCGGCCCACATCTCGTGCCCCACCTGGCGGCGCACCACGTCCAGGCGGGGGTCCTGCGGCGCCGCCTCGATCCAGGTCCGGGTGACCCCGACGTAGCGCAGGTGGAACGCGACGAAGTCGGAGAGCCAGCCGCGCAGCCGGCCGAGACCCTCCGGGCCGAGCGTGATGCCGCGGATCTCGACGCCCAGGCGGGTGCTGACCGCCGACGCCTCGGCGCTCAGCGCCAGCAGCAGGTCCAGCTTCTCGTCGAAGTACTTGTAGAAGGTGCCGCGGGCCAGGCCGGCCGTCGCGACGATGTCGTCGACGAACGAGAGGTGGTAGCCGCGCTCGGCGAAGCACTGGATGCCGGCGTCGAGGATCTGGCGGACGGTCGCCGACGCCCGTGGGCTCAGGGAGGCGAACCGCTCGGTCACCTCGGGCACCGGCGGGGACGGGACCGCGGCCAGCGGTGGGCGACGCACCGGGCGGGGGGCGCGCGCCGACCCGACACCCTCGGCCCCGAGCTGCGCGAAGGCGCTGGCCGGGGTGTGCGGGAACAGGATGAGCTGGAGCACGACGGCGAGGTTGTCGACGAGCTTCTCGACCGGCAGCCCGTCCCCGAAACCGCTGTGCCGGAAGTAGTTGAACCGGTTCACCAGGGTGGTGAGCGTCATCGCGGCGTCGACGGGGTCGATGCCCTCGACCTGTGAGGAGACCAGGCGCTCGGCGATCCGGTCGTAGTACGACTCCAGAAAGCCGCTGATCATCGGCCGGAGCGACGTGCGCGGCGAGTCGACGTTCGCCCACTGCACGAACATCGTGGCGTACTTGTCGTAGACCCAGGCCCACTCGCCGAGCCACCAGTGCAGATTGTCGAAGCCGAGAGCGGTGGGCCCGAGCGGACCGATCCGGCGCACGACCCGCATGAGGGCGCCGCCGCACTCGTTGAGCAGCTCGACGAATATCGTCTCCTTGCTCTCGAAGTACTGGTAGAGGGTGGCGCGCGAGACACCGGCCGCGGTGGCGATCTCGTCGACCGACGTCCCGTGGAAGCCCTGCGACTCGAACAGGTCCAGCGCCGCCGTCACGATGCGCGCACGAGTGCGGGTGCCGCGCGCGCCGACCACGGGACTGGTCGGACCGTAGCTGGCCCGTCGGAGGATCTCGTTCTCGGACATCTATGTCAGAGTATGCGATCCCCTCCGGCGTGGTAGTGGCACCTACCCGGCTGGGCGAGTCGGGCTCGCGACGACGGCGGGCCGCCGGAATGCCGGGTATCGAGGGTTGGCGGGGGACTTGCGTCCAGCCAGGCCGATCATCTAGATAGCCAAGTCTGTTGTGTTACAGGAATACATCGTGTCAGAAATTCGAAATAGGACGGACCAACGAGGACGGACCCTCCCTGGCCGCCGAGGCTCGGCCGGCTGCGGCACGGGGTCGACGCGCGCCGGCCGGGCCCCCTCCCGCCGTCCCGGCCCGGGACCGGCGAGGATACGGGCGGTCGAGGACCGGGCGCGGGGACGCGGGGGACGAGGACGCGAACGGTTCCCCTCGGTCCCGCGGACGCGGCCCGGCGCGGACCGGCACCGACCGGCGCGGAGGGGAGCGGGACCAGAATGCAGGCATGGACAACGAGGATGCTCGCATGAAGGCGATGAGTTTCGAGGAGACCGGCGGCCCTGAGGTCCTCCACCTGGTCGACGTGCCGCAGCCGCACGCGGGGCCGGGGCAGATCCGGATCGCGGTGCGCGCGGCCGGCGTGAACCCGGTCGACTGGAAGATCCGCAACGGCTCGACGCTGCGCACCATCCCCGTGCCGCTGCCGCACATCCCGGGCCTGGAGGCAGCGGGCGTGGTCGACGAGGTCGGCGCCGGCGTCGAGGGTGTGTCGGTCGGTGACGAGGTGTTCGGCGCGGCGCAGAACGCCTCGGCCGAGTACGCCGTGCTCGACGAGTGGGCGCCGAAGCCGCCCGAGCTGACCTGGGCGCAGGCCGCGGGCCTGGCGATGGCCGTCGAGACCGCCGCACGCGGCCTCGACCTGCTCGGCATCACCGCCGACCAGGAGCTGGGGGCCGGTCTGGAGGCGGCGGCCGGGTCGGAGCAGGGCGGGTCGGCGTCGGCCGGGACGACGCTCCTGGTCAACGGCGCGGCCGGCGGCGTCGGGCTGGCCGCCGTGCAGCTCGCGCAGGCGCGCGGGGCGCGGGTGATCGGCACCGCCAGCCGGGACAACCAGGAGTACCTGCGCTCGCTCGGCGTGGCGGCGACGGACTACGGTCCGGGCCTGGTCGACCGGGTCCGGGCGCTGGCCTCCGACGGGGTCGACGCCGCCCTCGCGGTGTCGGGCGAGGGGGCGCTGCCGGATCTGATCACGCTGACCGGCAGCCCGGACCGGGTGGTGTCCATCGGCGACGCCACCGCGGCGGACCACGGCGTCCGGTTCACCACCGGGGCGGAGGGGCGGGCCTTCTACTCGCTGCGGGAGGCGGCGACGCTCGCGGCGGCGGGCCGGCTCACCATGCCGGTCGCCCGGGCCCTGCCGCTCGCCGAGCTCGGCGAGGCGCACCGGCTCAGCGAGGCGGGCCACGTGCGCGGGAAGTTCGTCGTCGTCCTCGACTGAGCGCGTCGGGCGTGCCGGTGGCGGCGCGGACCGCCCGGGACGAGGCTGCGACGCGGGCGGCGGTAGGGTCGCAAACGGAGGATCCTCCGGTACATCTGGTTCCGCTGGATCCACCGGCACCTCGGCGCTCACCGGCGCGCCACGTGCGCCGGGATCGGTCCCCATCCGACGGGAAGGACGGCCATGGAAATCGGGCTGCACGTCTCCGACTTCACCTGGTCCGGCGGGCCACAGACCCTCGCGCAGGACCTCACGCGCGTGGCGGTCGCGGCCGAGGACGCGGGCTTCTCGAAGCTCAGCGTCATGGACCACGTCTGGCAGATCGGCATGATCGGCCCGCCCGAGCACGACATGCTCGAGGCCTACACGACGCTCGGCTACCTGGCCGCGCGCACGACCCGCATCGAGCTGCTCGCCTGGGTGACCGCGGTCGTCTACCGGGAGCCCGGACTGCTCGCGAAGCTCGTGACCACGTTGGACGTGCTGTCCGAGGGCCGGGCGTGGCTCGGCATCGGCGCCGCCTGGAACGAGCCGGAGGCGCGCGGTCTCGGCCTGCCGTTCCCGCCGACCGCCGAACGCTTCGAGCGCCTCGAGGAGGCGCTGGAGATCATTCTGCAGATGTGGAGCGGCAGGGACGCGCCCTACAGCGGTCGGCACTACCAGCTCGAGCGCACCCTCAACGTGCCGGCGCCGCTGCGCCGGCCGCACCCGCCGATCCTCATCGGCGGCAGCGGCGAGAAGAAGACCCTGCGCCTGGTCGCGCGCTACGCGCAGGCCTGCAACCTGTTCGCCGGTCCCGACGTCGAGCACAAGCTCGACGTGCTGCGCGCGCACTGCCAGGACGTCGGGCGGGACTACGACGAGATCGAGAAGACGGTGATCGGCCCGCTCGACCCCGGGCCCGGCGGCGAGAAGATCGACGCCCTGCTCGCCGAGATCCAGCGGCTGGCCGGGCTCGGCGTCACCCACTACCACGGGTCGGTGCCGGGCGTGGACACGCTGCGTCCGCTGGAGCTGCTCGGCGAGCGCCTCATCCCGGCGGCCGCCGAACTCTGAGCCCAGAGGTTCGGAGCTCAGGGGCGCAGGAGTTCAGGGGCACAGAAGTTCAGGGGCGCAGAAGTTCAGACGTCTAGGCGGGCGCGGGCGTCGTCGAGCGCGGCGCGGGCGCCCGCCCACGTCTGGCCGATGATGTCGGCGACCGCCTCGACCCGTCCGATCCGGCCGGCCACCTGGCCCGTGTTCGCCATGCTGGCCGCCAGGTCGCCGGCGAAGTACAGCGTCGGGATGCCGTCGAGGCCCACGTCGGCGCGGCCGGCGGCCAGGGCCCGCTCGGCGGTGGGGGTGCGTAGGACCCGCATGGTCGGCAGTCCCCGCACCGACAGCATCACGGTGGCGGTCTCGTCCGCGCCGACGACAGCGTTCTTGAGGTTGTCGTGGATCGGCGACTCCGCGGACGTCAGCATCCGCGTGCCCATCTGCACGCCCTGGGCTCCCAGGACGAGCGCCGCGGCCATCGACGGCCCGTCGCAGATCCCCCCGGCGGCGATGATCGGCAGGTCCAGGCGGGAGGCGACCAGGGGCAGCAGGACGAGGGTCGACGCGGCCTGCGGGTTCTTGAACCCGCCGCCCTCGACGCCCTCGACGATCACCCCGTCGACGCCCGCGTCGGCGGCTTTGAGCGCGTTGCGCAGGCTGCCGACGACGTGGAACACGGTCATCCCGGCGTCCTGGAGCCGCCCGGTCATCACCCTGGGGTCGCCGGCGGAGGTGATCACGGTGCGGATGCCGGCGTCGGCGAGCACGTCGACGGTGGCGGGTTCGTTGCGCGCGGCCAGCGCGATGTTCGCCGCGACCGGCGCGTCGGTGAGGTCGCGGACCCGCTTGAGGTCCTCGCGGCCCTGCGGCGAGGTCGTCTCGATGACGCCGAGCGCGCCGGCGTTCGACACGGCCGCGGCGAGCTGAGCCCCGGCGATGTAGGTCATCGGCGCCTGGACGATCGGGATCCGCACGCCGAGCAGCGCGGCGAGCCCCGCGGGGGAGCGGATCGGGGCGGTTGGTACTCCATCGACGGGCATGAGGCGACTCCCGGGGCGCGCAGGGCTGCCGACAAGGGCCAGACCATAAACAGGTCGAATCGTAGGCCTGCGGGTTCCCACGCTCGACCGGTTGCCTTCGGGTGGAGGCGGGCGATCCGGGGTACTGATCGAGACATGTTCAGGTGGTTGCAGCGGGTGTCCGGGCGGGGCCGTGGCCGGGCGGCAGACAGCTCGGCGTGGAATCCGACCGGCTGGTGGTGGTGCCTCGATCACGGGCGGGCGGAGAACCCGCCGGACTCGCCGGGACACCGCCGCCTCGGTCCCTACGACAGCGCCGAGCAGGCGGCGCACTGGCGGGAGCGGTTGGACGACCGCAACGAGGCCTGGGACGAGTCCGACCGCCGCTGGACCGCCGGCCGCTGACCCGCTCGCTGACCCGATCCGCTCGCTGACCCGATCCGCTCGCTGACCGGACCCGACGGGGCCGGCGGCTCAGGTCGGGTCGGGCCGGGGGCCGTCGACCTCGGCGGAGCCGGCGAGGCGCAGCTTGCGGGCGGCCCGCTCGTAGAAGGTCGTCCGGCCGAGGCGGACGACCCCCGCCGCGCCGGGCCGAGGGTGCAGCTCGACCGTCGCGCCGGCCTCCAGATAGTCGTGCACCCGGCCGTCGACCTCGACGGCGAGGCGCGCACTGCCGGGCAGCACGTCGAGGGCGAGGGCGTCGCGCACGGACAGCACCACCCCCCGGTTGAACGCCGAGTGCGGCGCGGCCGGGGTGACCAGCAGCGCCTCCACGGACGGGCTGACGATCGGCCCGCCGGCCGAGAAGCTGTACGCCGTCGAGCCCGCCGGGGTGGAGACGACGACGGCGTCGGCGGCGTAGCGGACGAAGGGCCGGCCGTCGACCCGCAGCGCCACCGCCGCGCTGCCGCCGTGCCCCGGTACCCGGACGACGGCGACGTCGTTGAAGGCGCTCACGGTCGTCGCGCCGATCCGCGCGTCGACGGCGAGGCGCGGCTCCACCGCGTACTCGTCACGGTCGATCGCCGTCAGCGCCGCCGCCAGGTCCGGCACGTCGACCTCCGTGAGGAAGCCGAGCCGGCCGAGGTTCACCCCGAGCACGGGGGCCGTGCGCCTGTCGGCCAGCCGCATCGCGCGCAGCATCGTCCCGTCCCCGCCGAGGCTGACCAGCAGGTCGCTGCGCTCCGCCAGCTCCTCGGCGGGCACCGCCACCGCGGCGCACCGAAGCCGCTCGATCTCGTCGCCGATGCCGAGCACGGCCACGTCCCGCTCGGCGGCCCAGTCCAGGACCGCCCCGACGGCCTCGGCCGAGTCCCGCCGCGGATGCAGCACTATTCCCACCGCCCGCACGACCCTCCCGCCCTCCGCGCCACTCGCACCGTCCGACCCTGCGCCCTGCCGCTACGCCGACCCGGCCGACCCACCAACCCGCCGATCCGCCCAACCCGCCGATCCGCCCGGCCCGCCGGCCAGCCCGGCCGACCGGCAGACCCGCCGACCCGTGCCCCACCGATCGTGCCCAACCCCGCTCTGCCCACCCACAGGTGTTGCGCCGGCTCTGCCGTCACGGGGCGGCGGGCATGCCCTCGGGCAGCCAGGGGCGCGGCTCGGCGGGTTCGGCGGGGTGCTCGTCGACCAGGGTCAGCCCGAACCAGCCGACGTCGTGCCAGGCGCCGAGCTTGTACCCCACGTCGGTGAACACCCCGATCGGCCGGAAACCCACCGAGGTGTGCAGCGCGACGCTCGCCGCGTTCGGCAGGGTGATGCACGCGTACAGGTTGAGGTAGCCCAGCGTCCGGACCTGCGCGATCAGCTCGTCGTAGAGGCGGCGGCCGAGCCCGCGCCGGTGGTGCCCGGCCGCCAGGTAGACCGACGTGTCCACCGACCAGCGGTAGGACGCCCGCGTACGGTGCGCGCTGGCGTAGGCGTAGCCGACGATCTCCCCGCCGGCCTCGGCGACCAGCCACGGCCGGCGGGGCGAGGCGAGCATGCGCGCCTGGAGGTCCGCCGGCGTCGGGAGCTCCTCCTCGAAGGTCGACGGCGATCCGGCGACGTAGGGCGCGTAGATCGCCCGGATGCCCGCCGCGTCGGACGGGTGCGCTGCCCTGATGGTGACCATGCCCCCGGATCCTCCCTCGCCCCGGCCCCCGGTGCGGACCGCACCGGTGACGGTGACGAGGTCGTAACGGAACCGCGCACCGCAGCGCCCCCGCTCCGCAGCGCCCCCGCTCCGCAGGCCTCCCCGCCCGCCGGGCCGATCCGGACTACTCCGTACTACTTCTCGAGGCCCGTCCCGGCTCCGCGGCCGAGGGCCGATGGCGTGCCGGGGCTCGCCGCCGCGGCCCGGGGAGCCGGCGTGAACGAGGATGTCAGCAGCTCGGCCAGCAGGTCACGCAGGACCGGCAGGCCGTCCTCGCTGAGTACCGACTCGGGATGGAACTGCACCCCGGTGAACGCCGCCCCGCGCAGTGCGTGCACCGACCCGTCGGTGCGGTCGAGTGCCAACCGGACCGGACCGTACGCGGTGGCGAGCTCGTCGCTGTCGGCCATCGCGGTGAAGGTGGAGTAGAACCCGACGCGACAGGGCCGGCCGAACAGGTCGATGGTGCGCGCGAGCCCCTGGTAGGGGGCGTCGCGACGGTGCAGCCGCAGCCCCAGCAGCCCGGCGAGCAGCTGGTGGCCGAGGCAGACGCCGAGCAGCGGCCGCCGCGCCGCCAGCCGATCCGCGATCACCCGCCGCATGGTCGCCATCTTCACGTCGGAGACGTCGTCGGGGTCGCCGGGCCCGGGCCCGGCCACCACCAGGTCGAACCCCGCGCCACCATGGTCGCCGTCAGCCGCACCGGGATCGCCGCCATCCGCTCCGAGATCGCCGCCATCCGCTCCGGGATCGCCGCCAGCCGCACCAGGGCCGACCGCCTGCGCCCCAGGGCCGCCGCCATCCGGTCCCCGGCCGCCACCGTCCGTGCCCTGGACAGGCTGTCCGGCCGCCTGGTCCCACGGCCGGAGGGTGACCGCGAGGCCGAGCTCCCGCAGCAGGTGGGCGAGCATGCCGGCGAAGCTGTCCTCGGCGTCGACGATGAGGGCGCTGCGGCCGGTCAGCGCGGGCACCGCGGCCGTCCCCGGCTCGCCCCGCCGCAGCCAGAAGGGGGCGAGGTGGGTGTTGCGGGCGGCGAGCGCCCCCGCTATGCGTGGATCCGCCGCAAGCGGCACGCGCGGACCGTCCGGCGAGGGCTGGCCGAGGTCCCGCCGCGAGTCGGTGGCGTCGCGGACGGTGGGTGGGAGGCTGGTGGGGAGGAGGCTGGTGGGGCTGGTGGGGAGGGGGCCGGCGGGTGGGCGCAGGCCGAGGGCGGCGAGGATGCCGGCGGCCTTGGTGTAGGTCTCGGCGACCTCGCCCGCGGCGGTGGAATGGCGGACCAGCGTCGCCCCGACGGGCACCCGCAGCCGCCCGTCGGGGGTGATCTCCGCCGTGCGGATGAGGATCGGGGCGTCGAGCGTCTGGCGGCCGGCCTCGTCGCGGCCGAGCAGGGCGCACACCCCGCCGTAGTAGCGCCGTCCCCGGCGTTCGTGGCGGGCGATGACCCGCAGGGCGTTGTCCAGCGGGCTGCCGGTGACGGTCGGGGCGAACATCGTCTCGCGCAGCACGTCGCGCACGTCGGCGTCACCGCGGCCGGCGAGCAGGTACTCGGTGTGCACGAGGTGGGCCATCTGCTTGAGCTGCGGACCGATGACCTCGCCGCCGCGCTCGGCGACCCGGGCCATCATCTTCAGCTCCTCGTCGAGCACCATGTACAGCTCGTCGATCTCCTTGGGATCGGCGAGAAACCGCAGCAGCGCCGCGGGGTCCGGGCCGGTGGCGGGCAGCCAGTGGGTGCCGCTGATCGGGTTCATCATCACGAGCCCGGCCTCGACGCTGACGTGCCGCTCCGGCGTGGCCCCCACCAGCGTCCGGGTCCCGGTGTGGACGAGGAACGTCCAGTAGGCGCCGCGCTCACCGAGTAGCAGGCGGCGCAGCGCGGCGAGCCCGGCGGCCAGCGGCGGGGTGTCGAGGTCGGCGGAGTAGACGCGGTGGATGACGAAGTTCGCGCCCTCGCCGCGGCCGATCTCCTCCCGCAGCACCGTGGAGACCGTCTCGGCGTACTGCTCGTCGCTGAGGTCGAAGTGCCCGCCGGTGGCGGTGATCGCACGGTCGGGCAGCGCGGCGAGGGCCGTCGCGAGCGGGATCCGAACGTGTTCGTCGACGCGCAGGCACTCCAGCGGCATCGCGTCGTCGACGCAGGTCAGGCCGCGTTCGGTGAGCTGGCGGTGGGGCACGAGGGCGAGCGTGCGCGGCCCGGCGGGACCGGCGGCGGGCAGGGGGAGGTCGGCGAGCCGGTCGACGACGTCGAGTTCGCCGCGCAGTACGTCGAGATGGTCGGCGCCCTCGCGGCGCAGCAGCGCGAACGGACCAGGTTCGCCGCCGGCGCCGGCGGTGGCGAGCAGGGAACGGAGCAGATCCATGATCATGGCCTCGTGGGGTCGGGCGGGCGCCGTGGGCGACGGCCGTCCCTCGCCGTGTCGAGGTGACGATGGCGGCCGCCGGGGTGGGCGGCCGCGTGCGTGGACTACGCGCGCTGGGTGCGGACCGCCGATGTGGCGGCCCACCAGAGACTCCGGCGCGCGGGCATGCGGTTACTCTAGCGTGCCGTCGGCCGCGGTCCATGCGTGCGTCCTGTGGTCCCCGGTTGCCCCGTGGGCCCACCGGCCGCGTCTGGTCCTGGTGGCGGGTCCTGTCCCCGGCGGCGGTCCTGGCTGGGTGGATGTGGTGTTCGGGCGGAAACCCACCTGACCGATCGGTATGCTGACGACCGTGAAGTTCGTCGTGCTTTCGCTGATCGTCAATGCTCCGGACCCGCACACGGGCGTGACGATGAGCCAGCACGACAAGCTCGCCAGCGTCCTGGACCAGGCGGCGCTGGTCGAGCAGCTCGGCTACGACGCCTACCAGATCGGCGAGCGGCACGGCGCCCCGTTCCTGTGCTCGTCGCCGGCGGTGCTGCTGACCGCGGTCGCCGCCCGCACCCGCCGGGTCCGCCTGCTCACCGGGGTCACCGTGCTGAGCATCCACGACCCCGTGAAGGTGGCCGAGGAGTACGCGCTGCTCGACCACATCAGCGGCGGCCGGCTCGACCTCGTCATCGCGAAGGGCAACCACGCGCCGCACTACGCGACCTTCGGGCTCGACCCGGCCGAGCAGTGGGACGTGCTCGCCGAGAAGTACGAGCTGCTGCGCCTGCTGTGGTCGCAGGAGAGCGTGACCTGGTCCGGGCGTTACCGGGAGCCCCTGGTCGACCTGACGACGCAGCCGCGCCCCTACCAGTCGACGATCCGGGTCTGGCACGGCAGCGCGACAAGCCGGCAGACGACGGAGCTGGCCGCGAAGCACGGCGACCCGCTGTACTCGGCCAACGGGTTCTTCAGGGTGGCCCAGTACCAGGACCTCATCGACCACTACCGCCAGCGCTGGGCCGAGCACGGCCATCCGGGCGAGCCCCTGGTCGGCAGCGGTTTCCCGGCCCTGCTGATCCGTAAGACCTCGCAGGAGGCCCTGGAGGCGTACCGGCCGTTCTGGAACGCCCAGCGCGCCACCCCCGCCGCCAAGCACAACAACTCGCCGTTCTGGGAGCTGGAGGAGTTCATCGAGCAGGGCTCCGCCCTCGTCGGCAGCCCGCAGCAGGTCCTCGACAAGATCCACCGGTTCACCGAGCTCTACGGCCAGCAGCTCACCGGCATCGGCGTCGACTCCCTGCCGGTCGCCTGGCAGCGTGAGCAGCTCGAATGGTTTGCCGCCGACATCGCCCCCGAGCTGCGCCGCACCTACCCCGACACCCTGTGGGAGTCCGAGCCGACGACCGACCCCACCGCCACCCCGGCCGCGGCTGACGCCCTTTCTGGGTAGGTGGCTGGCCCGGCCCCGGCGACTGGGGCGCACCCTCCTGCGGCGCGCCGGGGGTAGTCGTCGCCGGACGAGCAGGCTCTTGGCCGGGCAGGCGGCTGCCGACAGACGTCGACAGGGCCGTCAGGCGATCTCGAGGTTCAGCGATCGCACGAGGCCGACCAGCTCGTCGCGGTACAGCGTCGTGGGGTCGCCGGTCACCGAGCGGAGGTGGCCGTAGATCTCGAGGGCGACGGGGCCGTGCATCCGGCCCCACACCCGGGCGGTGAGGGCGAGCCCGGCCGGCGGCAGGTCGGGGTAGGCGTCGCGCACGGCGGACACCATCGCCGGCGCGAAGTCGGACCACTGGTAGCCACTGCCGAACTGGTCGGTTCGGATGCGCGGCCAGGCAGCGGCGACGAGGCCCGTGATGCCCAGGCAGGCGCGCTTGGCGGCCGCGGGGACGGGCCCGTCCGCCGGCGCCTGGTAGCCGGGCACGGCGTCGCCGTAGATCAGCCGGAAGCCCTGCTGGTTGGCCAGCGACCATCGACGGAACGCCTCGCCCCAGGCCACGATCCGGCCGCCGAGATCGTCGGGCGGGACGGCGTCGCGGGCCGCCTCCAGCTCGTCGATGACCGAGACGTACGTGTCGGCGATCAGCGTGGTGATGAGCGCGTCGCGGGTGGCGAAGTAGCCATAGATGGCACTGCCGCTCATGCCCATCGCGCGCGCGATGGCGCGCAGCGAGATGGCGTCGGGTCCGCCCTCGGCCATGTGCGCCAGCGCCACCGCCTGGATCTCCGCGGTCGTCTGCGCACGCAGCCGCGCGCGTCGACCCAACGTCTGCTCACCCACCCTTGACATCGTACAGCGCGCGAATAAAGTGCGGCTCATGAAAACCGAGCACCGCACGGAAATCGAACGGCCCTCGCTATCGGTGGTCTCGACCGGTCCGTCGAGCGCCAGGGCAGTCCTGTTCGACACGCTGGGCGCGCCCGACGTGCTCTACCTCGACGACGTCGAGCTGGTCGAGGTCGGACGGATGCAGCCCGGCGACACGGTGGTGATCACGGCCGCGTCCAGCGCGGTCGGGCTGGCCGCGATCCAGCTCGCGAACTGTCTCGGGGCCACGCCCGTCGCCGTCACCAGGACCGGCGCCAAAGCCGAGCGGCTGCGGGAGATCGGCGCCGCGCACGTCATCGCCAGCGACGACGGCGCTGTGGTCGAGCAGGTGCACGCGCTCACCGGCGGCCACGGTGCTCGCCTCGTCTTCGACAGCGTCGGCGGCCCCGACCTGCCGACGCTCGCGCGAGCCGTGGCCGCCGACGGCATGCTGATCGTCTACGGATCCCTCGACCCGCGGCCTGCTCCCCTTCCGATGTGGTGGCCGGTCAACGTGTACGGCTACGCCGTCTTCCACCTGTTCGCCGACCCGGGGCGCATCCGGCGCGCCGAGGCGTTCATCGGCAACGGCGTGCGCCGCGGAGTCCTGGCACCGGTGATCGACCGAACGTTCGACCTCAGCGACGTCGCCGCGGCACACCGTCGCATGGAGACCAACAACCAGATCGGCAAG
This sequence comes from Frankia alni ACN14a, assembly GCF_000058485.1. Classification (NCBI taxonomy): domain Bacteria; kingdom Bacillati; phylum Actinomycetota; class Actinomycetes; order Frankiales; family Frankiaceae; genus Frankia; species Frankia alni. The sequence continues at coordinate 3,728,818 of NC_008278.1, forward strand.
ATCGTCATCACCGTCGGGCACTGATGCGAACACCGATCAGAAGGAAGCGTCCGCCATGAGCTCGGCCCCCATCGACCCGGCCAGTGCCGCGCAGCTCGTCCAGGAACCCGACCACCGGCTGAGAGTCCCCGCCGGCACACCTGTCCCGAGGTGGACCGCCCGCCGAGCCCGGACCGCCCGCCCACCCGCGTGCGGGAGCTGCGCCCAGCTCCGCGCCGGCCGGACGGCCGGCGCGACAGGCGCGGTGTCGAGTCGCCGGCGCGGTCAGCCGAGGGCGGCGGTGGCCTCGATCTCGACGAGGGCCTCCGGGCGGCCGAGGCCGGCAACCCGCAGGACCGTGACGGCGGTGGGATGGGGTCCCCACACCGGGCCGGTCGCCGCGTACGCCTCGGCGGGATCGACGTGCGCGGCGAGGTAGACGTTCAACCGGGCGACGTGCTCGGGCCCCGCGCCGGCGGCGGCGAGCAGCGTGAGGACGTTGCGCAGCGCCTGAGCGGTCTGCTCGGCGATCCCGCCGGTGATGACGCCGTCGCGGTCGGTCCCGTTCTGGCCGCCGATGTAGAGGGTCCGGCCGGCCTCGGCCACCGTCGCCTGCGAGTAGGCGGGCGAGGAGTGCAGCTCCGGCGGGTTGAGATGGGTGACGGTGCTCATCGGTCTCGTTCCTCCTTGGGTGATGTCCTGACTCGAGGGTGACCGAGGGGGCGCCAGATCGGGCCGATGGCGGCGCCCTCGCCGAGGGTTCCTTCGGGCGTGGTTCTCGCAACTGTCGCCGTCCCGGCGGGGGACGCTGCGCGGACGTCGGGCCGGACCCGTTCTGCCCGGCGGCGGGGGCGCCCCCACCGCCGGGGCGACCAGGCGTGAGCATGCAGACACCCCGTGCCCGACCAGCGGCCGTCACCTGCGCGGATGGTGGCCCGGCTCGGACTGGCATGGCCCGATCGCGCCAGGGTCATTTGTCGTAATTCGACCGCGTCGGGCACGATTCCACCATGCGTCCAAGGTGATCAACTCTCGGGCGCCGGCACCTGAGTCGTCCGACCGGGACAACGAGCCGTCGCACTCCACCTGCGGCCGCCCAGCCCGGTCCGGCCGCCCGCCGGCCGCCCGCGTCGGCGTCCGCGTGGCCACGCGGACGCACCGGATTGGCCCCGGTCCACCGGGACGCAGTCTCCATCTCTGTGCTGCACACCGGCGGCTGGCGCGTCGCCTCAGCGCGGGCACGGACCCGTCCGTGCCCGTCGCGCCTGCGCGCCGGTCGTCCGCTGGCCGCGTGCGGGCGCAGGCAACCGTCGCCGACAGATCGATGCCCTGTTCCTGAGCGTTGCCCTGTTCCTGAGCAAGGTGGGAGTTCGCATGCGCGATTTGCGCCAGACCCTCGGACGATCCCCGCGCGCGGCGGGCGAGTCGGCCGAGGCGTGGCGGGCCCGGCTGGCCGGCCGGTCGGCGGACGCCCAGCATGAGCTGCTGCTCGACCTGGTCGCGGCCCAGGTGGCCGCGGTGGCCGGCCCGGGCGCCGGCATCGTCGATGCGGAGGCGCCGTGGCGCGCTCTGGGGATCTACCGCCACATCGCCGAGCGGCTGCGGGCGGCGCTGGCCGAGCAGACGGGTCTGCGCCTGTCCGCCACCCTGTTCTTCGACCGGCCGACGCCGCGGGCCCTGGCGGACCATCTGCGCCGCGAACTGCTCGGGATCGGTGACGAGATCACCGCCGTGAGGCCGACCGCGGCGGGCCCCGCGGCGGGACCGCTGGCGGGTGGGGCCGCGGCCGGCGACGGGCAGCGGCCGGCGGACGACCCGATCGTCATCGTCGGCATGGGTTGCCGGCTGGCCGGCGGCGTCGACTCGCCGGAGGCGCTGTGGGAACTGGTGCACGCCGGGCGAGACGCGGTCGCCGGACTGCCCGACGACCGGGGCTGGGACCTGGCCGGGCTCTACGACCCGAACCCCGACCATCCCGGCACCGCCTACACCCGCCACGGTGGGTTCCTCACCGGCATCGACCAGTTCGATCCGGCGTTCTTCGGCATCGGCCCGCGGGAGGCCAACGCCCTCGACCCGCAGCAGCGGTTGATGCTGGAGGTCTCCTGGGAGGCGGTGGAGCGGGCCGGCATCGATCCCCGGTCCCTGCGCGGCAGCCGCACCGGCGTGTTCACCGGCGTCTCGCTGCAGGACTACGGGCCGGCCTGGCACACCGCGCCGCAGGACGCGCAGGGCCAGTTGCTCACCGGCAACGCCTCCGGGGTGATCGCCGGCCGGGTCGCCTACACCTTCGGGCTGGAGGGACCGGCGCTGAGCGTGGACACCCAGTGCTCCGCCTCGCTGGTCGCGACGCATCTCGCCAGCCAGTCGCTGCGCGCGGGGGAGTGTGACCTGGCGCTTGTCGGCGGGGTGACCGTCATGTCGACGCCGGGGATCCTGGTGGAGTTCAGCCGCAAGCGGGGGCTGGCGCCCGACGGACGGTGCAAGGCGTTCTCCGCCGACGCCGACGGCACCGGCTGGGCCGACGGCGCGGGCGTGCTGCTGCTGGAACGGCTCTCCGACGCCCGCCGCCGCGGCCACCGGGTCCACGCGGTGCTGCGCGCCACGGCGATCAACCAGGACGGCGCCAGCAACGGGCTGACCGCCCCCAACGGCCTGTCCCAGCAGCGGCTCATCCGCCAGGCGCTGGCCAACGCCGGCCTGCGGACCGCCGACGTCGACGCGGTGGAGGCGCACGGCACCGGCACCACGCTCGGCGACCCGATCGAGGCCCAGGCCGTCCTCGCGACCTACGGTCAGGACCGGCCGGCCGGCCGGCCGCTGTACCTGGGCTCGCTGAAGTCCAACATCGGCCACGCCCAGGCCGCGGCCGGGGTCTGCGGGATCATCAAGATGGTCCAGGCGCTGCGGCACGAGGTGCTGCCGCGCACCCTGCACGTCCGCGAGCCCTCGCCGCACGTCGACTGGTCGGCCGGCGACGTCGAGCTGCTCACCGAAAACGTCGCCTGGCGGCGCCGTGAGGGCCGCCCGCGCCGGGCCGGCGTGTCCGCGTTCGGGGTGAGCGGCACCAACGCCCACGTCATCCTCGAGGAGCCCCCGGCCGAGCCGCGCCCGCCCGCGCCGCGCAGCGGCTGCGCCGACCGGCCCCGCACCACCACCCCACCCGCACCCACCACCCCGCCCGCACCCGTCACGCCGCCCGCCGCTGCCATCCCACCCACCACCGAACCCACCACTCCACCTGCCACTCCGACCGCCACCCCTCCCGCCGCCGCGGTGCCGGTGGCGTCCGGGGCGCCGGTCGCCGTCAGCGGCGCGGCGGTGCCGATCGTGCTGTCCGGTCGGACGCCGGCGGCGCTGCGCGCCCAGGCCGAGCGGCTTGCCGCGTACCTGGACCGCCGTCCGGGCCTCGACCCCGTCGACGTCGCCCACACCCTCGCCGGCCGGTCCCGCTTCGAGCACCGGGCGGTGGCGCTGGCCGGCCCGCGTCGAGGCGGCGACGGCGGCCGACGTCTCGCCGGTGCGCTGTCCGCGCTCGCGGCGGGCCGACCGGCGGCCGGGCTCGTTCTCGGCACGCGCCCCGCCACCCCGCCGGGCCGCACCGCCATGCTGTTCACCGGGCAGGGCAGCCAGCGCAACGGCATGGGCCGCGACCTCTACGACGCCTTCCCCGCGTTCGCCGACGACCTCGACGAGATCTGCGACCGGTTCGCCGACCACCTCGCCCGGCCGCTGCGGGAGGTGATGTTCGCCGCCCCCGGCACGCCCGACGCCGCCCTGCTCCACCGCACCGAGTACACCCAGCCGGCGCTGTTCGCCTTCGGTACGGCGCTGTACCGACTGGTCACCTCCTGGGGGGTGACCCCGGCACTGCTCGCCGGGCACTCGATCGGCGAGCTGACCGCCGCCCACGTCGCGGGCGTGTGGTCCCTGGACGACGCGGTGACGCTGGTCGCCGCCCGCGGCCGGCTCATGCAGTCCTGCCGTCCCGGCGGCGCGATGATCGCGATCCGGGCGGGTGCCGGCGAGGTCGCCGCGTCGCTGGCCGGCCAGGAGGGGCGGGTGGAGATCGCCGCCGTCAACGGTCCCGAGGCGACGGTCATCGCCGGGGACGCCGACGCCGCCGAGCGGATCGCCGCGGCCTGGGCGGCCCGCGGCCACGCGACGAGGCGCCTCGCGGTCAGCCACGCCTTCCACTCCCCGCACATGGCGGGCATGCTCGACGAGTTCCGGGTCATCGCCGGGCAGGTCACCCACCACGCACCGGCGATTCCGATCGTGTCCACCCGCACCGGCGAGCCCGCCGGCGACGAGCTGTGCACCCCCGACTACTGGGCCGGTCACGCGCGTGGCGCGGTGCGCTTCCTCGACGCCGCCCGCCGCCTGCACGCCGAGGGCGCCGGCGCCTTCGTCGAGCTCGGCCCCGACGCGGTCCTCACCGCGCTGCTGCCCGGCTGCCTGCCGGCGGACGCCGCGGCGCCGATCGCGGTCGCGACGACCCGAGCCGGGCGGCCGGAGGCCGACACGCTGCTCACCGCCCTCGCCGGCCTTGACACGCACGGCGTCGACGTCGACTGGCGGGCCGTGATCGGCCGGGCCGGCACCGTGATCGACCTGCCCACCTACCCCTTCCAACGCCGGCGCTACTGGTTGGCGGGCACCGGCGCCGCCATCCCCGCCCCCCGTCAGGCCGACGGCACCCCGACCCCCGCCCCGCAAGGCGCCGCTGCCCCGCAAGGCGCCGCTGCCCCGCAAGGCGCCGCCGCCCGGCAAGCCGCCGACGCGCAGGCCGCCGACACGCTGCGCCTGGCGTGGACGGGCCGGCCCAGGGCCGCCGGACTCGGCGAGCCGGCGCAGCCCGCAGCCGGGGCCGCCGGTGATCCCGGCACCTGGCGGTACCGCACCGTCTGGCAGCCGATGGCCGACGCCGACCTCACCGCGGCCATCGCCGCGCAGGCCGCCACCACCGGACCGTTGAGCGGCCGGTGGCCCGTGCTCATCCCGCCGGACGGGGTGGACGACGCGCTGCTCGCCCGCGTCACCTGGATGATCGAGCGTCTCGGTGGCACGCCGCTGCCGATCCCGCTCGCCCGGGCCGACCGGTCCGCGGTTGCCGCGCGCCTGGCCGAGGCGATCCGCCGCGACACGGGGTTCGGCGACACCGGATTCGGCGAGGCGGCGGCGCCCGCAGGGGCCGTGCCCAGGGCCGACCGTGTCGGCGTCGACCGTGTCGGCATCGATCGAGTCGGCATCGATCGAGTCGGCATCGATCGAGTCGGCGGCGTCGTGTCCCTGCTCGCCCTCGACGGCACCCCCCACCCGGACCACCCGCATCTCACCACCGGCCTCGCCCTCACCGTCACCGGCGTCCAGGCGCTGGGCGACCTGGGGGTCGGCGCGCCGCTGTGGGCCGTCACCCGCGGTGCGGTCACGACGGGCGCCGAGGATCCCGTCACCCAGCCGGAGCAGGCGATGGTCTGGGGTCTGGGCCGTACCCTCGCGCTGGAGACGCCGCAGGTCTGGGGCGGCCTCATCGACCTGCCGACCAGCCTCGACGACCAGACCCTGCTGTGGTTCGGCACCGCGTTGACCGCCCCCGGCGGCGAGGACCAGTTCGCCCCCCGCCCGCAGGGCCTGCGAGTACCCCGCCTGCTGCGCATCCCCGCATCGGACCCCGCCCCGACGGCGGCCCTGACGCCGGGGGAGGCGACCTGGCGGCCGGACGGGACCGTACTGATCACCGGCGGCACCGGCGCGCTCGGCGCGCACACCGCCCGCCGCCTGGCCCGCGACGGGGCCCGCCGTGTCGTCCTCGCCAGCCGGCGCGGTCCCGACAGCCCCGGCGCCCGGGAACTGCTCGGCGAGCTGGCGGCGCTGGGCACGCACGCCACGATCGACGCCTGCGACGTGGCCGACCCCGGCCGGCTCGCCGGGCTGCTGCGCGAGCTGGCCGACGCCGGCGAACCGGTCACCGCCGTCGTGCACGCCGCGGGCACCGCCGGCCCGACCACGCCGCTGGCCCAGCTCACTCTGGCCGAGTTCGCGGGCGTGGTCGCCGGCAAGGTCGCCGGCGCCGGCACGCTCGACCGCCTGCTCGACGGCCCGGACGGGGCGAAGGTGGCGGCGTTCGTGCTGTTCTCGTCGATCTCGGGGGTCTGGGGCAGCGGTAACCAGGCCGCCTACAGTGCCGGCAACGCCTACCTCGACGCCCTCGCCGCCCGCCGTCGCGCCGAGGGCCGACCGGCCACCGCGGTGGCCTTCGGCCCCTGGGCCGATGCCGGTCTCGGCGCCGAGCCGGCGCTGCGCGACTACCTGACCCGCCGCGGCCTGCGCCCGCTGGCCCCCGAACCGGCCGTCACCGCGCTCACCCAGGCCGTCGCCGCGGGCGAGACGGCGCTGACCGTCGTCGACGTCGCCTGGGAGACGTTCCTGCCGTCCATCACCGCGGCCCGGCCCAGCCGCTTCTTCGAGGAGCTGCCCGTCGCCGCCCTGCCCGTCGCCGCGCTGCCCGCGGGACGGCTCGGGCAGTCGGCGACACCGGCCCAGGCGGGGCAGGCCCAGGCGGGGCAGGCCGCCCCGACCGTGCTCGACCTGCGCCCGCCGCGGCGCGCCCAGGTGCTGGTGGAGCTGGTCCATGCCGAGGCCGCGGCCATCCTCGGCCACGACACCCCCGACGAGCTCGACCCGACCCGCCGCTTCCTCGAACTCGGCTTCGACTCCCTCGCCTCCGTCGAGCTCAGCCGCCGCCTGGCCACGGCGACCGGCCTGACGCTCGCCACCCAGGTGGTGTTCGAGCATCCGACGGTCACCGAACTCGCCGCCCACCTGGACACCCTCGCCGCCCAGGTGTCCGCCGCCCAGGTGTCCGCCGCCCGGGTGTCCGCCGCCCAGGTGTCCGCCGCTGGTCCGATGTCCGCCGCCGCGCGCCTGGCCGGCGCCTCCGGCGTCGCCGCGTCGGCGGGCACGGGCACGACGGGTGGTGCGGTCGAGGTCGGGGTGCGTGGGCTGTACCGCCAGGCCTGCGCGCAGGGCAAGTTCGCCGCCGGCGTCGGCGTGCTGCGCGCCGCCGCCCGGCTGCGCCCGGTGTTCGACTCGGCCGCCGAGTTCGGCCCGCCCGCCAGACCGGTGCGCCTGGCCACCGGCCCGGCACCCGTCGCGCTGGTGTGCCTGCCGTCGATGGTGGCCCCGTCCGGGCCCCACAACTTCGCCCGGATCGCCCTGCACCTGCACGGTCTGCGCGACGTCTTCGCCCTGCCGCACCCGGGATTCGGCGACGGCGAGCTGCTGCCGGCGAACGCGGAGCTCGTCGTCGAGATGCACGCCGACACCGTCGCGCGCGCCTTCCCCGTCACACCCGTCGTCCTCGCCGGGTACTCCTCCGGCGGCTGGCTGGCGCACGCCATCGCCTCCGCGCTGGAGGACCGGGGGGTGCACCCCGCGGCGGTGGCGCTGCTTGACACGTGGCTGCCCACCGACCGCATCCCGGAGGAGGACATCCACGAGGAGCTGCGCGGCATCGCCGTCAACGACCAGGCGTTCGCCCTGATGACCGAGGCGCAGATCACCGCGCAGGGTGCCTACCTCGACCTGTTCGAGCACTGGCGGCCGCGCGCCGTCGCCGCCCCGGTCATGCTCCTGCGCGCGGCCGAGCGGATGCCCCGGGGCACCGTCGCCGAGGACATCACCGGGCACGGCCAGGCGTGGACGACCGACTGGTCGATGGATCACGACTCCTTCGACGTGGCCGGCGACCACCAGTCGATGATGAACGAGCACGCCGCGTCGACCGCCCGGGACCTGCACCGCTGGCTGGAGCGGCTGGAAGGGGCGAGGTAGCCGCGCGTCGGCAGGTCGGCAGGTCGGCAGGTCGGCAGGGTCGGCAGGTCCACTGACCGGGTGTGCGGTGCGGTGCGGGGACGGCCCTGTCCCCGCACCGCACCGCCGCCGCGCCGTGGCGCGGCAGCTCTCAGGTCGCCGAGTGCGGGGCCGGCTGGACGGCGGCGATCGACTGCCCGGCGGCGACGGCCCGGGCGAGGACGCCGATGTCCGCCTGGTCGGTGAACAGCCCGTCGACGCCGGCCCTGAGGTAGGCGACCTGCTCGTCGATGGCCCGGCCGAAGTCGTTCGGCGAGGTGCCGCGGCGGTAGTCCGCCGGCAGGAACGTGTTCTCCGCCCGGAACGTGTACGGGTGCAGGACGAGCCCGGCGGCGTGCGCGTCGGCGACCAGCGAGGTCGGCCGCCCCAGCGTTCCGTCGGCGGCCTTGGGGATGACCTGCAGCTTGTCGGGGCCGATGCCGGTGGCGTAGGCGGCGATGCCCCGCAGGCCGGCCGGCGTCACGAGGTCGGCGTAGGTCCGCTTGTCCCCGGCGTCGACGAGGTCGAACGGCGCCCCCTCGGCCGACAGCAGCTGCACCACCGGCGTGCGCAGCCCCAGCGTGCGCAGCTGGGCGAGGTTCGCCGTCTCGAAGGACTGGACGAACACCGCCGCATCCCGCCGGTTCAGGCCGTAGCGGTTCAGCGTGTCGACGAGGCGCTGTTCCAGGGGCAGCCCGGCCTTGGTGAAGTAGGTCGGGTGCTTGGTCTCCGGGTAGACGCCGATTTCCCGGCCGAGCTCCTTCGACAGCCGGACCCGCAGGTCGAGGACCTCGGTGAAGGTCGGGATCTCGAACAGCCCGTCGTAAAGGGTGTTCTCCTGGCGCACGTCGGGCAGCCGCTCCTTGGCGCGCAGCGTCTTGAGCTCGGCCAGGGTGAAGTCCTCGGTGAACCAGCCGGTGGTCGCGACGCCGTCGAGGGACACCGTCTTCTTCCGGCCGGCGAACTCGGGGTGGTCGGCGACGTTCGTCGTCCCGCCGATCTCCGGTTCGTGCCGGCAGACGAGGACGCCGTCCTTCGTGGGCACCAGGTCGGGCTCCACGAAGTCCGCGCCCAGGCGGGCGGCCAGCTCGTAGGAGGCCAGGGTGTGCTCGGGGCGGTAGCCGGAGGCGCCGCGGTGCCCGATGACCAGCGTCGAACGGCGGCGCTCGGCACCGGCGGCGGGCGCACCGGCGGGGGGTGCACCGGCGGCGAGCGCGGGCCCGGCCGCCGCCACCGAGGCGACGAGCGGAGCGGCGGCGAGAGGTGTGGCGACGATTCCCGCAAGCACCCGGCGGCGGTCCACGGATCCTCCAGCGTGCCCGGATGGCGACCCTCGCCCCTGGCGGCGCCCACCCAGCGAAGCGAGCACAGATTTCGGCGCGGAGGATCGGGCCTTGCCCGCCGGGGTCGCCCAGCCGTCGAGTTGGTGAACACCCCCACGGAACATCGACGGGAAAAGTGGCTCCGGCGATTCGATATTCCAATGGCCACGGCGGATCCGGCGCCGTCGTGGTTAGCGTTGGGCCCGTCCTGGAGCAAATGCCCCGATGCTCCGACGGGATGCGTCGAGCAGCGACGTGACCAGGAGGGAGACCGCGCATGGCGAGTGTCGATCCTGCTGTCCGCGCCGCCGGAGCCCGCGCCGCCGGAGCCCGCGCCGTGGCGTCGGAGCCGCGCCGCAAGACGGTCAGCAATTCCTTTCTGCACCGCCTCCAGCGCCGTCACTTCCTGATGTTCGACGTGCTCCCGATCGCCGGTACCGCGGCCGCCGTCGCCTTTCTGTGGGTGCAGCCGCTCGGCGTCACCGAAATCGCGTTGCTGTTCACCTTCTGGCTGGTGACCGGACTGGGCATCAGCGTCGGATATCATCGGTTGTTCACTCATCGCACCTTCAAGTCCGCGCCGTCGGCGGCGGCGGTTCTCGCGGTCTGCGGCTCCATGGCCGGGCAGGGTGGCGTCGTGTCCTGGGTCGCGCTGCACCGTCGGCACCACGAGTGCAGCGACCGCGAGGGCGATCCGCATTCGCCGAACCTCGCCGGCGGCGGGCTACGGGGGCGGCTGCGCGGACTGGCGCACTCGCACTTCCTGTGGATGCGCCGGCACGAATATCCCAATGTCGCGCACTATGCCCCGGACCTGATCCGCAACCGGCCGCTGATGCGCGTCGCCCGCCGCTACCACCTGTGGGTCGTGCTGGGCCTGCTGCTGCCGGCCCTCGTCGGCGGCCTGGCCCACCGCAGCTGGGAAGGCGCCGTCAGCGGCCTGCTCTGGGGTGGCCTCGTGCGCATGTTCGTGCTGGAACACACGATCTGGGCGATCAACTCGTTCCTGCACATGTTCGGTACGCGGCCGTACGAGTCCCGGGAGAACAGCCGCAACGGCGGGATCTTCGCCCTGCTGACCTTCGGGGAATCCTGGCACAACAACCATCACGCCTTCCCCGACTCGCCGTCGTTCGGGCTCACCTGGTACCGGCTCGACCCCGGCTACTGGCTGATCCGGATCCTGGCGGCCGGCGGGCTCGCCCGGGACATCCGGTTGCCGTCCGGGCAGCGCAGGGCGGCCCAGCGGACGGGGCGCCGCGAGGCCGCCGGCCTCGACCCCGCTACCTGACCTACGGACTCCGGGGCCTGGCCCGCGGATTCCCGGACCTGGCCCGCGGATTCCCGGAGCTGACCGCCGATCTCCGGATCTGACACACGCCAGACCTGACGTACGGAGGAGGAGACAGTGGACGCCGCCGCTCGGGAGGGCATCGCCCAGTGGTGTCGGGATCATGTCGCGGACATCCTGGAGCAGCCGGTGTCCGAGATCGACCTCGACGCTGACTTCGACCGCCTCGGGGTGGATTCGGCCGTCGCGGTCTCGCTGCTGATCGCGGTCGAGGACCACTACGGCGTCGACGTAGCCCCCGAGTCGCTGTTCGAGAACCCGACGCTCAACGCGCTCGCGGCCCACCTGTACGACCAGGGCGCCCGGGAGCCGGTGGCCAGCCCGGACCTGGCCCAGCGGTGACGGCGCCCGCCGACGCTGACCGGGCGGCGGGGGCGGCGGCGGCCGTCCGCCATCATTACGACGTCGGCGACGAGTTCTACCGCCTTTGGCTGGACAGCTCGCTGACCTACTCCTGTGCGATGTGGGAGCCGGTCGGCGGGGAGACCCTCGACGGCGGCGGGGACGCCCTGGCGGTCGCCCAGGAACGCAAGCTGCGCTTCCACCTCGACGCGGTGGGGGCCGACCGGGCCCGGGCGGTCCTCGACGTCGGCTGTGGCTGGGGGTCGGTGCTGGCCCGGCTGGCGGTGCGGCACGGGGTGCCGCGGTCGGTCGGCCTCACGCTCAGCGAGCGGCAGGCGGCCCATGTCCGGTCGCAGGCCCTTCCCGGCGTCGAGGTCCGCCTCGAGAACTGGATGGACTACACCCCGCAGGGCCGCTTCGACGGCATCATCTCGATCGGCGCGTTCGAGCACTTCGCCACGCCGGCGGACCCGCCGGCCGAGAAGATCCGCATCTACCGCGAGTTCTTCACCCGCTGTCACCGCTGGCTGACGCCGGACGGCGTGCTGTCCCTGCAGACGATCGCCTACGCGAGCATGCGCCGCGAGCAGGCCAACGGGTTCATCCAGCGGGAGATCTTCCCCGACGCCGACCTGCCCACCCTCGCCGAGATCACCGCCGCCGCCGAGGGGATCTTCGAGGTCCGGGCGCTGCACAACGGTCGGTTCGACTACGCCCGCACCTGCGAGGAATGGGCCCGCCGGCTGCGGGCCCGCCGCGACGAGGCGGTGGCGCTCGTCGGGCCGGATGTCGTCGCCCGCTACGAGCGTTACCTGCGGTTGTCTGCGGTCGGCTTCCGGATGCGCCGGATCTGCCTGCTGCGCCTGGTGCTCGTCCCCTACCGCGGCACCGACGTAGACGGCCCCGGCGGTCCGGCCCGATGACGCACCGCCCGGCCGCGTCCACGGCACCGGCCGTGCCAACGCCATCGCCTGTGCCAACGCCATCGGCTGTGCCAACGCCATCGGCTGTGCCAACGCCATCGACCGCGTCCACGGCATCGGCGGCGCCTACGGCACCTGCCGCGGCGCGGTTCAACCCGTTCAGCGCTGCGTTCCGCGCCGACCCCTACCCGGTCTACCGGGAGCTGCGCCGGACGTCGCCGGTCCTGCGGACGATGGGCATGTGGGTGCTGACCCGCCACGCCGACGTCCGCGCCGTGCTGCACGACCGCACCTTCAGCGCCGGGCTGATCCCACGGCTGGTCAGCCGAGCCGCTGGCGGCGACGCCCTCGGCTCCGTCGCTGCCGGCAACTCGGGCAGGTCCGGCAACGCCGAGCGGATGGTCCAGCTGGCGCACACCTCGCTCGTCTTCACCGACAACCCGCAGCACGCTCGGCTGCGTGCCCTGGTCAACCGGGTGTTCACCACCGCTGAGGTCACCCGGCTGCGGCCCCGGATCGCCGCGATCGCCCGCGGCCTGCTCGACCGGGCGCTGTCCGACTGCGGCGGTCTGGACGCGGTCACCGACCTCGCCGGGCCCCTGCCGATCGCCGTCCTCAGCGAGTGGATGGCGCTGCCGGACGATGTGCGTGGCGAGGTCGGTCGGTGGACGCACGACGTCCGGTTCCTGCTCGAACCCGGCCTGATGGCGCCCGGCGAGGTCGACCGCGTCGGCGAGGTCGTCGCGACCTTCGCCGACGCCATGGCCGGCGTCATCGCCGCCCGCCGCGCCCGGCCCGGCGACGACCTGGTCAGCCGGCTGCTCGCCGCGCGCACCGGCGGCGGGGACCGGCTCACCGACACCGAACTCGGCTTCCTGTGCATCATGTGCTTCGTTGCCGGCGTCGAGACGACAACGGCCCTCATCGGCAACGGGCTGCTCGCCCTGGTGCACCATCCCGACACCGCGGCGCTGCTGCACCGGCGGCCGGAGCTGGTCGCTGCCGCCGTCGAGGAGGCGCTGCGCTACGACAGCCCCCTGCAGCTCACCAAGCGCCTCGCCACCCGCGACGTCGAGCTCGGCGGCAGCCGGATCCGTGCCGGCGAGCAGGTGCTGCTCTGCCTCGGCGCGGCCAACCGGGACCCCGCGGTGTTCGACCGGCCGGACACCTTCGACATCACCCGCCCGGCGGGGGGCCACCTCGCCTTCGGCCATGGGATGCACGGCTGCCTCGGCGGCATGCTCGCCAGGGCTCAGGCCGAGATCGTCTTCGGCTGCCTCACCGGCCGCGCCGAACGCCTCGCGCCCGCGGTCGACCGGCACGGTGACGCCGGCGGGCGGGACCTTCCCCGCCAGGAGCACAGCCTCATCGTCCGCGGGCTGACCAGCCTGCCCGTCGCGCTGGCGGGGGCCTGGTGACGGGCGGGCCTGCGGCGGGGACGCGAACCGATCACGACGTGGCGGGCGCCCTGCTGCCGGACGTGCTGCGCCGACGCGCCGCCGGCGACCCGGACGGGCGGGCGTTCATCCTGCTCGACGAGCACGGCGACGAGCGGGCCGCGCTGACCTACCGGGAGCTGTACACCCGGGCGCTGGCCATCGCCGACCGGCTGGGCCGCCGCTGCGGGCCGGGGGAGCGGGCGCTGCTGGTCTTCCCGCAGGGCCTGGAGTTCATCGTTGCCTACTTCGGCTGCCTGTACGCCCGCGTCATCGCCGTGCCGGTCAACCCGCCGCGCCGCGGCGCGGTCCAGGACGCCACCCGCGCGATCGTGCGGGACTGCGCGCCCACCGCCGTCCTGTCCACCGGCCCGATGATCGACGTGGTCCGGGTGCCGCTGGAGGCCGTCACCGGCCCGCTGGCGTGGATCGCGGTGGACGAGACCGTCCCCGAGCCGACCCTGGAGCCGACCGACGCTGCGCCGGACTGGTCGGGCGAGCCGGACACGGTCGCGTTCCTTCAGTACACCTCCGGGTCCACGGCCGACCCGAAGGGCGTGATGGTCACCCATCGCAACCTGGCGGCGAACCAGGAGATGATCCGGCTCGCCTTCGGCCACGACCGGCACTCGACGTTCGTCGGCTGGGCGCCGCTGTTCCACGACCAGGGCCTCATCGGCAACGTGCTGCAACCGCTGTACCTCGGCGCGACCGGCGTGCTGCTGGACCCGGGGGCGTTCATCCGCCGCCCACTGCTGTGGCTCGCGGCGATCTCCCGCTACCGCGCCCACACCAGCGGCGGTCCGAACTTCGCCTTCGACGTCTGCGCGGCCGCGGCGGCCGGCGGCGGCGTGCCCGACCTGGACCTGAGCTGCTGGCGGGTCGCGTTCAACGGCGCCGAACCGATCCGCGCCGACACGCTGCGCCGCTTCGCCGACGCCTTCGCCCCGGTCGGATTCGACCCGCGCGCGCTCTACCCCTGCTACGGCCTGGCCGAGGCGACGCTGCTGGTCACCGGCAGCCGCAAGGGCCGCGGCCCCCGCACCCTCGACGCGGACGCCGACGGGCTCGGCGCGGGCCGTTACACCCCGACCCCACCCGGCCGCGGCCGGCCCCTCGTCGGCTCCGGCCTTGCCCCCGCCGCCTTCGATGGCGCCACGGCGCAGGCCGAGGGCGCCATGGCGCTCGGGCCGTGGGTCGCAGCCGAGGTGCGGATCGTCGATCCGGAGACCGGGCGCGGCGCTCCGCCCGACCGGATCGGGGAGATCTGGGTCGCCGGCGACCACGTGGCGGCCGGCTACTGGCAGCGCCCGGCGGCCACCGCCGACACCTTTCAGGCCCGCTGCGCCGACGCGCCCGGCCGCTCCTATCTGCGCACCGGCGACCTCGGCCTGATCGTCGACGGCGAGCTGTACGTCGTGGGTCGGCACAAGGACATGCTGGTCCTGCGCGGCCGCAACCACTACCCGCAGGACCTCGAACAGACCGCCGCGGCGGCGCACCCCGCGCTGCGGCCCGGCGGGTGCGCCGCCTTCGCGGTCCCGGGCCCGGGCGGGGAACGCCCCGTCGTCGTCCAGGAGGTGCGCGGCGAACCCGGCACGGACGCCGACCCCGCGGACGTCGCCGGGTCGATCCGCGCCGCGGTGGTGCGCCAACACGACCTCACGCTGGCGGACCTGGTGCTCGTCCGCCCGGGCACACTGCCCAAGACCAGCAGCGGCAAGATCATGCGAGCCGCCGCCCGCCGCCGCTACCTGGCTGGCGACCTCGCACCGTGGGCGGCTTCGCCCCCTGCCGCGCCGGCGTCGTCCCCGGCCGGCTGAGACGCCCGCGGTGGCGGTGCGCCCGGCCAACCCCGACTACGTCCGGTTCGTCACCGAGACGGTTCTCAGCATGCCCGCTGCGGCCCGGCTGGGTTTCCGGGTCGGGCGGGTGACACCCGGCGAGGTCGAACTCCTCCAGCCCTGGCGCCATGAGCTCACCCAGCATGACGGCCACCTGCAGGCTGGCGTCCTCGCCTCGCTGGCGGACCTCGCCGCCGGTTGCGCCGCGGGAACCCTGCTGCCGGCCGGCTGGGTCAACATGACCGTCGACGTCACCCTGAAGATCCTCGCCCCGGCGAGCGGCGCGGCCTTCCTCGCCCACGGCCGGGTGGTCCACGCGGGCCTGACGACGACCATCGCCGCCGCCGACGTCTGGTGCGTCCCGACCACTGACGGCGCAACCGTCCTTTCCGGTGCCGAGGGCGATGAAGGGTTCGACATCGACGCCGACTCAGGGACGGGCCGATCCGGGTCCGACGATCCACTCGGCCCCCGCCGACCCGCAGAGACGATGTGCGCCACCGCGCTGATCACCTTCCGCAACATCCGCCGCCATCCGCCCCGTCCGCCGAGCCGCCGCCCCAGCTGACACGCCCTTGCGCGGGCAGGATCGCCTGGCGGAACCAGGACACCGAAGATCAGAAACCGCGGCAGATCGTCCAGCGGGCGAACCCGGCCTGACGGAGGCACTAGATATCCCCGGTCACGATTCGCTCTGCCTGACTGCGCTCCACACAGAATTCGTTCCCTTCAATGTCGATCATGACGACCCAGCCCGTACCGTCCGGCTTGCGGAAGTCCGCGACAACCTTCGCGCCCAGGCCCAACAGCCGCTCGACTTCTTCATCTCGAGATCGGTCCTGTGGCTGAAGATCCAGGTGCAGCCGGTTCTTGACCTTCTTGCCCTCGGGTACGAGGAGGAAAAGAAGGCCTGGACCGCTGCCCTCTCCGGTGCTCACGAGTACCTCCGGAACCTCGGGCCGGTCGTCCTGGTGCAGGACCCCTCCCAGGACCTCTGCCCAAAAGGACCCGAGAGCGTAGGCATCGGCGCAGTCGAACTCGATATTGCGTATGAGCGAAGTCATGGTGTCACTATCGGCCGTAGGGGCGACCGTTGCGTGCAATGCCCTGACTCGCAACTCGACTGGTCAACCTGGCCTTGCACCAGCGAGCACCGAAAATGGCCAAGTAGCCGCGATCCCGAAGCGTTCCGGCTGGCCAACGAGTCCATCTGGGCAGCTCGGGCGGCCATCTTTACCTGATCCAGGAGGACGGCCGCGCGGTAACCTGCGGTCCGCATGCGCCTTCCCGAGTCGGGTGACGAGGGCCGGACAGGCGGTCGGGCCGGGCCGGTTCGCGCCGCTCAGGCGGTGTTCCGTAGGTGTGGTGGGGGTTGGCTGTAGGGGTTGCGGCGGGGTCGGCGTAGTGGGTCGATGCGGTGGGGTGGGATGAGTGCGGGGCGGTGGTCGTCGGTGAAGATGATGTCCCAGCCGTCGTGGTGGACCCGGCGGTGGTGGGTGGCGCAGAGCAGGAGCAGGTTGTGCAGAGCGGTGGGTCCGCCGTCGCGCCAGTGGATCGCGTGGTGTGCTTCGCACCAGGACGGTGGCCGATCGCAGCCCGGGAACACGCATCCCTGATCGCGGATGGCCAGGGCGCGGCGCAGGTGCGCGGGAACGGTGCGGGTTGATCGTCCGACGTCGAGGGGGACACCGGCGGGGTCGAGCAGGATGCGGCTGATTTCCGCGTCGCAGCTCAGTCGGGCCAGGGCAGCGCGGGGCAGGGGAAGCCCCCAGCTGGTGGTGGCGGGGATGGTGTCGGCGGCGAGCAGGGTCTTCCAGGGGATCGTGACGGTCAGGTGGGGTCGAACTCCGCCGGATTCCGGTAGTGCGGCGGCGCCGAGGGCGCGGCTGATCAGGTCGATGAGGGCGTCGGCGCGGCGGCGGGCCGGGCTGCGGGAATCAGAGGTGCCGTCGACGGCGGGGTGGGGTGCGGCGAGGCTGTCCAACGCGGTGCGGAGCATCGCGGCGCCTTCGGCGTCGAGCTCGCCGCTGAGCAGGGTGGTGCCGGCGGGGGTGTCGGTGAGGGTCAGGCGGCGGATGTCGGCGGGATCGGGGCTTGGCCTCTCGCGGTTGTTCGTGTCCGCGCTGTCACCATCCCCGCCAGCATTGCCGGCGCCAGCATTGCCGGCGCCAGCATTGCCCGTGCGGCCGCTGCCGGGGTTGTTGTGTTCGCCGGTCTGGCTGTCGGCGTGGGGGTCGTCGCCGCCGGGGGAGGTGTCGACCATGGTCAGTGCTTCGCGTTGGCGGGCGGCGAGTTTCACCAGCTGGTAGGGGTCGAACGTGTGGGCGAAGGCGAGCAGGGCCAGTTCGGCTTCGCCGCGCTGTTCGGGTGTCACCCCGGCAGGCAGCGACCGCATCGCCTCGCAGATCACGACGGCGTGCTCGACGGTGAGCTCACCGGCCGCCAGGGCCGCGCCGGTGGCCCGGCACACCTCGTGAACATCACGGGCGAGAGTGATCTGCCTACGCGCCTCCCGGGACGCCAGCGCCAGCCGATCCCGCAACCAGGCAGCAGTGTCCACCGCTCCCTGACGCAGCGCGAAACCCCGATCCTGCGCCTCGACCAGCAGCCGACCACGCGCCGCCGCGACCCGCCCGACCAGCCGGCAGACCCCTTCGATCAACGCCTCCAACTCGCCGTCCGACAGCCGCCAGGTCTCATCCGACAGCAGCCCCTCGACCTGCCCGGCGATCACCGCCAGCCGCGCCGGTGGCACCGGCCCGTCTCGCGCGCCGTCCTCGAAACTCATAGGTCAACGGTAGGACAACGAGATCCCGATGTCGAACGTATGTTCGTCTGCGTGAGCGGCGTCGACGGGCATCAGGACGGGGGAAAGATCTTCCTGTATCGCGACTACCTGGATCCGCTTGCCCTTGCGGCGGCACGGTCGGAGCTGTCCACCCCGGCTGAGCAGGGGGCGGGCTGAGAACACGAGTCCTTCGCGGCGCGACGGGTTCCGTGTCGCCGGCCGGTTTCGGGGTGGTCAGGAGGTCCTGCCCGCGGCCGTGGTCGAGGCCGGCGCGGCGACCCCCGCGGGCGCTGGGGTGATGCCGTGCGTGCGCAGGTAGCGTTCCAGCCGGCCGACGGGGTCGGTGGTCGACCGGTAGGCGAGGTAGCCGTCGGGACGGACGAGGACGGCCTCACCTATCGCGGCGCCGTAGCGTGCCCGCGCCCGGCCGGCCGGGTCGAGGACGGTGCCATCGTCGCCGGAATGCGCTCCGCCGGAACGCGCTCCGCCGGAGTGATCGCCGCCGGAATGCTCACCGCCGGAAGGATCGTCGCGGGTATCCCGGACGGTGGGTGCAGTCGCGACGATCCGGGCGGTGACGAGGTCGCCGAAGCGGGCGTGGATCAGGGCGGCGTCGTCGTGCAGCCGCCGGGCTGCGGCGTCGTCGCTGCCGGCGAACAGCAGGAGCGAGAACCAGGGGGTCCGGGTCGCCTGGCGCAGCGTCGGGCCGTCCGGGGCGGCGAGCGCGACGTCGGGGGCGAGCGCGACGTCCGGGGCGAGGGCGCCCGGGCCCGGCACACCGCGCCGGCGTCCGATGCGGTGCGGGTCGCGGTCGGTGAGGGGACCGTGGGGGTAGCCGAGCCCGAGCTGGCTGAGTGCGGCGGCCGCGCGGCGGCCCAGCGGCGGGCTCGCGGCGACGAGTCGCAGGGCGAGGCCGCGCGCCCGCCGGGCGACCGGGTGCTGGGCGGTGATCACGCGGGTCGCCCGGGCCGTGCCGGCCAGCAGCCGGTCGGCGACCGGCTCGCGCTCGGCGGCGTAGGTGTCGAGCAGGGTCGCGTCCGCCCGGCCGGTGGCGACCAGCGCGAGGCGCCAGCCCAGGGCGTAGGCGTCCTGCAGGCCGGTGTTCATGCCCTGCCCGCCCACGGGACTGTGCGAGTGCGCCGCGTCACCGGCGAGCAGCACCCGCCCGCGGCGAAAACTCTCCGCCCGGCGCTGATGGACGCGGAACGTGGTGGTCCAGAGCGTCTCGGTCAGCCGCGGCGGGTCGGTCAGCCGCGCGTCGAGCAGCCGTTGCAGCTCCGCCGCCACGTCGGGATCGGCCCGGTCGTCGGAGTGGTCGGCCCGGTCGTCGGCCCGGCCGTCGGAGTGGTCGGAGTGGTCGGAGTGGTCGGCGTGATCGTCGGAGTGGTCGGCGTGGTCGTCGGAGTGGGCGCCGGGGAGGTCATCGATGCCGGGGAGGTCGGGGAGGTCGGCGATGAAGCGCCAGTGCCGGGGGCCGGGCATCGGGAAGGCGGCGACGACCCCGGCGGGAGAGAAGGTCACCTGTCCGTGCGCGCGCTCGCGGGCCCAGTCGGTCACGACGTCGCCGAGGGCGAAGGTCTCGGGCAGGTCGAAGCCGTGCGTGGCGATGCCGGCGGCGCGCCGGACCTGACTGTGCGCGCCGTCGCAGCCGACCAGCCAGTCGGTGTGGACGGTGCGCGTCGAACCGTCGGCGTGCCGCAGCTGCGCGACGACATGGTCGCCCTCCTGCCGGACCGCCGCGCACTCGACGCCGGTGTCGATCCGCACCCCCAGCCGCGCGGCGTGTGCGCGCAGCAGGTCCTCGGTCTGCGGCTGTGGCAGCGACAGGGTGAACGGGAAGGGGCTCGGCACCCGACCGATGGGCAGCCGCACGACCGTCCCCCCGCTCCGCCCCGCCCCCCGACCCGCACTCCGTCCGCTCCCGCCGGGTCCGCTCCCGCCGGGCCGCCCGCCGCCCGCGTCGGGTCGGCCGCTGACGTCGTGCACCTCGACCTGGCGCAGCGGATGACCGCGGCGCACCGCCTCGGCGGCCAGGTCGAGGTCGTCGAGCAGCATCAGCGTGCGGCTGCTGACGGCGAGGGCGCGGCTGGCGGGGGATCGGACCGACTCCCGCTCCACGATCCGGGCGCGCACCCCGCGTCGGACCAGCTCGGCGGCCAGCAGCAGGCCGGTCGGGCCGGCGCCGACGATCAGGACTCCGGCCCGGTCCGCGGCACTCGGCATGCGCCGAACGTAGCGATGTCACGGATGGTAGGCAACCGCTGACCACGACCCCCGCTCGGCCGCTCGTCCTGGTGCGGGGCGTCAGCGG